>CAYWHA010000091.1:0-14057 GCA_964457555.1 uncultured Solibacteraceae bacterium
CAGCCGTTGGGGAACTGGAGCCGGACGTTGGCGATGTCGACGTTTTGAGACTGGATGGAAATGCCGGCGGCGTGAATCTCCTGGGGCACGGCGCGGGTCAAGGCCAGCACGATATCCACGTCGTGGATCATCAGATCGAGCACCACATCCACGTCCAGACTGCGGGGGCTGAACAGGTTGAGGCGGTGGATTTCGAAAAACAGGGGCAGCGTGGCGCGCCGCTCCAGTTCGATCACGCCGGGATTGAACCGCTCCAGGTGGCCCGTCTGGAGGATGCGGCCGTGGCGGGCGGCGGTCTCGACCAGGCGATCCGCGGCGGCCAGATCCTGAGCGATGGGCTTTTCGACCAATACGTCGATGCCGTTTTCGAGCAGGGCGCGGCCGACGGGTTCGTGGGCCGTGGTGGGGACGGCGACGACGGCGGCATCCACCAGACCGGCCAGCTCACGGAAATCGGTGAACGGCCGAGCGCCGTGGGCCGCGGCCATTTCGGCGGCGCGTTCGGGATTCAGGTCCACAACGGCGGTTAGTTCGGCGCGCTCGGATTCGTGAATGACGCGGCAGTGATTTTTGCCGAATTGGCCGGCGCCGATTACGGCTAGTTTTGTTTTAGGCATGAGTCTATCGGGAATGGCAGGCGAAAGCGCCTGCCCCACCTTGCTGTCCCGTCACACTCCCGTAATTGCGATATCGGCATCATTGGCGGCTTCCATCATTCTTTCCCGGTCGAGCATGAGGGTTCGCCCGGACTCCACGGCCAGGGCGGTGGTTCCGGTTTCCCGCATGACCGGTATGGTCTCCAACCCCACCACGGGGACGTCGAAGAGCAAGTGCTCCCGGCGGCGGGCGGCTTTCACCAGGGTGAGCGGCCGTCCATTCACCAAGGCCGCGGCACGGCGCAACATGGCGTCGGTGCCCTCCATGGCCTCAAGCGCCACGCAGGCGCGCTCGCAAACGACGACGCTCTGGCCCACGTCGAAGCCCGATAGGGCATTGGCCACGCGCCGGCCGTATTCGATATCCACCGTCTCTTCTTTCGACGGCTTGCGCCGGGTCATGGCGCCGGGGGTTGCCAGCATGGGCTTCAACAGCGCGGTGGAATCGCGCAGATGAATGCCCTCGTCTTCGAGGATCTTGACGACGCCGCCGATCAAGCCGTCGGTGTTCTTCCAGGGCAACGAGGCTAATAGCTTGGCCAGCCGCCAATCGGGGCGGATGGATGAGAAGATTTTGGCGTGCTTGACCTGGCCGGCCATCACCACCTCGGTGATGCCTTCCTCCTTCAGAATGTCGATCAACCGGCTGAGTTGCCCCAGGGAAAGCCAATGGCAGCGGGGGGCGAGGGCTTCCACGTCGCGGGAAGCTTCCTCCTCAATGGCGATCACGGTCACGTCATGTCCCAGCCGCCGCGCGCTTTCGAGCGCCAGGAGGGGAAAACGTCCGTTTCCGGCGATCAGCCCGTAGCGCATTACTTGACGAAGCCGCGCCCCGAGGAGCGGATGAACTCGATCAACCCGTCTACTTCGGGGCAGGGAGCGACCTCCGCCCGTATGCGCTCGATAGCCTGCGAGGTGTTGAGCTGCGACCTGGTCAACAGGCGGAAAGCCGTCTGCAGCGCCTCGATGGCGGCCTTTTCTACGCCGCGCCGCTCCAGGCCGACATTGTTGGCGCCGAAGACTCCCAACTCCGGCTTATGGCTGGTCAGCGAGTACGGCAATACATCCTGCTTCACGACGCTGTACGGACCGATGAAGGCATGGCGGCCGATGCGGCAGAACTGGTGCACGCCGCTGTAGGGGCTGATATCCACCCAATCTTCGACGATGACGTGGCCGGCCAGCCCCACGCTGTTGCCAATGATGACGTGGTCGCCGATGCGGACGTCGTGGGCCACGTGGGTGTAGGTCATGAGCAGGTTATCGCTGCCGATGGCGGTCACCAGGCCGCCGCCCTGAGTGCCGCGATGGATGGTGACGAATTCGCGAATCCGGTTGCGGTGGCCGATGCGCGTTTCGGCGCGCTCGCCCTGGTACTTGAGGTCCTGCGGCGCGACGCCGACGGTGCTGTAGGGGAAGAAGACGTTGTCTTCGCCGATGGACGCAGGGCCCTCCAGGTAGAGATTGGCCATCAGGCGGGTGCGGGCTCCGATTTCGACATCGGGGCCCACGACGCAGTAGGGACCGATCTCGGCGCTCTCCGCGATCCTCGCACGCGGATCGACGATGGCGGTGGGATGGATGGACATCGTCAGGCCGTGGCTTCCGGCTGCTTCTCTTCCTTATCCGCGAGCTTGCACATGACTTCGACTTCAGCCACCAGTTGGCCATCCACGGTGGCGCGGCCGGCGATCTTGGCGACGCTGGCCTTGCGCTTGACGATGGTCATTTCCATGCGCAGCGTATCGCCAGGGACAACCGGCCGGCGGAAGCGGGCGTAATCGATGGCCACCAGCAGGACCAGTTTATTTTGCCGGTCCGGGATGCTCTTCAGCACCAGCACCCCGGCCGTCTGCGCCATGGCTTCCACAATCAGCACGCCCGGCATCACCGGAAAGTCGGGGAAATGGCCCGTAAAAAAGGGCTCATTGCCGGTGACGTTCTTGATGCCGACGACCCGTTCGGGTTCCATTTCGACGATACGATCCACCAGCAGAAAGGGGTAGCGGTGGGGCAATATCGCCCTGATTTCATTGATATCCAGAATTGGCATGAAGAGGTTATTGTAACCCCAGACCGCTCTGTTACGTTCGCGGCTCGGTGAAGCGTTCGCGGCTCGGAGACCCGGCGCGGCGAGGTCAGCGGCTGGTCTGGACTTTGGGGGTCGACAGGTAGCCCACAATCACGCCCTTCTGGACCTGGTTGACCACCAGTTCGTAAGGCTGCGTGGCGCGGCCGGTGTAAAACTGCACCGGCTCGTTGATGGACTTATCCTTCTTCTGGGTGACCTTGTCGTCCGCCATCACATCGACGGTGTACTTGTTCTTCTTCGGATCGGCGTCGCTGAGCCGAACCTGGATGTCGCCGACCTTGGTGAATTCCTTTTTCTTGGGCTTGCCGAGCTTGAACTCGAAGTAGTTGCGCTCACCCAACTTCCTGAGGGCGGCCAGTTCGTTGGCGTTGGTGGCGATCAGGCCGCTCTGTACGCCGAGATCGCCCTTGGCGGATTTCAGATCGGCGATGGTCTTCTGCAAATCGGCGTTGGTGGACGCCAGGTTGGTCTTGACCGTCCCAACGTCGGTGGAGACATCCGCGATCTTGGTGTTGGCGGTATCGGCGGCCTGCTTGACGCTGCCGATCTCAGCCGCCGTCTCCGCCTGCATTTTAGCCTGCTCGGCTTCAATCTGCTTGTTCAACTGGTCGGCATGCGCCAGCGCTTCGGCCTTGGCCTGGCTGGACATGGTCCGCGCCTGTTTCTGCTCGTCGGCCAGCTCCGCCTTCAATGCTTCGACGTGCTGGGCCTGCGACGCCGCGCTGACCGAAGACGTTTCCCGCAGACTGCCCAACTCCGCGCCCTGAGCCTTCAGGGTAGCTTGGGCGTCGGTCAGGTCGCCGCGCAAATGGTCGATCTGGACGTAGAGGTAGATGTTGGCGCAAAGCAAGACGATGATCGCGCCGGCGGCCAGGGCTGTCGCCATGCCGGAACGTTGCGGCTGAGGTTCGTAGGTGGGTGCGCTCACTGTTTCGATACTCCTTCTCTAAACCTACAGTATAGATGGACTATCCCCGCATTTGGGTTTCATCTAACTGATTTCGAACGATTGTCCGGGGGCGGCTATGGTTACATCCAGTCCGTAAGTGGAGTGGAGCAACCTGGCCAGGGCGTCCGCCTGCTGGGGTTCGCCGTGGACCAGGAAGACCTTACGGAGCTCCGGGACGAGCGGCTTGATCCAGGCCATAAGCTCGGCCTGATCGGCGTGGCCGCTGAGTTCGTCCAGGCTGGAAATTTCAGCCCGCACGCGCATAGGCTCGCCGAAGATGCGGACTTCCTTCCACTTTTCCACAAGCTTGCGCCCGAGGGTGTCGGCCGCCTGGAAGCCAGTGATCAAGACCGTGTTGCGGGGGTCTTCGATGTTGTTCCGCAGATGGTGCAGGATGCGGCCCTGCTCGCACATTCCCGAGGCGGAGATCACAACGAACGGGCCGTGCAGGTCGTTCAGTTTCTTGGAATCGGCGGCGGCTTGGACGTATTGCAGACGGCTGAAACCGAAGGGGTCCTCGCCGCGCAGCAGGAACTCGCGGGCCTCGCGGTCGAAGCACTCGGCGTGGTCGCGGGTCACCTGGGTGACATTGATGGCGAGCGGGCTATCGACGAAGATCGGGATATTGGGGATGCGCTTCTGGTTGGCAAGCTCGTGCAGCATGAGGACCAGTTGCTGGGTGCGGCCCAGGGCAAAAGCCGGCACAATAATGCGCCCGCCGCGGTGCGCGGTGCGGTTGACCACGTCGGCCAGCTTGTCGGCCACGTGGGTCACGCTCTTGTGCAGGCGCCCGCCATAGGTGCTTTCCATGATCAGGTAGTCGGCCGGAGGCATGATTTCGGGGTCGTGGAGAATGGGCAGGTTGGGACGCCCGATATCTCCGGAATAGGCCAAACGGACGGCGGACCCGTTCGATGTCTCGCGAAGCTCGACGTAGGAAGAACCCAGAATGTGGCCTGCGTCGTAGGGGACGTAGCTCAGATTGGGGGCGAGGCTGAAATCGGCGTGATAGGGGACGGGTTGAAACAACGGTACGGTGCGCTCGGCGTCCTCCATGGTGTAGAGGGGCGTGACGATCCCGTTTTCCAGGCCATTCGCCTGGCGGTGCTCGCGCCGTTTGTTGAGAAATTCGGCGTCCTTTTCCTGGATGTGCGCGGTGTCGCGCAGCATATAGGCGCACAGGTCGATGGTCGCCGGCGTGGCGTAAATTGGGCCGGAAAAGCCGTGCTTGACGAGCGTGGGCAGGTTGCCGCTGTGGTCGATGTGAGCGTGCGAGAGGACGACCGCGTCGATGGATGACGCATCGAACGGAAGCTTTCGGTTCTTGGCGTCGGCGTCCTTGCGCCGCCCCTGGTGGAGGCCGCAATCGAGCAGATACCGCTTGCCGGCGGATTCGACCATGTGCATGGACCCGGTGACTTCGCCGGCCGCGCCCCAGAACGTCAGCTTCATTGAGCCTCCAAGAGGCAAATGGTAGCGCATTTCGGAAACAGGAAGGCGCGGGAGCGTTTCGAGGGGATGCGACGGAGAAGCGGATGGAGGCAGTGGGGCGGGACAGGACAACGGAAGAAGGCAGGCCAGGAGGCCCGCCCCACCAACGGCTCGTGACGCGTTAGAATAGGACGTAAATACGATGAGGCGTTTCGTTCCAGCGATAGTGGGATTGTCGGTTTGCGGGGTGCTGTGGTGCGTCGCCGCCCCCCAGCAGGCGCCGCCGCCCGCGAAACCGGCAGGCCAGGCGCAAGCGCCGAAAGAGGCCGAGCCACAGCCCGCCGAGCCGGTAGACGTGCCAGCAACCTTTCGCGCACAGACCACGGAAGTCAACGTGCCCGTGACCGTGACCGACGACCAGGGAAAATTCATCTCCAACCTGACGAAGGACGATTTCCGAATCCTCGACGAGGGCCGGCCGCAGCTCATACGGTACTTCAATCACACCATGCAGCAGCCCATGGTGGTCGGTTTCCTGGTGGACTTGAGCAATAGCACCAAGACGCACTGGGTGACCTACCAGGACGCCATCCGGGAATTGATCTGGGCCCTGCTTCCGGGAGACCAGAAATATTCGGGGTACCTGATTTCCTACGGAACCGACGCCGCGTTGGAAGTGGACACCACCACGGATGGCGACAAACTGGCGGAGAGGGTGGCCAAGCTGAGGCCGGGCGGCGGCTCCGCGCTGTACGACGCGATTTACCTGGCATGTACGCGCCGCATCGTGGTGAAGGGTGAGCCGCTCGATCCGCGCCGCGTCATCATTGTGATCGGCGACGGCCACAACAACTCGAGCAGCCGGAACCTGGGGGAAGTGCTGGAACTGGCCAAGCGCGAGCAGGTGACAATCTACGGCATGAGTACGGTTGCATACGGAACCGACGATCCGGCGGAGGACACGCTCGAGAAGATGGCGATGGAGACCGGAGGCAGGGTGGAGTATCCTCTCGGCGCCGGAGTCTACAAAGATATTTCCGGTTACATCTCCAAGCCCATGGATGCGGGTAACTACGTATACGAAGCCGGCACGGGAGGCTACGCGGGGGCTGTCTCGCGCTCCGTCATCGACTCCGTGGCCAAGATCCAGGGAAACATCTCCACGCAGTACATCCTGCGCTACTCACCGGACCTCGACCCGGGGGTATCGGATAAGGTGTTCCGCAGAATCAAGGTCGAGGTACCCTCTCTGCCGGGCGTCAAAGTCTACGCGCGCGACGGGTATTACCCCAACGCGGTACCGGGCGCCCCACCCAACCCTCCAACGCCTGCCGTGCAGCAACCCGTCAAATAGAAGCGGCCGAGCATGGCCGCGCCATCGAGCGACGACTGGTCACGGTATTCGTAATCGAAGGCGCCGGTCCAGCGCTGCTTGACCTCAAGGTATCGCCGGATGTTGGCGACTCCGCCGGTGGTTGCTACCCGCCCGCCGAGTTTCACCAGGCCGCCGACCTCCTTCAGGTGATCGCCATGGTAGGCGGCGTTTCCGCGGATCAGCGCCAGCAGCAGATCCTCACGCTTGGTTTCCAGGCTCACGCCGGTGAAGGCGGCCGTCAAACGTTCGGTGGTGTAGCGCGAACCGCCCAGGAATGGCGCATAACGCGGCAACTCCGCCTCGCGCCGGTCAAGATCCGCCGAATCGAAAAACGCGCCCAGCGTTTCCGGGATGTAGCTTTCGTAAAACTGGTTTTCGGTCAGGTCGCGGCAGAAAACCGAGTGGAACCACTCGAGGGCCTTGCCCCCGGTATTCAAAATGAAAAAGGTGAGCCAGCGGCCGGGAATCGCGTGGCAGCGGATGTTGAAATGCGGCGAGCCGATAGGGTTATCCAGACACACGCTGATGATCTCGCAAGTGCCGCAGACGTTGTTGATGTCACCGCTCCCGGTGATCCCCGCCGAGAGCGCGCTCAGCACGGCGTCGTTGCCGCCGCAGAGAACCACCGTGTCGCGGGGCAGCCCCAATTCAGTCGCTGCCTCGGGAAGAATCTTACCGGCGGGTTCGTAGGATTGCATGAGGTCCGGCAGCTTGGCCTCCGGTATTCCCGCGATTTCGAGCACGTCGCGGTTCCATTCCAGGTTGTTGCGCGCCGTGTTGTAAAGGCCCGTGATGGAAACCGTGGAAGGATCGATGACCCATGCGCCCGTCAGGCGCCTGGCCATATAGGTGTTGGTGTGGCCGAATTTCGCGGCGGCCTCCCACACGCCGGGCTGATGCTCGCGAATCCAGAGAATGGAACACAGCGAGGAGCCGCCGGAGACCGGCAGGTTGCACGCTTCGCGAAGGAACTTGTCTTCTCCCACCGCCTTTCGGATGGCGCGGGCCTGCCGGTGCGAGCGCCCATCGAAGAAAAGGATGGCGGGACCGAGCGCCGTTCCGTCTTCGGCCATGGGCAAGAGCCCCGGCGTGGTCACCGACAGCGAAAGCACGCCCACGGGTTTGAGAAACGGGGCGACTTCGCGGCAACATTCGCCGAGCGCCCGCCACCATTTGGAAGGCTCGATATCGGCGCGGCCCTGGCCATACACGTTGACGTCGTAGCGGCGCGCGGCTTCACAGCGCTTTTCCATGGCGGGGCTGAACACGCCCAGCTTTAACGCCGTGGTGCCGACGTCCACCGCCAGGATGTCGCGGTTCACACCAACCCCTCCGCCTCCAGATCGGCCCGCAGCGCCGCCACTTGCAGGGCGGTGAGCGGCAGGAGCGGCCGGCGCGGAATGCCGCCTTTGTATCCCGCCAGCGTCATGGCGGCCTTCACTCCCGACGGGCCATAGATCGCGGCGATCGCCTGGTTGGCCCGGGTGACGCGCGCCTGCAAGGGGAGGCCGTTTCGTTCGTCGCGGGCCTGCCCGCATCGGAACAGGTCCAGCGCAATCTCCGGAAACGAATTCGCCAGCGACACCGTGCCGCCGATGGAGCCGCCCATCATCGCCGCGAACAGAAAGTTGGCCGACCCGGCGAGCACGTGAAAGCTCTCCGACTCGAAGGGCAGAAAGTTTTCGATCCCGCTGGCGGCGCTATCTTTCATCCCGACGATGTTCGGATGGACCGAGAGCCGCCCTACCAGCGCGGGCGACAGTGTCACGCCGCAAAAAGCGGGGGCGTTATAGAGGAGCAGCGGAATGGGCGAGCCGTCGGCCAGCGTCGAGAAATAGCGGAACAGGACTTCGTCGGTCATCTGCTTGCGAAAGTAGGCGGGCGAGAGGACCAGGCCGAAATCGGCGCCAAGAGCGGCGGCATCGCACAGAAACCGCTCGGTGTCGCGCTGGGCGTCATAGGTGGCGCCGGCCATGACCACCTGGTCCGGGCGCTTGCGCCGGACGATGCACCGCAACACCTCGCGCCGCTCCTGTTCGGTCATGCTGCGGTTCTCGCCGTTCGACCCCAGCGCCAGATAGCCCAGCAGACCCGTAGCGGCATAGCGTTCCACATTGAACGCCAGGGCGTCGAAATCGACTTCTTCGTTATCCAAAAACGGCGTTGAAATCGGCGCAAAAACGCCGGCCATGCGGTTCATGCCAGCACCTCCTCCAGATTTTCCACGGTAAAGCACGCGCCGGGACGCGCGGCGGAACGGTTGGCCAACACTTCGCAGGATTCCGCGCCGGGGTCGCCCAGACAGGTGAGGACGATCGCAGCCTTCGAGAAATCCTCCTCGCGCGTGTAGCCCGAAACCGTGACCACACACTTCATGTTGGCCGCGGCGGCAGCCTCCAGGCCGTTATTCGAATCCTCGACTACCACGCATTCGGCCGGCCGGACGCCCAGCCGTTCCGCGGCCAGCAGGTAGATATCCGGCGCCGGCTTCTTGGCCTTGACCACGTCGCCGGCCAGTACCAGGGCGAAGCGCGCCGCGGCGTCTTCTCCCATGGCGCGCCGCAGAACCGCATCCACGGATTCCTGCGCCGAGGTGGATGCTACCGCCAGAATCCAACCCCGTCCCAGCGCCTCCTCCGACAGCCGTTTCACGCCGGGGCGCGGCGGGATCTCGCCGGCGCCGATGATCCGCTGGTAGATGGCGCTCTTGCGCTTGTGCCAGGCCGCCACCATCTCCTTACGTTCTTGCGGATCTGCCGGCGGCGTGAACGCTTTGAGGAAGGCCGGCTCCGTGAACAGGCTACTCATGCGCTCCTTGCCGCCGCCGATTTTCAGCTTCCGCCCGTATTCCTCCACGGACCATTGCCACGGCACGCCCAATTCCCGCCACATCCGGTTGAAGGCCGGCAAATGGCCGTATTGCTCGGTATCCGCCAGCACGCCGTCGCAATCGAAAATCAAGACCTTACTCACGCGGCCTGGCCCTCGCTGCCAAAAACGCGCATGTAGCCCGCCGCCACGGCGCGTATGTTCTTGCGGACCGCCCCCAACAGCTTGAGCGGATCGTATTCAGTGGGGTGCTCGGCCAGGTATTCGCGGAAACTATCGGCGAAGGTGATTTTGAGTTGTGTGGAGATGTTGACCTTGACCGCGCCTCGGGCGATAAGATCCTGAATGACCGCGTCGTGCAGGCCGGTGCCGCCGTGCAGCACCAGCGGGGCGGGCTCGGCGGCCACAATCTGCGACACGCGCTCAAAATTGATCTTGGGTTCCCCTTTGTACATGCCATGCGCCGTGCCGATGGCCGGAGCGAAGCTATCGATGCCGGTCTCGCGCAGGAACGCCAGCGCGCGGTCGAGCGCCACCACCGGCCCGCCGTACTCGTCGCCAATGCCGTCCTCGACGCCCTTGATCGCTTCAAGTTCGCCCTCCACCGCGACGCCATGCCGGTGCGCCAGCGCGACCACCTCCTTGGTCTGCGCGAGGTTGTCCTCGTAGGTGAGCTTGGAGGCGTCGAACAACACCGAATTCCACCCCTCCGCGATGCATTCCTCCAGCACCTTACGGTCGGGGCAATGGTCCAGGTGGAGCGTCGCCGGAATGGACACGCGCCCCGCCATTTCCGCGAACATAATCCGGATGAGCCGGGCGCCCATCTGCTTAACGGTCTTCACGGAAACCTGCACGATGACCGGCGAGCGCGTCTCCTCCGCCGCGGCCAGCACGGCGTCCATCGTCAGGTCGTTGACGATGTTGAACGCTCCCACTCCGTAACGCTTCTGAAACGCATCGTGGAGGATCTTCTGCATCGGAACTACGGGCATTTCGCGTCTCCTTCCGTCCAAATTATGGTAACGCGCCACGCGTCAGAGCCGCGAACGAAAGAGAGCGGTTCTTACGTTCGCGGCTCCGATACCTTCGCGGCATTGGTATTGTCCACCGCCCGCAGGACGTTCGCGGCGCTCTCCGTGGGCGTCTCGCGGTCGGTCCGGCACTCCACTTCCGGAGCGAGCGGCGGTTCGTAAGGGTCGTCGATGCCCGTGACGTGGCTGATTTCACCGGCACGCGCACGCCGGTAAATCCCTTTGAGATCGCGCTGTTCGCAGACCTCGATGGGAGCGTTCACGTACACTTCCAGAAAGTCACCGACCCGCCGCCGGACCTCGTCGCGCGCCGCGCGGTACGGCGAAATGGCCGAAACCACCGCGACGATGCCGTTGCGGGTCAGCAACTCGGCCACGAAGCCGATGCGGCGGATGTTCTCGTCACGGTCCGCTTTAGTGAAGCCGAGACCGCGGCACAGATGCTGCCGGACCACGTCCCCGTCGAGCCACTCCACCTTGCAGCCGCGCTCCCGCAGGTCCTGGCAGACCGCCGCGGCGATGGTCGTCTTGCCGGCGGAACTCAAGCCGGTGAGCCAGATGGTGAGGCCGCGGAGGTTCGTTGACATAGCCAATAGGCTAACGTACAACGGCCGAGTGTCGCGCGGCGCTCAGTTCGCTTGCTTGACAGTCAAACCAGTGACTTGATGTACCGCTCGCCCGCCGCGCTTATCGCCGGGGACCACCAATCGAAACGGACCCTCGCTGTCCGCCAGAGGCTTGCCATCGCGCCCGGTTGCCAGATACACCTTCCGATCGGTGAACGAAGGGTCGAGTTCCGCCCAGGCGAAGACCGCCTTGTAACCATCGGAAGCGTCCACCACCACGTAGTAAGAAGCACCGGTCTTGTGAAACGCATCGCCCAGCGGAAGATCGACCTTGGAAAGAACGTCAATCAAGAGGACGCCTTCGCACGTGACCGGCTTATCCTGGTCCGTGAACTGGACGGTTTGGTGCGGCAGCTTGGCGAGATCGGCCAGCGAAAGCTTGACCGTGCTTCCGCCCAAGCCGTGCACCGTTACGACCGGCTGGGCCGGGCACAGAGCGGCGGAGGCCAGCGCGGCGAGCGCCGGGAAGACGAGTCTCGAAATCCGCATGATTCTATTCTGCCTCAGATACAAGACAGGGTAAAGGAAATGCGACGTCTATCGCGCCGGTGTCGCCTCTTTGCGCGGCAGGCCCGCCCGCCTACTTGGCGTAGGCTGCTACGGCGCGCTGCATCGCGGGGGACGCCTTGGCCAGGTCTTCCGGCGTCATGGCCGGGCGGACGGTGAGGTTCGCGTCGAACGCCAAGAACCACGGCTCCGCCACGGCCGGCAGTTCCGAGGAATCCTGCATGTCGAAAAAGATGTACCCGGTGCGCTCGCCATTGTCCTCGGCGAAGTACGCCGCTTCGGGCTTCAGGTCCGCCAGAATTCGCTGAATGGTTGTTCCCAGGCTGCCATCCGCGATGGCTTCATTGCCGGTTTCCACAGGGATCGAGACTCTCATCATCATGCGCATGTGTATGCCCCCCTCCAGAGGCTAGGGGGAATTATACACCACGCAAGAAGGCTGACCGGGAGCTCCGCCCCACTCAGACTCAGCACTTACTCCGCCGGCTGCTCATCAACTCCTGGATGTTGACTAATTCGGTGGGGTAGTCGCCGGTGTAGCAGGCGTAGCAGTATTCGTGTTTCTGGTCGTCGTCCACGGCCTTGCGCAGAGAGGCCAGCGAAAGATAGCCCACCGAATCCGCCTCCACGAAACGCCGGATCTCTTCGATGCTGTGGCCGGAGCCGATCAGCTCGCTCTTGGTGGGCGTGTCCACACCGTAGAAACAGGGCGATACGGTGGGCGGGCAGGAGATGCGCAGGTGCACCTCGCGGGCGCCCGCGGCGCGCATCATGCGGACGATCTTGCGGCTGGTGGTGCCGCGCACAATGGAATCGTCCACCAGGATCACGCTCTTCCCTTGCAGCAGGTAGCGGACTGGGTTGAGCTTGAGCTTGACTCCGAAATCGCGGATGGCCTGCGAAGGCTCGATAAACGTGCGGCCCACGTAGTGGTTGCGGATGAGCGCGTGCCGGAAAGGAATGCCGGACTCGGCGGAATAGCCCAGCGCCGCGGCCACGCCGGAATCCGGGACGGGCACCACAATGTCCGCGTCGGCCGGGCATTCGCGAGCCAGCAGACGGCCCAGCGCTTCGCGCGATTCCTGCACGGCGCGCCCAAAAACGATGGAATCGGGCCGTGAAAAATAGACGTGCTCGAAGACGCATTGCGCGCGCGGCTGCTCGGGAGCCCAGCGTTCGCGGGTGACTCCCTCCGGACCGATCACCACCATCTCGCCGGGGTCCACTTCGTGCAGGTAGGCGGCGCCGATCAGATCGAAGGCGCAGGTTTCCGAGGCCGCCACGTGGCACTTGCGGCCGCCGGAAATCTCCATTTCGCCCACGGCTAGGGGGCGGAAGCCGTGCGGGTCGCGCGCCAGGATGATGCGGTCCTCGGCCAGGAACACCAGCGAGAACGCGCCCTCCAGTTGCAGCAGCGCATCGCGCAACGCTCCGGCCAGCGTACGTTCCGAGGAGCGCGCCAGCAAATGCAGAATCACTTCCGTATCGCTGCTGGCCTGAAAAATGGAGCCGGTGCGTTCCAGGTCTGCGCGCAACTCGGCGGCGTTGGTGATGTTGCCGTTGTGGGCGATGGCCACGCGCCCCTTGTTGCAGGCCACTGAAAACGGCTGGGCGTTGAGCAGCACCGTATCGCCGGCGGTGGAATAGCGCGTGTGGCCGATGGCCAGGTCGCCCTTCAGTTCCGCCAGCACGGGTTTGGTGAAAATATCCGCGACGTGGCCCATGGACTTGCGGGTGTGGATCTTCACGCCGTCGCTGGTGCAGATGCCCGCGCTCTCCTGCCCACGGTGTTGCAAGGCATAGAGTCCCAGATAAGCAAGATTGGCTGCTTCCGGATGGCCGTAGACGGCGACTACGCCGCATTCGTCGTGGAATTTGTCTGGGCCGAAAGAAGAAGACAGGCCAGGAGGCCCGTCCCACATCTCGTCGTGGAGCTTATTTGACATAGGTTTCGAGCGCCTGGCTATAAGCCGACTTCAGACTTGAAATCTCCCACGAACCGAGCGTCATGGCCCGCTGCCGGATCTCGATCCCCTTCTCAATTGTAACGCCCGCCAGCAGTGCGTCCACGCCGTGCCTGGCCGCGATGGCCGCAACCCTATGGGGATGCGCGGTAGAGATCAGAATGCGCGAAGGCGCTTCGTGGAAACAGAGCATTTCCGGGCGGAGGTCGGAATCGAGATCGAGTTGGGCGCCGATGCCGGCCGGTCCGAAAGAGCATTCCGCCAGCGCCACGGCCAGGCCGCCATCGCTCAGATCGTGGGCGGATTCGGCCAGGTTCTCGGCAAGGATTTCGCGCATAGCCTCATGGACGCGCTTCTCGCGGTCCATGTCGAGCGCGGGAGGAAGACCCCACAACCGGTCGAGCAGCACCTTGACATACTGCGTGCCGCCGAAATCGGTGTCGTTGCAACCGCCCAAACCGCCGAGCAGCACCACGCTCCGGCCGGCGTTCTTAAACGGGATGGTTACCGGCGCCGCGGTCTTCATGAGTCCCACGATTCCCAGCACCGGCGTGGGATAAATGCCCTCGCCGAGCGTCTCGTTATAGAGGCTGA
>CAYWHA010000092.1:0-13901 GCA_964457555.1 uncultured Solibacteraceae bacterium
AGGCCCGCGCCTTCATAAAACCAGCCGTCGCTCTCGGTGGCGTTGACCCGCACCACCAGCACATTCTGGGCCCCACGGTTCGCAAAATCGGTCACATCGAAGCTGAACGGGTCGTATCCGCCAATATGCCTGCCGATGTAGTAGCCGTTGAAGACCACCATGGCCTCGCGGTAAGCCCCATCGAACTCGATGGTGATGCGTTTGCCCGCGTCGGCAGCCGGAAGGTCGACGATGCGGCGGTACCAGCCGATGCTGGTGGCCGGGTAGTTCCGCCCCAGCGGATAATATCCCTTGCTGGCCAGCGCGCCACCCTCTTCGACAATCCCTAATGGCCGCCCTCCGGCGCTAACGGGCTGATCGTTTTGAAAGGGCAGCTCGATGGCCCAATCGTGCGGCAGATTGACGGCCTTCCAATCGCTATCGTCGAAGGCCGCCGTGGCTACCGGGCCGAAATTCCCGGTCTTGGAATAGTTGCCGCTGAAATTGAAATCCTGCGCCGGATCCTCGGCGTGGCCGAAATGGAAGGTCCATCCGAAATCCAGCAGAAGCCGTTCCCGGCCAGCGGCGGACCGCGGCGACCCGGCTGCCGGCGCGCCCGTCTGAGGCTCTCCCTCGGCAACCGCTTCCGCCGACGCCGCCACTGCGGCCGGCGCGGCCAAGCTCGTTTTCAATAGATCCCGGCGTGTCCAATCTTTCATCTTGATCTCCTGCCAAAAACGAATCGAGTCTTAATACCCGGCGCGCCGCAGCCTACCCATCGATACCAGATTATAGGGCCAACCGCGATACGAACGTCTTAATAGCGGAAAGTTATAATGAAGTCAGTTGACTCCCTTGAAGACCCGCATTCTCGCCTTGGATTTGGGCAAGAAGCGCATTGGGTTGGCCATCAGCGATCCTCTGGGAATTACCGCGCAGGGACTGCCGAATCTGGAACGCACGCGCAAGCGTGACGATCTGGAAGCGCTCAAGCGCCTCGCGGCCGAGCGCGAAGTCGGGCTGATCCTCATGGGCAATCCGATCAACATGGGCGGCAGCGAGGGCCGCCAATCCGGTTGGGTGCGCGAGTTCGGCGCGGCCATCGAGCAGCGAACCGGCCTGCCGGTCAAGTACTGGGACGAGCGCCTCACCAGCGTGGAGGCGGGCCGCGTGCTCCGCTCGAGCGGAATCGGCATTGAGAAGCGCGCGGCGGCCGTGGACCGGCTCTCCGCCGTGATTCTTCTGCAAAGCTACCTGGACTCTCTTCCGGCATGAAAGCCATCCGCGCCATTCGCATCTCTGCCTTGCTCGCCGTTGTCGTGGGAGGTTTCGCCGTGTACCGCCTGGACAGCCCGTACCAGGGATTTGGAACGGAGACCTTCGTCGACGTGCCCTATGGCACGTCCACCGGAACCATCGCCGGGATGCTGGCCGACGCAGGCGTGGTCCGCAGCCGCTGGGATTTTCTGCTCGCGCGTCTCGCCGGGCGAGGCCGCAAATTGCAAGCGGGCGAGTATCGCTTCGACCGCGCCGTGACGCCGGTCGAGGTCTACTCCCGCGTGGCCCGCGGCGACGTTTTCTTCTATGAACTGGTGGTCCCCGAAGGCTCGAATATGTTCGACATCGCGGCCGCGGCGGAGAAACTGCGCCTTTTTCCGGCGGAAGAGTTCCTGGCGGCGGCTCGCGATCCGCGCTCGATTCGCGACCTCGATCCGCACGCGCCCACGCTCGAAGGCTATCTTTTCCCGGACACCTACCACGTCGGCCGCCACACCACGCCTGCCCAGCTCTGCCGCATGATGACCGGCAAGTTCCGCGAGGCCTGGCGCGGCCTGCATACCGGCGCGGACGTTCACGAAACGGTCACGCTGGCCTCGCTGGTCGAAAAGGAAGACAAGCTCGATAGCGAGCGCCCGCTGATCGCCGCCGTGTTCTCGAACCGCCTTCGCATCGGCATGAAGCTCGATTGCGACCCCACCACCATTTACGCCGCGCTGCTCCACGGCGGCTATCGCGGAGCCATTTACCAATCCGACCTGGACCGCGACGATCCTTACAACACCTACCGCAGCGCCGGCCTTCCGCCCGGTCCCATCGCCAACCCCGGCATGCCTTCCCTTCGCGCCGCGATCGGTCCCGCCGCAACCAGCGCGCTCTATTTCGTGCTCCGGCCCGATGGTTCCGGCGCACACCAGTTCTCCGACAATCTGGCCGCTCACCAGCAGGCCACTACCAAATACCGCCGTGGCCACCGCAAGAAATAATTCCTTCAAGCAGCAACTCCGCGATTACCTGGCGGCCGCCCAGCCGCCCGTCATTACGGAAGCCGTTTGGCGAGATCTGCTCAAGCTTCTGGCGCCGGTTTCCGAGAGCTATCTGCGCCAATTGCTGTGGGCCACCGACCTGCCGTTCGACCAGCCCTACGCCGGCATCCGCCAGCACACCTTCGAAGAACTGGAAGAGTCGCTGTTAGGGATGGGCCGGATCTACGCCGCCGCCATAGAGGCCGGCGACCGCGAGCGCGCACGCTACTGCCGTCGCCAGGCGATCGCCGCCAAGGACCGCGCTAAATTCGCTGCCGCCAGCCCCTGTACCAGCCCGCAAAAGCAAGCCGAAAAGCAAGAGATGGCGCAGTGGATGCTGGTCTGGCTAGAAAACCCCGAGGTCTTCCCCGCGTGGCTCGATGCTAGAAAGCGGACGTTAGGTGGGACGGGCCGGGGTGCCCACGACGTTGGTGGGCCCGCCTGTCTTCTTTGATTGGCGGGGCGGCTATGATAATCGTTGCCAGAATGGAGGCATTATGCAAACAGTCTCGACACGCCTGGAACTAGACGCCGATTCGAATTGGAGATTTCTCAAAGGCGACCCGCCAGGCGCCGGGGCCCTGGATTTCGACGATGCCTCCTGGCGCGTCCTGAATCTGCCGCACGACTGGAGCATCGAGGGCACGCCTGATAAGGACAACCCGAGCGGCGCCGGCGCGGGCTACTTCCCCGCAGGAGTCGGTTGGTACCGAAAGGCGTTCACCGCTCGGGCGGAGTGGAATGGCAAACTCGCCACCATCGAGTTCGATGGCGTTTACATGGATGCAACCGTGTACTTGAATGGGGAGAAACTGGGAACGCATCCCTACGGTTACACCGCCTTCGTCTTTGACCTCACCCCGCACTTGAAACTCTCCGCCCGCAACCTGCTGGCGGTTCGCGCCGACAATTCCGCGCAGCCCAACAGCCGCTGGTACAGCGGTTCCGGAATATACCGCCATGTGCGCCTGGTACTGACGGAGCCGGTGCACGTAGCTCATTGGGGCGTGGCCATCACCACGCCCGATGTTTCGAGTGAGCACGCCAAGGTTGCGCTGCGCGTGCGCGTGAGCGCCATTGACAGCGCTGCCGAAATCGCCGTGCGGACGGCTCTGGTTGATCCCAACGACGCAGCCGTGGGCCAGGCGGAATCGGCCGCTCCAGCCGATGGGGGCGCGGAACGGGAGGTGTTTCACACCATCGATGTGCCGCGGCCTTCGCTATGGTCCCCGGAGAATCCGCACCTCTACAGGGCTGTGACGCAGGTCGTAAGCGGAGGCCGTGTAACGGACGAAGTGACCACCCCGTTTGGCATTCGCTCCATCGCCTGGTCGGTGGAGAAAGGGCTGGCGCTGAACGGCTCGCCCATCAAGCTCTGCGGAGGCAGCGTTCATCACGACCACGGCCCGCTGGGCGCCGCGTCGTTCGACCGGGCGGAGGAGCGCAAGGTCGAGCTGCTGAAAGCGGCCGGCTTCAATGCCGTCCGGACGGCTCACAATCCGCCGTCGAGCGCATTCCTCGATGCCTGCGACCGCCTGGGATTGCTGGTCCTCGACGAGCCGTTCGATGTCTGGACACAGGCCAAGGCCAAGTTCGACTATGCGCGGTTCTTCGAGGAGTGGTGGCAGGCGGATCTCACCGCCATGGTCCTGCGCGACCGGAATCACCCATCCATTGTGATGTGGGGCATCGGCAATGAGATTCCCGAAGTGTGGAGCGAACAAGGCGCGCCGATCGCCCGGAAGCTGGCAAGCTGCGTCCGCGCGTTGGACGGCTCCCGGCCACTCACTCAGGCTTTTCTCGGAGCGACGTTCGGCCCCAACCCGGATGCGTCCATCGCGGTGGTGGACATTGCCGGATACAACTACAATCTGGCCGCCAATGGCCCAGGAGACCGCCAACGTGTGCCCGCGCGCATCATGCAGACCACCGAGTCCTTCCCGCCCGACGCTTTCGAGCAGTGGAGTCTGGTGAACGACAACCCTCACATCGTTGGAGAATTCACCTGGACCGCCATGGACTATCTGGGCGAATCCGGCGTCGGCGGATGGAGCTACGCAACGCCCGAGCAGATCGCAATGGCCGGAATGATCGGGCAAATGATGCGAAAGAGCCTGCCGCAAATGGGCGCCGACGGCAAAAATCCCATGGCGGCCATGGCCGAAGGCGGCGGGAACGAGGCCGCCGGTGGCGCCAGGAAGCTCATCTTTCCGGGGTATCCGTGGCACTCCGCTTATTGCGGCGATATCGACCTCGCCGGATTCCGCAAACCGTCGTCGTTCTATCGCGACATCCTGTGGAACGGCGGCGACCGCGTGTTTGTCACCGTGCGCCTTCCCGAGCCGGAGGGCCGGAAGATCTGCGCCATCGCCTGGGCCGCGTTCCCGACGCTGCCCAGTTGGACGTGGCCGGGGCAGGAAGGCAAGCCCATGCAGGTTGAAGTGTACGCAAAGACCGAAAAAGTGCGGCTCTACCTTGACGACAAGCCGATAGGAGAGATGCCCACCACCCGGAACGAGCAGTTCAGGGCGATGTTTACCGTGCCGTACGCTCCCGGCGCGCTGAAGGCAGTGGCTGTGAACGGCGATCGGGTTGTCGCGGAGATGACGTTGACGACGGCCGGTGCGCCCGCACGCCTGCGGCTGATGGCGGACCGCGACGCGATCCACGCCGACGGGCAGGACCTCTCCTTCATCACCGTGGAAGCGCTCGATGCGCAGGGCCGCTTCCAGCCGAACGCGGACCAGGAAGTGCAATTCACGGTGAGCGGTCCGGGCGAGATTGCCGGGCTGGGCAATGGAGACGGCCAGAGTCTGGAGCCATACCAGGGCAATCGGCGGAAGCTGTTCAACGGCCGCGCGCTCGTGGTTCTGCGCGCGTCGAAAGATCCCGGCGCCATCCAGCTAAAGGCGGACTCTTCCGGCCTTGCCGGCGCAACGGTGACCGTCCACGCTCAAGCGGTCGCGCCGCATGCGGAGTTGGCGTAGGTCTTCGAAGGACGCGGGGAGGTCGCAGAAGCAGTTGCCGGCACGTTCTGCAGGTCCGAGGATCTGTGGCAATCCCGTGGGACGTTAGCCACGCATCGGACGTCCGGCCGGTTTTGCGCCGCGGCCTCCCGGATTGAGTGTATCACCGCGCGCGCCACGAGTTGTGACGCGTAGCGCAGCCCTGCCCGCCGCGCGCTACATCGTGGCCACAGCCACTTTTTGAATGCTGATGCCGCCGATGCCCACCCGCAGGTGCAGCTTCTTGGCCGCGCCCGTTCCGCTTTCGGCGAACCGTTCGCTTACCAGATGTCCCGTGCGGTACGTCCCGCCGAAATCGGAATAGACCCCGCCGAAGCTGCATTGCGCGTCAACCGAGTATGGCCCGGCGGTTGGCAGATGCAGCACGATGTCACCCACGCGCACCGAAGCGTCGATGTCGCCCGCAACCTGCGACACAAAGACGTCGCCAGTCCCGTGGTGCAGCGCCAGCTTGGTATCGCGCGGCACGCGGATGCGGTAGTCCAGTTGATAGTTGTGCCCGCAATGAAAAACCTTGGCCCAGAAGCTGCGCTGCGGTATGGCCGTGTGGATGGAAAGTTCGGTCGGGCTCTTGCGTTCCGAGGTCACCTTAATGGCGCTGAGTTGGCGTTGGGCGTTTTCCCGATCCCGGGGCGTATCCGTGCGATAAGTGGAACGGGTAACCGTGATTTCGACGCCGGGACCATCCCAGGCTTCGATATTCAGTTCGCCCACCGATCCAGTCACCTCAATGGAGCCTCCCGCGGCGAAGTCCACTTTTTCATCGGTGACGACGGGCATGGCCGCCTTGGGCGCCTTCGCCGCCAGCGGCAGGCAAACTGCCATGGCAATCGCAGCCAGTCGTCGAGTCATCGAACCCTCCAATCCTCCATGATCGCACGCTTAAGTTAAGTGGGACGGACCGGGGTGCCCACGGTCTCCGTGGGCCCGCCTGTCTTCTTGCTTCTGCCTTCTTGCTTCTGTCTTCTTGCTTCTGTCCTCTTCTTGTTTCTCCCCCCTTCTCCCCCCTCCCCCCTTCCGTTCGCTGCTAGACTGGCAGTCGAATGAAGCTACTCTGTATTCTGAGTATTCTGATGCTCTGCTCGGCGATCGCCCTGGCGCAGCAGGCCAGCCTGGCCGTGGTTCACGCGCGCGTATGGACCGGCAATCCGGCCCAGCCCTGGGCGGAGGCGCTGGCCGTGAACGGAGACGCCATCCTGGCGGTCGGCGATGACGCATCCATCCGGAGGCTGATCGCGCCGCGCACGCGCGTCCTCGATGCTCACGGCGGCATGGTCGCGCCAGGCTTCATCGATTCGCACGTGCACTTTCTCGTTGGCGGCTTGAGCCTTCGTTCCGTGCAGCTTCGCGACGCGCGCAGCAAGGCGGAGTTCATCGCGCGCATCCAGGCCTTCGCCGCCGCCGCGCCGCCGGGGACCTGGATCACGGGCGGCGATTGGGACCACCAGAACTGGGGCGGCGAGCTGCCAAGCAAACAATGGATCGACGCCGTCACGCCGCGGAATCCGGTATGGATCAATCGCCTGGACGAACACATGAGCCTGGCGAATTCCCTGGCTCTCGCGGCCGCCCACGTGAACAGGAACACGCCCGATGTGGCGGGCGGCGCGATCGTCCGCGACTCCTCCGGCGAGCCCACCGGAATCTTCAAGGACAACGCCGTGAGCCTGGTCACTCGCGTAGTGCCGCCGCCCTCGGCGGAGATGTTGGACCGCGCGCTCGACGCGGCCATGGAGTACGCGGCCCGGCACGGCGTCACCAGCGTGGGCCACATGGGCACGTGGGAAGACCTTGATGTGTTCCGCCGTGCGCGCCAGGCCGGGCGCCTGAAGACGCGCATCCGCGCCGCCGTCCCGCTTCCCACTTGGGAACGCCTGGCGCAGACCGTAAGCCGCGAAGGCCGCGGCGACGATTCCCTGCTAATTGGATGCCTGAAGGCCTTCGTGGACGGATCGCTCGGATCCCATACCGCCGCGCTCCTGGAGCCCTACGCCGATTCGCCCAAAGACACCGGCCTTCTGGTCAACACTCCGGATGACCTCTATCGCTGGACCAGCGACGCCACCCGCGCCGGACTCCAGGTGATGGTCCACGCCATCGGCGACCGCGCCGTCCGGCTCCAGTTGGATGTCTTCGACCGCGTGCAGCGGGAGCAGCATCCGGCCGACCCGCGCTTCCGCATCGAGCACGCCCAGCATATCGCGCCGTCCGACCTGCCGCGTTTTGCCGCCATCGGCGTGATTGCCAGCATGCAGCCGTATCACGCCATTGATGACGGACGATGGGCCGAAAACCTGATCGGACCGGAGCGCGCCAAGACTTCCTATGCCTGGCGCAGCCTGCTCGACCTCCACACGCGCCTGGCGTTCGGCAGCGATTGGCCCGTGGCGCCGGCCGCGCCTATCGAGGGCATCTACGCGGCCGTCACGCGCAGCACGCTCGACGGCAAGCATCCCGGCGGCTGGTACCCCCAGCAGAAGATTACCGTGGAGGAGGCGCTGCGGGCCTACACCTCCGCCGCCGCGTACGCCGAGTTCGCCGAGAAGCGCAAAGGAACGCTGGAAACCGGGAAACTCGCCGATTTTGTGATGCTCGACCGCGACTTGACGCGCCTTCCGCCGCCCGAGATACGCAATACCCGCGTCCTCGCAACGGTAGTCGGCGGCCAAGTGGTGTTCGAAGCCCCACAGTAGTGAGGCGCTGGCCGGAACCGAACCCCGCGCCTGATTCAGGACAGAGGGTTGCGCCACTTCAGACCGCGAAATCGCGCAAAATCCGTATCGGAGGAACAGAGTTCCGCCCGATGTTCGATCGCCAACGCGGCTAAGTGAGCGTCGGACGTGAGATTGCCACCGGTTCCCAGAGGCCGTAGCAACTCGCGCATAATCTGAAGGTGGCGGGGACCGGGATCGACCATTGTCGCGCACGGCTGACTGATCCAGGAGGCCGCCACATCGAAAGCCGTATCGACGGGCAGCGGACGCCGGAACAAACCTGGTCGCGTGGTCAGCCTGAGGAACGCCAGAATTACGTTCCACGAAAACCCCACCGTCTCCCGTCCGGACAAAACCGATTCCAGCCAGGCCTTCGCTTTCCGGCTCAATGGTGCGTCCGCGTTGACTGCGTAAATCAGAAGGTTCGCGTCGAGAAGCATCATTTGCGCAACGTCAGCTTTCGGCTGAGTTCTTCGTCCTCTATGGCGTCGGCGATCGTCAGCGCCTTGTCCCAACGGAACTCCTGGGATTCACCCATCCGAAACGACTTCTGGACGAACTTCGTTGCGCGCTTGCGCCCCTTGCCGCCGAGACCGATTCGCGCGGCTTCGTTCAGGGCTTCCTTGAAGGGAATCGCGCGTTCTCTCATCGCGTCCCGGATCAATCGCTCGACGTCGGGATCCAGAGTGACCGTGGTCCTCATAGTTGCATCATAGCATCAACATACCTGCTATCATGATGCATCTGGCGCAGGAAGTTTCAGCGCAATCGAGGCGGAAATCATGACATTCGACGACAATTCACTCAGCATCGGAAGAACGCCCCTGGTCAAATTGAACCGCGTGACCGGCGGCGCCAAGGCCACCGTCCTGGCTAAAATCGAGGGCCGCAATCCGGCCTATTCCGTAAAATGCCGCATCGGAGCGTCCATGGTGTGGGACGCGGAATCCCGCGGCGTTCTGGCGCCCGGTAAGGAAATGGTCGAACCCACCAGCGGGAACACGGGTATCGCCCTGGCGTTTGTTGCGGCGTCCCGCGGCTACGCCATCACTATCGCCATGCCGGAGACCATGTCCATCGAGCGGCGCCAGGTTCTGGCCGCGTTCGGCGCCAAAGTGGTTCTCACGGAGGGCGCCCTCGGCATGAAAGGCGCCATCGCCAAGGCGGACGAGATCTTTCGTTCCGATCCCGCCCACTACGTGCTCCTCCAGCAGTTCAAGAATCCAGCCAATCCCGCCATCCATTTTCGAACCACCGGCCCCGAGATCTGGGAAGACACCGGCGGCCGCGTCGATGTCTTCGTTGCCGGCATCGGAACCGGAGGCACCATCACCGGCGTCTCGCGCTATATCAAGCAGGATCGCGGCAAGCCCATTCTCTCCGTCGGCGTCGAGCCGGCTGCCAGTCCCGTGATCTCGCAAACCTTGCGTGGAGAACCCCTCAAGCCGGGTCCGCACAAAATCCAGGGCATCGGCGCCGGGATGATTCCCGATACCCTCGATCTCGCCATGGTGGACCGTGTCGAGACGGTCACGAATGAGGAGTCGATTGAGATGGCTCGCCGCCTGGCTCGCGAAGAGGGCATCCTCTCGGGAATCTCCAGCGGCGCAGCCACCGTCGCCGCCGTCCGTCTGGCCGCTCAACCCGAGTTCGAAGGCAAGACCATCGTCGTGGTGCTGCCCGATTCCGGTGAGCGCTACCTGACCTCCGTGCTCTTCGACGGCATCGTCTGAGGAATCGGCTCGATCTCTCCCTTTCCCCAAACGGTCTGTCTACCCACGCCCACCCACCGGCCCAGCCGTAAATAGGGCATAAACTCGCCCAACTCCCCCTCATACTCCGCTTCTCCCACGAACCCTCCGAGCGGATGCCGCTGTCCCGTCCGCGACGACCGCCGGTCCGCTCCGCGCCATTCGAGTTCACAACCGGTCATCCGCACCCCACCGGCCCGTTCGCCCATCCCGCGGAAATCGATCTCCAGCGGGCCGCCGCCGTACAGCGCCCGCAGCGTGCCGATGCGGTCCCTCAGCCGTCCGAACAGGATGGGGAACTCCGGACGTTCCGCCAACCGCTCCCCCGCCTTCAATTCCGTGGGCGTCACGAACCGCACGCGCACGCGGTCCACCCTCTCCGGCGCCGCGTGGAGATCCATCGTGCTCGGCGCCGCTGGCGCCATCCGGAGTTGCTCGCCATCGAAAACCCGTTGGATGGTCTCGCCGTCCAGGTCCAGTTGATCCACGCCCGCCAGCGACGCGATTCCCCGCCCCGGTCCCAGTCCCTCCCGCGCCAACTCCGCGAAGGCCGCGACGAAGTGCGGCAGCGCCGGCTCGCGAACATCGAAAAGGTGGACGTCAAAGTCGAACGCCTCGCCCTCCTGAATCGTGCGCCCGTCCAAATGCGAGGCGCGGAACACGAAGGGCCGCGGCCAGTCCGCCAGCCCGCTCGGACCCTCGCCACGCGCCGCCCGCGGTTCGAACACCCTTGCATACGGACACGTCCCGCGCCCTTCGCACGTCTTCGCATCCCGGCACTCCGGCCGGCACGTCAGCTTACGAAAGATGCTCCCGAACGCCCCGCGCACCGCGTTGCCCGATTGGTACGGAGGGAAATAGAGCCGTCCCCCCGCGAGAAACCGGAACCGGAACCTGTAAAACTCGAACCGCACCGCGCCAGCATACCACCCCAAGTACCGCCGCCGGTCTCCGCCGGCGGTCTCTTCGGTTTATACTGAATCGGACCGAAAATTCCAAAATGGAAAGGAGGCGTTGATGAAGGTCTTCGCGTCGGGTGTCCTCATTGTCGCGATGGCGAGTGTTCCGGCCACCCTTGCCCAAATCCCACAGACCGCAAGCGCTCAAACCACGGCAGCAGGTCCGGCTTTCGAGGTGGCGTCGATGAAAGCCGCGACAACCGGCCTCGGCCCGTCCGGCCAGGGATATTCGTGCCAGGGCGGTCCTGGAACGGCGATGCCCGAGCGGTGGACCTGCACAAACGTCCCACTCAGCGAACTGGTGCATCGGGGTTGGGGCGGGGGCGCTTACCGTTATGTGGGTATGCCCGAGTTGTATGTCCCGGGGAACAGGTTCGACATCGTGGCCAGGGTTCCGCCAGGGACCGGCATGGACGACTTCCTGCTGATGATCCGGCGCTTGCTCCAGGAGAGGGTAGGCTTGGCAGTGCACCAGGAGAAAAGGGAGATCAGCGTCTTTGAGCTTGTGGTCGCCAAGGGCGGTATCAAGATGAAAGAGGCTGAACCGGCGCCGCCGGGCGCAGAGCCTCCGCCGCCGGAGAGCGCCAACAGGTTCGCGGAACAAATCTTCAATGCGCAGGGCTCGACTCTGCCGGGTGGCGTGACTCTCGGCAAGGACGGCATCCCCCAGGTTCCGCCGGGGTTTAGAAGGCTCGTCACAACCCGCAAGGAGGCCGCGACTGTTTACGTGGGCCGGATGGTCAGTTCGGCCGACATCGCCCGGATCGCAAGCCCCCCTCCACCATTGGGCCCGGCAACGGACAAGACCGGTCTTACGGGCAAGTACGACATTACTTTGATTTTCGACACCCGCACGCTCCCGCGACTCGTCGTAATGCCGGCAACTCCGCCCGGAGCGCAAGACGGGGAGGCCCCCGAGGCGAGCGACCCTGGACTGACGATCGAATCCGCTCTCAAGAAACTGGGCCTGGAGTTCCACCAGGGGAAGGAGATGGTCGACTTCCTGGTGGTGGATCATTTCAATTCCACGCCAACGGGTAACTGAGCGCTAACCGGCGACGCGTGTTTGCGGTAACGCCGACGGTCTGTGCCGGGGGTGGTTTGCGGCCCCGACGGAAGGAACACCTCGTAAGCGTGGGGCAACAGCTTCCCCCTTCCCCCGCCCCTCCCGCATGCGGCTATAATTCACTTTGACACCCACCACCGCCTTTCTTTTCCCCGGACAGGGTTCGCAGGCCGCAGGTATGGGCCAAAACCTCGCGAATGCCTATCCCGCCGCGCGCCGCGTGTTCGAAGAGGCCGACGATGTTCTCGGCTTCGCCATCTCCCGCCTCTGCTTCGAAGGCCCCGAGGAGCAGCTCAAGCTCACCGAAAACACCCAGCCCGCCCTGCTCACCGTATCCGTGGCCGCCCTGGAAGTCCTTCGGGAGCTGGGTTGGAAGCCGGACTACGTAGCCGGCCATAGCTTGGGAGAATACTCCGCCCTGGTGGCCGCCGGCAGCCTGCGGTTCGCCGACGCTCTCCTCCTGGTCCGGAAACGCGGACGCTACATGCAGGAGGCCGTTCCGCCGGGAGTGGGCGCCATGGCCGCAATCCTCAAGCTGCCGGAAGCAGCCTTCGCTTCCGTACTTGAGAAAGCTGCGCAAGGGGAAGTGTTGTCCGCCGCCAATTTCAACTCGCCCGAGCAGACGGTGATCGCCGGCCACGCCGGGGCGATCAACCGCGCCATCGCATTGGCCAAGGCGGCAGGCGCCCGCCGTGTGGTGTTATTGCCCGTGAGCGCGCCGTTCCATTGCGCCCTGATGCGGCCGGCGCAGGAGCGCTTGCGCGCGGACCTGGACGCGGTCGAATTCCGCGACCTCGAATGTCCGTTGGTCTGCAACTGGCAGGCGCGCGAAGTGAGCGCCGGCGCCGAGGCCCGCGATGGCCTCTACCACCAGGTGTCCAGTCCCGTGCGGTGGGTGGAGTCCGTGCGGTTTCTGGCGTCCCGGGGAGTCTCCCGCGCAGTCGAAGTGGGCCAGGGCAGCGTCCTTACCGGCCTGTTACGCGCCATCGCTCCCGATATTGCCGGCCTGAAGTTCGGCGAACCGGCCGACCTCGAAAAGCTGCCCAAATGAGAGCGCCGTACCTCCTCTGCTGGTACTAATCCGGGCCTGCTGGCTATTCCTGCGCCGCCGGAAACCTGCTACGCTACACCGAGGCAAGTACTTGTGACTCCCGAACCTCAGCCCGTGGTCCGGTGCCCCCGATGCGGCGGCTCGGACATCCGGCTGTCGTTTCCCAGACCGGTGGATGGCATCATGACGATATTTCACATGAAGCCGTTCCGCTGCCGGTTCTGCCGTCACCGGTTCTTCAAACGCCTGCTTCCCGAAGAGGCGAAATCCGTTCGGCAGGGCTAGACGAGATACCAGTACCGCCGCCGGTCTATGCCGGCGGTTGGTTTCGCCCGATAAAGCACCCCCGGCGAAGGCTAGACCCGACGCACCCGTACCCTGGCTTCCCCGAACAGCGTCTCCACCAGGCTAAAGTGCTCGTTGTAGTATTCGCTGGAGTACTGCGCCATCCGCTCGGCTGAGATCACCACCTCCGTGATGCCCGCCTGAACGATGGCCCGGGCGCAATCCATGCAGGGCATGATCTCGACGAAGATGGTGCAGGCTTCCGTCGCCGTCCCGGCCCGCGCCGCGTTGCAGATGGCGTTGCGCTCCGCGTGTTCAATCCAAAGGTATTTCGCGGGCCGCGCCAGCCGCTCCGGGACATCGTCGCGAATGCCGCGCGGGAAGGAGTTGTATCCCGTCGACCGGATTTCGTGGTTCGGTCCGATAATCACGCAGCCAAGTTGCGTGTTCGGATCCTTGCTGCGGCAGGCCACAGCTTTGCAGATATTCAGGTAGTACTGGTCCCAGCCAGGTATCGTTCGCATACGCTTCCAACAAATGTAGCAAACCCCGCGCCCCTTGCCGGGTGCAAATCCGGGGAAAACTCTACACTTTTTCGCATTTTAACCGAATACAGGTTGCATTTCGTCTCGCGTTCAGGCAACCTGAAAGGTTTTCCCCCTTCGTATGCTGGAACGCGTGCTGTATCACGACCATTGCTTCGACGGGGCGGCCTCCGCCGCCTACTTCAGCCGCTTTATCGCGGGCGCCATTCACCCGGATGCGGA
>CAYWHA010000093.1:0-13700 GCA_964457555.1 uncultured Solibacteraceae bacterium
GGTGCAGTATAAGCAGGTGGAATTCAAGGTGACGGCGCAGGGCAACGCGATGCGGCTGACGGGAACGATACCAGCGAAGGTGTCGGACTTCAAGATCGACCCGCCGTCGCTGCTTGCGATGCCGATCAAGAACGATATTCCGGTGAGGGTGGATATGACCTGGCGGCCGCAGTAAATGCAAAGTGAAAATCAGAGCTTATGGACAGACCACGTTTCATGCGTCATCTCTACAACCGCTGGCTATTCTTGTCGATCGGGCTGGCCGGCTTAGGAAACCTCATTCTGCTGACTTATCGATTCGCGGTGTTAGGGCTTCTGAGTCATGCCGCGGAGCACATAGCGGCAGCCGTCTTCAGCCTGGTTACATGCGTCCTGGCATTGGCGATTTTTGTCGATCTCACGTTACGGAAACCAAGTGGGCGCGAGTAGATGGCGACCGTGCTGGTGGTTGACGACGAGCGGTCGATTCTCACGCTGCTCAAGCGCATGCTCGGTAGGGAGCACAAGGTAATCACCGCTGAGAATGGGATCGAGGCTCTGGCGATCTATGAGTCGTACGCGAACCAGATCGATCTCGTAGTAACCGATATCACGATGCCAGGGATGTCGGGACTGGAGTTGGTGGCACGGTTGGAAGCGCTCTATTCGCGGCAGGTGGCGGTCATCTTTATGACCGGATTCTCCGAGCTTCCCATCCAGCCAGAGAGAACCGTCATTACGAAACCGTTCGCGCCTAACACACTAAGCGACGCGATCAATCGCGTACTCCCGGCGGGCGCAAATCCTCGCCGATCGCCCACAACCGGCCAATGGTAACCTGTCCGCCGCATTAGGGAGTATGACTGATTCGCCAGACGGGTAGAGAATCCAGGCTACGGCTTGACCGTCGCGTGCTGCCGCGCTCATGGCGCCTGGGGCGTACGGGGTTTCGCTGGGTTCGGATGGTTTCAAGCCATTCGGCAGACCAGTATTGCAGTATTCTGTCGTATCTGCTTACGGTGTGCGATGAAGCGTAAACAGTTGCAACGTATTGTCCGCTGAGGCGTCAGTAGGAAACAGAGGCGGAGGAGAGCCAATTGAAGCAGATGCGGGTCCTGTGGGTGGCGACGCTGGCGGCGGCGGGCACGTTTGCGCAGGAGCAGACCGCGCCGCCTGTTAATCCCGCTGGGCCGCAAGGCACCGCGGAAGCCAATCCCGCGGCCGTTGCGATACCCCCCGACCTCCAGCCTCCGGGAGGAAATCGCGTGTTCGGCGTGCTTCCGAACTATAGGACCGCGGACGCATCTCAGGAAGGTACGGTGCTGACGTCCCGTGAGAAGCTCGCCATCGCAGCCAAGGACTCCTTCGATTATCCGTTGTTGGGCTTAGCAGGGGCGCTGGCGGCGTTAGGACAGTGGACCAACCAACAGCCTTCCTTCGGGCAGGAGTTCGGGGGATACGCGCACCGAGTGGCCACAAACTACGCCGACCAGTCGCTGGGGAACATGTTTACGGAAGGCGTGTTTCCCGTGCTTTTGCACGAGGATCCCCGCTATTTCAGGCGCGGAACCGGGAGCACCGTGTCGCGCGTGCGTTACGCATTGACGCGAGTGCTCGTGACCCGCACGGACTCCGGAGGGACGCGCTTTAACTATTCGGAGTGGCTCGGCAATGCGAGTGCTGTGGGGATCTCCAATTTCTACTATCCCGACAGCTTTTCGGTCACGGGGACTGTGACGAAACTCCTCATGCAAGTAGGAACGGACGCGGCGTCCCAGGTCATGAAGGAACTCTGGCCCGACATTAAGCGCAAGATGTTGTCGAAAGGGTCGAATTAGCGCCGATCATCGTGGCCTAATGACTGCCTAGGTCTGATTCGCCGCGCCCTAGGAGTCGCGGGGCATTCAGATCCTGATATGTCGCCGTTCCGGAATGAGCGGCGCTTGCCATCATGGGCCGGATTCCTTAATTGGGACAAAACGAGCTTCGGCTAGGCACCTCAGCTCAGTTAGTACCGGTTGAGGCCTGGCACGCGGTGAACGTCCACTTGCATCTCGCGAAACCCCAGGTGACCGGCGCTGACCGAGCAGGTTCCGGACCATCCCGGCGTGTTTGTGGCCGCCCTGGCGAGCATCGGCCGTCGGACGTGGTGACTCGCGGTGAGGTCCCGGCGGAGATTCGACCGAGCGTTCTCCTGTGGGTCGGTTGCGTTGCCGGCGCGCTCGAAGAGGATGAACACCGCTCAGAGCTGGCGGCTGCCGGGTTTCAGAACGTCGGGATCGAGCCCACTCGGATCTATCGCGCTGAAGATGCCGCCTTGTTCCTCGCGGACTGCTGGCTTCCTGTGGCTCGAACACCGGTCAAGAAGCGTGAGATGCGCTCCGGGTGCCTACGCCGATTCTTCGTAGCCAGACTCGATCGCCGGCACTCTGCGCGCCTCCGCGCCAACGGGATCGGTGCGTCCGCCGCCAGAGCCGCCGCTTCGGGATCCCCTGGCGTTCCTTTGGACTCGCTAGACTCCAAACGGTGCCGAATTTCCGACGCCCGTTACCACCCCACGGCCCACGAAACCCCGCCCCGAAAGTACCAAACGCCCCACCAAATCCCATAGCTGCCGCGTCCCCCGCAAGCGCGAGCGGGCCAGTTCAAACGGCCCTATCGAAACTGCCCGGCGTTCAGGCGCCGCGCAACTCGTCAAGCCTCTTGTCGCCGGGCAGCTCCGATAGGGACCTATCGTTTCTCGGTACTGATCGGTGGAGATGGTGCGTAAGTCTCGGTGAATCACGCTGGCTGCATCCGCACCGCCTTCGACCGCGAAGACGGTATTGGCCGTATCCAGACCCAAGGCGTTGTGACCGTGGAATTCGGCGAAGAGGCGGCTTCCCGTAATGGCCCTTAGCCTAAGAAACGAGCGCCACGCCTGCCGCGGGTTCCCGATGCGCACACGGCATGCGCCGCCATCCCTGGCGGCGAAAACGAATCTCTCGCCAGTCTCATCTTTTTTATAGCGCGCGAGCCGCACCGCTTAGCGTGAATGCATACCACGCGACTGCGCCCATCGCCATGAGCACGATCCCAATTGCGGCACAGACGTACCCCCAGCGCCGTTTGGTTTCCGGAGTACTCGCCAGGCCCCAGACGATGCCGCCGCTGCAAGCGCCGTTGGCTGCGTGAAACGCGGTGGCGCAGCCTCCCAGCAGACACCAGACTGCCACCATCCAGTTGCCCACGGCCGATGTTCCGCAGAAGGCGCCGAATCCCTCGACGGTGGACCGGAACGCGGCGCCGCCGGCCTGAAACAGGCCGCCTCCGGCGTACCGTCTTAGCGCGCCTAAATGCGTCGCCTGGTAGACCGCATGCAGGCCCCATGCGTGGAGCGTCCCCACGTGGAAGAGCGCGAACGCCAGGATGGCTAAGCCCGTCGCGCGCTGCAGGAAGAAGCGTAGTTTCCCGCCACGGTTGCACTTTTTGACGCCATACTTCATTCCTTCCATCCGCAGCAGGTAGATGCCCGAGACGGCCTGACCCAACAATGGCAGGAAGACGATGATCGGAGTAAACCCGGGCAGGCGCCCCAGCGCACGCTGAATCACATCCGTGTTTCGTTGATAGGTCTTAGGCCACCATCCGGTGACGCCGATGGCCAGGTGTGCGAAGAGGAAGCACATAATCCATAGGCCGCCGAGTGCGTGCATCCGGCGCGGCCGTAGCAGACCTTGGCAAGCGCACGTGGGCTGGGGCGCCATTTGAAGCTGGGGATGGTGTTTGCACGCGGTTGTGGGCGTCATGATCTTCCTCCCTGCGCCGCTAGGCTGCCTTGCAGGCGGCGGCTTCCCGTGTCAGATTTACCTTGCGCGAGCCGCGGTGGAAGATCTCGTGCCGGCCGCCCTCCTGTATGACCGTCCAAACCCTCGTCTCATCCTCCACCACCAAGCCCGCCAGCATGTCGATTCCGAATTGGAAGAGCTTGGAAGTAAGCGGCGTGCTGGGACCGGCCAACACCACGCGAGCATTGCGGCTGAGATCGAGCAGCCGTGGAAGAGTCTTGTTGATGAGCGTGGTGGCGGTGATGATCACGTAATCCTGTTCCGGCAGAATCCACTCGCACGCCGGGTCGGGGAAATCGCCGGCTTGCGGAAGCCGCTCCAATATCGACAGTTCGCAAAGCGCCTGCAATCGCTCCAGATTCCGGAAGTGCCCGACCACGGCTACCTTCTTTCCCCGAAGCTCATCGAGCAAGTACGTGAAGACATCCTCATCCATCCGCTGTCCGGGATACAGCCCCGCACTCCGCCCGACGGGTGTTCCGGCGTTCAACGCCGAGTTGATGGCCGCCAATCCCAATGCAGCTTCGGGGAGATTCCACGACGTCAGCGCGGAAGCCAGATCGAGCGTCCGCATGCCGGCGATCTCACCCGCCCGGGACAAGCAGCCGCCGCCTTCTCGTGGAGTCATGGCGAGGCCCGTCCCCTCGGAACGAACCGCGAACCAGTGCAGTCCGGCCAGACAGGCCTGCACTCTGGATTCGGGAGGAACCGCTTCGATCAGTGCGTCGTAGATTTCCCACATATATGGACAGGCCTCCCAACTCTCAGCACTTCAAGGGTGATCGCGGACAACTCTTGCGGGCTGACGGCACGCTTGCGCTCCCGGGCGCGCCGGCGGACCGCCGATAGGATCTCCGGACAGCGGGATGCGGGCACGGAAATGCCGCTGGCCGCGAGAAGCGCCTGCAGGCCTGCGGAGCCGGAGTGCTTGCCGATCGCAAAAGGCTCGGTGATTCGCCCCGTCTCTTCCGCTGGAAACGGCTGATAGGCAATCGCGTTCTTGAGAAGCGCAGCCGTGTGGATGCCGGATTCATGGCGGAAGGCGTTGGCCCCGGTGATCGCCTTGGCGATATGGATTGGCCGGCCGGAGCGGCTCGCCACCAACTCGCAGAGCGCGCTCAGCCGCGACGTATCCACCCCGGGATCCCGCGCCAACGTGTGACGCAGCGCCAAAGCCACTTCTTCCAGCGGAGCGTTGCCGGCGCGCTCGCCCAATCCGTTCACTGTCACGCTGACGGCATCCGCGCCACCTTCGACCGCGGAGACGGTATTGGCCGTAGCCATGCCCAAGTCGTTGTGACCGTGGAATTCGAGCGAGAGGCGGCTTCCCGCGATGGCCCTCAGTCTGCGGAACGAGCGCCACGCCTGGCGCGGGTTCCAGATGCCGACGGTGTCCGCGATGCGCACCCGGCAGGCACCGGCATCCCTGGCGGAGAGGACGAATCTCTCGAGGAGGGTGGCGGCCGCGCGCGAAGCGTCCTGCGCGCCGACGGAGACGTACCGGAAACCGGCGCGCGCAAGCCCGACAATTTCCGGAAGGCTGCTCCAGACCCAGCCTTCGCTTTTGCCCAGAGCATCCAGGAGAATCGGCGACACGGGAAAAGACACGTGCACGGAATCGACTCCGCAGCTCGCGGCGTCTTCGAGGTCCCGCGCAGCGGCGCGGCACCACGCCGTAATGCGGCAATCCAGGCGCAAGCTGACAATCGTCAGGAGATCGGCGCGCTCCTCTTCATCGATGGCGGGCGTTCCGGCTTCCAACTCTGGAACGCCGGCCGCGACGATGGCTGCGGCCATCTCGAGCTTTTCGGAACGCGAGAACACTACTCCGGGTGCCTGTTCGCCGTCGCGGAGGGTGCTGTCGATAAGATGGACTTTCTTATGCGTCATGGGCCATCAAGCCAGCAGAAGTTCCTCCGCCGGTTTGCCCTCTTCGAGCGCATCGAGCATCTGATCGATGCGTTCTTCGTTCATCTTTCCGTACCAGTGGCCTTCGGGGTAGACCACGACGATGGGTCCTTGCTCGCATAGCTTTAGACATCCGGCGCTTGAGACGGTAACGCCGTCAAGGCCACGATCCGACACTTCGGTTTCCAGGTATTGGACGAGAGCGCCCGAGTCTTTGCGGTGGCAGATGCCTTTGGGGTCTCCCGCTACGCGGAAGCTTCCACAAACGAAGACGTGATGTTTTGGTTTTTCCATGAGATTCCCTTCCTTTCCTTCTATCTATCCACAACCCGTTCCCGGGCCCGCGCAACCGCGCCCGCAGCCTTGGAACAACTTTTGCATCCCGCGCGGAACCTGGCCGGTGGCGCTCCAGGCGGCGATCGCGTCCGATGCCAGCCCGACGGCCTCGATCACGCGGACCCCGCTTTGTTCGAGAATCCGCCGCGGCGTTTGACCCACCGCACTCGTGAACACAGCCTTGCAATCGTGCAGCAACTCCGCCAGTTCATACCAGCGTGTGGCGCTGCCGCCGGGCTCAGGGGCTTCGCGCGTTTCCACTAGCGCCGGCGGCCCGCCGGGCCGGGGCTCAAACACCCAAAAGCGGGAAGCTTCCCCGATGTGCTGATTGATCAACGCTCCTTCATGACTGGCGAGGGCAACGTAGGGGCGCGCCTGGTTGGGGTTGGAGGGCCCGGCGGCGATGGCCTGAAGCAAATCGACCAGGCCGGCGGACTGGGGCGCGCCCAGCAGCCCTGCGGCGTCGGCGCGGCAGCGCGTGCAATGAAGCATCTGCGGCAGGAACTCCGCCGTCCGTTTGCGCAGTCCGGCCAATTCGCGGTGATCCATTTGCGGGAGCGTTGCAAACGGCGTACCTTCGACGGGATACAGCGGGATGCAGTTCATGATGTCCGCGCCCAGAGCGGCCACTTCGCGAGCGACCGCGGCAGTATGCTCGTCGTTGACGCCGGGCATGACGATGGTGTTGATCTTGACCGTGACGCCGTGCCGCTTGAGTTCGACAATTGCGGCGCGCTGCCGTTTCAGCAGGGTGGCGGCGCCCTCCACGCCGCGGAGCACGCGGTAGCCGGCGCGAACCCAGGCGTAAATCGGAGCGCCGATTTGCGGGTCTACCGCGTTCACCGTGATGGTGACATGCGTCACCTGAAGCTTTCCGAGCGCCGCGGCGTGGGCGGCGACCTCCAGCCCATTGCTGGCCACGCACAAGAGCATCTCCGGGTAGCGATCGCGAACCAGGCTGAGCGTCTCCAGGGTTTCGTCCGGAGTGGCGAACGGGTCGCCGGGCCCCGCTATTCCGACGACGCGGATCGACGGCGATTTCTCCATGGCCCGGTCCAGGTAAAAGAGCGCCTGCTGCGGCGTCAGGACCGCGCTGGTCACTCCGGGACGGCTCTCGTTGATGCAATCGAACCGGCGGTCGCAGAAATTGCATTGCACGTTGCAGCGCGGAGCGACCGGAAGGTGGATGCGCGCCGCGGTCTTGCGCGACGCCTCGTTGAAGCACGGGTGCTGTGTGAGATCCAGGGTCATCGCCTCTCCATCACAGATAGCTGTAGCCCACCGGGGAACTGTCCTGCGCGCGGGCCATCAGAGTATTGGTCACCGCATCGAACAACTGTTGGGCGCCGCGGTAGCCGAGATGCAGAATGCGCTGGCCGCCGATGCGATCGTGGATCGGGAAGCCAACGCGGATCAACGGAACGTCGAGTTCGCGGGCCAGGCTGTAACCCTTGCTGCTGCCTATCAGGAAGTCCGGAGCCAGGCCGCGCGCCACTTCCCCCATCGTCGTGAAATCCATGCCCTCCTTCACGACGACGCCCTCGGCGGCATCCCCCGCTACCGCCTTTACGGCCTCCACGAAGCGCCCGCTCTCTCCGCCCGAAGCGCACAGCACCGGCTGCACCCCGATTTCGGCCAGAAATGAAGTGAGGCCAACCACCAGGTCCTCCTCACCATACACAACCGCCCGGCGGCCGAAGACGTACTTATGCCCGTCCACGTAAGAATCCACCAGGCGGCCCCGTTCCTGAGCGTGCTTCGCCGGCGTCGGCCTACCGCTTAATTCAGATAGAACGGCGAAGAAGCGGTCGCTTTCGAGCACGCCCACCGGCCAGCCAAGTTTGCGGCGGGCCACACCGAATCTGTTTTCGAGGGACGAGGCTGGCGTCCCGGTTTCGGCCAGGGTCCGGCCCAATTCCAGGCTCATGCGCGCACGTCCCATGGCGCGGACGCTTTCGACCGGCGTTCCGCCCGCGGGGGTGTCTTGGTATTCGTCGAGTTGCGGCCCGTCCAGCGTGTCGGAATAATCGGGTAGAAGCGTCGTCTCCAATTCGAAATCGGCGAATACCTCTTTCAGATAGCGCAAGTCGGCGGGTGAGACCATGCCGGGGAACACGTTAATGCCCACGCCTGCCGGTCCGCCTTCGTCTAACTGGTCCGCCAGGGCCAGTACGGTGGCATGGAAGCCGTCCACGTGAGTGCCGCGATAGCTGGGCGTCGATACATGCACCAGACGGAAAGGAGCGCTCCCTTCCGGATGGAATTCGTGCAGCAGGAACCCAACATCCTCGCCGATGGTCTCCGGGAGACAGGTAGTCGCAATCCCGATCAGCTCCGGCCGGTACTGCCGGGCCACGTTGTTCAGGCCATTGCGCAGGTTGTCGCAGCCGCCGAATACGGTGGTGGCTTCGCTGAAGCCGGAAACCGCGATATCGACGGGTTCGCGAAAATGCGAAATGAGATAGCGGCGAATGTAGGTTGCGCACCCCTGCGACCCGTGCAGAAAGGGTACGGCACCGGCAACGCCGCGAAGCGCCAGACAGGCGCCCAAGGGAGCGCACAACTTGCAGGCATTGCGTGTGGCTACGAAGGGTTCTCTCACGACCATGACAGTTCCCTCTTCCGTCCGCGCGGCGTGAGCTTCCAAACCGGGCTCGCGACGGTGTTGTACACCTCGCGGGCGAAATTGAGCATCCCGGCAAAGCCCGCCAGCGGCTCCTTGCGTTCATGGTTGTGATCGCAAAAACCGACCCCCAACTTGTAAGCGATAGGGCGCTCCTTCACGCCGCCGATAAACAAATCCACTTGCTTTTCCTGGAGGAAGGAAGACAGCTCGAGCGGGTTGGAATCGTCAACGATGATGGTCCCCTCGTCGCACAACTGGCGTAGTTCCTCGTAATCCTCGCGCAGTCCGGTCTGCGAACCGACCATCACGGTATCCATGCCCAACTGGCGCAGTGCCCGGACCAGCGAGAAGGCCTTGAACGCGCCGCCCACATACACCGCCGCCTTGCGGCCCTCCAGCTTACGCCGGTACTGCGCGATCTGAGGCATGATGACGGCCAACTCCCCGCCGACCAGCGCGGCGGTTCGTTCCACGATGCCGGGGCTCAACTCCGCGAAGAAGCCGGCCGTATCGTAGAGCGCCTGGGCCATATCTTCGATGCCGAAGTACGAGACTCTCTTGAACGGGATGCCGCGCTCTTCCTTAAGCCGCGTGGCCAGGTGCATCATGGAGCCGGAGCACTGCACCAGGTTGAGAGCGGCGCCGTGCGCGCGGCGGATGTCGTCCACGCGTCCATCGCCTGTAATGGTCGCTACCACTTGCACGCCCATCTTCTCGAAGTAATCCCGGATAATCCACACTTCGCCGGCGATGTTGAAATCGCCGAGGACGTTCACGCTGACGGGGCCGATGCCCTCCGTGGACCCCGTCCCGACCAGCTTCAGCAACGCTTCGCAAGCGGCGCGATAACCCTCGCGCTTGGTGCCGCGGAAACCTTCGGAGTGGACCGGCAGCACGGGTATCCCTTTAACGGCGCTTACCTGGCGGCACACGGCTTCGACATCGTCGCCAATGACTCCGACGATACAAGTGGAGTACACGAAAGCGGCTTTCGGCTGATGCAGATCGATGAGCTGGCACAGGGCTTTGGCGAGTTTCTTCTCGCCGCCCTGAATCACATCCATCTCCCGCAGGTCCGTGGAAAAACTCAAGCGATGGAGTTGCGGGCCGGAGGAGAGAGCGCCCCGAATATCCCACGTATAGGAGGCGCAACCTAAAGGGCCATGAACCACGTGAAGCGCGTCGGCGATGGGATACAACACCACGCGCGACCCGCAGAAAACGCACGCTCGCTGACTCACGGAGCCTGCCACGCTCTGTTTGTTGCAGTCCAACTTCATGGGCTCGGCGCCCTTCCGATAGACCTGTAACTTACGCGCTTCGAGAATACTCATGGCGGTCTCCCCGATCCCAGTTACATCGTCAGTTCGAACGACTCTTCGGGCGCGTTCCGATCCTGTCGGTCCATAAAAACACTCAGGATCTTCTCGGCGAGGCGCATGCCTCCCATGTACCCCACCGTCGGGAAATAGGAATGCCCCACGCGGTCGAGAATGGGAAACCCGAAGCGCACGAACGGGATATCTTCGTCCCGCGCGATGTATTTCCCGTAGGTATTGCCGATAAGCAGGTCCACGCCTTCCCTCTTGATCCACTGATGGAGGAGGAACATGTCGGCCTGGGGTCCCTGCCGGATTTGAACTTCGGGAACGGAATCGCCGATGGCTTCGCGGATGCGGGTCTCGAAGCGCTTGCCGGGCGTGCCGGTCACAATGTAGACGGGACGCATGTCCATGGTCACCAGAAATTCGGCCAGCGGAACCAATTGGTCCGGATCGCCGAATAGAGCGACGCGTTTCCGATAGAAGTACTGGTGCATGTCGGCGATCATATCCACTAGGCGGCCTCGTTCGTCGGTGATGAAACCAGGTACGCGGATGCCAGATCGATGGCGCAGCGCATTGATGAAGCGGTCGGTGGCCACGAGGCCGATCGGAAGCTCCAGAACTTCGGCGCGAACCTCGCATTTCTCTTGGAGGGCAAGAGCGGCTGCTTCGGAAGCGGTCGGGCCTAGCGCCAGCGTGGACCGGCTATCGCCCGAATGACGAATTTCTTCAACCGTGGCGCCGCCCCGCGGGTAGAACTCGTGCTGGCCGGTCATCGGAGCGTCGAGCACATCGGACGTATCGGGGAAAATGTTGGGACTAATGCCCATGGTCCGGGATATGCGCCGCAACTCGCGCATGTCGCTGGGCTCGACCCATCCCGGTATGATATTCACCTGGTTCCGCTTGCGTCCGGTGGCTTCGGAGAAGTATTTCACCATCCCCTTAACCATGCTGGAAAAACCGGTCACGTGCGACCCAACGTAGCTCGGCGTGTTGGCATGGATCACGTGTTTGCCGGGCGGGACTTTGCCCTCCTCGCGCGCCTTGGCGATAATCTGCACGATGTCATCGCCGATCGTCTCCGAAAGGCAAGTGGTGTGGACCGCGATGACATCGGGGTTGTACAGCGCAAACATATTGGTGATGGCCTGTAACAAGTTCGCTTGGCCCCCGAAGACCGCCGAGCCTTCCGTGAAGGAACTCGTGCCTGCCATCACCGGCTCCTTATAATGCTTGGTCAGCGCGCTGCGATGGTAAGCGCAGCATCCCTGCGACCCGTGGCTGTGCGGCAGGCAGTTATGCACGCCCAAGGCGGCATACATAGCCCCGATCGGCTGGCAGGTCTTGGCCGGATTGATGGTCAAAGCGGAGCGTTCCATGACGTCCGCTGTCGTATGACGTAGTAGCATCCGAGTCTCCTGTTACGTTCGATTTGTCGCCGCCCGCCGCAAAGCCTTGGCAGGGGCGAGGCATGCCTCGCCCTCTCTCAGCGTTCCGCTACCGTTGGGAAAACCGGGGGTCAAGCGCTAGCTTGCAAGAGCTTCCTGCTCCAGCTCTTCCTCGGTTTCCCATGGGGCCCGCGCAAAGGACCAGATCTTAGTGTTCACCATGCGGTCAATCTCGTTATAGAAATTGATCGCTCCCCGGAATCCGGCGTACGGCCCGCCGTAGTCGTAGCTGTGAAGCTGCTTGCAGGGAATTCCGGCTTTTTGGACGGCGTACTTCTCTTTGACCCCAGCGCAGAACACATCCGGCTTGTAGATTTCGAGCAGGCGCTCCATCTCGAAGTGATAGATGTCGTCGATGACCAGAGTTCCCTCTTCCATCTCCGGCATCATGCCCTGGTAGCCGCTGATCTCCACGCCGCCGGTCTGCAACTGTACGAGCTCCTCCGGTCCCCTGCGCGGCAGGTAGCGCGTCTCGTCGGCGACAACCTGAAGTTCTTCGATATTCCGGCTGTCGGCGTCCACTTTAACCGACGGCAGCACGCGCCGCCCCTCATAGTCGTCTCGATGCGCGAACTCGTAGCCAGCGGCCACGGTTTTCATGCCCATTTCCGCGAACAGCATCTGGTAATGATGCGCGCGCGATCCCCCCACGAACAGCATGGCCGTTTTGCCTTCGCAGCGCGACCGCACGTCGAACTGGGTTTCGAGAACCGCCGTCATTTCTTCGCAGATCACTTTTTCGACCCGCCCGGTCAGCTCCGCGTCGTTAAAATACTGCGCGATGTGGCGCAAGGACTTGGCTGTGCCCTCGGCGCCCACGAAGTTCACCTTGATCCACGGAATGCCGAACTTCTTTTCCATCATCTCCGCCACGTAGTTGATCGACCGGTGGCACATGACCGCGTTGAGATCGGCCATGTGGGAGTTGGCGAAGGCATCGTAGGTGGAGTCGCCGCTGAAAGTGGATACCAGCGTGATGCCGCAGCGCTCCAACAGGTCTTCAATCACGAACGCGTCGCCGCCGATGTTGTACTCGCCCAGCATGTTGATCTTGAACTTCTCCGGACGCGGCGTTTCGTTGGTTCCCACCACGTGCTTAAAAAGCTGATTGTTGGCGATGTGATGGCCGGCCGACTGACTGACGCCTTTGTATCCTTCGCAACTGAAACCGAAGACGTTGATGCCCAGCTTTTCCTTCATGTCACGCGCCACCGAGTGCACATCGTCGCCGATCAGTCCGACCGGACAGGTGGAGAAGATCGCGATCGCCTTGGGATGGAAGATCGCATAAGCTTCTTCGATGGCCGCCCGGAGTTTCTTTTCCCCGCCAAAGACGATCTGCTCGTCCTGCATGTCGGTGCTCAGGCAATAAGTGATGTAGTTGGCGTCGTCGGGTCCTTCCGGACGCGTCTGGTTGCGGCGCGTCAGCCAACTGTAGAAGCCGCAGCCAATGGGGCCGTGAGTGATGCTCAAGATATCTCGCGTGGGCCCGATCACCACGCCCTTGCAGCCGGCGTAGGTGCAGCCCCGTTGCGTGATGGCGCCGGGCGTGGTCCGTACGTTGGCCCTGATCTCGGGAACGGCGCCGTCGGCCCGGTGCTCGTTGACCACGATCTGGTCCGCCCGCTTGCGCGCGGTTTTCGCGGGATAGACTTTCAACAGCTCGTTTTTTGTCGTGTGCGGATTCGGCTTCATGGCTGTCTCCCTTTCTTGCGGATTAAGCGGCCAGGCCGTAGTCGATCAACAGACCCTCGAGATTGTCCATCATCAGCGGCTTGGGGATCACGAACTTATCGTTGGCGTCGATGGCCCGCGCCAGTTGGCGGTACTGATCGGCCTGCGCGGCGGCCGGATTCCATTCGATCACCGTCTTTCGATTGATTTCGGCGCGTTGGACGTCGTTGTCGCGCGGAACGAAATGAATCATCTGCGTGCCGAGCCGCAGCGCCAGCTCTTCGATCATTTCCCTTTCGTTGTCCACTTTGCGGCTATTGCAGATCAGCCCGCCCAAGCGCACGCCGCCTGCCTGAGCGAACTTCACGATGCCCTTGCAGATGTTGTTGGCTGCATACATGGCCATCATTTCTCCGGAACACACGATGTAGATTTCTTTTGCCTTGCCCTCGCGGATGGGCATGGCGAATCCGCCGCACACCACGTCGCCCAGTACGTCGTAGAAGACGTAGTCCAGGTTTTCGGCTTCGCCGTAAGCGCCCAACTGTTCGAGCAGGTTGATGGAAGTGATGAT
>CAYWHA010000094.1:0-13350 GCA_964457555.1 uncultured Solibacteraceae bacterium
CATCAGGAACGCGTGGTCGTCTTCCAGGCAGCTCAACGCTTCTTCGAGCGATCCCGGCATCGACGGAACGCTCTTCATCTCCTCCGGCGACAAGTCGTAGATGTCCTTGTCCAGCGGTTCGCCCGGATTCACCTTGTTCTGCACGCCGTCCAGACCGGCCATCAACATCGCCGCGAATGCCAGGTACGGATTCGCCGCCGTGTCGGGCGGACGGAACTCGACGCGCTTCGCCTTCGGATTCGCCGAATACATCGGGATGCGGCACGCCGCCGAACGGTTCCGCCGCGAATACGCCAGGTTCACCGGCGCCTCATAGCCCGGCACCAGCCGCTTGTAGCTGTTGGTGGTCGGAGCGATGATCGCCGAAAGCGCCCGCGCGTGCTTCAGCAGCCCGCCGATGTAGTGCAGCCCCATCTGGCTGAACCCCGCGTACAGATCGCCCGCGAACAGCGGCTTGCCGCCCTTCCACAGGCTCTGATGCGTATGCATGCCGCTGCCGTTGTCCGCGAACAAAGGCTTGGGCATGAACGTCACGGTCTTGCCGTTGCGGTTCGCCACGTTGCGGATGATGTACTTGTACAACATCATGTTGTCCGCCGAAATCACCAGCTTGTCGAAGCGCTGGTCGATTTCCGCCTGGCCGCCGGTGGCCACTTCATGATGGTGGCACTCGATGTTCAGGCCGCACGCGATCATGGTCTGCACCATCTCGCTGCGCAGGTCCTGGTAGTGGTCTGTGGGCGGCACCGGGAAGTAGCCTTCCTTATAGCGCGGCCGGTAGCCCAGGTTGTTCTCCATGCGCCCCGAATTCCAGCGGCCTTCCTCGGCGTCTATATAGTAATAGCCGCAGTGCTGGTTCTGATCGAAGCTGACATTATCGAAAATGAAGAACTCGGCCTCGGCCCCGAAGTACGCCGAGTCGGCCACGCCGCTGTTCTGCAGGTACATCTCCGCCTTCGTGGCGATCCAGCGCGGGTCGCGTTCGTAACGCTGCTTCGTGATCGGGTCCTTGGCGTTGCCAATCATCACCAGCGTGGGCGTCTTGGCGAACGGGTCCATGATGGCGGTACTTGGGTCGGGGATCAATAGCATGTCGCTCTCATGGATCGCCGCCCAGCCGCGGATACTCGATCCATCCATCCCGAAGCCTTCCTCGAAACTGCTCTCTCCGACTTCGGCTATGGGGTAGGAAACATGATGCTGCAGGCCCGGTATGTCAGTGAACCTCAGATCGAGCTGCTTGGCATCGTTCTTTTTGGCAAATTCTAAAACTTCCTTCGAATTCATCCATCCTCCAAATCGCTAATCGTAATTCCCTGCAAACAGGGAAGGGAACTCACTTTTTTCTATGGGCCCGATAAAATGGCCTTTGTTCAGCACGCCGCGACCAGCTTCTCCTCGAGTATGGCTTGCAGGTCGGGCGTCAGCTTGCTGCCCTCGTATGCCACGTAGAAGACATCGATGGCCTGCCGGTGCTGGGTGTCGATCAGCACGACGTCTATGTTGCAGTTGTTCGAGGAGAACGCCATTGCTAGAGAATACAATAATCCAGGCCGGTCCTCGGTTACAATCTCGACCAGCGTGGCCGTGTCGCACGCCTCGGAATCGAAGCGCACGCGCGGAACCGCCCCGCCTTTCCGTGGATCCGGACGCGGCCGGTTGCGCATCAGACGCTGCGCATCGGTCCGGCCCAGGGCTACGCGGCGGATCAGGTCGGTCAGCCGTTCGATTTCCGACGGGTTGAGTTGAAGCGCGCGCTTGGGGTCGGCGAAAACGAACGTGTCCAGAATCACGCCCCTCGAGTTCGCGAACGCCTCAGCTTTCAGAATATCAAGTCCGAAGCTCGAAATCGCCCCGGCGAACGACGCGAACAGATACGGCCTGTCGCGCGCCACCACCACCAGCCGGTACACGCCTTCGAGCGGATCCAGTTGCACGGCGACGCCGGTCGGCCGGCTCAGATCGAACAGGCGAAGGTGCGCCTCGATTTCGGCGGCCGGGTGGGCCCGGAGGTATCGCGCCGGGAATCCCCTGACGAAATCCGCGTGTCCGGCCATGCCGGTGGGCACTTCCTGGATGCGGTCGGTTTCCAGCTCGCGGGTCAACTCTTGCCGCGTAGCGTCATAGGCGCGCCAGAACTGCTCCAGCCGCCAGGGAGACATCTCATCCGGGTTCGACGCCGCCAGGCCGGCGTAGGTCATCACCGCCAGCATCCGGAGCCGCTCCACGGCGCCGACGCGTCCGGCCAGCAGACGGGCCGTGCCGGGGTCGTCCAGGTCCCGGCCGCCGATTACGCTGGTGAACTCGCGCTGATTCTCGATCAGAAAAACGACGTCGGCCCGCTCTTCGGGCGGCATCTCAATGCGGGCCATGGCCGCGCGCGCCATTTCAGCGCCCAGGCCCGACCCATGAAAGAGGAGCGCAAAAGCCACCGGCGCCGGGCTATCGATCTCGGCCGCCAGTTCCGCGAACCGCCGCGCCAGGGGACCGGCCGCCGAACGCAATTCCACCAGGTGTTCGACCGCGATCAGGGTCTCTTCTTCGGCCGTATAGCGATGCGTGGAATCGGCCGCGGGCCGGTCCTCGACGATGGCCCACTCCGGAAAAATCGCCGTCGTCAGTCCCGCGCCGGCCAGCGTCCGCAGCGCCAGCGAGGCGTGCGGCAGCGACAGGACGTTCTTCAGGGCAGACCACAAGGGGCGCGGCTCGGCGCACCACGCGGCAAAGGCCGGACGGAGGGCTTCGAGCCTGCGCTCGGTTTCCGCCGCCGCGGAAACGCCATGACGGGCGATGTGCTCCAGCATGCGCATCGCCGTCATGGGGTCGGTCTCAAGCTGCGCCGGATGGCGGAGGTACAAACGTTCCCGGGATACCGTGAACTCGGCGTTCGAGAAGCGCGCCCGGTAGCCGCGGAAGTTGTCGAGTAGCGAACTGTCGCTCTTCTCGCAGGCGTCCAGCGCATGGCGCGCCTGGTTGAATACCGCCCGCGCGTGGCGATAATACTGGCGCATCCACAGCGGCCGCGGGCTTGCCGCGGCGAAAGGCTGCCCGGCGATGCTCTCCTGCGCATCCGGTTCCAGCGCGTTCCGATCGGCGCCGGAGCGGTAGTGCAGAAAGCAGCGGGTTTGCCAAAGTAGCTGGCGAGCGTCAAATAGGCCGGCGTCGTCTTGCTTATGTTCCGGATTGAGCCGGTAAAGCCGGTCGACAAGCCGCAGGTCGCGCAGTCCGCCAGGAGAGTCCAAGATATCGGGCCACGCCTGCCTGTAAGTGTCCCGGAACAAAACGTGGCGCGCGCGTGCCAGCCGGCAGAGGCGTTGCGTCAGTTTGGGGGAGTGCTTCGCCAGTCCCCCCGGCAGCCGGCTTTCGAGCTTCGCGTAAACCGCGCCGTCCCCGGCCAGGAGCCGGTGGTCCATCAGGCTGGTAAGGAGTTCGAGATTCTGCTCGCTCCCGTCCAGGCATTCGGCAATGGTGCGAACGGCGTGGACCGGGCGTACTCCGGCGTCCCACAGACGGCGGGCAAAATCCGTTACCGCATCTTTCAGACCGGCCGGGTCCGATTCGGCTTCGAATAGAATCAGGATCTCCGCGCTGGAGCCGGGCCCCAGTTCCGCGCGACCGTACTCCCCCACCGCCAGCGCCGCGGATGCGTGCGGGAAGAGTGAGCCGATGGTGGCCCCATAGGCGTCCGCCACCGCTCGGTCGGTCAACTGCGTAACGCCGGCTTGGGCCGCGGCGGCATCGCCCGTGGCCAGGAACTCCCGTTCGATGCGATTCCAGGCCGCCGAGGATCTCAGCCCGTCCGGCGCGACGGCCGCGGCGTCCCCATACAAATCGTCCATTTCCAATTCAAGTATCCCGCACCGCGGCGCCCGGCCCAACACCGATTCTCTTATGCGATTGATTCAAATAATTTATCCTCCGGAAACGGAAGGCGCCAGGGAACGCTAGTATACTTGTGGGGCGGGCCGGGGTACCCACGGCGCTTGTGGGTCCGCCTGCCTTCTTCGGGTTCATCGTGCCGCCCGAAAAGGCAGTCCAGGAATCCCGCCCCACTCTGAGCCTGATGAAACCGATTGCCCTCTTTCTCCTGCCGGCGGGGTGGATCATTGTACTCGCGGCGGTGGCCCTCATGGGATCGGCGGCTCCGCGCGCCGCCTTCGCGCTGGCCGGCGCGGCCGTGCAGATTCTCGGTCTCTGCCTGCTGGTGCGCGCGCACATGCCTCTTCACGGAGACGGCCAGTGACCGCGCCGGCCGTCCTGAGCGAAGCCGCCTCGGTGTTATGCCTCTTGTCCATCGTCGTCATGCCGTGCGCGGCTGCCGGCCTGGCGCTCATCAACACGGGGCTGGGCCGGTCGCGCAACGCGGCCCACGCCATGTTGAGCGCGCTGTGCGTGCTGGGGGTGGCGGCGGTCGCATACTGCGCCATCGGGTTTTCGTTGCAGAGCTATCCCGGCAGGGAGGCTCACGCGCTGCTGGTGGGCGGCAAGCCTTGGGACTGGATGGCCGCTGAGCCGTTGTTCTTCCGCGGCGTCTCCTTCGATATGTCGCCCGCTTCCCTGGCCGCCCTCTTCGGCATGTTCGCCGCCGGCCTGGCCGCGATGATTCCGCTGGGCAGCGGCGCGGATCGCTGGCGGTTGGGCGCCGCCTGCGCCTCGGCGGCCCTGCTCTCCGGCCTGGTCTATCCGCTGTTCGCGCACTGGGTCTGGGGCGGCGGTTGGCTGGCCCAGTTGGGAGCGTATTACGGGCTTGGCAGGGGATTTCTGGATGCCGGCGGCTCCGGCGCCATTCAAGCGCTGGGCGGACTGGCGGCTCTTTCCATCGCCTGGATACTCGGTCCCCGCCGCGGCAAGTACAACAACGAGCACATGCCCGTTGCCATTCCCGGCCACAACGCCGTCCTGGTCCTCTTCGGATGCCTGCTCGCCTGGATAGGATGGACCGGCCTGAACTCGGCCGGCGCCTTGCTGTTTGCCGGGCCGCCCGTACGCCCGCCGCTGGTGGTGGCAAACACCACGCTGGCGGCCATTTGTGCATCGCTCGCCGCGGCGGCCATTACGCGCATCCGTTTCGGCAAGCCCGATGCCTCTTTGTGCGCCAACGGCTGGGTGGCCGGACTGGTGGCGAGCAGCGCCGCCTGCGCTTCCGTACGCCCCGCGCTGGCCATGTCGATCGGTCTGGTTGCGGGCGCGCTGGTGGTCTTCTCGGTGGAGTGGTTGGAATTCCGCCTGACGCTGGACGATCCCGGCGGCGCCGTTTCCGTACACGCCCTGGGAGGTATCTGGGGCATTCTGGCCGCCGGTCTCTTCAGCGCCGCGCCCGGGCAGTGGCTGGCGCAGTTCACGGGGATCGCGACGCTTCTCGGCTTCGTCCTCCCGTTGGTCTACGCTTTGAACTGGCTCCTCGACCGGGTCTACCCGCAGCGCGTTCCGCCCCAGGGCGAACGCCAGGGCCTGGATCTGCACGAACTCGGCGCCGGCGCCTATCCCGAGTTCATGAGCCACAACGACGACCTCTGGCAGAGGTAAGTAGGACGAGCCTCCTGACCTGTCTTCTTCCGCCGCGTCCGATGCAGCCTCCCTGAGTTGGCAAACAGCTCTCTAATCCCGGGGCGGCCCCGGCGCTACAATCCAAGTTAATGCCCTTCCCCATCCACCGTCTTCGCCGCCTGCGCGCCACCCCGGCGCTGCGGGACCTGGCGCGCGAAACCCGCCTCCACCCGAAGCAGTTTATCCTTCCGTTGTTCGCCTGTCCGGGCGAGGGGGTAAAGCGCGAAATCGGCGCCATGCCGGGCAATTACCAGATGTCCATCGATGAGCTCGTGAAGGAGTGCGCCGAGGTTCAGTCTCTGGGAATCGGCGGCGTCCTCCTCTTTGGGCTGCCGGAATCGAAGGACGAAATGGCGACGGGCGCATACGACGACAACGGCATTGTGCAGCGCGCCATCCGCGCCATCCGCGCCGAAACGCCCGAGTTGCTGGTCGCCACCGACGTCTGCAACTGCGAGTACACCAGCCACGGACATTGCGGCTTTATCAAGGACGGCGCGGTAGATAACGACATCACGCTCGGGTGGCTGGCGAAATCCTCCGTTTCTCACGCCCGCGCCGGCGCGCACGTGGTGGCGCCCTCGGACATGATGGACGGCCGTGTCGGGGCCATCCGCCGGGCGCTCGACGCAAGCGGCTTCGAGGCCACCCCGATCATGGCTTATGCCGCCAAGTTCGCATCGGTCTTCTATGGCCCGTTTCGCGAGGCCGCGGAATCCACTCCCCAATTCGGCGACCGCCGCGGCTACCAGATGGACCCGGCCAACGGCCGCGAGGCGATGCGGGAAATCGAGCTCGATATCGAGGAGGGCGCCGACATTGTCATGGTGAAGCCCGCCCTGCCATACCTGGACTTGATCTCGCAGGCCCGCCAACGCTTCGACGTCCCCATTGCGGCTTATCAGGTGAGCGGCGAGTATTCCATGATCGTGGCGGCGGCGCGCAACGGCTGGATCGATCACGACCGCGCCATGATGGAAACCCTCACCTCCATCGCGCGCGCCGGAGCCGGCATCATCCTGACCTATTTCGCCAAGCCGGCCGCGCGCCTGCTGGCCTAGTGGGGCGGGACTCCTGGCCTGCCTTCTTCTGGCCTTGTTGAGTTTTATTCTCGGACGCTACACCAGCCTGGCCTAGCTCGGATACAACCTCGGATGGGCCTCGCGCATCTCCCGCGCCACGTCGCGCATGGTCTGAATCCGTATCGGCGGGCCTTTGCCGATCCCCGGGCAAAAGGCGGCGGTCTTGCGCCAGGCCCTGGGCTTCTCAACCAGTTCCGGCCAGAAAGGAAAGGCGCGGCACTGAGTAGGCTTGGCCTGGTGGATGGAGCACCCGCCGTCCTTCAGGAAGTGGCAGTGAACCTTCCCCGGGACACGCAGCCGGCGCAGGTTCCGCGTGCGATAGACGAACTTCCGTCCGAACGCTCTTGTCGACATCCCGAGGAACTTCGCCGCCCGCTGCAGATCCGCTTCGGTGAGGTAGACGAAGCCCTGCTGCCGGCAGCATTCCGTACACCCGGGCTGGCATTCGAAGCGCGGTCTTTGGGCCATTCTGTCGGGATCATTTCATTCTCCATCTTTTCGTGCGTTTGTGGTATAGTTCTACCCTAAGCCGGAGGGGGAGATGTCCCAAGTCAGCGACATCGTTTACGACCGACCGTTTGCCCACGTGGCGGAGAATGAAACCGTGACCGCGGTGGCGCGGCGCATGGCGGACCTGCGTTGCGGCGCCATCCTGGTACTAGACGGCGGGAAACTGCGCGGCGTGTTCAGCGAGCGCGATATCATGCACCGGGTAGTGCTCGAACGTCGCGATCCCGAAACCACGCCCGTCAAGAGCGTCATGAGCACTCAGCTTGCAACCATTGAGGAAACCGCTACCCTGGAGGAAGCCATGGCGGCCATGACGGCGCACAGTTGCCGGCACTTGCCGGTAATGAAGGAGGGGCGCGTGGTGGCGTTCCTTTCCATGCGCGACCTCATGAAGCACGAACTGGCGCTCAAGACCGAGGAACTGCACCACATGCACAACTATGTCCGCGGCGGGTCGTGAGCGCGGGCGTGGTCGTTTTCGCCCACGGCTCGCGCATTGAGGCGGCCAATGAGGCGGTCCGCGCGGCCGGTAGGGAATTGGCTCGCGCGGGCGGCTTTGAGCATGTGGAGGCGGCCTTTCTGGAACTGGGCGAACCCGATCTTCCCGGCGCCGTAGCCCGCCTGGCCGCAGCCGGCGTCAGCCGCGTGGTGGTGATCCCTTATTTCGTGATGCCGGGCCTTCATTTGGAACGCGACCTGCCGCGGATTGTCGAGGACATCTCACGAACCTTAAGAGGCGTGGATATCGAAGTCACACCGCCGCTCGACGGCCACCCCGCGATGATACAGATCTTGTTGGACCGCGCGCGAACGGCGTTGGCAAAGCATTGAGGGGAACCGCAAGGGGCTTTGGGGGGGTAGGGACCGGCGATCAAAAACTCAAGCTGATTCCGGTGCCCGCTAAGTAGTTCGCGGCAGTATACTGCCTCAAAGGAGGGGTAAATTTGCGGACGCTGCTCCCTTTCGCAATCGCGCTTGGGCTTATTGGCTTTTCTCCGGGCGTCTGCCAGATTACAAGTAAGAAAAGCGAGACTCGCCCGCGTGGACCTGCCGACCCCGTCCAGCTCCATCAGCTCTTCTTTGAGCGAGTGTCACACTCCAATCCCAGAACACCTTTCACCTTCCACAGCGACCTGACGGACGCGGAGATGGCCATCCTGATCGGCGTAGCCGCCGATTGCGATTCCAAGTTGCAGCCCCTGAACGACAGGCCGGTGGTGTTGGAGGCGCGCGTACGTTTCGTTGAATCAGGCGAGGAACAGGAAAAATGGATGGACCAACGCCTAACCGAGCTGAAAGCGCGAAGGGATCGCGTGATTGTGGAGCACGTTGAGGCCTTGCAAACCTCGCTCGGTGAGTCGCGATTTCAGGCCCTCGAAACCTTTGTACAGGACTGGTACAACGGCCTCACGGTGGTCCCCGCGACCGGCACTGGCGCCGCACCCGCCAGGAAGCAATAATCGCGCGGATCTCGCGTATCGCGCCGTCCTGTTCCTCATCCAGGGTTCTTCCCCATAACGGCTGTGAACGGGGTTTCGTCCAAGTTCGCCGCGCGGTTGAGGTCCGGCAGTATCGATCTCGCCTTGGCTTCTATTCTCCGACCCGTATCGCTTCGCCAGGCTGGATCGCCTTCATGATTGATCGGCACGCTTCCAGGTGCGGCAACAGGTCCTGGAGGCGGTTTGACCTGGCGCGGACAATCAGAATCGCGATGCGCCGGCCTTCCAGATTCTGCTGGTATTGGAGGCCTTTATCCATCGTCAAGAAGAGATCGAAGCCTGCGGCTTCCGCCAGCGAAAGCAAGATGCCGTTCTTCTGGCCAGCTAAGCCCGCCTCGGCACGGTCTGGCATTCGTAGTCGGGAAGCGCGGCCACCCGGCCCCCGTCACAGCAACAAGCTCGCCTTCTTCTTCTGTCCCACCAGCCCCGCGTTCAGAAAATCGGTGAACGGCGCCATGGCGCGAAAGCGCTTGAGGATTTCCTCGTAGAGCGTGGGCGTGAGCGCGATTTCGGGCCCCATCTCCACGTAGTACAGGAACTGCTTGAAGCGCAGCAGGTCCGCCGCCGGGTGATCCGCCGGATACCCCTTCGGCACGCGCGAAAGGGTCTCGCCCTGCATCTCTCCGTACAAGCTGCGCAACGCCCGCGCCGCCAGGATTCGTCGGAAATCCTCATGCTGCGCGGCGATGTGGCGGCGCAGGGCGGCCAGAGTCTCCGGCGTTGGCATGTAAACGCCTCCGCCGATGGCCACCTGTTTGTTCGAAACCGAGAAATAGTAGCTGGCGCCGTCGTGGCGCGTCAGGCCGCGGCGCGGGAACGTGGCGGCGATGCGGTCCTTGTAAGGCGATTTATCCGGGCTGAAGCGCGTGTCCCGGTAGAAGCGGTAGATGGACCGCTCCGGATCTGTGACATGCTCCGGGGCGAACCGCGCCAGGGCCGCATCGAGCGCCTCCACCAGCTCGCGCATGGGCTGTTTCACCTGCGCTTCGAAGATTGCCTTGCGCGGCAGGAACCACTCGCGGCGGTTGTTGCGCGCCAAGCCGCGGAAAAAGTCGATGCCTTCTTGCGGAAAGCCTGGAAATGGGGACCGCATGGATGCCTCCCTTATAATCGAAAGTGATGCCGGACACGGAGCAGGCGCGCGCGCGCCTAGCGGTAATTCCTAATTTAACCGTTTTGACCGGCGTCCCGCTTTCCCGCTACACGCGCTTCGGCATCGGGGGCCCGGCCGATCTCTACGCGGAAACCGGCGAGGTCGAGGCGTTCGTCGCCGCGCTGGAGGCGGCGCGCTCAAGCAGCCTGCCTACGGTCGTGATTGGCGGCGGCACGAACCTCATCGTTTCGGACCGCGGCTTTCGCGGGATCGTGCTGCGTTACCGCGGCGACCGGCTGACCGCATCGGGCAACCGCGTCATAGCGGAGGCTGGGGCTGTCCTCCAAGACCTGGTAGATTTCGCCATCGAGCGCGGCCTTCGGGGTTTGGAGACGCTGGCGGGAATCCCCGGCTCGGCCGGCGCCGCGCTCTACGGCAATGCCGGCGCGTACGGCCATTCCATCTCCGAGCGCGTTATCAGCGTCCGTTTCTACGACGGTAGCCATGTCCGCGATTTCGATCGCGCCGCGTGCCAGTTCGCGTACCGCGAGAGCGTCTTCAAGCGCCACAAGGACTGGGTGATCTTCTCGGCCGGCCTCCTGCTGGAACCCGCGGATCCGGTCGAATTGCGCCAGACGGCCGGCGGGATCGTCAAGATTCGCAATGAGAAATTCCCCGTCACCATGAAGTGCGCCGGCAGCGTCTTCAAGAACCTGATGCTTCAGGACCTTCCGCCCGAAGTGGCGGCGCAAATTCCCGCCGGTGTGGCGCGCGAGGGAAAGGTCCCCGCCGCCTGGTTTCTGGAGCAGGTTGGCGCCAAAGGCGTAGTGCGCGGCGACATTCACGTCGCGTCTTACCATGCCAACCTGATTTACAATGCAGGCGCGGGAACCGCCGCCGATCTGTGCGCGCTCATCCAGGTGCTGAAGGCCCGCGTCCGTGCGCGCTTCGGCATCGAACTCGAAGAGGAAGTTCAGTACGTAGGGTAAGCCGGCTTATGCCGGCGCGCCCCACTACGGAGGCTCAACAATGTGCGTCGCAGGGTGGGGCAGGCGCTTTCGCCTGCCAATGTCCGAAGAATGCGTTTCATCCAGCAACAAGTTACAATTCCCACATGAAATCGCGGCACGCCTCCCTTGCTTTGTTCGTCACGCTTGCGACCGTCCCATTGGTCCTGGCGCAGAATCCGCCAACCTCCCGACCGCCGGCCGCCCCGCCGGCTGGCGCGCAGGCCGGTAGAGGAGGCCGCGGCGGCGGCTCGGGGGCTCCGCGCGCCCGCAGTATCACGCTCGGCGACGTCACGGCGTTTGACGTCAAGGACAATATCGCAACCGTCAGCGCCGGCGCCGATCAGGTTCGCGTCATCTTCTACCGGAATGACATCGTGCGCCTCTGGCTCGGGCCGGATGGGCAGTTCACCGATGCGCAGCCCAACGCGGCCGACGCGCAAATCGTGGTTTACCGCGGAGCACCGGTCGCCTTCGCGTCGCGCGACGCCGGCGACTATTACCGCGTTGAAACCCCGGCCGTGGTTCTGCGTGTGTACAAGCGTCCCTTGCGATTTGCCATGTTCGACAAGACCAACGCCACCGCGATCTGGCAGGAAACCAAGCCCATCACCTACGGACCCTCCACCGTGCAGACGCTGCGCCGCGGCGACAACGAAAACTTCTATGGCGGCGGGATGCAGAACGGCTACTTCTCCCATCGCGATACTACGGTGAACATCCGTCTCAACACGCGTGGATGGGGCGATGGAACCACGCCCAACCCCGCGCCGTTCTACATGAGCACCGCGGGGTACGGCGTCTTCCGCAATACGATGACGCCCGGCGCGTATGACTTTCATTCGCCGGTTACCGCCTCGCACGACGAATCGCGCTTCGACGCCTACTACTTCAGGGGGTCGCTGAAGGAGATTCTCGACGGCTATACGCTCATCACCGGCCGCCCGTTCATGATGCCGCGCTGGGGCCTGGAATTTGGCGATTCCGACTGCTACAACAAGACCGGCAAGACCATTGACGTGGTCGCCCGCGTGGCCCAGAAATATCGCGACAACGACATGCCCGGCGGCTGGATTCTTCCCAACGACGGCTACGGCTGCGGCTACACCGACCTGCCCTCGACCGTTCAGGCGCTGAAGCCGCTCGGGTTCGTGACGGGCCTCTGGACCGAGAACGGCCTGGAGCGCATCGCCACGGAGGTTCGCGACTACGGGTCGCGGGCCATGAAGCTCGATGTCGCATGGGTGGGCCGCGGATATCAGTTCGCGCTCAACGGCATGCGCGACGCTTACGAAGGCATCGAAACCCACGCCGACTCGCGCGGGTTCGTCTGGACCACCTGCGCCTGGGCGGGCGGCCAGCGCTACGCCACCATCTGGTCGGGCGATCAAACCGGCAACTGGGAGTACATCCGCTTCCACATCCCGACGGTGATCGGCGCCGGTCTGTCAGGCTTCAATGCGGCAACCGGCGATGTCGACGGCATCTATGGCGGCGGCGCGCAGACGCAGGTGCGCGATCTCCAGTGGAAGGCGCTGACGCCCGCGTGGATGATCATCAGCGGTTGGTCGAAGCAGACCAACAACATGAAGCAGCCGTGGATCTTCGGCGAACCCTACACAACCATCAACCGCAAGTACCTGAAGCTGAAGATGCGGCTGACGCCCTATCTCTACAAGTATTCGCGCGAGGCGTACGACACCGGCGTGCCGACCGTCCGCGCGATGGTCCTCGAATTTCCCGACGACCCCGCCACGTGGTCCAAGCGGACGCAGTATCAGTTCATGTCCGGCGAATCCCTGCTGGTCGCCCCGGTCTACGAGGATTCGCCGATCCGCAACGACATCTACCTGCCGGCCGGAAAGTGGATCGACTACTGGGACGGCGCCGAGTTCAACGGGTCGATGACGCTGAACAGCTACGCCGCGCCGCTCGACAAGCTGCCGATGTTCGTGCGCGCCGGCGCCATCGTTCCGATGTACCCGGAAATGCTATACGACGGGCAAAAGCCCAAGGACCCGGTCACGCTCGACCTGTACCCGTTCGGCAAGTCGCACTTTGAAATGTATGAGGACGATGGCGTTACGCAGGCCTACCGGAAGGGCGAATCCGCGCGCACCCTGGTCGAGATGGAGGCGCCGTTCGCGCTCGACGCGCCAGGCGAGACCGTCACCGTGAAAGTCGGCGGCGCCCGCGGCCAGTTCGCCGGCATGTCGGCCAGCCGCGCCTATGTGCTCGACGTCCACCTGCCTGCCAAACCGGCGCGCGTGACCGTGGGCGGCCGCCCGCTGCCCGTGTTTGACCTGTCCACCGGCGACCGCGCCGCTCAGACCAAGGTGCGCGCTGCGTTTAACGACGCCGCGGAAGGCTGGCTCTACGACGCAACGGACCGCCGCGGCGTGCTGCACGTGAAGACCGCCCCACAGCGTCTCGCAACCGGCTTCACAGCCGTGATCGCGCAGTAACCCGCCGCATCCCGTCGGCGGAAGTCAAAGTACGAGAAGCCCACATGGCGCCATCCGTTCTCCGCGCGCCCTGGCTCCGCGAAAATCGCTCAGTTCAGGAGCCTGTCGGAGAGAAATTGGCGCGAGATAGCCAGGTAGGCGCGCCGC
>CAYWHA010000095.1:0-13344 GCA_964457555.1 uncultured Solibacteraceae bacterium
GCGAATTCCCGCTGGAGATCAGCCTCAGCTTTGTGGATCAAGCCGGAACGCAACTGGCGCTGGCCCTGGTAACGGACATCACCGACCGCAAGAGAGCGGAGGAGCATTTACGCCAGGCTCAGAAGCTGGAAAGCATCGGCATGCTGGCCGGCGGCATTGCCCACGATTTCAATAACCTGCTGGTGGGAGTGATTGGCAATGCAAGCCTGGCACAGGATCTGCTGCCGCCGGGCAGCCAGGCGAGCGAACTCGTGGAGGCGGTGGTGAGGACCGGCGAGCAGGCGGCCCATTTGACCAGGCAGATGCTTGCCTATGCGGGCAAGGGCCAGTTCGTGGTTGAGCCGGTGAATTTGTCGGATCTGATCCCCGAGATGACCGGTCTGGTTCAACCTTCCATTTCCAAGAAGATTGCGCTGCACCTCGGGCTGGACCCGGATGTTCCGGCCATCCAGGCCGATCGCGGCCAGATGCAGCAGATTTTCATGAACCTGGTTCTGAATGCGGCGGAGGCGATTGGAAGCGATGCGGGGATGATTTCGGTCCGGACGGGCGTACAGGACGTGGACGAATCTTATATCCGGAACAACCTGGAAACCGACCTTGCACCCGGAAAATACGCCCTTCTCGAGGTGCGGGACACCGGATGTGGCATGGACGAGGCGACTAGGTCGAGGATTTTCGATCCGTTCTATTCGACCAAGTTCCAGGGCCGCGGACTCGGCCTGGCGGCCGTTGCCGGCATTGTGCGAGGGCACGGGGGAGCGATTCACGTCAGCAGTGCGCCCGGAAGAGGCGCATGCTTCACGGTTTTGTTCCCCGCGGTGGTAGGGGCCTCGGCGGTCGCGCAGGTTGCGGCCCAGTATGCGGCTCTCGGCGGGACCGGCACGATTCTGATTGTGGACGATGAACACTCAGTGCGAGACCTGGCGAGAAGGGTTCTGGAGCGCTACGGCTACAAGGTTCTACTGGCGGATGGGGGACCCGCGGCGATCGACACGTTCAAAAGGCACCCTGGCAGCATCTCACTGGTAATCCTCGATGCCAGCATGCCGGGCATGAGCGGCGCGGAGACTTATCCGGAATTACGCAAGGTCCGGCCGGAGGTCAAGATTCTGGTTTCGAGCGGGTACAGCGAGCTGGAGACGATGAAAGCCTTCCCAGGGCCGCGGGTTACCGGTTTCATCCAGAAGCCTTACAGCTCGCGCGGGCTCGCGGAGAAGGTGCGGTCCGCAATGGCGTAATGGCTGAGCGGGTGAACCGTCAGTTGGCCGCCGGGCGCTCGATCCGCTCGACGGTATATACCGGTAATGCGGTCTCTTGCCGGTGCAGTTCGAGGCCGAGTGCGCCCAGTACGGTGAAGATGGTCGGGAGGGCAGGCTGCTGCGCGGAGGGCGCGGCATTCGGCGGAGGCGGCGGCAGTCGCATCGGGGCCCAGCCTCCAGCGCTTACGGTGAACAGCCCGGCGAGCGCAGTACGGTTCACGATCGGCAAATCCGTCCAGTTCCCGATGTAATGGGCAAGGTCGTCCATGTCTATGGCTCTCGCGTTAAGTGGGTGGCCCAAACCGCCAATAAAACCACAGTCCGGGGCTGTAGCGAGAGCGCAGTCCTTCGCGGTAAGAGACGACTTCTGAAGCCTCGCGCCTCCGCCGGCCACGCTCATTGCGTAGACTGTCATCGTTTTCTGCTCGACGCGCATCGCGAGCGCGAAGCGGCCGGCGAGCAACCGGCGAATCATCTGCCGCGCCCGGTCTCGCAGTTCGCCTTCGGGAAGACCGGCGGGTATAGCGCCGGCCGGCGCCTTGGCTTCGATATCGTATCTCTCACGAATGCACCAGTCCGGAAGACCGGAAAGACGCGGCGAGGGGTTCGCCGGCACGTCGAAGGCGTAAGCCAGGAGCGTGATTACGGGGACCGCGCGGGCAATCAGATCGCCGTCTGCTCTGGCATTGCATTTAGTGTAGTGCGGCAGGCGGGATGCGAAGCAACCGCTCTCTTACGTTCGCGGCTCGGAAACGCGCACGAGAACCTTGCCCATGGGGCCTCCGGCGAGGCAGGCGAAGGCGGGCTTCACGTCTTCGAGATTGAAAATCTGGTCCACGACGGGGCGGCGGCCGGCGCGGTCGAGGCGGGCCACGATGTGGGTCCATACCTCCCGCGCGGCCTGGGGCGTATAGTCACCCACGGTTACGCCGCCGATGCGGTTGCGGCGAAAGAACAGGGTTCCGGTGTTGAACTCGGGCACGGTTCCGCCGCTGCGGCCCACCACGCTAATCTTGCCGCCGTAGCCGAGCGTCGCGACGAGCTGCGGGAACTCGGAACCGGCGACGTTATCGACAACCAGGTCCACTTTGCGAGGGGCGAGAGCGGCCAAAACGGTCTTGCCCAGACCGGGATCGGCGGGATCGAAAACGAAGTCGGCGCCTAGTTCCTTCAGGCGATCCCGCTTTTCGGCGCTGCGCGAGAGCGCAGCTACGGTTAGTCCCATGGACTTGCCGAGCAGGACCGACGCCACTCCCACGCCGCCGGAAGCGCCGGTCACCAATAGCGTCTTGCCGGACTCTGGAGGCTGGGGAGGCTCGCTCCATTGCGTCAGGGCCTGCCAGGCGGTGAGGAACACCAGGGGCGCGGCGGCCATCTCCCGCTCATCCCAACCGGGCGGAATGGGCGCCAGGCTTGCGGCCGGGACCACGGTCTTTTCGGCCAGGGTTCCCCAAACCGTTACGCCAGCGGCGCAGCGCAGGATGCCGAGCGTCCGGCCCACATAGGCAGGCGGTGCGTCCGGGCCGACGGCGAGCACCGTGCCCACGCCGTCGCGGCCCAGGACGTGAGGCAGCGGCGGCCGCGCGGGGTACTGCCCGACGGCAAGGAAGGCATCGGCGGGGTTCAGCGCGGCAAACCGCATGGCCAGGAGCGCTTCACCGGGGCCGGGATGCGGGTCATCCACTTCGGACAGGCGCAGGTTTTCGACGCCGTCGTAGGAATCCATCAGCCAGGCGCGCATGAGTTCATTGTCGAACATGGGAGGGGTGGGCGCCGGGCCTCGTCCCACCTAGGGCAGTTTCTTGAAGATACGAGCGACGGAATGTTCCGGGTTCCGGGCGTTCTTTTCCCGATCGGGGGAGACGGCATAGTCCGCCTGGCCCACGAATAGCGGGCTGCCGGTGGCGCGGTCGCGCATGTCAATGGTGAGAACGCGGACGGTCTCCTCGACCATCTGCGTGGTGTTGGAGTTCGCGGAGCCCGAAACCTGGCCCGTCTCTGTGCTATCGGGGAACAACCGATTGCGGGTCACGGGGACGCCCCCGGTGTTGGTGACGGCCGCGGCGTCTCCCGCAGGGCCATCCGGGACCATTACCAATTCCTTGGCGACGCCGATGTTCGATGACCATCCTACAGCTTGCGGGAGGCCTTCGTGCGGGGTGGCGCCGGTGGTTTGCACCCACTCTTCCTGCCAATGCCAGCCCGGAAGAGGCGTCACGTCGAAGGTTTCGTTGAGATACTCGGCTGATGTTGCCACGCCGGCGGAGACGGTAGCATCTCCTCCGGATGGCACTTTACGCCATCCCTTGGCTGCCAGGGCCGAATCGACCGCCTGCATCATGCCGGCCTGGTTTGGGGAATTGTCCGCGTTTCCAACGGTCCACGAGTACGTGCGATAGCGGCCGAAATCGACCTGGCGGCCGTAGTGTACCTGTACCCCGGCGAATAGAAGAGACGCGGAGGAAAATAACAGCATCGCAAAGGTCAAGCCTGCTGGCTTCATAGCGCCCCCTTTTATAGGGACGGTATGCACTTACGGCGCCACGGCGCGGAAAGGCTTTGAAAGGAGCAGTTCAGGCGCGTCCTATTGGGCAGGCTGCAATTCCTGCATGGTAGTTGTTGGAGAGACGGCGGCCTTATTTTCGTATGGGATAATGGAACCCATGTCGAGCGACGAGGCCTCTCTCCAGGTGGATCTGGCGGAGTTCAACGCGTTGCGCGCCGAGATCCAGACCTTTATCACTCTGCAAAGCGCGTTCGTGGGTTTGGCGGTTGCGATTGCGGCGGCGGTGATTCCGATTGCGGTGGGCCAACCGCCGGAGACGCGCCGGTGGATTATCGCGGCCTGTCCAATTCCGTTCGCGCTCTTGATGATGTTATACGCGGATGTGGTGGCGCGGATCGGCAGGGCAGCCACCTACATCCAGGAGAAACTTCGGCCGCGGCTGGCCAAACGAACGGCGAGCAAGGACGCGCTCGGCTGGGAACGGTACGTTCACCGGGAGTACCCTTCGAATTTACTGCTCTGGTTCACGGACAAGATTCGCTATCCGATCTTCCTCCTGCCTGGGGCAATTGCGTTGGCGCTCAACCTCTTTTGGCTTGGGCTGCCGACCTACTGGGGGGAGCGGGGTATGTGCATTCTGAACGGGTTGGCGCTGGCCGCGGCAGTGGCGGTGACAGTGGCGTCGGAGTTGGCCATAAGGAGGGTCGTATCCACACGGTAGAGATCAACATGCGCGAGACGGCGGAGCGCGTGGCGGCGGAGAGGAAAACCTTCTTTGCCGCGAATGCAAACGGGATTTATCCGGCGGTTGGCGGTATGGATTCCAGGTCCGTCACAGGCTATCAGAATGCATGGCTGCGCGATAACGCAATGGTGGCTAACGCGCGGCTGGAGGCTGGAGACATTGAGGCGGCAGTAGCTTGCGCACGCGGGCTGATGCGCTTCATGGAATCGCAAGCGCCGCGGTTCGAAGCGGTGATCGCGCGGCCGTCCCTCAAAGAGACGGTGGAAGCGAGACCGCGTGTGCGGTTCGATGCCAATTCGTTGCGCGAACTTCCCGAGAGCTGGTCGCACGCGCAAAATGACGCTCTGGGCTATGTGCTTTGGTTCCGCACACGGCTGCACAACCTGGGCTATTTGGGCCTGGAGGTTTCGGAGCGGGAAACCGTCCGATTGTTGGTTCGCTACTTCGAGGCGATACGGTACTGGGAGGACGCGGACAGCGGCGCGTGGGAAGAGGGAAGGAAGGTCAACTCGTCGAGCGTGGGGGCGGTGCTGGCCGGTCTGGAAGAAGCCAGGCGCGCGGGGGCCGAAGTGGCGGATTCGTTGACGGAAGCCGGGCACGAGCTGCTGGCGCGCCATTTGCCGCTCGAATCGCCGGGGCTGCGCGGGGCGGACGCGGCGGTGCTGTTTCTGGTCTATCCCCTGGAACTGGTGCGCGACTCGGTCACGCGGAACATGATTGTTCACCTGATTCAAGCTCGTCTGGAAGGGGAGATTGGGTTCCGGCGATATATTGGCGACTCTTACTATTGCCAGGATTACGACCGGTGGTTCCCGCCTGAGTTACGAAGCGTGGATTGGAGCGAGCGCATCGACGTGCGCAACGAGTATTTGCAGCCGGGATGCGAAGCCCAGTGGTGCCTGTTCGATAGTCTGCTGTCGGTGATTTTCGGCAGGATTTATGGGGACCGGGAGCAGCAGGCGCGGTATTTGCAGAGGGCGATTGCGCAGCGGACGCCGGAGAAAGAGTGCCCGGAGCTGTATTACCTGAAGCGAGAGCGATGGACGGCGGGTCCGAACAAGCCTTTGCTTTGGGCGGAGGCGAATTTGTCGCTGGCGATCAGCGAGGCGCGTAGGAGCGGCTGAAAACCGCTCTCTTACGTTCGCGGCTCTGCAGCCGCTAGCGGCCGCCGTGCCCGCCGCCACCGCCGTGGCCGCCGCCGAATCCACCGCCGTGGAAACCGCCGCCACCGAATCCGCCGGCGCGGGCTACGCCTCCGCCGAATCCGCCGCCGCGGGCCATTGCAGCCGCGCCGGCCCCACGGACGCTATAGGCGTGTCCGACTGAGCCAGCCGCTGCGGCCCTGGTGCTCGCCACGGTGGACGAGGGGTGATAGTTCGGTCCGAAAGCGTGCTGATACGGGGGACCGCCCCGGCGATGCCAGCCGGGACCATAGCCATAGCCGTAACCGCCCCAGGCGTAGCCGAACCCGTAGTACGGAGCGAACCACGGGGAGTAAAAGCCCCAGCCGAAGGGGTCGTAATAGATGCCGTCACCCGGCAGAAATGTGTAGGCGCCAAACCACGGGTCCCAATACCATCCCTCGCCATAGAAGCTGCCTGCGTACCAATCGCCGTTGCCGGCATATGCGCGGGCGGCATCTACGTTGGCCTCTGCCAGATAGGAGGATCGCAGGCTGGCCCAACGGTAGAAATCGTCGGTGGCGGATTTTTTCGCGTTGAAAGACTGGTCTTTCAGTTTGCCGCCGGCCTGGAGAAGGATTTCGTGGGCGCGGCCTACATCGGTCTGTTTATTGGCCGATTGAACCAGGGCCTTGCCGTCGAACACGCGGATCAAGCCGGGGCTCGCGGCGAAATCGTACAAGCCGGGCTTGAGCAACCGGGCGTTCACCCCGTTAACGTTGACGCGGACGTTGTTTTCGGGCCGGATCTCCGCAACGTCCACCATGGCGCGGCCCTTTTCCAGGGTCACGATGGTATTCTCCAGAGCGGCTGAATCCATCCGGACCGAACTATTATGGTCGATTCGCAGGAAGATTCCCGGCGTGAGCAGAATCTCCGCCCGGCCGTTCGCCGTGGTAAGCGATTGGCCGGCCGTCAGTTTGGCCGATCCCACGGATGACTCCATGAGAGTTTGCGAGCCGATCGCCGCTTGTCCTTCGATGTAATTGACCGATCCGGGTTGCGGGGTTACCGAGCCCCAGGCAGGGCTGAATAAGAGCGCAGCCAGGAAGAAGCCTCCAAGAGCACTCCATGACCGCTTCATAACTTGCCTCTGCTTTAATAGATGCGGGTTCGGTATGTGCGGTTCCTAGTGGCGGATGCGTAGGAATATGCGGAAGTACGGAGGATTATTCGGGCTTTTGAGAGGTAGCCCCGGAAAAGCCCCGGAAGATAGGCGGACCCACAAACGCAGTGGGCGCCCCGGTCCGCCCCACTAATCCAAGCTTTTGTGGAAGCGCATGGCGCTGAACCAGAGGATCAGCGTTCCGTAGATCAGCATGGCCACAATCTGCGGCCACAGCACCGCGACGCCCACGCCTTTCAGGAAGACGCCGCGCACAATTTCCATGAAATAGCGCAGGGGGTTGAGATAGGTCAGGTACTGGACCGATACCGGCATGTTACGGATGGGGAAGTTGAACCCGCTGAGCATGAAGGCGGGGCTGGAGAAGAAGAACGACATCATGTTGGCCTGCTGCTGGGTCTGCGAAATGGTTGACAGGAATAGGCCGGCTCCCAGGCTGGTGAGCAGGAAGATGGTCGCGCTGAAGAGCAGAACCAGAAAGTTGCCGCGAAATGGAACGCGGAAAATCACCAGCGCCCCGGCCGTCACGAGCACCAGGTCCACCAGGCCGATGATGGCGAACGGGATGGTCTTCCCCAGCATCAGTTCGATGGGGCGCATGGGCGTGACCATCAACTGCTCCATGGTGCCGATCTCCTTTTCGCGGATGATAGCCTGGGCAGTCAGCATGAGGGTCACCATGAAGAGGATGTTGACGGCGACGCCGGGGACAAAGTAATTGCGGCTGCGCAGGTCGGGGTTGAACCAGACGCGCGTATCCGGCTGCGCGGCCTGGGCCATGATGGCGGGCGGCGCGCCGGGACTGCGGACATCGAGCTTGATGGTCTGGTCGTTCTTGGCCTGCCGGGGGGACACGTCTTCCGAGTAATCCGCGATCACCCCGGCGGCGTAGGCCGAGACCAGGGACGCGGTATTCGAGTTGGTGCCGTCGAGCAGCACCTGCACCTCGGCGGTCTGGCCGCGCGCCAGGTCGCGGGCGAAGTTGGGAAGCACGCGCACCACGGCGTGAGCGTCGCCGCGGTCGAGAATGTTCTGCACGTCCTTTTCGCTGTGCAGCGTGGCCACCACTTGAAAACGGCCGGAGCCTTCGAAGCGGGCAAGCAGGGCGCGGCTCTCGGGCGTGTTATCGCCATCCATCCACGCGATTTTGGCGTTATCCACGTCGAGCGTGACGGCGTAGCCGAAAACGATCAGTTGCAGCAGCGGAGGAATGAAGAGCAGTCCGCGCATGCGCGGGTCGCGGAACAACTGGATGAATTCTTTTCTGAGGATGACGCCGATTCGTTCCCACATGGTTCACGCCACCTTTTGATGCATTCTGCGCACCGATCGCCAGAATACGAACGCGCTGAAGATTACCAGGTACATGAGTTGCGGCCAGAGAATCTCCAGTCCCACGCCCTTCAGAAATACGGATTTCAGGATGGTGATGAAATAGCGCGAGGGCACCACGAGGCTGATTACCTGAATCCACTTGGGCATGGTGTCAATGGAGAACACGAACCCGGAGAGAAGGAAGCCCGGCAGGAAAGTGGTCAGCATGCCCATTTGATAGGCCACCACCTGAGTTCTGGCGCCGGCCGAGATGAAGATGCCCCAAAACATGGCGCCGCACAGGAAAATCAGAGTGGAAACCGCGAGCACCAGGAGGTTCCCGCGGAACGGCACTCCGAAGACCACCACGCCGGAGACGAACGCGAGCACGGCGTCCACCAGCCCGACCACGAAATAGGCCAGCATCTTGCCCAACACCATCTCGACTGGCCGCAGCGGCGTGGAAAGGATCTGCTCCATGGTCCCCATTTCCCACTCGCGCGCGATGGTGAGCGTGGTCAACTGGCCGGTAAGAACCATGAGGATGATGGCAACCAGACCCGGTACGACGAAGTTTTTGGATTGCAGCGAGCTGTTATACCAGACGCGCATCTGGGCCACTACGGCGGGCGGCTGGGGCTTGGCGCCGCGGAGGTTCATGATGTCCGAGCGCACCTCCGAGGAATATCCCTGGACCACGCTCTCGGCATAGCCCATGGCGATGGACGCGGTGTTGGAGTCGCTGCCGTCGACCAGCAGTTGGACGCTTGAACCGCGTCCGGCCGTGAGATCCTTGCCGAAATCGCGCGGGATCACGATGCCCATGAGGATCGCGTTGCTATCGATGCCGCGCTGGACGTCCCGATAGTCGTTCACCTCGCCCATGACGTCGAAGAAGCGCGAGCCGCGAAAATCGCGTTCCAGGCTGCGGCTGGCAGCGGTGCCATCCTGGTCGAACAGAAGGACCGGCACGTGGTCCACGTCCAGGCTGAGGGCGAAACCGTAGAGAAGCAGCATCATGGCCGGCATGGCCAGGGCAAGGCCCAGGCTGCGCTTGTCGCGGACGATGTGGCGCAGTTCCTTGACGAAGACGGCTTTGGTGCGACGGTAGCTCATGCGGCTTTTCGCTCCTCGGCCTCGATCAAGGCCACGAACACATCTTCGAGAGAGGGCTGGATCTGCTCCAGGCGCCGTATGGCGATCCCTTGGGCCTCCAGCGCGCCGCGAATGCGCTCGGTGGCGCTGGGAACATCGTCCACCACCACATGCAATCCGCTGCCGAACACGGCCACTTCAAGGATGCCCTCCTGACGCTCGATGGCGCGCATGGTATCGAGCGGCGCGGCGGTATCCAGGCGCAGAAGGTTATGCTCGGCGAGGTCGCGTTTCAGATCGGCGGGAGCGCCCAGGGCGATCACTTTGCCGGCGTACATCAGCGCCAGCCGGTTGCAATACTCGGCTTCATCCATATAGTGAGTGGTGACGAAGACGGTGTGGCCGGTGCGCGAAAGATCGCCGATCAAATTCCAGAACGTGCCGCGGGCGATGGGGTCCACGCCGGAGGTCGGCTCATCGAGAAACACCACTGGCGGATCGTGGAGGATGGCGCAGCCTAGCGCCAGGCGCTGTTTCCAGCCGCCGGAAAGCTCGCGGGTGAGGCTGCCGCGCCGCTCGGTGAGGTTCGCCATGCGGAGAACGTAATCCTTGCGCTCGGCGCGGCGTTCGCGCGGCACGCCGTACATGCCGGTGAAGAAATCGATGTTCTGCTCCACGGTGAGATCGTCGTAAAGCGAGAACTTCTGCGACATGTAGCCGATGTTGCGCTTGACGCTCTCCGGGTCTGCCGCCACGTCGAAGCCCGCCACGGAGGCGCGCCCCGAGGTGGGGCTGAGCAGGCCGCAGAGCATGCGGATGGTGGTGGACTTCCCTGCCCCATTGGGTCCCAGGAAGCCGAAGATCTCGCCTTTGGGCACCTGGAGCGACACGTGGTCCACAGCCACGAACGAGCCGAAAGTTTTCACCAGGTTGTCGAGAGAAACCGCCCAATCGGTCATCGCGCCTCCAGGGCATCGGCCGCCTGGATGGTCTGCACGAAGACGCGCTCCAGGGTATCGACGCCGGCGGCTTGTTTCAGGTGTTCCGGCGTATCGCAGCGAATCAGCTTGCCCTTGTTCATCAGACCGACGCGGTTGCAGCGTTCGGCCTCGTCCAGGTATGCGGTGGCCATGAAGATGGTGATGCCGTCTTTCAAGAGCTGATAGAGAATGGTCCAGAAATCGCGGCGGGAAACCGGGTCCACGCCGTTGGTGGGCTCGTCCAGGAACAGAATCCGGGGACGATGCAAGAGCGTACACATCAACGCCAGCTTCTGTTTCATACCGCCGGAGAGCTTGCCACCCTGGCGGTCGCGGAACGGCTCCATGCGGGTCATCTGGAGCAGGCTGGCGGTCAGATTGCGCCGGTCTTCGCCGACAATCCCGAACAGATCCGCGTAGAAAAACATGTTCTCTTCCACGGTCAAATCGAGGTACAGGCCGAAGCGCTGCGCCATGTAGCCGATCTGGTCCTTGACGGCCTGCGCATCATGCGCCACGTCGTGCCCGGCGACGCGCGCGCTGCCGCCGGTGGGACTGACTAATCCACAGAGCATGCGCAGGGTGGTGGTCTTGCCGGCGCCATCGGGACCCACCAGGCCGAAGATCTCGCCCGGGGCCACGGAAATGTTGAGGCAGTCCACGGCCGTCAGCGCGCCGAAGCGGCAAGTAAGATCGCGGGTTTCGATGATCGGTTCCATGGTCCCTGGAAGGCGTCAGTCCAGCACGATTTCGGCGTCGGCGGGCATATTGGATTTCAGCTCGCGGCGCGGGTTGTCCATCTCGATCTTGATGCGGTAGACCAGCTTGACGCGTTCCTCCTGGGTCTGAATCTGCTTGGGCGTGAACTCGGCTTCCGATGAGATGAAGCTCACGCGCCCGTCGTAGACCTTCCCGGGATACGAATCGGTGGTGACCTTGGCCTTCGCGCCGACTTTGAGTTTTCCCAAAGCGGTCTCGTTGACGTAGCCGCGCAGCCACGGGTGGTCGATATCGCCGACCGTAACGACGGTGGTTCCGACGCCCAGCACTTCTCCCACGTCGGCCGATTTCACGAGCACCACGCCATCCACGGGCGAATAGATGATGGTATCGGCAAGCTGCGCGTCAATGAGTGCCAGGCTGGCCTTGGCTCTCTCGATTTCATCGTGGCGCGTGACCAGTTCCTGCTGACGGCGTTTGATCTCGAGCGTGTTGGCTTCCGCCATCTTCAATGCGCCGCGGGCTTTTTCCACCTGCCCCTCGGCCGCCTGGACCACTTCCACGCGCGGACCGGCCTGAACCAGCGCATCCCGTTGCTGGGCCTGCTTAATGGCCGCGTCGGCGGATTGCCAGCGGTTGCGGTATTGGTCGTACTGCTCGGTGGAAATGTCGTCGTTCTTGTAAAGGGTCTGCGCGCGGTCCCAATCGCGCTTGGCGCGGTCGAGTTCGGACTGCGCGGCCTCCACGGAGGCGCGGGATTCCTGAACCTCCTGCGGACGGGAGCCATTCTTCAATTCCTGCAGGCGGGATTCGTTGGAAGCCAGGTCGGCCTTGCGCTGCTCCACGTCGCCCGCGAGGTTGGCTTGCTCCCACTCGAGCGAGGTCTCGGCCTGGATCAGTTGCTCTTCGGCGGATGCCAGGCCGGCGGCCTCGCGTTCGCGCTGCGCCTCCAATTCGGCGCGGTCCAGGCGTGCGACAATCTGGCCCTTCTTCACGGTGTCGCCCTCATCGACGGTGCGCTCGATGAGCCGCCCAGCCGTTTTGAAGGCGATGTTCACCTCGGTCAATTCGATGTTGCCGGAGACCATGATGCGGTCGTCCGGCGCGCGGCCGATTCCGCTGCGGTAGGCATATACTCCGGCGGCTACGGCCGCCAAAATGACTATGATGACGATGATTCTCTTTTTCATTGCACCATGCTCCTGACCTTGCCCATGGCCTGCGCCAGGTCGATGCGCGCCAGATTGTAGTTGTAGAGCGCGTCCGTCTGGTTGTCGCGGGCGCGCTCCAGGCGGGTTTGCGCGTCGGTCACTTCCAGGCTGTTGGCCACGCCGCCGTCATACCGCCGCCGCGCCTGGGTCAGCTCGCTCTCAGACAGATCCAGGCCGTCCTTGGCCACCTGGACCTCTTCGGTGGCGGAGGTCAGACTGTCGAGCGCCAGCCGCACGTCCAGCTCGATCTGTTCCTTCATATCGGTGGTTCGCACTTTCTCCGCGCGGTATTCGGAGTCCGATTCCACGCGCCGCGCATCCCGCCTCCCGCCGTCGAAAACCGGCACGCGAACCGATATCCCGTAAGTGTAGGTTGGAATGGCGTTGTTCAGACCGGGACCGATAGTGCCGTAATTGGCCGAGGCCGCCACCGTGGGCAGGCGCTCGAGCGTGGTCGCGCTGGCCGAAAGGCGGGCGTTCGATTCCTTCTGCTGTTGGGCCTGGTAATCGGGCCGCTCTTTTAGAGCTTGTGCCCTGGCGGTTTCGAGCGTGACTGCGTCCACCGGAACGTACTGCAGTTTGTCGGTCAATTCCAGATCCGTATCGAGCCGCAGCCCCATGGCGCGCAGCAGTTGGAGATGCGCAGCGCGCCGCGCATTCCGGGCTGAAACCAGGCGCTGTTGGTCGTTGGCCAGTTGCACCTTGGCGCGCGTGATTTCGATTCCGGTACCGGTTCCGGCCGCCTTTTGGTTCTCCGCCTGGGTCAGGGTAGCTTGAGAGAGCGTCACATTGGCTTGAGCGGTATCGACATCGGTATCGCCCTTTACGGCCTCCAGGTACGCCCGCGCCACTTGCGCGGCCACCTGCTCGGAGGACGCCTCAAGATCGGATTTCGAAGCCGCGATGCCCACTTTGGAAGCCTGGAATCGCCGGATTGCGCTGAAATCGAACACGCTTTGCTGCGCCGTCGCGCGTGCGTCCGCCACGCTGAACGGCCCGACCAGCGTGGGAAACACGAAGCCCTCGATGGGGATCTTGAAGGCGCTGCCGAGCCCTTCCGCGGCCAGATTCACCGTCTGGCTCGAATAATTGAAAGAGGCCTCCAGATCGGGCAGCAGCGCCGCACGAGCCTCGGCCGAACGCGCCTGGGCCTGCTTCAGCGCTTCGTCCGCAAGCTGGATCTTGGCGCTCCCCTCCGGCGCGA
>CAYWHA010000096.1:0-13339 GCA_964457555.1 uncultured Solibacteraceae bacterium
ATCACATTAGATGCCGCCACCATGCTAATAGTTTCTCAGAGACAGGCCACTAGTGTGCGCGACAGGAAGTCCTTTGCCTTCCGAAATGGGGGCGCCTCTTTGCTGGATTACCTGGATGCGGAGAAGACCTATCGCGATACGCGATTGGCCTACTTGAATCTGATTGGCTCTTACTTGGCCGCCGCGGCGCAAATGAACATGGCCGCCGGCCGGGAGGTTGTACAGTGAAACGTCTGGTTGTTTTCGAAGCGGCTGTGTGTCTGGGTTTGGGCCTTCTTATGGCCGGATGCGAGAAAAAGGTAGCGGCCCAGCAAAGCGCAGACACCGGTCCAGTGCCGGTAACCGTGCGGCCCGATTTGGACGCTAACAATTTCAAGGTGGATCACCCAGAGCAGTTCCCCCTTGCAACAGCGGGCACTTACGTTGCCGCGCCGGAACTGAATGTGACCGGTGTTGTGAATCCCGATGTCTCGCTGCAGGTGCCTGTGCCATCGCTCGCCACTGGCCGTATTGTGGAAATCGACGCAAGACTTGGCGATGAAGTCAAGAAAGGCCAACTTCTGTTCAAAGTGAGAAGCTCGGACATCGCCGGGGCGTTTTCCAATTATCGCCAGGCCGTCAAGAACGAAGAACTGAGCAAGATCCAGCTCAACCGCGCCAACATTTTGCTCGACAACGGCGCGATACCGAAGAGCGCGCAGGAAATCGCGCAGAACGCCGAGGACGACAACATCGTCGCTCTCGATACGGCCAAGGAGCAACTCGGGCTGCTGGGGGTCGACCCTGAGCATCCCACCGGCATCGTCGGGGTCTTCGCTCCGGTGTCGGGAACCATCACGGACCAGGAAATCACCAATCAGTCGGGAGTTCAGGCGCTGACTCCGCCGAACCCGTTCACCATCTCCGACCTGTCGCACGTCTGGATTATCTGCGATGTCTGGGAGAACAACATGTCGCAGATTCACATGGGAGAATACGCCGATATCCACCTGGTCGCCTATCCGGACAGGGTCCTGAAAGGGCGAATCAGTAACGTCCTGCCCATTATCGACCCCAACATTCGCACTGCCAAGGTTCGTTTGGAAGTCGAAAATCCAGGCCTCATGCGGTTAGGAATGTTCGTCACCGCGACCTTCCACGGTGAAACCGTGGAGAAACATGCGACTGTGCCGGCTACCGCGATTCTGCATCTGCATGACCGCGAGTGGGTCTACGCGCCGTTGGGCAATGGCCGGTTCCGGCGTCAGGAAGTGACAGCCGGGAACATGCTCCCCAACAACCTGCAGGAAATCGTCGCGGGCCTCAAGCCCGGCGACCAGGTAGTTTCGCGCTCGCTGGTCTTTCAGAATACGGTGGAGCAATAAGCCATGATTCGCAAAGTAGTCGACTTTGCCCTCGACAAGCGCCTCTTCGTGTTGGCGTTTGCCCTGCTCTTGATCGTCGGGGGGCTTTACGCGTTCCACGAACTTCCCATTGAGGCCTATCCCGATGTCGCGGACAATTACGTCGAGATCGTCACTCAGTGGCCCGGCATCTCCGCGGAGCAAATGGAGCAGCAAATCACGATTCCCCTTGAAATCGTGATGAACGGCATGCCGCATGTCACTCATTTGCGGTCATTTTCCCTATTCGGTCTGTCCGATATCAAGCTCATTTTCGACGACGAGGAACTCAATGCGTGGGACCGCGAACGCGCCCTGGAGCGGCTGTCGCAAGTCAGCCTTCCGCCCGCCGCGGTTGCCGCCGGCGTGGCGCCGCAGATACAAACGGACTGGAGTCCAGCGGGTCAGATCTTCTTCTTCACCTTGCACACCACCAACCCGGCGTATGACGTCATGGAACTGAAGTCCATTGAAGACTGGGTGGTAGAAAAGAATTTCAAAGCGGTAACCAACATCGTGGATGTCGCCAGCTTCGGCGGACCCACGCGCGAGTACCAGGTCCGAGTCGATCCAGACAAGCTGATTTCCTACGGACTCAGCATCGGCCAGGTAGAGCAGCAACTCACCAACAACAACGCCAATGGGGGCGGCAGTTTCGTCGAAGCCGGCCTCCAGCAGATCAATATTCGGGAAGTAGGCCTGGTCCGAAACGTTCACGATATCGAAAACACCGTCATTCTGACTAAGAACGGCACGCCGCTTCATATCAGGGACATCGCCGTCGTCGCGCAAGGTCCGAAGATACGCCTGGGTCAATTTGCCCGCTCGACCCGGCTCGAAGATGGGGTGGTCGTCGACAACGATGACGTCGTATCGGGCATCGTTCTCCTGCGAAAGGGCGCCGAGGCGGATGCGGTATTGCAGGGAATTCACAAGAAAATGGCGGAGTTGAACGATCACATCCTGCCTCCTGGCGTGACCATCGACCCGCTGATCGACCGTAGCGATTTGGTGCACTTCACCACCCACACGGTGCTGCACAATCTGACCGAGGGCTTCATCCTGGTCACGATTATTCTGATGTTGTTCCTGGGAAACGTGCGCGCCGCCCTCATCGTGGCGATCACCATCCCATTCTCTTTGCTGTTCGCCTCCATTTGCCTGAACCTCAAGCAAGTTCCGGCAAACCTCTTGTCCTTGGGAGCGTTGGATTTCGGCATGGTCGTCGATGGCGCGATTGTGATGGTGGAGAACATCGTACGCCACCTGGGGCATAGGGAAGAGGTGAGCAAGCCGATTCGCGACCGAATCCGCGGCGCCGCGCATGAAGTGCAGCGGCCCGTGTTCTACGCCATCACCATCATCATCACCGCCTACTTGCCCATCTTCACTTTGCAGCGGGTGGAAGGCCGGCTGTTTCGGCCGATGGCCTGGACTGTAGCATTCGCGCTCTTGGGCGCCGTGCTGTTTTCGATGACGATCGCTCCCGTCCTGGCGAGCTTCTTCTTTCGCAAGGAGACGCGCGAATGGGAGAATCCGGTGGTGGTCTGGGTTACGGCGAGATACCGGAATGCCATCACCTGGACCGTTCATAACGTCTGGGCAATGGTCTTGGTTTCTATAGCCGCGGTGTGCACCAGCCTTTGGCTGTTGGCAGGCGAAAGGATCGGATCCGAGTTTCTGCCACACCTGGATGAAGGCGCCTTATGGGTGCGCGGCACTCTGGCGCCCAGCACCGGACCAACCGAAGGCATCCGCCTATCGAATCAGGCTCGGCTCATCCTTTGTTCGTTTCCCGAAGTGACTCAGTGTTCCAGTCAAACAGGGCGTCCGGACGATGGAAGCGACACCACCAGCTTTTTTAATACGGAGTACTTCGCCGATCTGAAGCCCAAGGAGCAGTGGCGCCCAGGATTTCACCAGAACAAAGATGCGGTCATCGCGGCCATGAACCGGGAGTTGTCGAAGCTGCCGGGAGTGGTCTGGGGGTTCTCCCAGCCGATCGCCGACAACATGGAAGAAGCGGTCAGCGGGGTCAAGGGACAGCTTGCCACAAAGATCTACGGCGAGGATTTGCGAACCCTCGAGGATCGGGCCGAGCAGGTCGTGAATGTCATGAAAACGGTTAGAGGCATCACAGACCTTGGCATTTTCCGGGTTGTCGGCCAGCCCAACGACAACTTCGTTGTCGATCGCGAGGCGGCCGCGCGATACCAACTCAACGTTGCGGATGTTCAGGATGCCATTAACACCGCAGTTGGCGGGAACGCCCTCACCCAGGTCCTACAGGGTGAGCAGCGCTATGACCTGGTGATGCGTTACCTTCCGCAATTTCGCAGCACCAAAGAGGCCATTGAGAACATTCGTCTTCTGGCGCCCACAGGAGAGCGAGTCTCGCTCGGACAACTCTGCCATATTGAGGAGCGGGACGAGGGGGGTGAAATTTACCGGGAGGGCAACGAGCGCTATGTTCCAATTAAGTACAGTGTACGCGGCCGGGATTTGGGCGGCGCGGTCGGCGAGGCGATCGCGAAGGTAGCCAAGGATGTCCAACTTCCACGCGGTTATCACATTAACTGGGAGGGCGAATACGAAAGCGAAAAGCGCGCGGAGGCCCGTCTCTACATCATCGTCCCTCTGACCATCTTCTTCATCTTCATGATCATCTACGGCGCCTTCGGTTCCGCCAAGTGGGCGTGCCTGCACCTGGTCAACGTCGGTGTGGCGCGCGTCGGCGGCCTCATGGCGCTATACGTCACCGGAACGCACTTCAGCGTCTCCTCCGGCGTCGGCTTTATGGCCCTATTTGGCGCTTCGATCCAGACGGGCGTCATCATGGTCGAATACATCAATCAGTTGCGCGCCAGGGGAATGCCGATTGTCGAAGCCGCTATTGAAGGTGCAACCCGCCGGCTTAGACCCATTACGATGACCATGCTGGTGGCTACGCTCGGGCTGCTGCCGGCCGCCACGTCCCACGCCATCGGCTCCGATTCCCAGCGCCCCTTCGCGATTGTGGTAGTCGGAGGCTTGATCGCCGATCTTGCCATGAGCATCTTCTTGCTGCCCACGTTTTACGTCTGGTGGGCGCGCCCGACGGATCATCTGCCCCCGGCGGAAGAAGCGCGGAGCGTATACGAGAACGGTAACGGCGGGCACGAATAGGTTCCATGAGCGGCCCATTCTACAAAGGTCTCGCCATGTGTCTCGGTTTGGCGCTACTTTTCTCTGCGACGACCTGGTGGAGAACCCGCCAGGAAACACAAGCGTTAACGGTTGCCAATAACTACCTGAGAGAGACACTGGGAAAGATGACAGTGGCAATTGCTGAAAAGGACAGGGAAATCGATCGTCTGACGCAATCCCCGTGCGCCGGCCAGAAAAAGTCGCGAGCGGGCCTTGGATCGGCGCCGAGAGGGACTGAGCGACCTTTGGCCGCGTCGGTAATGATGAGCGCCAATCGTACCAAATGACATATTTAGCGCGCTTCGGAGTGAGTTTCTAATGATGATGCGAGTATTAGCGATAATTGGGGCCGGAGCCGGTTGTCTGTTGCTCGCCGCCGACGATTCCGCGCAGAAGGTGCAGGTGAGCAACACGGAGCGCATCGAGTTCCCGCCCAGTGGGACGCTCAGGTTGACCAACTCGATTGGCGCGGTGACCGTGGAAGCGTGGGACCGCCCCGAGGTAGAGATCACCACGATCAAGTCCACGAAGCCCGGATACGACGCACGGAATCGTGACAGAGCCGCCCGAGAGTTGGACGCGGTGCATGTTAAAACCGAGCGTCGCGGCGACGAATTGGTCGTCACTACGGACTATCCAGGGCGTCAGACTGCTTCTTTGACGGGACAGGCCGGCTTCAGCCTGGAATACCACATTAAGGCGCCGAGCGCTGTACGCCTCGTCGTCAATCACAACATTGGGGAGGTAAATGTCGACGGATTGACTGGCGACATCGAAGTGACTCTGCATCAGGGGGAAGTGATGCTGCATCTTCCCGCGGACGGCAAGTACGACATCAAAGCAAAGTGCGCTATCGGCAACGTGAACTCGGACTTCCCTGGGCAGGAGAAACGCAGGGGCTGGCTTTTCGGGCATCGGACGATAAACGGAACTTCCACCGCGGCGCACAAGCTGAACCTGAGCGTTGGATACGGGGACATCGTGATCCTCAAGACGCGAATTCCGAAGCTGCCCGAGCCGCTGAGTCCGGCTACGAAGGCGGAGGGAATATGAGCAGAGAGAGAATCCGTGCCCGCATAGAGGAGATCGGGATTGTTCCCGCCATTCGAGTTCCCTCCGCCGCGGATGCTCTGTTCGCCGCCAAGGCGATTTCAGACTGCGGCATTCCCATCGCGGAAGTGACCATGACGGTTCCCGGGGCTGTCGAGGTGATTTCCGAGCTTGCCCGCACAAGACCCGAACTGACCGTTGGAGCGGGTACCATTATCGACGTTCCAACGGCAGTCCGCTGCCTGGACGCGGGCGCTCAATTCCTGACCAGCCCCGGACTCGATATGCGGATTGTGGAATTTGCGGCGCAGCACGACGTGGTCGTTCTGCCGGGCGCATTGACGCCAAGCGAAATCATGGCTGCCTGGACGGCCGGGGCGGATTTCGTCAAGGTATTCCCGTGCTCGGTGCTCGGCGGCGCCGGTTACATCAGGGCGCTCAAGTCGCCCTTTCCGAGCATACCTTTGATCGCCTCCGGAGGCGTGACTCAAGGCAACGTCGCGGACTTCATTCTGGCCGGAGCCGTTGGAGTTGGAATTGGCCGGGACTTGATCAATCCAGAGGCTGTTCAGCGGCGTCAGGTGGATTGGATTCGCGAACTCGCTGGGCGTTTCTTGCAGTTCGTGAATGCCGCGCGCAGTCGAAGGTTGGCGTGACCTTCCCGGCGCTGTACTCACTACGTCCCCCCGCGCTCAAGTCGCTCTGCCTCTCGACCGGCCTCGCCAGCGCAATCGCCGGTCCCATGGCGCACGGCGCGCACTGCGTTCCGAACCGGCGTAAAGCGAGAAAGCCGCTGTGGCGACGGCCGCAAAGTAGAGGATCGAGCCGATGCCTAACTTCAGTAACTTGCCGGTATCGTCGGAGACCGCTCCCAACCAGAACACAAATCCAATGATCAGAACGGATGCGCTCACTACCCATCGGGGAAATTCCACGGATTCCGCGAAGCTTCGTTTTCGCGGCCTGATCGATACTGTCCACGTTGTCCTGCCCCTTGGCATATCTCGTTCCCCGCGGTTCGTCTTCTTCACTCTGGCTCCATCTCAGCCTCTGGCAGCACATCGTGATCGCCGGCCATCCAGGTGTAGAGAGTCGGCAGCAGGAATATGCTCATTGCCAGATCGGAGATCAATCCGCCCACAATCACAATGGCGAACGGCCGCTGCGAGTCGGAGCCGATGTTGTGGGACATCGCGGCCGGCAGCAGGCCCAAAGTCGCCACCAGCATGGTCATCATGATGGGCCGCAGCCGCATCACGGCCCCCTCGATAGCCGCTTCTTCGATGGTGAAGCCCCGGGCGCGCCGCTGATTGATGTATTCGAGCATAATCACCCCGGTTTGCACTGACACGCCGAATAACGCCAGAAAGCCTACCCCCGAAGAAACGCTGAAGTTCGTGTGCGTGACAACAAGAGCAAGCAGGCCGCCAATGCGCGCGAGCATCATGTTGACCAGAATCAGCATGGCCCACTTGAGCGAACGGAACATCGTGTAAAGAATGATGGCAATGATGAGAATCGTCAACGGGACGATAAACAGAAGGCGTTTCGAAGCGCGCTGCGCGCTTTCGTACTCGCCCTGCCAATCGATGTGATAACCGCGCGGCAGTTTGACTTGCTCGTTGACTTTTGCGATCGATTCCTCCACCGCGCCGCCCAAGTCCCTCCCGCGCACGCTGTACTTGACGGCGATGTACCGCTGGTTCCCTTCCCGGTAGATCTCGGAAGCGCCGTCACGCTCTTCGATCTTGCAAAGCTGCGCCAGTGAGACTCGTTCGCCGGTGGGCGAGAGTAACCGAATATCCTGAACGGCCTCTTTGTTGTCGCGGTATTGCGGCAGATAGCGCATCACCAGGTCGTAGCGAGCCTCACCCTGCAAGACTTGAGTCAGCGCATTGCCGCCCACGGCGGTTTGGATGGCATCCTGTACATCCGCCACATTGATTTGGTAGCGGGCGGCCTGCTTTCGATCAACCGTGACATTCAGATTCGGCTGGCCCAGAACGCGAAACACGCCCAGGTCCTCGATCCCCCGAACCCCACGCATGATTCTTACGATCTGATCGGCCTTGTCTTCGAGAGTTTGCAGGTCGTCGCCATACACCTTGGTGGCAAGCTGTCCCTTGACACCGCTGACGGCCTCTTCCATATTGTCCGCGATGGGTTGGGAAAAATTCCAGAGCACGCCCGGTATCTTTTGAAGCTCCTGATTCATCGCGGCGATGACTTGGTCTTTGTCCTGGTGAAATCCCGGCCTCCATTGGGCCTTCGGCTTCAGGCCGACGAAGTACTCCGTGTTGAAGAACCCGGTCGTGTCCGTTCCGTCATCCGGACGCCCCACCTGGCTTGTGCATTCGGTGACCTCCGGAAATGAGCACAGCAGTATTCGCGCCTGGTTCGCCACGCGAATCCCTTCGGTCGGCCCCGTGCTCGGCGCCAGAGTGCCGCGCACCCATAACGCGCCTTCATCCAAGTGAGGCAGAAACTCCGATCCGATCACGCCGCCGACCGCCAGATAAACCGCCAGAATCAGGGTGGCGACGCCCCCGGCAACCACCAGCACGCGGAACCGGATGGCTACTCTCAGCGCCTTGCGGTATCCGTTCGTCAGCCACGTCATCACCGGGTTGCGCCACTCGCGGGTGCCTTTGGGGAAGAAGAAACTGGAAAGCACCGGCGCCACCAGCATGGAAAACATGAGCGCTCCGAGCAGCGCAAACGCCACGGTCCAGGCCATCGGCTTAAACAAACGCCCTTCCACTCGCTGCAGCGTGAAGATGGGCAGGTAGGCCGTGATGATAATTGCGATCGCGAAAAATACCGGCCGCTGCACTTCGTGCGCCGCGTCGAAGATCTTCTGTTTCGGGGTCCGGGTGTCTCCCTCCCGGCTCAGGTGGCGCACAATGTTCTCCACCATCACCACGGCGCCATCCACCACCATTCCGAAATCCAGCGCGCCCAGCGAGAGCAGGTTTGCGGGAATCCCCTTGAGCTTCAAACAACTGGCGGCGAATAGAAGCGAAAAGGGGATGGTCAGAGCCACGATGATCGCCCCGCGGACGTTGCCGAGAAACAGCAGCAGGATGATCACCACCAGAATGATGCCCTCGGTGAGGTTGTGCAGCACGGTATGGGTGGTGAGGTGCACCAAATCGCTGCGGTCGATAAAGGGAACGATTTTCACTCCCGCGGGCAGGATGTGATCGTTCAGCTCCGCTACTTTAGCGTGAAGTCCATCGAGGGCCGTTTCCGCGTCGGCCCCTTTGCGCATCGGCGCGATTCCCGAAACCACGTCGGGGTTGTCGATGATTCTGCCATCCTCGCGGCGCTCCGCGCGGGCGAATTGGCCGAGACGAATCTTGGGGCCTTGTGAAACGACGGCGATGTCTTTCACGCGCAGCGGAGTACCGCTCTTCGTCATTAGGACCGTGTTTTCGATATCGCGCACATTCCCGACGAGCCCGACTTCCCGGACGTTGATTTGTTGCAGGCCCGCTTCCAGGAAACTGCCCCCCGCGTTGACGTTGTTATTGGTGAGTTGCTGCTCCACCTGCGCCAGACTCAGCCCGTAGGAAATCAGTTTGTTCGGGTCGACGCGCACCTGATATTCACGCGTCGGCCCTCCGAACGTGTTCACATCGACGATATCCGTCACGGATTTCAGGTTCTTCTCGACGGTCCAATCTTCGAGCGCCTTCAGGTCCATTACGTCGTACTGCGGATTGGTGTTGCGCAGCGTGAAGAAGTAGATCTGCCCCACCGGGCTCCAGTCGGTTCCCATTTGAGGTGACAGGCCGGGCGGCAGAGTGACCTGCGTAAGGCGTTCGAGAACTCTTTCGCGATTCCAGCCGTTATCCGTACCATCCTCGAAAACCAGCTTCAGGTCCGAGAGGCCAAACAGGGAGAACGAGCGCAAGCCATTATGGGTCACTCCCGGAATGCCTGCCATCGTGATTTCGAGCGGTATGGTGACTTGCTGTTCTACTTGTTCGGCTGAGATTCCCGGCCACTGGGTGATGATCTCGACATAGTTGTTCGCCACATCCGGATAGGCTTCCACCGGAAGCTGGTGAAATGCGACCGCGCCCCAGGCAAACAGGAGCAGCGCAATCGCCACGATAAGAAAACGATTATCGAGCGCGAAATCGACAAGCCTGCGAATCATCTATTGCTCCACGGTGTTTTGCATAACCAGGGCGTTCGCGACAACCCGCTGCCCCGGCTGGATGCCGGAAGAGACTTCCTGCAGGTTTCCGGGAAGCGTATTCCCGCCAGAAACTTCCACGCGCCGGAACCTGTTGTCTTGAACCGGCGTATACACCCAGTCCCGGTCGTGTAAGTGCAAGATCGCCGTAGCCGGCACGATGGCGTGCTTCTCCATTGTGGGTCCGTGGAAAGTTGCCGTGACGAACATCCCGAAGCGCATTAACCCGGGATTCTCCACTTCCAGGCGTACCTTGGCGGTTCGAAGGTTGGGGTCCATGATTTGACCGATGTTGCCGATCCGTCCCTTCAAAATCCGGTTCGGGTAGGCGTTCAGATGGATGTCCGCATACTCGCCAAGATGCACCTGCGCCAAATCGTTCTCATAGACATCGCACAGTATCCAGACGTGCGACACGTCTGAGATGGTGAAGGGGTTCGGCGCCGTCAAGGCCTGCACGCCCGCCGAGTTGGTGATTTGCTGGTCGGTGATCACACCGGAAACCGGCGCGGACACATCGACGGTCGCGCCCGGATGGTCGGGGTCCGACCCAAGCACTTGAAGATGTTCTTTGGTTGTCTCGAGCACCACAAGGGCGTCGTCCTCGGCATTCTGGGCGATTTCCTGAGAGCTCTTCGGTACGGCCCCGTGTTCGAACAGGATGTTGGCGCGGTCGAGCTGGATCTTGGCCAACTGCTCGTTCTTCACGGCTTGCCGGTAATCCGAAAAGGCGCCCGCGATATCCTGGCTCCGGATCTTGAAAAGGATCTGGCCCTTCTGTACCTCGTCCCCCAACCGCGCATCGATCTCCACCACGCGCCCCGAGGCCAGCGACGGCACGGGAACCTGCCGCGACACGTCGGGGCTCACCACCCCGGTCACATTCAATTCCGGCGCGGCCACGATCACGCCGGCTGTCGCCAGTGGAAATTGTTCCGGATGCTCCACGGCAAAGTTGTTGACATCCATATCCGGTTGCACCACCGCAGGGTGCGGCCCGGTATCCGTATCCCGGCCCGACGCGGCATTGACCTTCCGGTCGCACGCCCCGGTTAATAGCATCATCGAGACGCACAGACTTGCTTCGAGAACGAGTAGTCGATTCATGGAATCACCTCCTGGCCCACGGCCATATTCATTTGGGCCGCCGCCGTCAGATAAGAGCCAATCAGATTCAGATACGCCAAACGCGCGTCGCGATAGGCCTTCTCCCCATCCAGGTAATCCAGCAAAGAGGCGCCGCCGTTCTGGTAGGAGAACGCCATCCTGTCGCGATTATCCTCAGCGAGCTTCAAGTACTTGTCGCGATAGGGCCGCAACAGATTCAGGGCGCTGACCAGCGTGACATAGGCCGAATCCACGTCGCTGAATACTTGCGCCTCAGTGGCGTCCCGCAAACGCTCGTTGCGGCCGATATCGATCTCGGTCCTGGCCTTCTCGCCCTGGTTCCGGTCGAAAATCCGCAGCGGAATCGATACGCTCACGCCAAAATACAAGGGAATAGGCGGATTGCGCGCAAAATCCATGCTGAAGGTGGGATCCGTGGAACCGTTGGCTACGGCGAGCTCATGGTTGGCCTTCGCCAACTCCACCGATTGCACCGCGGCCTTCAAGTCCGGCCGCGCGGAGAGCGCCTTGTCCCGGAACTCCTCCTGCGCCATCAGTTCGCTGCTGAAGTCGTACGGTCCGGAGACGTCGAACCGCTCAATGGGCGTCCGGTCGTTGAGCAGGGTTAGGAGCTGGATCTTGGCGGTGCGGAGATTCACCGTCGCGTTTTCAAAGTCGGATTCGAATTGGATACGCTCCAACTCCAGGCGATTCAGGTCCACCTGGGCCATGTCGCCCGCCTGGAAGCGCGTGCGATTCACCGCCAGCTCGCGGTCCCAGTAGTCCAGGTTCTCCCTGGCATTCTGCAACACCGCCTTCGCCTGCAGTGTCTCTACAAAGGCGTTCCGCAAATCGAACACCAGGCCGCGCTCCTGATCCGAGTAGGAGGAGATGGCGATGGCGGTAGTCATCTTGGCGGTATCCAGGCGTAGTTCCCGCTTGCTCCGGCGCTCCACCAGGTAGCTGACCGACCCGTACGGCAGCGCGTTGGCAAGAGGCCTGTAAACCGAATTCCCGGAAACGGAGGAAGCCATGCCCGCGAAGGGGTTGATCTGATCGAGGGTTCCCGTGACGTTCGGGTTAGGCCGAAGATACGCGGTGATCTCCGAGGCGCGGGATTCGTCGATGCCGAGCCGGGCTGCCTTCATCGTCGGATTCGCAGCCTCGAATTTCTCCTTGACCTGCTGCCACGTGAAAGACGCTTGAGCTAAGGCCGCGACTGGCCACAAACCGGCGATCAGAATGGCATGGCTCGTGCGCCTGCCGAGTAATGTCGTCATAGAGATTAAGAGGCGCCGTAAGAGAAGTGAATCGGAACGCTGTACTACTGTTCTATTCCGGTTCTACTATGGGACGCCATTCATCTTTCGTTGGCTACCCGGTCTTTCGATAATCGTTCGGTGGGTGATTCGACGGAAGCTAATCTTTTAGTCGGAAGAAATTGGCGAGCTGCGAATTATAGTGCCTTTCGGTATTCTTCGAGGGCCACTCTGACCAGTTGACTGCGCGTGCGAACGCCTGTCTTGGCGAACAACTGCTGGATGGTGTTCTTGACGGCGCTTTCCGAGATCTCCATATGGGCCGCGATCTCCTTGTTGGCCAAACCCTGCACCAGCAGCCGCAGAACTTCAGTCTCCCTGCCATTCAACGCGGCTCGTGGGCGATGATCGGGCGCTTGCGAATTCAGGACGCCCTGCGCGACCGTCCCTCCGTCCGAGTCTTCTTCTTCGCTCAGGTCCGCGATAATTGCAGCCAGCTTCGGGGCGGTCCCCTCTTTGTAGGTGGAAAACCAAACGTCGGCCGTAAACGTTTCGCCGTTGCCCCGATGTCCGCGGCATTGCATCGTCGCCCGGAACTGCGGCGCTTCTTCCCACCTCAGCGCATGGTGCAGATCCGGGAGGAATACCGCTACCGGCTCGCCAATCAGGCTACCGTTTCGGGGCGTGAGCAATTCGACTGCCGCGCGGTTTGCGAGCTCGATAAACCCGCGCTCGTCTACCGTTACGATAGCCGCCGGGCTGGTCTCCACAAGCGCCTTCAATCTTTCCTGCGCCTCCAGGCTAAGCCGGCGATTCCGAACCAGTTCCCCCACAAACAGTCCGCACCCCGCCAGCGCCAGGGTCTCGAAACCCAGGCGAACGTACGACGGATTGAGCGAACTGAACACTTCGGCGAGCGCGGCGCACGCGGCGCCCAGCAGCGCCACGAACCACCGTGGCAGGAAGGCCGCGGCGAGCATAATCGGGAACAAATAGAGGAACCCCAGCGAGACGTATGGCTTACTCCACCAGTCCACGACCGCTATGATCAGAATGATCCCGCTGCTCACCACCAGCACCGGCATTCGGTTCCGCTGGTCCCACAGTTGCTCTAAGGGCTGCATGATTCTGGAGAATTCTTGATTATCCCC
>CAYWHA010000097.1:0-13166 GCA_964457555.1 uncultured Solibacteraceae bacterium
TCGTTGAGCTTCTTCTGCTGGTGGGTGATGTTGCGGCCCTCGCCGGCCTCGCCCAAGCCGTAGCCTTTGATGGTGTGGGCCAGAATCACGGTGGGCCGCCCGGTGGTCTCCACGGCCGCTTTGTAGGCGTTATAAACCTTGCGCGGATCGTGCCCGCCGCGGCGCAGCTTGAACAGCTCGTCGTCGGTCAGGTGGGAAACCAGGTCGAGCAGTTCGGGGTACTTGCCGAAGAAATTCTTGCGGATGTAGGCGCCGTCGCGGGTGACGTACGTCTGCATTTCGCCATCCACCACCTCCGCCATGCGTTTCCGCAGCAGGCCCGTGGCATCGCGCGCGAGCAGGGCATCCCAATCGCCGCCCCAGATCAACTTGATGACATTCCAGCCGTCGCCGCGGAACGCAGCTTCCAGCTCCTGAATCACTTTCCCGTTGCCGCGCACCGGGCCGTCCAGCCGCTGCAGGTTGCAGTTCACCACGAAAATCAGGTTGTCGAGCTTCTCCCGCGAGGCCAGGGTGAGCGATCCCATGGATTCCGGCTCGTCCATTTCGCCGTCGCCCAGGAAAGCCCACACCTTGCGCGGCGCAACCGGAATCAAACCGCGGTTCTCCATGTAGCGCATGAAACGCGCCTGGTAAATGGCGTTGATGGGCCCGAGGCCCATCGAAACGGTGGGGAAGCGCCAGAAATCGGGCATCAGCCAAGGGTGAGGATATGAGGAAAGGCCCGGCGAATCGCGCAACTCGTGGCGGAAGTTCTGCAGGCGCTGTTCGCTAAGCCGGCCCTCCAGAAATGCGCGCGCGTAGACCCCCGGCGAGGCGTGCCCCTGGAAATAAACGATATCGCCCGGCTGGTCGCCATAGCTCGCGTGGAAGAAGTGGTTGAAGGCAACCTCAAGCAGGGTGGCCAGTGACGCGTAGGTCGAAATATGGCCGCCGATGCCGGCATCGTACTTGTTCTGGCGCACCACCATGGCCATGGCGTTCCAGCGGATCAGGCTCTTGATGCGGCGCTCCATGGCGCGGTCGCCCGGATACGCGACCTCGTCTTCGGGCCGTATAGTATTGATGTACGGCGTATTCTGCAAGGCCGGCGCGTCGGCGCCGGAGATCCCTGCGTGGCCGGTCAACTGCTCCAGGATGTACGCGGCCCGGTCGGGACCGGCCTCGTCGATCACCTGATCGAGCGCTTCCATCCACTCGGCAGTTTCCGCGGGATCCAGATCGACAACCCTCTCGTTCAGTTTCTGGTGCATGGATCTTCCCATTATACGGTCTGAAGGGCATCCACGCGTGCCGCGCGAAGGAGTACACTGAATCTGTGGACGCGGAATTGAGACAATACCTAATTGAGATGGAGGAACGCTCAGTGGCCTCCCTCAAAGCCTACGTCAACGAGCGGTGCGAGCTGGTTGAAACCCGGCTTCTGACCGAGTTCCACAAGTGGGCGTCCCCGGCCGAGGCCCGCAACCGCACTATCTCCGCGGCGCTTCGCGCCATCGACCTGGAGATGGAATCCCTCTCCGACCGGCTGAGCAAGCTTGAAGGCAATCAGCCCCAGTAAGTGTCCAGGTTTTCGCGAAGGGATCAGCGGCCCATGGGGTGCGAAGCGGAGCTTGGCGAAGTGGTCGCCTTGCCACTCGAAATAGTAGGTGCCGCAGTCCTTGTCGACGTCTTCCGGGCAACCCCTCGCTACAAGAAGCCTGCTTGAGGCACGGTACTCCAATTCATTAAACCCGCCCTCGTACTCGCAATTTGAGCCGTAGCCAAGTATGATGAAAGGCCCGTCGTAGACGTTTCCGGTAGCCAGATCAGCCACAACCATGGATACGCACGAGGTTCCACAGTCGAACTCCACGATTTTGTAGTGACCGGCGAAATTCGGCGGCGCAACGGCTTGTTTCCGAATTTCGGTCGCGAACCGTTTCTGTACCTGTGTATGGAGCACGGGCTTCGCCGCCGGGCCACGGAAAACCTGTGCCACATGGAACCCCTCTAACGTTGGGATCTGAGCGGCAGCGGCCAGATGCGTCACTGCCAATCCGATGATGACCCTCGACAGCTGCATCGCGGCTCGCTCGTGGAAAGTTCAGTATGCCGTTTCCCGCTATCATAGCAACAGGCTTATCAATGAGACCTTGCTGGCGACGCGGCGCGGTGGCGCTGGCGACCACTTTGCTTATCTACCTGCCTCCAGCCGCGACCGCCCAGCAGACGCCCAAAACCCCGGCCTTCGCGCTGCTCGATCAAGCCGACGCACCCCAATGGCAAACCTGGGCCAAGGATGCCGGTTGGCAGGTGATCGCGCCTCCGCCAGGCCTCGCGGCGGACGCGCCCATCGACACACGCGCGCAAGCGCTGGCGGCGGCCATCCAGGACGCGATCCGAAACTCTGGGGTGGATGCCGCGCGCGTCTACCTGGCCGGCCGCGGCGCAGCCTCCGGTGCCGTGTTCTACGTTGCGTCGCGGCTGCCGGACGTGTTCGCGGCCGCGTTCGCCCTGGGTGGGTCGCCGCAGCAGGCCATCGACGGCGGTCGCATCTTCACGGCGAATTTCACGCACACGCCCGTCCTCTGGGCTGGCTCGGGCGATGCCGACCAGGCGCTGGCCGCCAGGCTGAAGGCCGCCGGCCTCAACCTGGAGTGGCGTTCCACGAGCGGGCTGACCATTGGTAGCGTCATCCAATGGCTGGCCGGACACGCCCGCGAGGAGTTCCCCACGGAGGTCGATTGCGAGACGAATTCGGTCGAGTTCGCCCGCTGCTTCTGGACGCAGATGGCCAAGTTTAACGCGGCCGAGCGTAACGACGTCCTGCCCACCACGCTGGTCCCGCCCAGTTCCGGCGCCGTGCTCGACCTGGGCGGCTTCGGCTACAAGCCCGACGAACCCGGCCCCGGCGTGCTGGTCTCTTCCCTGCCCCCGAAATACGACGGCCCGCTGAAAATGGGCGACCGCCTCCTGGAACTGGACGGCAGACCCATCGAAAACGCGCGCCAGTACGAGCAGACCCTCCGCGACGCCACCGAAGAAAGGGCCGCGGCTGTCCTGGTGGCGCGCGGCGCCGAGCGCAGACGAATCGAGACGCGCATCAGGATGCAGGCGCGCCCCACGTCCGTCACGGCGCGCGTGCAGGCGAAATACCTTCCCGCCGACGATGAGATCCGAATCGTTACGCGGGCCGTAACGGAACTGCACGTCACCATTCCGCCGCACTGGGTTCCGGCGACGCTCTACTGGAACGGCCTGCCGCTCGAAGAAATTCGAACGCCCGGATGCCTCGCTCTCACCATGCAAAACGAATTACTGCACTCGGAGAAGTGCCCGTGAAGCCCGCCGCGCGTAGACTGACCGCCAGTGAGGCCGCCCGCCGGCTGCTGCGCGCGCCCCGCAGCGCCAAACGCGACGCGGCCATGCGCAAAACCATCCGGCAGATTCCCAAGGGAAAGGTAGCTACCTACGGCCAAGTCGCCGCCGCGGCAGGCTATCCGCTCTACCACCGTCATGTTGCGCAATTGCTGCGCACGGAGGGCAACGCGCTACCCTGGCAGCGGGTCGTGGGCGCGGGTGGCGCAATCAAGCTGAAATTCGAAGCCGGCCTCGAACAGCGCACGCGCCTCGAAATGGAGGGTGTTCGCTTCCGCGGCAAGCGCGTCGACATGGCCGAGCACCAGCACCGTTTCCGCGGCTGGGAATTCGAGTAGGCGGTAGGATAGAGACATGCGACAGCTTGCCATTTTGTCTGCCTTGTTGGCGGGCGCGTTCGGACAGACATCGCCGGTCCCGTACTTTGGCGTCCCATCATTTTCGAACGAGCAGCTCCAGCATTCGTACCCGGGCACATTCTCTTCGATCCGAAAAGTCGACTTCCTGAACTTCAGGTACGGCCCCGAATCCATCGATGCGTTTCCTCTTAAGGACGGGCACTACAAGCATGACCAACTCTACGATCATCAGTCGGTCGACTTGGATTCGGTTCATTACCTACCTAGTAGGTCCTTGACGTCAAATGGCGACTCGGCCCTCGTCTTGCTCTCTTGGTTTGCCGCTGTGGGCAGTTCCAACCAGGGAGGGGTCGCGGAAGTGTTCACTTTGTCCGACAGCCGCCTTCGAGCCGTTCAGGAAATCAGTTGGGACACGCACTTTCAAGCGGGTGGGCCGACGGAATCGTTCGACGCAAGCACGAGCACTCTTCTAATTCGTTCGGCCCATTACATCCCCGGAGACGCCCATTGTTGCGTCTCCGCCATGGACGTGGTCACATTTCGGTGGGATGGCGCCGAGTTCGTCCAAGCCAGCATTCAAACCGAACTTTCGAAGTACGGCAAGGACGAGGGAAAGACTCTGCCAAGCTCACTTCCCCGATGAGCTCGCCACCACCCCACCCGGTTTCATGCGTTTGGATGACAAATCTCAAGGATCGTTTCAATCAGTCCGTCGATTGTGAACACACGCGCGGTCGCCGCCGCCTCAATGCCCAGTTCAAGGGCGGTTGCGGTGGTCACAGGCCCGATGGAAACAACCTGGACGCCCTGTAGCGCCGCCGCCCCCGCCATCTCCACGAAGTTCCGCACGGTGGAGGAGCTGGTGAAAGCGATCGCATCCGGCTTACGCCCGGCAGCGCCGAAAACCTCTCGCGCGTGCTCGGCGGCGCCCTTCGGAACCATGGTCCGGTAAGCCTCCACAACGTCCACCCGCGCGCCGCGCCGCGCCAACTCCGCCGGGACCAGGTCGCGCGCCACGGCCGCCCGCGGCAACAGCACACGCCGGCCGGCAAGATCGTACGGACGAAAAGCCTCGATCAGCCCTTCCGCCACGTAGTCCTTGCCCATCAGGTCCACTTTCAGATGCAGGACCTCCACCGCGGCGCGCGTCGCCGGACCGATGACGCAGATCTTCGCCCGTAGCGCGCGCAGGTCCACCGCCGAGCGGTCCAGCCGTTCCAGGAAGAAGCGCACGCCGTTGGCGCTGGTGAAGATCAACCAATCGTAGGCGGCCAGGTCCGCCAGCGCGCGGTCGAGCGGGCCGTAATCGGCGGCGGGACAAATCTCAATGGTGGCCATCTCAATGGCCTCGGCGCCCAAGGCGCGAAGCCGCGCGGAAAGGGCGTCCGCCTGGCCTTTGGCGCGGGTCACCACGATGCGTTTGCCGAACAGCGGCAGGCGCTCGAACCAATCGAGCTTTTCGCGCAGCCGCACCACCTCACCCACCACGATGGTAGCCGGCGGCTTCATGCCGCTCCGCGCGATCAGGCCGGGCAAGCTGGCCAGCGTGCCGGTCAGCGTCTCCTGGTCGGGCCGCGTCGCCCAACGCACGGCCATGGCGGGCGTTTCAGGGGGTCGTCCGCGCGCCGTCAACTCCCGCGCGATCTCCGGGAAGGTGGTCAGCCCCATGAAGATCACCAGCGTTTCGGCCATCCCCACACGGTCCCAATCGATGGCGTCCACGGCGTGCCCGCTCACAAAAGTCACGGCGGATGTGTGTTCTCGATGCGTCAGAGGAACACCCGTGTAGGCTGCGATTCCCAGAGGCGTGGTCACGCCGGGGACCACCTCGAACGGGATTCCGGCCGCAGCCAGCGCTTCGGCCTCTTCGCCGCCGCGTCCGAAAATGAACGGGTCGCCGCCCTTCAGCCGGACCACGTTCAGCCCGCGCTGTGCGCGCTCAATGAGGATCGCGCAGATCTCGTCCTGCGAGATGGGGTGCTCGGCTTTCTTCTTGCCGACGTAGATCCGCTCGGCCGCCGCCGGCGCCAAATCCAGCAGCGCCGAATTCGCCAGGTGGTCGAAGAGCACCGCATCGGCCAGTTCGAGTATCCGCCGGCCCTTGACGGTGATCAACTCCGGATCGCCCGGCCCCGCGCCCACAAGGTAGACCTTAGTCATCGGTGGGGCGGGCCTCCTGGCCTGCCTTCTTCGGGTTTGCCTTCTTCGGGCCTGCCTTCTTCGGACCTGCCTTCTTCGCGCTCAAGACCCTCCAGAATCCGCCGCCCCCCTCTCTTCAACAAATCCTCGCCCAACTCTCTCCCAATCCGCTCTGCCTCTGCCCCCGGCCCATCGCTTTCGCCCCGCACCAACTCCGCGCCATCCGGCGACGCCACAATCGCCACCATCCGCAGCCGGCCGCCCTCCACCGTGGCGTACGCGCCAATCGGCACCTGGCATCCACCGCCCAGCGCCCGCAACAATCCGCGCTCGGCGGTCACGGCAGCATGCGTAGCGGCATCGTCCAAACGCCGGCACGCTTCGAACCCGGCGCCGCCCGCGCAGCTCTCAATCGCCAGCGCTCCCTGCCCCACAGCCGGGCACATGGTTTCCACCGGCAGAAGCTCAGCGATCCGGTCTCCCCATCCCAGCCGTTTCAACCCGGCGGCTGCCAGCAGGATGGCATCGTATTGCCCCTCATCCAGCTTTCGCAGGCGCGTGTCCAGGTTGCCGCGCACGGATTCCACCGCCAGGTCCGGGCGCACCTTCCGCAATTGCGCTGCCCGCCGCAAGGAGCTGGTGCCCACCTTCGCGCCAGCCCGCAGCTCGCTCAGCCGCTTGCCCACCAGCGCGTCGCGCGCATCCTCGCGCTCCGGGACGGCGGCCAGCACCAGGCCCTCCGGCAATTCCGTCGGAAGGTCCTTCAGGCTGTGAACCGCAATATCGGCGCGCCCGTCGAGCAGCGCCTCCTCAATCTCCTTCGTGAACAGCCCCTTGGTCCCCACCTGTGCCAGCGGCACGCTGGTGATCCTATCGCCCGTGGTCTTGATAATTTCGATGCGGCATTCGATCCCCAATCCCGCCAGTTGCGCCTGCACCCAGCGGGCCTGCCACAATGCGAGCTGTGAACCGCGCGACGCGATAACCGGCATCTCAATCCTGAACGTGGAACGCTTTGCGGAACGCCGCGATCACGTGCGCGCCATCCGGATTCCCGGCGTGGTTTCGCAGCTCGGAAATCGGCCCGTGCGCAATCTTGTTGACAATCCCGCGCGTCAGCGCTTCGAGCGCCTCTTCCTGTTGCGGCGTGAACGGTCCGTACCGCCGCCGCACCTTATCCATCTCCCCGGTTCGTATTTGTTCCAATTGCTCCTGCAACCCCACGATGGTCGGCGTCACTTCCGCCGCCTTCAGCCGCGCCATCGTGCGGTCCACCTCTTCCTCCACCAACAACTCGGCGCGGTCCGCCTCCTTCTTGCGCTCGCGCAGGTTGGCGTTCACCACCTCCTGCAGGTCGTCGATGTCGTACAGGAAGACGTTGTCGATCTCATTGACCGCCGGATCGATGTTGCGCGGCACGGCAATGTCGATAAGGAACATGGGCCGGTTGCGGCGCGCCGCGATCACTCGCTGCATGTCCTCCTTGCGCAAGATGTAGTGCGGCGCGCCGGAGGAAGCGATCAGGATATCGGCCTTCGGCAGCGTGGCGGTGAACTGCGTATACTCCACCGCCGTTCCCTCGAATAGCTTGGCCATTTCGACCGCCCGCTCATGCGTCCGGTTGGTGACCAGAACCTCCGTGGCGCCCGAACGCCGCAGGTGCCGCGCCGCCAACTCCGACATTTTTCCCGCGCCCGCGATCATCACCACGCGATGCGAAAGCGAGCCGAAAATCTTGCGCGCCAACTCCACCGCCGCATAGCTCACTGAAACCGCCATCTGTCCGATCCCGGTTTCCGACCGCACGCGTTTGGCCACGCCGAACGACCGCGTCAACAGTCCGTCGAGCGTTCCCGAGAGCGCACCGCCGTCCCGCGCGGCCGCGTATGCGGCTTTCAGTTGGCCCAGAATCTGCGGCTCGCCCACCACCATCGAATCCAGGCTGCAAGCCACGCGAAATAGATGATGGATGGCGTCACGGCCTTCGTAGCGGTAGAGGTACGGCTCCCAGCCCTTCAAGCCGATCGCCTTCCAACCGGTAAGAAACGCGTCCACGATGCTTCGCGGGTCATACCCGTCCGCGGCCGCCACGGCAATCTCCACGCGATTGCACGTCGAAAGGATGAGCGCCTCTTCCACCCCGTCGCGCGCCCTCAGATCCGCCAACGCCTCCTGAGCCGTTGCCTCCGGGAACGCCAGGCCTTCGCGCACCTCCACGGGAGCGGTCTTGTGGCTCACGCCGGTGATCAGCAGCTTCATTGCTTCAGCAGTATCGCGCCCAGCCGGGCGTGCGCGGCCCAGGTCAACGCGGCGAACCCCACCAGCGCCACGGTCATGAAGGCGGCCTTCCGCCCGCGCCATCCCGCCGCCACCCGCAGGCACACCAGCGCCAGATAGACTCCCCAGGTGAAAAAGGAAATCGCGATTTTCGGCTGCTCAATCCACGCCGACTTCAGTTCGATGAACGCCCAGGTGCTTCCGGCAATCACGCCCAGCGTGACGAACGCAAAACCCACCGCCAGAGATTTGGAAATCAGGTCGTCCAGCGTGCCGAGCGGCGGCATCCGGTAGTAGAAACTACGCGGCTTCTTGGACTTCAGCTCCCGTTCCTGAAACAGGTAGAGCAGCGACCCCACGGCCGTGAACGCCAGCACGGCATACCCCACCAGCACCAGAACGATGTGCACCGTCAGCCATGTATTGCGCACCACGGGGCTCGACCACGCGCTCACCGGGTTGCCCAGGCTGGCCACCAGCGTCATCACGAATACCAGCGGAAACAGGAACACGCTCAGGCTAGTGAGCTGGTAGCGCCAGTGGACGAAAAGATAAGCCACCACGATGAGGAAGGCGCACATGGAAAGCGTTTCGTAGAAGTTAGTAATGGGGCAGCGGTTGTTCACGATGCCCTCTTCCACGATGGAGACGAAGTGCAGCATGGCACCCATGCCGAACGCGCTCAGCGCCACGCGAAACAGGTGCTCTTTGCGGCGAACCAGGGTAAGGATGGCGTGCAGCAGGCCAAGGGAGTACAACGCCAGGGCCACGCGCAGCCAGATGACGCTCATTTCAGCCATGGGCGGTACGGGAACGTTGAGTTATATAGTACAGTATATCGCGCGTCCCATTACCCGGTATGATTGGGGCAATGGGACCACGGTCATGCTCCGAATGCGAGTCCATCTTCCGGGAACTCGTTGAGGCGTCACGCGCCGCCAGGGAGCGCGCGAAGGAACCGGCAACCGTGCCGCTGTTAGCGGAGTGGCTCGAGCAACTCGACGAAGAGGAATGCGCCCGGACGCGGGAAACGTCCCCGCTGTGGGCCACCTGGCGCCGGCTGCGGGAACATCGCGCCCTCACGGGCCACCGGTTATCGGCGTTGCCAATACCGCCCAACCTGCTCGCCAATTCGAACTAAACATCGCGTCAGCTACCGGGTAGGGGTCGGGCATGCCCGACCCTCTACGGCGCACGCGCAATTAACTCGCTCCGCGCAAGTCCGCGCTGTGATAGCTTGAAGGCCACATGGGACAGCTCCCCGGCGCCGTTTTGTGGGCCGCGTTGCTTGCGGCATCGCTGCTGATACTCCGCTCGCAACGCTGGCTGTTGGACGCCCTGATCGAAGCCATCGAGAGTTTTCGTGGCGGCCCTCCCACCGCAATGCACCCTTGCCCTTCGAACGATGCCGCTCTGCTGCGCGGAAGGTCCCGCGAACGCCGGAATTAGCCGCGCCATTACCGCCGGGCAAACCGCCGCAGACGGAGGATCTCGACAGCGGCGATATAAAGGTTGACCAGGCCAAGCCCGCTGATTGCGCCCCGAACATATAGGTTCTCCAGGTACCCGCGCCACTGCGGGTGGGCGGCGGCGAAATCGGTGGTGGAGGAAGTCCAGGGAAAAACCGCCAGGTAGCACCCGATCTCCAGGCAGATGGTCGCGAACAGCACCGCCAACAGCCTGTGATACCAGCGGCGGGGCGCGACGCCCCTGCCCTCGTCCGCGGCGGGAGTGCCCACCGGCGCCGGCCCCGGCGGAACGGCGGACCCGGGTTGCGGATCGGCCGGCGTCATCGGGCGCCCGCCGTCTGGAACAGGTCCATCTGCGCGTCGTCGTCCACGGGAAACCGCGAAAGCGCGCGCACCGGCGCGAAACTCAGCCGGTGCAAAGGCGATGGACCGTGCCGGTCGAGCGCCTGGCAGTGCTCCGGCGTGGCGTACCCCTTGTGACCGGCGAGCCCGTATTCCGGAAACACGCCATCCCAAACGCGCATGCACGCGTCACGATAAACCTTGGCGATAATCGAGGCAGCCGCGATGGCGTGGCAGCGCTCGTCCCCGTGGATCAGCGGCCTCTGCGGAATCGGCAGGTCGATGGACATGGCGTCCACCAGCAGGAAGTCCGGCGCCGGATCCAGGCGGCTCACCGCCAGCCGCATGGCCATACGGGAGGCTTGATAGATATTGACCTGGTCGATCATGGCCGCATCCACGGCCGCGATCGCCCAGGCCGCGGCGCGTTCCCGAATCCGGGCGGAGAGCGTTTCACGGCGCTCCGGTTCAAGCTGTTTGCTGTCGTTCAACCCGCGCACCGGCCGGTCCGGAGAAAGCACCACCGCGGCGGCGACCACCGGGCCGAAAAGCGCGCCGCGCCCTACCTCGTCCACACCCGCGATGGCATGAAAGCCGCGCGCGCGCAACTCGCCCTCCAGCGTCGCTTCGCAACGGAACTTGGCGCCCGCGGATTCGGGTCGCATGGGGGATGATCCGCGCTATCGCTACCGCTCTCGGAGACGGGCCGCCTTGCCCTTCAACTCCCGCAGGTAATAGAGCTTGGCCCGCCGCACCTTGCCCGTGCGCACCACGTCGATGTGATCCACTACCTGGGCATGTATCGGGAAAATGCGTTCCACTCCCTGGCCGAAGCTGACCTTGCGGACGGTGATGGTCTCGCCCAAACCCGTATTGTTGCGGGCGATGAGAGTTCCCTCAAACGTCTGGAGCCGCTCCTTGTCGCCTTCCTTAATCTTCACGTGGACCCGCAGCGTGTCGCCGGGCCGGAACTCGGGGACATCGGCCCGCTTGTTCTTCTGAATGAATTTCGTCAACAACGCATTCTGCATGTGAATTCCCTGTAATCTACTATCTTATACGAAGCGCGCGGCTTTTGCTGAGGAACGTACCTACCTCATCAGGTCCGGCCTCAGGCGGGCGGTCTTCTCAACCGCCGTTCGCTTGCGGAATTGCCGGACCTCTTCGTGGTTGCCGTTCAGCAGCACCTCCGGCGCTTTCCAACCCCGAAACTCGGCGGGGCGCGTCCAGTGCGGGCAGTCCAGCAGGCCTTCGCCGTGGCCGGTATCCTGAAACGATTCGAAGGCCGCCGACGTGTCATTCCCCAGCACGCCAGGCAGCAGCCGGGCCACCGCATCGATTACCACCGCCGCGGCCAGCTCGCCGCCGCTCAATACATAGCTCCCGATCGATATCTCTTCGTCCGCCAGGTGCTCGGCCACGCGCTCGTCCACGCCCTCATACCGGCCGCAGATGAACAGAAGTTCCGAACACTCGCTCAGCCGGTTCGCCATCGCCTGGTCGAAGACGCGGCCTTGCGCGGAGAGTAGCAGGACCTTGCGCTCGGGGGATCTCGCCCCGCTCCAAATCGATTCCACCGCTTGGAATATCGGCTCCGGTTTGAGCACCATGCCCTCGCCGCCGCCGAACGGACGGTCATCCACGGTCCTATGGCGGTCGGAAGTCCAATCCCGCAGGTTATGGATGCGGATCTCGACGATGCCGGCGTCCTGCGCGCGCTTCACCACGCCATGCGCGAACGGCCCCACGAAAAACTCGGGGAAGATCGTCAAGACGTGGAAGATCACGATCGGTTCAAATCCTTCAAGCCTTCCGGCAATTCCACCACGATACGCCGCGCCGCCGGTTCGATTTCCACGCAAATCGAGCGCGCGAAGGGGATCAGCAAACCGCCTTCGATCGCCAGCAGGCCCGCGCCACCCGCATCTTCCCAGCCTTCCACGCGTCCCAGGCTTTCGCCCGTCCGCCGGTCGATCACCTCGCACCCCAACAGTTCCGACTGGAAAAACTCGCCCGGTTCCAGCGGCGTACGCTCTGCGATGGGGACTCGCACCTCCGCGCCCACCAGCCGCTCGGCCTCCGAAATGCCGTCCACTCCGCGGAACTTAAACACCAGGCAACCCTGGTGGAACCACGTAAACTCCACTTCGAGACGCTCGCCTTCCGCGCCTTCGCGGAACAGGTACACTTCTCGTAAGGCCTGGTAGCGCTCGGGCTTGCCGCTGAGCGCAAAGGCGGTCAGTTCGCCCCGGTTCCCGCGAGTCTTGCCAAGCACTGCTACCGCGACCCAACCCGGCTCGTCGGCCCGCGGCAGGCTCACTCCAGGATTTCCAGCGTGAACCGGCGGTTTAGCTTCATTCCGGCCGCTCCTAAAATGGTTCGAATGGACCGCGCCGTCCGGCCCTGCTTGCCGATTACTTTCCCCAAATCGCTCTGGGCTACCCTCAGCTCCAGGACGGTAACCTGCTCGCCTTCCACCACGCGGACGGCAACTTCTTCCGGGATGTCAACGAGAGCTTTCGCTATATCCTCAACTAACTGCTTCATTATCCCGCCCCCCTCTCTAACCACATGGTACGCCAAATGCGAGGCATCCGAGGCGCCGCCCGGCACACCGCATGAAACGCGATGGTTCTTTAGTCACAGTCGGGCGGGCGACTGCGGATTAAGCCGCCGGAGCCGGAGCCGCGGGCGTTTCCGGCGCCACGGCGGGGTTCTTCTCCACCAGGCGCTTCACAGTATCGGACATTTGTGCGCCGTTCTTGACCCAGTATTCCAACCGGTCGTGCTTCAGCAGCACCTGCTTGGGGGTGTTAAGGGGATTGTAGTGGCCCACGACTTCGATGTTGCGGCCGTTGCGGGCGCGCTCCTTTTCGATCACCACTACGCGGTAGAACGGCTTCTTTTTGGCGCCGAAACGCGCCAATCGTATCATCAGCATTGGTTCTCCAACAAAAAATTCGAACTCGTCTTCAGCGCCCCGGCATGTCCCCGAACGGAAAACCGGGTGGCAATTTCATCTTGCCCATCTTCTTCCCCATAAAGCCCCCAGAGAGCGTCTTCATCATCTTGCGGGCCTGGGAATACTGCTTCAACAACTGGTTGACGTCCTGTACGGTGGTGCCGCTGCCCTTGGCGATGCGCCGGCGCCGGCTGCCGTTGACAATCATGTGATTGGCCCGTTCGCGCGGCGTCATGGAATCGATAATGGCCACCACGC
>CAYWHA010000098.1:0-12936 GCA_964457555.1 uncultured Solibacteraceae bacterium
TGCTTCCAGGCGAAGAACGCGCGAAAATGACGGGAAATGCCCGAAATCGCTGTTTTCGAGATCCTCCCGGCCGCGCTGGCTCCGCCGCAGGCCCATTCCGACGCCCAATTGATCCAAACCTGGCTCCACAGCCGCTCGGTCCATACCCAGCGCGCCTATGCCGCCGATATCGCCCGGAAACCTCTGCCGTCCGTGACAGCATCCACAGAAGGCCTGTTTACGGAATGGTCGGAAATCCAAGCGCGGCGCTTCGGCCAGAGTGTTTCCGTCGCCGAGCGGAAACTGGTGGCGACCGCCAAGTCGGACGCTGCCTGATCTCCCGAGAGAATTTGTCTCGGCGGATTTCGGACGGCGGATCCCCCGGCTGGTATTGTGGCAAACTGGAATCGGTGGAATGTGCCGTGACTCTCCAAGAACTCAGAGTATCGAACCGCGATCAGATCCTGCGCCTGGCGTCGAAGCGTGGCGCGCGAAACCTCCGGGTCTTCGGATCGGTCGCCCGGGGCGACGACGACGCCCAGAGCGACATCGACTTCCTGGTGGATCTTGAACCGGGTCGCAGCCTCCTGGATCTGGGTGGACTGCAACTGGACCTGGAACGGCTTCTGGGCGGGAAAGTCGATGTCGTGTCGTCGCGCGGGTTGCGTGAGCGCGTGCGTGAGCGTGTCCTCCGTGACGCCGTGCCGCTATGAGAGACGACCGTCTACGGCTACTGGATAGCCTTGACGCGATCTCGGAGATCGAAGCTTATTCGACACGTGGCCGCAACGTATTCGAGGAAGACCCGCTCGTTCGGACATGGATTCTGTACCACTTACAAATCGTAGGTGAAGCTTGCCGGGGACTCTCCGAACCCCTCCGCTCCGCCCACCCTGAGATACCCTGGTCGGAGGCCACCAGCTTGCGGAACGTCTTGGTGCACCAGTACTTCGGGATCGATTTGGAGGCGGCGTGGGCACTGGTCGAGCAGGACCTCCCAGGCTTGAAACAGGCCGTGAGCAAAATCCTATCAGAAAAGCCGCCATCATGACGGTCAAAATCGCCGCCCCCTCTTGAACCACCTCCTGGACGCGCAGGAGAACAGGCCTAATCCGCCTGCTTTAGCGCACGCGTTTCTTCCTGGACTCGAGCCGCTCTTAAGCGGAAATGTACTACACGGATCAGCTCGGAGCGGCCTAAGTGTACTTAGAAGCGAAATCGACACCGAATAGCGTGGCTCAGAGCCATTTTGATCCGTCTCCAGGGTACTGCTATCTAAGGGTACTGGTACTCTGTCAAACCTCGTAATACGAAACTGCGTTGACTCGGGAGATGCCGCAAATTAGAATTTGGCATTAAGATCCTGAACTACAAAATGGGACTGAAATGGCGGTAGCTTGTCCGGTGGCGTTTCCAGCGTCGTTCCCGATGACGGAAATGGCGCGGCCTCTCTTGGCTTGGTACGCGCTGCGCGTCCGATCCAATTTCGAATGGGCCGTCAATGCGGTGCTCACGAGCAAGGAGTATGAGGCATTTCTCCCGACCTACCGAACCCGGCGCCGCTGGTCGGACCGAACGAAAGAAGTCGATGCGCCGCTGTTTCGCGGATACACCTTTTGCCGGTTCGACGCTGCGCGGCGCCTCCCGATTCTAACGACGCCCGGCGTGGTTTCCATCATCGGCTCGGCCGCCGGACCCATTGAGGTCGATGAAGGAGAGATCGCCTCCGTGCGCGCCATGGTCGCTTCCGGGGTGCTGGTAGGTCCGTGGCCCTTCCTTCGGGAAGGACAGTACGTGGCCGTCGAACGAGGCCCTCTGACTGGGGTGGAAGGTATCATCGTCAGCTTAAAGGGTCAGTACCGCCTGGTTGTCTCCGTTTCCCTGCTTCAACGCTCGGTCGCCGTCGAAATCGACCGCGACTGGGTTCGTCCCACATCCCACCGTTCGTAACGTCTCGCTCTGGAGGGCGCTCATGCCCACACGCAAGAACAAAATCATCAGCCTTCGTCTGTCTGAGGAAGAATACGAAGGCCTCAAAGTGGTCTATGAGTCGCGCGGCGTGCGCAGTTTGTCGGAGTTCGCGCGCGAAGCCATGCACCGGGTTGTAGGCGAGGGGCCGCCCGACGGCGCGAACATCGAACACCGCGTCGAGCTCTTGCATGGAAAAGTGGCCGTGCTGGAGGGCGAGGTTTCCCGACTCTCCCGCGCTGTGGAGATCGAAGTAGCCGCGAGGAAAACGCCATGAGGAAAGGACTCCTGGTACGCTTCGATGGCGCCTTCGCTCTTGCCGGTTTGTGCCTTCTCTTGTCCGTCGCGGCGCACGGCCAAGCCCCGGCGCCGGGCCCAAAGGCAGGTCCGCAGTTCCTGCCTTCGACCGGAGGTACTCCGATGGTGCCGTCAACGGTAGGCACGCCGATCGTGCCGACGGTCGGGGCGAAGCCCGAAACCGAGCTCACCTACATCCTCGGCCCGGACGACCAAGTCTCGGTGAGCGTCCTCGATCTGCCGGAGATCAGCGACAAGGTGTATCGAATCGACCTGAACGGGTTGATCAAGCTTCCCATGGTTGCGAGCCGTATCCAGGCCGCCGGTCTGACAGTGGAACAACTGGAAGACGAGATCGCAGGCATTCTCAAGACGATCCTCAAAGATCCGCAAGTTACCATATCGGTGCTCACGTTTCGCAGTGAGCCGGTATATGTCCTGGGATCCGTCAGGACCCCAGGGGTGGTCCAGTTACAAGGCAGCACGACCCTTGTGGACGTACTTTCGGCGGTTGGCGGGCTGGCGGACGATGCCGGCTACACGGTGAAGATCGTTCGCCACCGCGAGTTTGGCCGCATTCCGCTCCCGTCCGCGGTCGACGATGCGTCTGGCGAATACTCCGTGGCCGAAGTCGATGCCAAGTCGATCCTGGATGCCAGCAACCCCGCGCAGAATATCCTCATTTGCCCGCACGACGAGATTACGGTTCCGCGCGGCGAAATGATCTACGTGGTCGGGACCGTACTCAGGTCTGGCGGGTTCATCTTGCAGCAGCGGCAAACCCTTTCCGTACTCCAGGCTTTGTCACTTGCCGGCGGCACTGACAAAGCGGCCGCGACGAAGAACACGAAGATCCTTCGGCCCGTGCCAGGGGGAGACAGCAGAGTCGAGATCCCCATCAATCTCACCGCCATCCTCCGTGGCAAGGCCCCCGACGTCGGCATGCAATCCGGAGACATCTTGTTTGTCCCCGGCAGTGCGTCCAAGAAGGCTTTCTTACGGATGGCTGACATCGCCGCCATGGCCACCACAGGCCTGATTTACCGCATTCCGTAGGTTCGATTATGGAAATCCCTGGAACGGCTTTGACGCCTCTCGGGCCCGATCCACAGCGTGGCCCCCTTCCATTTCCCGCCCCGCGCTCCGCCTCCCTTCAGCGCCAACCTGCGGGACCGGCCGGCTCACACTTCGGCGACATGCCAACCGGTGGCCTGCTGGAATACTGGCGCATCATCCAGCGCCGCAAAGGCGCCGTCATCGTCATCACCTGTCTTGGCGCCCTGGCGGGTCTGTTGTACACCCTCCCGCAAACGCCCGTATACAAGGCCAGTACGCTTATTGAACTCCAGGAGATGAACGAAGACTTCCTGCATATGCGCGACGTCAACCCCACTGCTACCGAAAGTGGTGGAGACGCCGAGGATGAAATCCAGACGCAAGTTCGGATTCTTCAAAGCGCCTCTCTCCGGGAACGCGTTGTCAAAAAGCTCGCACTGGAGGCAAAGACGGTTGCACCGAAGAAGACGCGTCTCGACGCCTGGCGCGAGGCCCTGAAGCTTACGCCCGCCCAGCCTCCCACGCCCGAGAGCATCATCGCCAATGCCGCGGGCGGGCTGCAGGTACGCGCTCAGATAAACACCCGCCTGATATCGATCTCCTGCGATTCCACCAACCCGCAGATGGCCGCCGATTTTCTCAATACGCTGACCAATGAATATCGAGCGCAAAATGTCGAGAACCGTTGGAAAGCCACGCAGTACACCGGCGATTGGCTCACCACGCAGATGGAAGACCTCAAGATCAAGCTGGAACACTCCGAGGACACGCTGCAGTCCTACGCCGCGCATAGCGGGCTGCTAATCACGGGGGAAAAGGACAACGTCGCCGATGACCGCGTCAAACAGTTCCAGGAGGAACTGTCGAAGGCGCAAGGTGAGCGCATCGACGCCCAGTCCAGATCCGAGAACGCCGCGCATGCCCCGGGCGATTCCGTTCCCGAGGTCCTCGACGACGCGTCGACCATGGCAATACGGACTAAGGTAATGGATCTTCGCGGCCAGTTGGCGGACCTCAGCGGCACCTTCACTCCCGAATACTCGAAAGTCCGGAATCTACAGGAACAGATCGACGCCTATGACGCGGAACTCGCCAAGGAGCGGAAAACCGTTATCAGCCGGATTCAAAACGATTACGAAATGGCCAAGCAGCGCGAAAAGCTGCTCCAGGACCAGTACGACGCCGCCGTCCTGGTGGTCAGCCAGCAGGCCGACCAGGTGGCGCACTACAACATCCTCAAGCGTGAGGTGGATACAGACCGCGAGATGTACGACAGCATGCTCCAGCGCGTAAAGGAGGCTTCCGTCGCCGCCGCTCTGAAGGCCTCTAATATCAACGTCGTGGATCCGGCAGTCGCGCCCGGTGGCCCGTACAAGCCGAGCGCTAGCGACAATGCTACCCTCGGTCTCCTGTTCGGACTCTGTTTCGGGGTCGGTCTGGTCGTCCTGCTGGACCGCGCCGACAGGACCATTCAGGAGCCCGGCGATATGGAGGCTTTGCTGGGTATCGCGGAATTGGGGCTCGTGCCCAGCGCGTCGACGGACCCAAGCCGGCCTCGCGAGCTGTTATCGGGCACGGCCGAGGAGCAAAGCCGCGCCCGCTCCATGATCCTGCTCACGACCCAACGCAAAAACTCGGCCCTGGCGGAATCCATCCACGCCACGCTTACCTCAATTCTCTACGCCGGATCGGCCGGGCAATTCCCGCAGGTGCTGGTTTTTTCCAGCCCGGCGCCCAGGGAGGGCAAGACCACCATCAGCACCAACCTTGCGGTCGCGCTCGCGGAGATTCACAAGCGCGTGCTCCTCATCGATGCCGACCTCCGTCGCCCCAAACTGCACCACGTTTTCGAACTGAACAACGATAGGGGCATGGTGGACCTTCTGCGCCACATTGAACCGATCCAAGGTTCGCTCGACGGGCACATCCGCGCCACCGCCGTACCCAACCTCTCGGTCATGACCGCCGGCCGTGTTGGGTCCGGCGATCCCACTCTGCTGCACTCGTCCCGCCTCGCAGAGATCGTCAAGCTCTGCCGCGGACTCTACGACGTGGTGCTCATCGACACCCCGCCTATGCTGACCATGGCCGATGCTCGCGTCGTCGCCCGTCACGCCGACGGCGTCGTTTTGGTGGTGCGCGCAAACCAGACGTCCCGCGATTCCCTCCGCGACGCCAGCCGCCGCTTCTTCGAGGACGGCACACACATTTTGGGGGCAATTCTCAACGACTGGAATCCCAAGAAATCGGGCCGGTACGGCTACTATCGCTACTATTCCAAGTACAAGCATTATTACAGTCCGGCGGACGGAGACAAGGCACCCGGTGCGAAGTAGGAAGCGGGCGGCTCTTCTCCACCGCGACCCCTGGTCCGTTGACGAACCGACGAGTTTGTGTACTTAGAGCATGTGCGGAATTGCTGGGCTAGTCAGGTTCGATAGAGCGCTCACGCCGGAGGATGTGGCGGCGGTCCAGTCTATGGCGGATTCGCAAGTCCACCGTGGACCGGATGGCGCCGGCATGTTTCAGGACAGGCAGGCTGTTTTGGGCCATCGCCGGCTTGCCATCATCGATCTTTCGGCGGCCGGGCACCAGCCGATGTCGAACGAGGATGGGTCGGTCTGGATTTCGTTTAACGGGGAAATCTACAACTTTGGCGATTTGCGGGCGGAACTCGTCGGACGGCATTGTTTTCGCTCAAGCACGGACACCGAAGTTCTGCTTCACGGTTACGAGCAATGGGGCATCGAGGGTTTGCTGGAGCGACTGCGGGGCATGTTCGCTTTGGCTCTGTGGGAGCCTGGGACCCGGCGGCTGACGTTGGCGCGGGACCGCTTGGGGATCAAGCCGCTCTACTACCACAACGCAAACGGCTCGGTGGCGTTCGCCTCGGAAGTGAGAGCGCTGCTGCGGTCGGGTATCGTGTCGGACGAAGCAGATCCCGAGGCGCTGTCGCAGTTCCTGCTCTTCGGGTCGGTACCCAGTCCCTTGACTACGGCGAAAGCGGTACGGTGCCTGCCGCCGGGGCATTACGCAGTGGCGACTGATAGGGGCGTGGATCTCAGGAAATACTGGGAACTAGGCTACCCAGATACGCGGTGCCCGGCTCCCGACGCTGGCAAGGGGGAGTTGGAAGAACTAAGAGCGCGATTAGAGCGGTCCGTTCGGGAACACCTTATCAGCGACGTGCCGCTCGGAGTGTTTCTGAGCGGAGGGGTGGATTCCGCGGCTATTGTGGCGCTGGCATCGCGCGTCCGGAAGGACCAGCGCCTCACAACCTTGACGGTGGCGTTCGGAGAGAAGGGGTTCGATGAGAGCCAGGACGCTCTACGGATAGCGCATCGCTTCAACACGCATCATCATGAACTGCTGGTAACGAGCGAAGACTTCGCGCAGGAGATGCCTGCCTTCCTGGCGGGGATGGACCAGCCCACTAATGACGGAGTCAACACATGGTTCGTTTCGAAAGCGGCGCGTCAGTGCGGCCTTACGGTGGTGCTTTCCGGACTGGGCGGCGATGAGATCTTGTGCACCGCTCGACCCTGGATCGCAAATGCGCCGCCCGGCGGCCGCCACGGAAACTCTCGGTCAGATTTGGGGGTAACTCTGCTGCCCCCCGAACTGGATCTCCTCCTCGCCTGCGGTTCCCCTCCTTCGGAAACAGCCCGCGCCCGGATCTCCAAGCTTCTTTCGGCCCCGCTCGACTGGCCCTTACTGGTCGAGCTGGCCCTGACGCATGGAATGACGTGCCTGCTCGCTCGCGCGCTGGCGGAGCAGGCCCCCGGTCCCTCCTACGCAGAGATTCAGGATCGGGCCGCTGCCTTTTCCATGCGCAGTCTCCGCATGGCCGGGGAGTTGGCGCGAATCTTCAAGGCCTTCGACTCGGCCGGCATCACGGCGATTGGCTTCAAGGGATCCATCCTGGCGCATCTTGCCTATGGGGATCTCGCGCTGCGCACGTTCAACGATCTCGATATCTTCGTTCCTCGCGCCCAACTGCCGGCCGCGCTCGATCTTCTGGCGGCGGAGGGCTACGCGAAAAAGACGGAGGCCTGGGACATCGGCTTCAGCGGCGCCTGCGAGATCGCCCTCCAGCGCCGCGATCCGATTTGCGAAGTCGACCTTCATTGGCTCTTCTCCTCGCCGTACTTCCTGCCCTTCGACCCGGTCCGTGCGGTGGAGCGGTCAGTCGCGTTTCGCGCCGGCGGCCTAGCGGCCCGTACGCTCCGCACCGAAGACCACTTGCTCTACCTGTGTATCCGCGCCGCCCGGGCAGGTTGGGATCAGGCGCAGTTTCCCTGCGACCTGGCCGGCATCGTCGCCCGATGCGCTCTCGATTGGGATGACCTTATCCACCAAGCCGAGCGCACGGGATGCTGGCGCGCCTTGGCCGTTGGTCTAGACCTCGCCCACAAGCTCTGCGAATCTCCGATTCCGCCGGAGGTCCTGCGGCGCGTGCAATGTGATCGAACGGTCCCCTGGATCTCGGCGCAAGCGCAGCTCGGCCTGATCCGCCGCGTGTCCGATCCCGCCGGGACGCCCGCCGGCGCGCTGCTCCATCTCCGGACGCTCGAAAGCTGGCCGGCCAAGGCGCGCTACCTCTGGCGCCGCGCTCTCCAGCCCAATCAGAAAGACGCCGAGTGGATCCGCCTGCCCCAGCGCTGCTCGGCGGGCTACTATCTGGTCAGGCCGGTGCGTCTGGCGTGGACCACGCTGCGCCGCTTGGTCCGTTAGCGTTTGCCGTGGCGCGGGCGAATTGGCGAGGAGTCCCCCTCACAGAGGAGTCCCCCGCACCCTCAGGCGTCAGCCGGTGGCGGTACAATGATGGTCAATGGCGGACAAGGTTACCTGCACGGTCTCCAGCCGCTCGCGGTCCACCTGATCCCGCGGATTCCCGGCGCCTCATAGATCTCGCGCCGCTCACACGACCACGCGGAAGCTCTCTGAGGCGTAACGCGAAATCTCTCCGTCAGTCGTCACCAGTTCCAGATCTTCCAGGGTTGCTTGCGCGATCAGAACGCGGTCGAAAGGATCTTTGTGGATGGGTGGCAGGCTGTAGGCTGCGGCGATGTGCGTCGGGAGCAGAGGTAGCGGAGTAGCGGCCAGTTGTTCGAGGGCCTCGCGCCACCAATCGCGCGGATCGCCGACTCTCAAGTTCCCTTTCATGCTCTTGAGCAACACTTCCCAATAAGAAACCACGCTTAAGAAATTGGGCCCGCCGAGCACGGCGGTGCGCGCCGCGGGCGAGAGCGTCTCCGGCGCGGTCAGGGCGATCAGCGCAGCATTGGTATCGAGGAGATACCCGATCACAGATCGCCCGCCAAGAGACGGTCGAGATCGATGGGGGCGTCCCAGCCGGGCAGGAGCTGGATGCGGTCCTTCATGCCGCCGAGCCGGACTTGCCGGCGTGCAGGAGGCGGCGGTGTGATCTGGGCCACAGGCTTGCCGTGGCGCGTGATGACGATCTTCTCTCCGTCTTCGACGGCGCGGATCAGTTCTGTGAGACGGTTCTTGGCTTCAGCGATGCTGACGTCCATGTCATAATAATAGCCAGAAATTCTGGCCATAGCGATAGCTCGTAATAATCGTTCGTAATAATTCAGCGGTCTCGCCGAGGGTGGCCTGGAAGATGGTCGTGGTTTGCTTCGGTCGGTCGTTCCTTTTGTTCTCCTTAGGCCCAGGCGCGCTGACGGCAACGTGGACGACCCCTCCCAAGCGGTTGTTAGTGCGCCGGCCGTTCTTTCTCGGCATGCTGGAAGCCGTGACGGTCAAGGCGCGCTACCTCTCGCGCCGCGTTCTCCAGCCCAATCAGAAGGACGCCGAGTGGATACTGCTGCCCCGGCGTCTATCGGCGGGCTACTATCTGATCAGGCCGCTGCGATTAGCCTGCGCCGCCCTCGGCCGCTTGCGCCGCGCCTGATTTCGCGGGCTTCCACGCCACGTTCCTCCTCCTGAGCAAGATCATCCGATCATCCTCTTCTTCGCGTACCCGCTCCACCGAGCCCCAGTGTCGCCGACTGCCGCCTCTAACTCCTGCGCCGGTCAATGTCGGGTAAAAGGTTCTGTCGTTCTGTCCGCGCTATGCACGGGCCTGACGCCGCCTCTTAGGACGATCATCACATCGATGTTGGATTCCGCGCTGGCCTCATTCCTGGCCTGTGATCCGAATAAGACCACCTCGGCCAGACGGGGACCATAGATAGCCTCAAGGCCTAGCCGGAACTCCGCCAGGATGTTTTGCAGCTTGACCGTTATCGGCGATCGCCGTTCTTCAGTTTGCCACAAGTTTGCGCATCCCGATCCTGATTCACTCAACCCGTCTTCACCGGAATTAACAGCGCCGGATTCTCCTAGCAGTGTCCGCCACGTGCGCGTCGCGCGCGATCATGTGCGGGGGGAGGCGTTTAACCCGCGTCGGTTGCCCGATTACCGCCTTCGTTGCCCCAGGACCGGCGAGCTTCCCGGCCCCGCTCCTACTCCGCGTTGCAGCCGTGCGCCAGTGGCCGGCGCGTGGCGGCGCATGAAGCCCGCCTGCGCCGGCTTCGCGAGCGCCACGTCCCACAAGGCTCGATAGCCTATTTCGCAATCCTGCTGTCCGCGCGGAGCGGATCCGCGTCGCCGAACCGAACAGGTAGATGCGCAGCGGGTGATACGCCTCTACTAGAGACGCCCACCATCTCGGGCAGCACACGGTCGTCAGCAGAAGGCGGTTGGAAGGCCTCGATCTCGGTTTTCGACATGCCCACCAGTCCCAGTTTGCCACAGGCAAGAGCCAAGAGGCCGGCCTTATGTTCTCACCCCACCCTGACCGGGATGACCATCGGCGGATTCCTTTGGCCATGTCGGCGAACCTCGCGCTCGCGGCGCGATGATTTGACCAGACGATGCTGTTGAACTATAATACAACTAGTTTAAACTAGTTGTATTGGAGAAACAAATGGATTCGGTAGGGGCCTTTGAGGCCAAGACGCATCTGTCTGCGCTGCTGGACCGGGTAAGGCGCGGCGAGACAATCACGATCACGAAACACGGCGTTCCTGCAGCCATGCTGGTTCCTGTCGAAGAAACGGGGTCCAAACCGACGCATCAGGAGGTCGTGGAGGGAATGCGGGCTCTGCGCAAGCGTATTAAGCCTGATTCCATGAGCGTCCGCGAGATGGTTAACGTAGGACGGCGATTTTGACCGGGATAGTGGTCGATGCCTCTGTAGCTCTCGCTTGGTGCTTTCCGGACGAGGCGAGCGAATATGCGGACGGAGTGCTTGTGGCGCTGGAAGGCCAGATGGTGATCGTTCCAGCCATATGGGCGCTGGAGATTACGAATGCGTTGTCGGTGGGTGAACGGCGCAAGCGCTTGAGGCAGCCCGACATCCGACGGTTTGTGGAGTTGCTGAGAGGGTTGACGATTGCCGAGCATTCACAAGTGATCGCCGATACCGCGATCAATGTGCTTCCGCTGGCGCGGGAGTACGGTCTTTCGGCATACGACGCCGCATATCTTGATGTAGCAGTCCGACAGGGAGCGCCGCTGGCGACTCTGGACAGCGCATTACAAAAAGCTGGCCGCTCCGCGGGCATCAAGATTTTCAAGGCCTAATTTCTTTGGCGCACGCCGAATATGACAGGGAAGGATGGAAGGAACGAGCGGGCTGCCCGCAATCGACGAGAAAGACACCGGTTGAACCACACTTCGTGGGGACCCGCCTGAATTTGCACGCTAGTCCTTTGGCGTAGACAATACAGACCAGACCAGATCTGGTCCATGCTACAATTTGAGTATGGTGGTGCGGAACATCTCCGAAGCGAAGGCCGAACTCTCGGCGCTCATCGCAGCCGTGCAAAACGGAAACGAGGTCATCATCGCCAAAGCTGGCAAGCCAGTCGCCAAGCTTGTCGCCCTCCGTGGCCCCGTCCAGCCCAGAACGCCCGGTTCGATGGCGGGTGAAATCTGGATCGCTCCCGACTTCGACACCCTGCCAGACGATATGGGGGAAGCTTTCGGATTGAAGGAACCACAGAGTTGAGGATTCTACTCGACACACACTTGCTGCTCTGGTGGCTTGATGCCAGTCCGGCGCTCCCGACGCAAGCCGGGGATCTGATCCGCGATCCAGAGAACACCGTGTTCGTCAGCGCCGTCTCTCTTTGGGAGATCTGGCTCAAGCAAAGCCTGGGCAAGTTGCGGTTGCCGGCTGACTTCACAGAAAGGCTGGCCACTGAGTCCTTCGAGATCCTGCCATTGCTAGCCTCTCATCCCAGGCAAGTCTCCCTGCTGCCGTGGCGCCACCGCGATCCTTTCGGCCGGATGCTGGTCGCACAAGCGCAGGTAGAGAGGCTCGCCCTGTTGACCGCTGACGAGGCGCTTACGGCATACGGAGCCGTCGTTCACCTGACCCGTTGACAAGGTAGGCAAACAAGGTTTCCACGCGCGACTAAACTCCTTAAGCGATCCAGCAGCAGCGCCGGCGCGGTGTTCCAGTCCGCATCAGCTTATGCGCGCACTGCTGGAAGACCGGGGGGCTCCTGCAGGCCGATATCGCCCCGCTCGTGGGCAGCCGGGCCCACGCCTCTGAAATCCGGGCTGGCAAACGCTCCATCAGCAAGGCGCAGGCTGAGAACTCGCGGAGCGTTTCAAGCTGTCCGTCGAAGTGTTCATTGAATTCAATGAGCGGCGGCTGGCCGCTCACCAGCGTTGGGCTTGCGTGCCAGAGGACCGCTACACGGCCAGGAACCTGGAGGAGCTGTCACTAGGTCTCGCGTGAAGGTATCGGCCGGTGGTGGTTATGGAGGCATGGCCCAGGGTTGCCTGCACCAGATGGATAGGGGCGCCGCGGTCCAGGGCATGAGACGCGTGCGCGTGGCGGAGCCAGTGCGGCGAAACCTGCAGTTCGATGCCGGCGTGGCGGGCAGCGTGGCGGACGATGCGCAGGACGGCCACGGTTTTCAGCGCGGCGCCACGCTTGCGAGAGCGGAACACGGGATCGTCCTCGCTGGCGTCGCCGCGCAGTTTTGATAGGGCTGTGGCGACGGAAGCCGGCAATTGAATGGCGCGGGTTTTGCCGCCCTTGCCAAAGACGGTGACCTGGGCGCCGTCGCCATTGGCCTGCACGTCGCGCCAGTAGATCCCGCAGACTTCGCTGACCCGTACGCCGGAGGCGTAGAGCAGCAGCAAAAGAGCGCGGTTCCGCTGGTTGGTCTCGAGGTTTAGGATGCGGTGGACGTCAGCCTCGGGCAGGATGCGTTCGGCCAAGCGGCTGCGCACAGCGGGGAGCCGCAGGGCGCGGCCGACGTCGAAGGTCAGGTAGCCAAGGCGATGGCCGAATGCCAGCAGGGACTTCACGGCGGACAGGATGCGGTAGCGGCTGGCGGAGGCTAGGGTATCGGTGTCGAGGGAGTCGGCGAACCTCTGGAGATCGGCGAGCGTCACGGCCGGCAATGGCTTCCGGGCTACAGAACAGAACCGGGCGATATCGGCGGCATAGGCGCGCTGGGTATGGGCCGGACGGCCGTGGAGCCAGATTTCGATCAACTGGGCGTCGGAACTGGCCTGCGGCGGGGCGACCGCAGCCGGGAGGATCTCGGAAACAGCGATTTCGGGCATTTCCCGTCATTTTCGCGCGTTCTTCGCCTGGAAGCA
>CAYWHA010000099.1:0-12543 GCA_964457555.1 uncultured Solibacteraceae bacterium
TTGATGCGCTGCGCCTCGCCGCCGGAAAGCGTGGTGGAAGACTGGCCCAGGTGGACATAGCCCAGGCCCACGTCGTACAGCGTCTGCAATTTGGCGCGAATCTGCGGCAGGTTCTCCATCAGGTCCAGGGCTTCCTCCACCGTGGCCTCCAGCATATCCGCAATGGATTTCCCCTTGAACTTTACCTGCAGGGTCTCGCGATTGTAGCGGCGGCCCCGGCACACGTCGCAGGTGACGTACACGTCCGGCAGGAAGTTCATCTCGATGCGCTTGAGGCCGTCTCCCTGGCACGCCTCGCAGCGCCCGCCCTTCACGTTGAAGCTGAACCGGCCCGGCTTGTAACCGCGTTCGCGCGATTCCGGCAGCATGGCGTACAGGTCGCGGATGGGCGTGAACAGTCCCGTATAGGTGGCCGGGTTGGAACGCGGTGTGCGCCCGATGGCCGCCTGATCGATGCGGATCACCTTGTCGATATTCTTGATGCCCTCGATGGAATCGTGAGCGCCCGGCTCATCGTGCGAACCGTAGATTTCCCGCGCCAGGGAGCGGTAAAGAGTCTCATTGATGAGCGTGGATTTTCCGCTCCCCGACACGCCTGTTACCACCGTGAGCAGACCGAGCGGAATCTCCACGTCGATGTTCTTGAGGTTGTGCTGGCGGGCGCCGCGCACCACCAGCTTTTTATCCCCAGGCGGGCGGCGTTCCGCCGGCACGGGAATTTCGAGCGCGCCGGAAAGATAACGGCCGGTGAGCGAAGCCGGATTGGCCGCAATGGCCGCCGGATCGCCCACGGCCACCACCTCGCCGCCCAGGCGCCCGGCGCCGGGTCCCAGGTCCACCACGTAGTCGGCGCGCTCGATGGTTTCCGCGTCGTGCTCCACCACCAGCACCGTGTTTCCCATGTCGCGCAGCCGGGCCAGCGTTTCGAGCAGCCTCCCGTTGTCCCGCGGATGCAGCCCGATGGAAGGCTCGTCCAGCACGTAAAGCACGCCCCGCAGTTTGGAGCCGATCTGCGTCGCCAGGCGCACGCGTTGCGCTTCCCCGCCCGAAAGGCTGGCTGCCGAGCGCTCCAGGCTCAGATACTCCAAGCCCACCGCCGAGAGAAACTCCAGGCGGCGCCGGATCTCATCGAGGACCCGCCCGGCAATCTGCGTCTCGCGCTCGTTCAGTTCCCAGTTCCGCGCCGCGATCAGCGCGTGCGCGATGGACAGCGCCGTAAATTCCGCGATGGAGAAGTTCTTGACGCGCACGGCCAGGCTGGCCGGTCTCAGACGCATGCCGTGGCAGGCCGGGCATTCGGCCGGCGACATGTATTCCTCCAGCCACTCGCGGTAGGCTTCCGGAGCCTCCCGATAGCTGGCGTCCAATTGCCGGACGGCGGCGTCGAGCAGCAAGCTCTGCGCCTTCTTCGACAAGTCCTCGAACGGCGTGGTCAAGTTGATGCGATGCTGTTTGGCGGCTTCCTTGAGGCAGTGCGCCATTTGCGTGGAGCCAGCCGCGGGACCAAGGCCCTCCGGTAGAGGTTTGGAGGGGTCGGCCACAATCTTGGAGGAGTCGAATGCCCACTGACTGCCCAGGCCGTGGCACTCTTCGCAGGCGCCATAAGGGCTGTTGAAGGAAAACGAGCGCGGCTCCAGTTGCGGAATGCTCGCGCCGCATTCGGTGCAGGCCAGTTTCTGGGAGTACAGGCGCTCGCCACCGTTCACCACCACGATCAGCACCAGGCCTCCCGCCAGCTTGGTGGCCGTCTCGATGGAAGCTTCCAGCCGCTTTTCGATTCCGGCCTTCACCAGCAGGCGGTCCACGACCACTTCAATGGTGTGGTTCTTTCTCCTGTCGAGCGCGATATCTTCGTCGAGCGACCGCAGCACGCCGTCGATGCGCGCCCTCACAAAGCCCTGGCGAGCCAGTTGCTCGATATCCTTCTTATACTCGCCCTTGCGCCCGCGCACCACCGGGGCCAGCACCATAATGCGGTCTTCCGGCTTCAGCGCCAGCACGTGCTTCAGGATCTGCTCGGTGGTCTGGCGCGAGATCTCATGGCCGCAGACCGGGCAGTGCGGTACGCCGATGGAGGCGTAGAGCACGCGCAGGTAATCGTAGATCTCGGTGATGGTTCCCACCGTGGACCGCGGGCTTCGGCTGGTGGTCTTCTGCTCGATGGAGATGGCCGGGCTGAGCCCGTCAATCGAATCCACGTCGGGGCGTTCCATCTGATCCAGGAACTGCCTGGCGTAGGTCGAAAGCGTCTCCACGTACCGCCGTTGGCCCTCGGCGTAGATGGTGTCGAACGCCAGCGACGATTTGCCCGAACCGCTCAGGCCGGTGATCACCGTAAAGCTGTTGCGCGGAATTTCGACGTTGATGTTCTTAAGGTTGTGCTGGCGCGCGCCATGTACGGTGATCCGGTCCAGCATAGCGATTCTAAGGAGGGAAGCTGATCTATTATTGTGGCGCGGCTTGTGCCGGTTGCGCAAATTGAGTTATAACGAATCTTCCATGCGCATGTGTACACAGTGTGGGGGACGTTTGGAGCGGATTCACCGCAGCTTCGCGGAGCGCTTCGCTTACCTGGCGATTTACGAGTGCAGCGCATGCAAGGACATCTCCTGCATTCCGCGCCATTACCGCTACCATCTGGGCGCGCACGCGCGATGCCCAAAGTGTGGCACGCTGCGCATCACCAAGCTCCGGGAGCGCGACCATATCGACCCCATGAGCACCAGCCCTTTGAACCTGATGGAGCGGATATGCGGCGGCGCGCTGTTCCACTGCCGGTATTGCCGGTGGCAGTTTTACGACCACCGCAACGTCTTCGCCGAGAAGCCGCCGGCCCAAGGCGCCGAAAGCCCGGAAGTCGCCACGCCGGCCGGACGGTAAGCCGGGAACGCGATGCGCTTGTCAGCGGAAGCGGGCGACGCGGGCAAGCGGCTGGACCAGATGCTGCACGAGCGGCTTCCGAACTTCAGCCGTTCGCGCATCCAGGAATGGATTAAGGGCGGCCGCGTACTGGTGGATGGCGCACCCGGGCGCCCCTCGCGCCTGGTTCGCGGCGCCGAAGTCATCGAATTGGAGCCCGCTCCGCCGGAGCCTCTGCACGCTGCTCCGGAGGACATCCCCCTGGCGGTGCTTTACGAAGATGAGGACCTGGTGGCCGTGGATAAGCCCGCTGGAATGGTGGTCCACGCCGGCGCCGGGGTCCACTCCGGCACCCTGGTCAACGCGCTGCTGCACCGGTTCGCGGCGCTCTCAGGGGTCGGCGGCCCGCTCCGGCCAGGCATCGTCCACCGTCTGGACCGGTATACCAGCGGCGTCCTGCTGGTGGCTAAGAACGACGCCGCGCACCGCCAGCTCGCGGCCCAGTTCTCCGGACGGCGAGTCGAGAAGGTCTACCTGGCGCTGGTGCATGGCCGCGTCGTTCCGGAAAGCGGGCGCATCGAGCGGCCCATCGCCCGCGATCCCATCCACCGAACGCGCATGACCGCCAGGCTGGCCTCGGGGCGCGCGGCATGGTCCGAGTACCGCGTCCTGCGCCGATTCGCGCGGTTTACGTTTCTCGAGGTGCGCATCGGAACCGGACGCACGCACCAGATCCGCGTGCACCTGGCCAGCATCGGCCACCCCGTCGCAGGCGACGCGCTCTACGGAGCGCCGGCCCGCATTGAGGGGATGCCGCCTTTGGGACGCTATTTTCTCCACGCCCACCGCATTCGTTTCCGCCTGCCATCCACCGGCGAGGAACTTGCGGTGGAAGCGCCGCTGCCCGCCAGTCTGGCCGAATGGATGGAAGCGCTGGAACCGTTATAATTGGAACAGTATATGAAAGCCTATTGGGCCGCATTCGTGGCTGCCGGCCTGTTGTGCGCCGCGGTTTGGGCCGGCGGACAGCAGCCCGCCGCGCCTGCCGCCGGAGCCGCCAAGGCGGACGAATCCTCCGTGATCAAGGTGGACGCGACCCGCAACAACATCCTGTTTACGGTGACGGACAAAAAGGGGCGCTTCGTCACCGATCTCGTCAAAGACGATTTCGAGATCATGGAGAACCGCAGGCCGCAGGCCATTCTGGAGTTCGCCGCCTATAGCAACCTGCCGTTGCGGATGGGCATCCTGATCGACACCAGCAACAGCATTCGCGACCGCTTCCGCTTCGAACAGGAAGCCGCTACGGAGTTCGTCAACAGCGTGCTGCGTGCGCACGTCGATAAGGCGATGGTGGTGGGCTTCGATACCACGACCCAGCTTGCATCCGACCTGGTGGACGATCCTTACAAAGTGGCGCAAGCCATTTCCACGCTGCGGCCTGGCGGCGGGACCTCGCTCTACGATGCCCTTTTCTTCGCCTGCCACGACAAACTTGGCCAGGACCAGCCCAGGCACGACTTCCGCCGCGCCATCGTGCTCCTCAGCGACGGCGACGATAACCAGAGCCGCTACACGCGCGACCAGGCCCTCGAAGCGGCCATCACGAACGAAGTGGTCATCTACGCCATCTCCACCAATATGACCCCAGTGGAAAGCGACGGCGACAAGGTATTGAAGTACTTCACCGCGCAAACCGGGGGCGTGGCTTACTTCCCGTTCAAGGCGGAAGATATGGCGCAGAGTTTCGAGAATATCGCCAACGAGCTGCGGCACCAGTACAACATCTCTTACCGGCCGGAGCCGCTGGCGACTGACGGCTTGTTCCACGAGGTCCAGATGCGCGTCAGGGGCCGCAAAGATCTTGTGATCCGCGCACGCAGCGGCTACTACGCGCAGAAGATGTGACCGGCGCCCGCTGCAACGCAGCTTCTCAAGGCGCCAGTCAAAACCTGCTACAGTCATCCTTCCAAGGAGCCTCAGGTATGTATCGTCCATATCCCAAACCGGCAGTACATGCGAATCGATCTAAAATCCGCGCGGCGTTTCCAGCGGCGATCGCGCTTGCGATGGCGTGCTTTGCGCTGGCGGCGGGCCCGGCCCCGACAAGACCTAAGCTGGGCAAATTCATGCTCGGCGCCGATATCTCTTCGCTCGATTCGATGGGCCGCGGCTTCGGTGGGGGCGCGGGAACGGGCGCGGTGGCTGGTCGCGCCGTCGCCGCCCCCGCTCCAGGATCTCCGGCAGCCGCCGGCGCCGGTCGCGCCGGGGGCGGACGCGGCGCGCTGACGTATCAGGAAGACGGCAAGATCAGCGACGAGCCCACCATCCTGATGAATCACGGCTGGAACATATTCCGCATCCGCATCTTCGTTTCACCCGTCAGAAGCGCCCCCAACAACAGCCTGGAGGCCGCCATTCCGCTGGCCAAGAAAGTCAAGGACCTGGGCGCAAAACTCCTTCTGGACTTGCATTTCTCCGACACCTGGGCCGACCCCCAACACCAGGAGATTCCTGTCGCCTGGCGCGGCATGGGCATCGACGACCTGGAAAAGCAATGGGAGAAGCACGCCTATGACTGCATCAAAGCGCTGAAGGACGCTGGCGCCATGCCCGATATGGTCCAGGTCGGCAATGAGATCACCCGCGGCGCGGCGTGGCCCGTGGCCCAGCTCAAAGTCCCCGGTTCCACCCAATACAATCCGCCGGAACCTTATGACGAAGCCAAGCAGTGGTCCAACCTCACGCGTCTCCTGAAGGCCGGGATTCGCGGCGTGAAATCGGCGGCCGGCAGCACGCCGGTGCGCATTGCGATACACATCGACCAGGGCGGGCACTGGGATATCACCGAATGGTACTTCGACCATCTCAACGCCGCGAAAGTGCCGTACGACGTCATCGCCCAGAGCTTCTATCCCATTTGGGGCCACGGCAGCCTGGACCAACTGTGGGACAACATGAATCAGTGCGCCAAGCGGTACAAGAAAGATTTCGCCGTCGTCGAGACCGGCTATGGCCCTTCGCGAGTCCAGGACAATAAGTACATGATGTGGCCCATCACACCGGAAGGCCGCTTGCAGTTCCTGGTGGACCTGGTCAACACGGTGCGCAAAGCGCCGCGGGGGATCAGCGTGATGTACTGGGCGCCCGAAAGGGACGTCTGGAACACCGACGGCACGCCCGCCCCGTCCGTCTTTACACTGGATAAGCTGACCGCCCTCGGCAAGGGCCCCGACAGCCACATGCCGGCTGCCGTCAAGCCGTAACCCTTCGACGCGGAGTGACATCGGACTCCGCCCGCGCGACATTTGTGTTCGCATTCATACGCCAGACCTGTCTCAGGCCAACAACCGGAGGATGCACGGCTACTGGATTGCACAGTGCAGCGTCGGAGGCATCATGATGACTGGCGGACGTTTCCTGTACTTCTGCAGCGGGCTCGGCGTTGGCATTGCCGCCGCGTTTCTGTGGGCGCCCAAATCGGGTCGAGATGCCCGTATACACCTGATGGAGCGCGCATCCGACGGCGCGGATTATGTCAGGCGCCAGGGGGTGAAGATGCGCAACACGGTGAGAGACAAGATCGATCGGGGCAAGTTGGCCGTCAAGACCACCGCTGAGGCTATGGCTGAAGCGCTTCAGGAGGGGAAAGCCGTTCTTCGGGGCTGAACGACCCGAAGTGACGGAGGTCATTCCTACTTGAAGACGTTGAGAATCAGCGATCTATTGCGGCCCCACTGGAAAGCCCTGGCGGCGGGACTGTTGGCGGTGATCGGCGAGGGTTGTACGGATCTGTTGCAGCCGTGGCCGTTGAAAATCGTGCTTGACAACGTGCTGGGCGTCCATCCAGCCGCGCAACACGGATGGTTGAACCAGCGAATCGCGACCCTGGCGGGATCGGGTCCGGTGTCCGTCCTGAGATTCGCGGCCCTGGCCGCGCTGGCCATTGCGGTGGTGGGAGCGCTCTGCTCCTACGCGGAAAAGTACCTTACTACCAGCGTCGCCCAATGGGTGATGCACGATCTGCGCCGCACGCTTTACTCGCATGTCCAACGGTTGTCGTTGTCCTACCACGACCACAAGCAGACCGGCGATCTGATCAGCCGAGTGACAAGCGATATCGACGCTATCCAGAGCTTTATCGCATCCGGGCTATTGGGCGCCGTGGTTAGCAGCCTGACCCTTGCCGGCATGGTAGGAGTCATGTTCTACATCAACTGGCGCTTCACGCTGATTGCGCTATCTGTCGCGCCGGTGCTCTTCGCCGTGGTCTATTACTACACAAGGCGCATTAAGAAGGCAGCCCGCGAGGTCAGAAAGAAAGAAGGCGAAATTGTTTCGACCATCCAGGAGGTCCTCACTTCGATTCACGTGGTCAGGGCCTTCGCGCGCGAGGAGTATGAGGAGCGCCGTCTCGAAGAAGAGAGCCTGGAAAGCGTGGAAATCGCCTTACGGGCCCGCGGCATGAAGGCCAAGCTTTCCCCGCTGGTGGAAATCCTCGTAGCCATCGGTACCAGCATGGTGTTGTGGTTTGGGGCGCGAATGGTTCTCGGCGGCGCGCTTTCGGCGGGCACGCTGATCGTATTCATTTTCTACCTGGGTAAAATGTACAAGCCCATGCAAGACCTCTCCAAAATGACCGACAGCTACTCCAAGGCGGCGGTAGGATACGAGCGCATTCGAGAGATCCTTGACACCAACCACGAGGTTCGCGACTTGCCCGGCGCCCGCATAGCGCCGCCCTTCCAGGGACGGATCGAGTTTGACAGAGTGTGCTTCGGCTACGAACCGGGTTCACCGGTTCTTCACGATGTCAGCTTCAGGATCGAAGCGGGACAGACGGCGGCGCTCGTCGGTCCGACGGGGGCCGGCAAGACCACCGTCGTCGGCTTGATTCCTCGCTTCTACGAGCTAACTTCCGGCCTGATAAAGATCGATGGGACCGATGTCCGCCGCTTCACGCAGAAGTCCCTTCGCCAACAGATCAGCTTCGTGCTGCAGGAGACCGTCTTGTTCCATGGCCCGGTTTGGTACAACATCGCGTACGGCAAACCGGAAGCCAGCCGCTATGAGATTCTCCGCGCCGCCGAGCTGGCCAACGCGCACGAGTTCGTCGAAAAGATGCCCGAAGGCTACAACACGGTCGTGGGTGAACGGGGAGCGACTCTTTCGGGCGGTCAACGGCAGCGCATCGCGATCGCCAGGGCAGTGATCCGTAACAGCCCAATCCTCATCCTGGACGAACCGAGCTCCGGCTTGGATGCGGCGTCGGAAAAGCTGGTATTTGAGGCCTTGGACAGGCTCATGGAGGGAAAGACTAGCATCGTGATCGCCCACCGGCTTTCGACCATCCGCCGCGCGGATATCATCCTGGTGGTGGATCGAGGCGCCATCGTCGAGAGCGGTCGCCACGAAGAGTTGCTTCACTCGGGCGGCCTCTATGCGCAACTCTATAAGACGCAGTTTCGCGAAGAGGAGAACCTCACAGTTCCGTAATTATGGCGATGCGCTTCTGTACCGCGTCCGCGAACTGACTGGTTTCTTCGGGCGAGTATCCGGCGGCGCGGAAGGCATCGCGGATTTGCCGTGTCGATAGACGAGCCAGTAGATTTCCCATCCACAGCACGTCCTCGCGCGGGACATTCCTGCCGATCCATTCCAAGTGAACCCGTTTCAAGTAGTCCCAGGGATCGACTAGGAACACAAAGCTCGGCCGGGCCGGCGACTGGAAGTCAACGGCGGAAGCGGTGACCCTGCGGATGAACTTCGACCGCTCATAGCTATCCAGATCGCCCTTTGACCTTTCCCGCGGAAAAGTGCGCCCTGCCGAGCCGAAGCTGGCTCCCAGGTCGCTCACCATGTAAATTCGCTCGTTGCCTTCCTGATAGATCGCGTTGTTATCATCCTTCAGATCCCAGTTATTGATGACCGCCATGACCACCTTGAGGCCGTTCCATTCACGCGTGCCGGTGAACGGATCGCTCCGCCACCGCCAGTCGCCGAGCTTCTTCTCATCTTTCGACTCCCTCTTTAACCGCGCGTTACCGATGGAACCGCCGGGGCTGATCAGTTTCTGGCCGCGGTGGAGACGGGCCGGCATGCCGCGAACCTGCAAATTGGGCATGAAGTAATCCTCGTCCGCCTCGTAGCCTACGGCCCACACAATCCTTGCAGCCACTGTCTCCGGCCGCGCCTCGTTACCGAATTTCACCTTCCATTCCTGCCCGTCACGATCGCGAACGACGAACTTCGGGTTGGTACCATTGAGGTCCTCCTTAACAAACGTGAAAACGCCGTGCGGCGCATGGCCACTGCCGCCGGGACCGTAATACAAATCACGCGATTCGAGGTCCGCTGGCTGTTTCCACAGGACTGCACTGCCGGTACTGGTAATTTCTTCCGGCGGGGCTGTCTTCTTTTTCCCGGCCCCCCAAACTGGCGTGCCGGGAACGGACAAGATAAGAACGAAAACGATTCCGTTTGGGAGTTTTCTCACATCCATAGACCCCAACCCTCTTTCGGACACGGAAATTACAGAACGGCGCACTAACTGCACTGGTATTTAGCAGGGCTGGCGCCACAGTGCGGGATCGCCCGAAACGAGTCTTGAGGAGAGCAGGCCGATGAGAGTGTTGGTTCAACCGGATGACGGGATTCGGACCTTAGTCAAGGGGATTAACGGCGCGAAGCACAGCATTGAGATCGTTATTTTCCGTTTCGATGAAAGGGAAATCCACTGGGCACTGGCGCACGCGGTCACTCGCGGCGTTTCCGTCCGCGCGCTGATCGCCTACACCAACCGGGCTGGAGAGGAAACCCTGAGGAAGCTGGAGCTGGCCCTTCTCGCCGCCGGAATTACCGTCGCGCGTACCGACGACGACCTCGATCGCTATCACGACAAGCTGATGATCACAGATCGCCGCGTGTTATATCTGTTGGCCTTCAACTGGACTCACATGGACATTGAGCGCAGCCGGAGCTTCGGTGTGATCACTACGAACCAAGTCCTGGTGCGGGAAGCCCTGCGGCTATTCGAGGCCGATGTCAATCGTCATCCATACGAACCTGGCGCGGGCAATCTCGTGGTCAGTCCGGTGAATGCCCGTAAGCGGCTTACAGACTTCCTTAAAGGCGCGAAGAAGCGTTTGATTATTTACGATCCGAAGGTGAGCGACCCGGCCATGATCCACCTCCTCGAAGAGCGCTGCCGGGCAGGCGTCGACATCGCGATCCTCGGCCGCATGACACGGTGCATCCCAGGCGTGACAGTGCGCAAACTGGCGCCCATGCGGTTGCACACTCGCACCATGGTTCGCGATGGCTATCTGGCGTTTGTCGGCAGCCAAAGCCTGCGGGCGGTTGAACTGGATTCGCGGCGCGAGGTCGGCCTCATTTTTCGGGATCCGAAAGCCGTGGCAAGACTGGCTGAGACATTTGCCCGGGACTGGGATGCGGCGGAACAGGCGGCGCAACAAACCGATGGCGACGCTCCAGCGGCGAAGGTAGCCCGCAAGGTTGCAAAGCTCTTGACTAAGGACCTTCCCGAAGTCGCGCCCGTCCTGAACGGAGTCGTCAAGGAGATGGTGGGTGGTCGTGCGGATGTGAACTTGAGACCGGAGGAGGTCGAAGCGGCTGTGAGAGGCGCAGTTAAGGAGGCCGTGAAGGAGGCCGTCAGCGACATGGTTCAAGAGGTCGTCGAGAACCAGGAGGAGTGCGGTCGGTGAAACGGACGGCGCATACGGTCCTCTTCCTCAAGCCGCATCGCGAACCGGAAAGACCGTGGATTCAGGCACGTTGGAGTCGCCAATTAGGTCCCTTTGGCAGCAGGTTTGCTGAATTGGGATCAGTGACTCGCGAGTGACAACGGGTTCGGGCGAGTCGGAAAGGGATCATGAAATCGCATTCGTTTGCCACGGCGGCACCCGTTGTGGTGGGAACAGTGATCGCATTGGTAGCAGCGGAAAGTACTGTCTGTGCCCAAACTCCTGCCCCATCCGCCGGTACCGGCGATCCCTCCGCACCGGCCAATCCTGCTGCGCAGCCGGTGAATCTGCCGTACTACTCTCCGTCGCCAAACCGGGCCGAGTCTTCGTTGTTCTATTTCCTCATGATGTCTGGGAGGACACAAGCTGATTTCCAGCCTCTTACAGCGGCAGACAAAGCCAAGGTTTACGCTAAGGGCTTGTTTAGTCCTTTTCACTTCCTGACAGCCGCCGCCTCGGCAGGAATTACACAGTGGGAGGACGTTCCCGCCTCATGGGGACAGGGCGCGGAGGGCTTCGGCCGCCGCTTTGGAAACTATTTCGTCAAGCAGACGGTTCAGCGAACCCTGCGTCTGGGTGGGGAAGAGTTATTGCAGGAGGACAACCGCTACTTCGGGTCGGGCGAGCACGGCGTCGGGCGCCGGATTGTGTATGCCGTAAAAATGAGCATACTCGCGCGAACGGATGACGGTTCCACGCGTATCTCGCTCTCCGAAATCGGCAGCACGGCGGGCGCCGCCTTCATTTCACGCCTTTGGCAACCGTCGACGAATAGTTCCGCCGGCGACGGAGCAATGAGCTTCGGAATTTCCATGGCCACCAATGCCGGCGTCAACGTTTTAAGGGAGTTCCTTCCCAATGTGACGAGGCACGTGTTCTGGCGCCACCAGGAGAGTCAAGCGTTTGACGCCCCGGAGCACCACGATCAAGTCGCATCGCACTAAGTCCTCTACTTCCCCTCTTCCGGCATTTTCGGTGACCTCAACATGGATGGCGCAGTGCGGAAGCACTCAGTCCGGCGCGGCGCAAAGCGATCGCGCGGAAGGCGGCGAAGGCGCGGTGGAACAAGAAATAGAAACAGCACTACGAGAGATGAAGGTATCGCGCTGGCGCCCGTGAACTCAAAACGGGCGTTGGAAAAGATCCCCGAGGGCGCAGCGCGACGAGTAGACCATGATGTAGTGCGGAACGGCGGTCAGGGGCGGTGATTCGCAAGCTCATGGGCTATGGCCACATTCCCCGCCAGCATTCCGAGCAGGTGCAGAAGTTCTATACGGCGCACCTGAACCCCTATCTGAACTTTCACCGCGTGCGGTTTTGCGACCGCGACGGTGGACGCGCGCGGGAAACGGCGCCGGCAGTACAAGCCGGAGGATTACGCCACTCCGTACGAGAAACTGAAATCGCTGCCGCAGGCGGAGCAGTACCTGAAGCCGCATCTGGGATTCGCGCAGTTGGACATGATGGCCAAGATCATGAGCGACACCGCGTGGGCGAAGCGGATGGGACCGGCCAAGACCAAGCTGCTGCGAGCGTGCAAAATCGAATCGCCGATTCCGCCGCGGTTCCGGTAGCGGCCGCAGCCGAGACGAGCTCGGTTTTCTTTCCCCAGAGCGCAGCGGCCTTCGGCCGCAGAGGCAGGCGCTTTGCGGCGAACCGAGCCCTATCGCGGAGTCCAGACAGCAAGTCAAAAACAAATAGAAGGGAGATTCTCCCCGGCCTTCAGCACCTCATGTTTCCAGGATTATCTTGTATTGGAAACGAAAGCCGATTTCAGGATCATCCTTCGATTGGAATATGCTCTGCGAGCAACCGTTGTTGCAAACTGGTCAGCGACCAGTTTCTCGATTTGCATCGGCAACACCAGCCTGTCAACTCATTTAGCGATGTAACCCAAACCGGTCTCGGTTGGGTCAAATGA
>CAYWHA010000100.1:0-12208 GCA_964457555.1 uncultured Solibacteraceae bacterium
TTTCATTTGACCCAACCGATCCCTTCCTGGTGACATTTTAGGCGACCCAATTCGCGCGCGCTCTCAGGATTCAGACATCGCGGTATAATTGTCGCGAAAGCGAGGCCGTATGCCCAACAGAATTCGTCCGGAAGATGTCCTGGAGTACCATTCCTCGCCGCCGGCGGGGAAGGTGTCGGTCACGCCCACTAAGCCCTGCCACACCCAAAGAGACCTGAGCCTGGCCTATACCCCGGGAGTCGCCGTTCCGTGCCTGGAAATCGAGCGCGACCCCGGCCTTGCCTACAAGTACACCGCCAAGGGGAACCTGGTGGCGGTGGTCAGCAATGGGACCGCGGTGCTGGGTCTCGGCAACATCGGCGCGCTGGCGGGAAAGCCGGTGATGGAAGGCAAAGGCGTACTGTTCAAACGCTTCGCCGATATCGACGTTTTCGATATCGAGCTGGCCACTGAAGACCCCGAGGAGATCATTCGCACCTGTCAGATACTGGAGCCGACTTTCGGCGGCATCAATCTGGAGGATATCAAGGCGCCGGAGTGCTTCCACATCGAGGAAGAGTTAAAGAAGACCATGCGGATTCCGGTCTTCCACGACGATCAGCACGGTACCGCCATCATTTCGGGCGCGGGTTTGATCAACGCGTTGGAGATCGCCGCCAAGGACATCGCTGCGGTTAAAGTGGTCTTCAACGGCGCCGGGGCCAGCGCGGTGGCCTGCGCGGAGCACTACATCAAGCTGGGAGTGCGCCGGGAAAACATCGTCATGTGCGACACCAGCGGCGTGATTTTCCAGGGCCGCACGGAGCACATGAACCCATATAAAGCGCGGTTTGCGTCGCCCACCGCCGCGCGCACGCTGACCGAGGCCCTCGTCGGCGCCGACGTGTTCTTCGGCCTGTCGAGCGGAGACTGCGTCACCGCGGAGATGGTGAAGGCGATGGCCCCGACCCCGATTATCTTCGCCTTGGCCAATCCCGACCCCGAGATCCCGTACGAAGTGGCGAAGGCCGCGCGGCCCGACGCCATCGTGGCCACCGGCCGTTCGGATTACCCCAACCAGGTCAATAACGTTCTCGGGTTTCCGTTCATCTTCCGCGGCGCCCTGGACGTGCGTGCTACCACCATCAACGACGAAATGAAGCTTGCCGCCACGCGCGCGCTAGCGTCTCTGGCCAAGGAGGATGTGCCCGATTCCGTGCTGCGCGCCTATGGCGTGGAGCGGTTGGAGTTTGGCCGCGAGTACATCATCCCCAAGCCCTTCGATCCCCGCGTGCTCACCTGGGGCGCCGCCGCCGTGGCGCGGGCCGCCATGGACAGCGGCGTGGCGCAAGAGCGCGTGGACCTTGTGCAGTATCGCGAGGAGCTGGAAAAGCGGCTGGGCAAAGCGCACGAAATCATGCGCGGCATGATCCACAAGGCGCAGCGCGCACCCAAGCGGGTGGTGTTCACGGAAGGGGAGGAAGGCAAGATCCTGCGCGCCTGCCAGATTCTCATCGACGAGAACATCGCCCACCCCATCCTGCTGGGCAACGAGGAGATCATTCGAGCCAAGGCGGCGGAGCTGCACCTGCATTTGAGCGGCGCCAAGGTAGTGGACCCGCTGCAGTTCCCGCGCCTGTCCGAATACACGGAGGAGTTTTACCATATCCGCCAGCGTAAAGGCATCACCCCCACCGAAGCCGAACAACTGATCCTCAACCACACCACCTTCGGCAGCATGATGGTGCGGCTGGGCGACGCCGACGCCGTGGTCGGCGGGCTGACCACGCACTATCCGGACACCATCCGGCCCGCGCTGCAAGTCATTGCTCCTCGGCCCGAGCTGCGGATCGTAGCGGGCGTGTATATCCTGATTACGCCCAAGGGCGGCATCTACTTCCTGGCGGACGCCACCGTGAACATCGAGCCGACCTCCGAAGAGCTGGCCGAAATCGCCATCATGGCCGCCGAAAAGGCCCTACGCTTCAACCAGTCGCCGAGGGTAGCCATGCTCTCCTTCTCCAACTTCGGCAGCACGCGGCATCCGCTGTCGGATAAAGTGCGTCGCGCGGTGGAGTTGACGCGGCAGCGCGCGCCGGGCCTGACCATCGATGGAGAGATGCAGGCCGATACGGCGGTGGTCCCGCAGATTCTGGAAGATACCTACCCGTTTAGCGCGCTCAAGGGCGGCGCCAACGTGCTGATTTTCCCGAATCTGGAATCCGGCAACATCGCCTACAAGCTCCTGCACCGCGTGGGCGGGTGCGAGCTGATCGGCCCGCTGCTGACGGGGTTGAGCAAGCCCGTCCACGTCCTGCAGCGCGGCAGCGAGGTCAACGACATCGTGCACGTGGCCGCCGTGGCCGTCGTGGACGCGCAGGAGATCGGCCGGCCGTACCGGACGCTCACCGGGTCGGCCTGACCCGCCTGAATCGGGATCTCCGGCAACATCCAATTGGCGCCAAATCGTACATAACCGGATCCAACTGGCGGTTAGAGCCGTCTATATCATGGTCAAGTGAAGGAAGCTGGAGGTTTACCTTGCAACGCCGAATCCTATTGACGATCGCCGTGGTTCTGATGGCAACCGTGGCCGCACCTCAGAATCGGCCGGCCGACTCCGTCGTCCGCGCCACCCTCGATAACGGTTTGCGCGTGGTGATTGTGCGCGACCCGCTTGCCCCCGTGGTCACGGTCGAAGAGAACTACCTGGCCGGCGGCGACGAAACGCCCTCGGGTTTTCCGGGAATGGCGCATGCGCAGGAACATATGGCGTTTCGCGGATGCGCGGGCCTGAGCGCGGATCAGATCGCCGCAATCTACGCGCAACTGGGCGGCAATCAAAACGCGGACACGCAGCAGAACATCACTCAGTATTTCGTCACTGTGCCCGCCCAGGACGTGGACGTCGCGCTGCGCCTGGATGCGGCCTGCATGCAAGACGTTGAGGACTCCCAGGAGCAGTGGGCGGAGGAGCGCGGAGCGATCGAGCAGGAAGTGTCGCGCGACCTGTCGAATCCGACGTATAAATTCATTACGCGGCTGAATGAGGATCTTTTTGCCGGCACGCCGTACGCGCACGACCCGCTGGGCACCAGGCCTTCCTTCGATGCAACCACCGGCGCCATGCTGAAGAAGTTCTATCAGGATTGGTACGCCCCCAACAACGCCATCCTGGTGATTACCGGCAACGTCGATCCCACTGCGACCCTTGCCAAGGTGAGGAGCTTTTACGGGACGATCCCGCGCAAGACGATTCCAGCCCATCCGGAGGTCAACCTGCCGCCTGTCAAGGCGGACAGCTTCACGCTCGACAGCAATCTGCCTTGTGAGTTGGTGTTTGTGGCCTTTCGGATGCCTGGAACGTCCAGTCCCGATTTTGCCGCGGCTCGCATCCTGAGCGATGTAGCCAGCAGTCAGCGCGCCGACCTCTATGGCCTGGTGCCGGCGGGCAAGGCGCTGGGAACCGATTTTGGATTGGACGAAGCGTATCCGAAAGCCAGCGTCGGATTTGCGGCCGCCGCGATTCCAGCCTCCGCCGACGCAGCGCCGATTACCGCCGAAATCAAGGCCATTATTGCGGGCTACGCGGATAAAGGCGTGCCCGCGGACCTGGTGGAAGCGGCCAAGAAGAGTGAAGTCGCCGGCGCCGAGTTCCAACAGAATTCGATTTCGGAGCTGGCGGCCACCTGGTCGGATGCCCTGGCCGCCGAAGGCCGTCAATCTCCCCAGGACATTGTCGAGGAGATGAAGAGGGTTACCTTAGCCGACGTGAACCGTGTGGCCAAGACGTATCTGACGGTCCAGACCGCGGTGGTGGCGACGCTGAAGCCATCGGCGTCCGGTGAAGCCGTCGCGGCCAAGGGCTTCGGCGGCTCGGAGGTGACCACGGCGGCGCCTACCAAGCCGGTTGCGCTGCCCGATTGGGCGGAAGCTTCCGTAAAGAGTTTGAAGGTGCCCGCCGCCCCCGCCGTTCCGTCGGACGTGAAGCTTCCTAACGGCCTGCGTCTGATTGTCCGCACGGAGAAGGCTAGTCCCACAGTCACGGTGATCGGCGCCGTCAAGCATGAGGCGGATTTGCAGACTCCGGCAGCCAAGGAAGGCTCCGACGATGTGCTCGCGGAATTGTTTTCCTATGGGACCACAACCCGCGACCGGCTGGCGTTTCAGAAGGCCCTGGACGACATCGCCGCCTCCGAGAGCGGCGGAACCAGTTTCAATTTGAAGGTCCTGAAGCAGGACTTTGCCAAAGGCGTGGAATTGCTGGCCGACAACGAGCTGCACCCCGCGCTCCCGGCGGATGCCTTCGAGGTTGTGCGCAAACAGACGGCGGACGTGGCAGCCGGTACGCTGGCCAGCCCGGAATATCGCGCCAGTCGCGCCCTGGACCTCGCCCTGCTGCCCAAGGACGATCCGGAGCTTCGCCAAACCACGCCTCAGACGGTTACGGCTTTGACGCTACCCGATATCAAGGCCTACTACGCCAAGGTGTTTCGCCCCGATATGACTACCATCGCTGTGATTGGCGACATCACCCCCGAAGAGGCCCGGCCGGTAATCGAGAAATGGTTCGGCGCCTGGAAGGGTGAGGGCGCGAAGCCCGCGGTGACGCTTCCAGCCGTGCCCGCGAACAAGCCGGCCGCCGCCAACGTGCCGGACCCCACCCAGGTGCAGGACTCGGTGGAACTCGCCGAGGAGGTCGGCATCAATCGCTTTCATCCCGACTACTACGCCCTGCAGCTTGGCGATCACGTGCTGGGCGGCGGCTTCTACGCCACCCGCCTTTACCGCGACCTCCGTCAGAAAGCCGGGTACGTCTACAACGTAGACAATGCCTTGCACGCCAACGAAACGCGGGCGACCTATTCGGTTACCTATGGCTGCGATTCGGACAACGTCTCCAAGGCGAGGCAGCTAGTGGACCAGGATCTGGCCGCGATGCGCACCGCCAATGTCACCGATGCCGAGCTTCAACAAGCCAAGGCTCTCCTATTGCGCCAGATCACATTGAGCGAATCGAGCGAAGATGCCGTAGCCGGCGGCTTCGTGGCACGTGCGCTGGTGGGTCTCCCGCTCGATGAGCCGATACGCGCCGCGCAACGCTATTACGCGCTTACGGCCGATCAGGTGCGGGCCGCCTTCGAAAAGTGGATTCATCCGGAGGCGTTCGTTCAGGTGGTTCGGGGACCGGCCCCCAAGTGATCGGGGCCGGATTCTTCATCGGACTGGTTGTCTGAAGCGCTAAGCTCCTCCAACAAGCTGCCCTCGTGGGCGGACCATTCCGGCAAACGGATGCCGGAGATTTGCAACTCGTCCGCCTTCAGCGTGCCGTGGCCGTACGGGCAAATATACTCGATGCGTGGCCGCCCGGAGAGCAACATGCTTCCCCACGAACCGGTTTCGACCGGCATGCGCAGCCTGCGCAGGCAAACGCGGCAGCGGCGGTACTGATCGAAGACAATCGCCGCCAGTGCGCCCGCGCACAACAGGAACCAGCCCAGCAGCACGATGCTGTAGACCAGAATCCCGGGAGCATCCCGCAGGGGAGCGATCGGGGGAGGGTGCGCTTCCGCGGGCCAGATGCCGGCGATCACCCACAGCAGAGCGCACAGCGCGGCGGCGGCCACAACCAACTTCGCCGCGAAGTAGGCCCAGTAGCGCATACCCGTGGGTTCCCTCTCTCTAGTTTTCCGCGGCAAGCCGTGCGGGCGCAAGGGGAGCTGATTTTGGGCATTCTGCCCAAGATCGAAGTGGGCGCCATGTAGAATCAGCGCGTTACGGGTTCGGACTTGGGCATTTGCCCAAATCGCATCCGAAGAGGGCGTTTCTTAGCAGCCTGTCAAAGGGTTTTTGCGGCTTTCCAACCCCCAAAGGCCCGCTCCAGCGCCGACGCCACGGCCAGCACGCGATCTTCTCTCCAGGGCCCCGCCGCCACCTGAACGGCGATCGGCAGGCCTTCGGCAGATTCGCCGCAGCGCACTACGGCGGCTGGCCAACCGGCAACGTTGTACGCCATGGTGTGGCTGAAGCCCCGGAAATTCTCGTCGCGGACGGATGCGCCATGGGGAATCGCCGGCTGGGTGTAGGCCGGCGCCACGATTACGTCATAGCGGCGCAGAAAAGCGAACATCCCGGCGCGATAGGCGTCCCATTCGGCCCAGTAGCCTTCGAGGCCGGCCAGATCCGTACGGTAAGGCTCCAACTTGTCCAGCCAGCCGGTTAGGAGGGGGTGCACACGGGCAGATCCCAAATCCGCCAGGTACCGGCGCAGCGAATCGCCGCCATCGGGCCCGATGAGCTTCATTTCCAAATCGTAGGCTGCTGGAAGACAAGCCGGACGGGCCTCATCCATGCAGGCGGTGTCGGCCGCCAGACACCGGGCCGCGGCGCGAACCACCTCGGCCACTTCCGGCTGGGCCGCGGCGAACCCGTTGTCCGTGTAAAACGCCGCGCGCAGGCCGCGCAGGCTGACAGGGATGGGATCGGGCGCGGTCATGCCGATGGCCGTATGGTCGTATTCGTCGGGAGCGGCCAGCAACGGCATCACGGTTGCCAAATCTTCCACGCGGCGCGCCATGGGACCGATCTGCCACAGCGCTTCGATCCATCCACCCGCCGGCGGAAAGTGGCCGGTGCGCGGAAGGCGCCCCGAGGTCGGCTTGATGGCCGCGATGCCGCAGAACGCCGCCGGAAGGCGCACGCTGCCGGCTGCGTCGCTGCCCAGCCCGAGAGGCGACCCGCAAGCCGCGATCAGCGCCGCTTCGCCGCCGCTGCTGCCGCCGGATGTGCGGTTGACGTCGTACGGATTGTTGGTGCGCCCGAAAAGAAGGTTATCGCTTTCGAACGCGAACAGCAGGTCTGGCAGGTTCGTCCTGGCGATGGGAATGCCGCCGGCGCGCCGCAAACGGGCGACCAGCGTGGCATCCTCCGTGGACGGCGCGGCGCCTGAACGCCCCAGCGTGCCGGCCGTGCAAACGGTCCCCGCCACTTCGATGGAATCCTTAATGCTGAACGGCACGCCTCCAAGCGGCCCCAACGCCTCGCCGCGAGCCAGCGCCGCGTCCGCCGCTTCGGCCTCCGCGAGCGCCCGTTCGGTCAAGACTTCGACTGTGGCATGGAGTTGTGGGTCTACCTCTGCAATCCGCTTGAGATGGGCGGAGACCAGCTCACGCGAGGACACCTGCCGCTGGCGTACGAGCGCTGCCTGACGGGTGGCGGAGTAGCTCAAAATCTCATTCATAGCTTTCTGCGGCGCCGTCCCTCCTGCGCCAACTTGATCGCGATGGCGGCGGCTGCGGCTGGGTCGTGCCTCACTTTGCCGGTCTGCTCCGCCAGATTGCCCGCGATTATCTTGATCCCCATCTTGAAGATCGTATCGACGTCGTTTTCCACGGGGAGGGCCTCCTCCCGTGCGTAGCGCTTCCGCACGGCCGGGAGGATGGGGCGCAGATTCACCGCCGCATAATCCAGGAATTTTCCGCCGGCATGTTGATGGATGGTACGGATGTGGTCGGAGGCGCGAAAATCCGTGGTCTCGCCAGGCTGCCACATCAGATTCACGAAGTACGCCTTGACCCCCGCGGACCCGCGAATGGCCGCGGCGATTCCATCTACAAGCAGGTTCGGTACCACGCTGGTGAATAACGAACCTGGGCCAAGCGTGATGACATCCGCCTCCCGGATGGCGGCGAGAGCGGCCGCGAGCGGCGGCGCGTGGCGTGGAATCAGGCGAATGCGGCGGATGCGCTGGCGGCTGCGGCTGATGCGGGTCTCGCCCACGACTTTCGAGCCATCGGCCAGCGTGGCCTCAAGCGCCACGCGGGCGGCCGTGGCGGGATAGATGTGCCCGGCGATTTTGAGCACCTCCGCGGAGACCTTCACGGCGTCCGGAAAATTGCCCATAATCTGAGTCAGAGCCGTTAGAAAGAGGTTTCCGAAGCTGTGGCCCTTCAATCCGCGGCCCGCCTGAAACCGGTACTGGAAAAGGCGCCCGAGCAACGCGGCATCCTCGCTCAGCGCCACCAGGCAGTTGCGGATATCCCCCGGCGGCAGCACGTCGAACTCACGCCGCAAGCGGCCGGAACTGCCGCCGTCGTCCGTCACGGTCACAATGGCGGTCAGATCTACGGCGGCCGGAACGCCTTCGCTCGTCCGGGCATAGTCCTTCAGCCCTTCGAGCAAAGATGCCAGCCCATGGCCCCCGCCGATGGCGACCACGCGCAATGGGGAATTATCTTCCAAGCGTCCGCCCTACCAGGCTTTCTTCTCCGGGTAGAGCAGCGCGTCGAACGGCGGCTGACCGGCCAACGGCGCCAAGTCTGCGTCGTGCCTGGCAATGAAGCGGTTACGCGGCTCTAATTCGATCGCGCGTCCGACATTCTCCTGCGCGCCGGCCAGGTCTCCAGCCAGCGCCTGCGCCACCCCCAGCGCGTAGTGTATATGGTCCGAACCCGGCGCCAGCCGCAACGCGGCCTCCAGATGTTCGCGCGCTCCATTCAAGTCCCGCGCGTTGATCAGCGCGACGCCGTAGTTGTAATGCTCCTCGGCCGTGCGCACCACGGGAGCCGGATGCTCGAGACGCCGGTCGCACATGGCGGCGTGCAGTTGCGCACGCTGCGCCACGTCCCGCTCCGGGCCCTCCGTCACGCGGAGAAACAGGGCGCGGGCTTCTTTCAGGCTGCGCGCGTGGAACAGTTTCATGGCGGCCTCAAAGGCGGCGCGCTGCCCCGGCCCGTCCAACGGTTGGATGGCGGCCGCGGGGCGCGTCTTCGGTTCCGTGGCCGGGGTCTCCTTATCCGCGGCTCTCGGATTGACGTTTTTTTTCTTTTTCTCCGCCATGGCTGGAGGGTCCACCCTGAGGCTCGTGCGATAAGTTTTTATACCAGACTACGGCCTTCGGACGCAACCGTCCGATGGTCCTGCGGTCCTGTCCTCCGGCTAGCCGATCCCCGCCTCGCGCAGAAAGCGGGCGGACTCCTCGGGCGGCGTCGGGTTGATGTAGAAGCCCGTCCCCCATTCGAAGCCCGCAACCTTCGTGAGCTTCGGCATAATTTCCAGGTGCCAGTGGTAGTGCGCCAGTGGAGCATCCTGGACGGGCGCGCTGTGCACCACGAAGTTGTACGCCGGCCGCTCCAGCGCCCGGTCGATTTTGCGCAAGGTGGACCGCAAGATCCAAGCCATGTTCTGCAGCGTGGGCGCGTCGGAATCCTCGAAGTGGGATTCGTGCCGCTTCGGAAGAATCCATGTCTCGAAGGGGAAGCGGGGCGCGTAGGGTTCGAGCACGATGAAGCGGTCCGTTTCCGTCACCAGCCGCGCGCCCGCCGCGCTCTCCTCGCGGATGATATCGCAGAAAATGCAGCGCTCCTTGAGGTCGTAGAACAGCTTGGCGCCGTCCACCTCTTCCTTCACGCGCTTGGGGATCACGGGCAGCGCGATGAGCTGCGAATGGGGATGCTCCAGGCTCGCGCCGGCCGCTTCTCCGTAATTCTTGAACAGCAGAATGTAGCGGAACCGGCGGTCCCTCTTCAAATCGTTGACCCGCTCCTTGAAAGCCCAGAGCACTTCTTCGATCTGCCGTTCCGGCATGTCGCAGAGCGTGGCGGCGTGGTCGGGGGTCTCAATGATGACTTCGTGAGCGCCGATGCCGTTCATCTTGTCGTACATTCCCTCGCCCTGACGATTCAGTTCGCCCTCGATACCAAGCACGGGGAATTTGTTGGGCACCACGCGCACGCGCCATCCGGGCTCGTCGCGGGCGCCGCTGTCACGATAGGCCAGGATTTCGGGCGGCGTCTTGCGCTCGTTGCCGTAATCGAATGGACAGACCCTGGCAGCAGCCGGGGGGACCGTTTGGCGAATAAAATCGCCTGGGCGTTTCGAGCGGTCGGTGGCGATGATAACCCATCGGCCCGTGATGGGGTCCTTACGCAGTTCGGGCAAGAGACGATTATAACTTGGCGCCGGCCGACGTTAACGATTGCGCCACGCGTTACGGATCCACTCGATGCGCGGCGGCTTTTCGAGGATCACGCCAACGATATCGAAGCGCGTCTTATCCCAGTCCACTCCGGCGCGGCGGGCGTAATCTCGGGCGGCGCGCTCGACATGGGTCTGTTTCTCCCGGTCCACGGCGCGGTCCGGGGTTCCAAAGTCTTCGACGGTGCGCGTCTTGACCTCGACAAACGCCAACGTGTCGCCGTGCCATGCCACCAGGTCGAGTTCGACGCCGCCATAAGGCGGTCGGTAATTGCGGGCCACGACGATGCACCCGTGGCGGCGCAGGTAGCGGTGCGCCATGTCCTCGCCGATGCGGCCCACGTTGCCGCGCAGCCCGCGCCGCCTGAGCGCATCCGCCGCGCGATAGAGCAAGCCCATCATACAGTGGGGCAGGCGCTTTCGCCTGCCAACCAGGCGCTAGACCAAGGCCAGTCCTGCGGATGGGCTGCAAGGCCGGCGTTCACCGGGTTGCGTTCCACATAATGCGCGAGATGGTCCAGTTCCATTTCATCCCGCACAGGATGGTCGAAGGACTCATCCTGCCAGAAGGCACTGCCAGTCCGGCCCAGAAGCAGGTTCGCCTGTCGCGCCGTGGAGCCTTTCAACCAGCGCGTAATCGCCGGCAGAGGGGCCTCGGGCCGCAGCAGAACATGAACGTGATTCGGCATGATAACCCAGGCTCGGAGTTTATAGAAATACCGCCCGGTCTCGCCATAGAGGAGGGCGTCGGCTACGGCGCGCGCGATTCGCGCGTCAAGCAGCCAGACGGGACCGAAAGCGGCTTTGTCCACTTCGCGGTCCCATGCGAGAAAGGCCCGTCCTGCGGACAGGCTGGGGCAGGCGCTTCCGCCTGCCACCCTTTGCGGAATACGCATTCGGGCTATGGAGCCGGCCAAACGCCGCGTGATAAGCAGAAAGGTCCCCTCGGTCCGGTCGGGATGCCAGTGGGGCAATCTTCTGCGGTAAAACATAGACAGCGGGTGGCAGGCGAAAGCGCCTGCCCCACTTATAGTGCGTGGACGGGTGGAAAAATCGCAGAAATGTTTACTTCACCACCGGGCGGCAGGCGAAAGCGCCTGCCCCACTTTACTTCACCACCTCGAACTCAAACTCCATGGCCTTGCCGCGCACCACAAAGCATAGGTAGTATTCCCAAAATCGCCGGAAGCGGGGAAAGCGGTTCACCAGGAACTCGAAGCCGAGCCATCTCCAAAACGCCAGCAGCTTGACGCGCACGGAGATCTCCCGAAACCGGGCTTTCGAGTAGTAGCCGAACCCGCCGTGGTTCTCGCCAAAGTAGCGAAAGCTGAAGCTGGTCAAGTGGCTCTTGTGGGTGGGGTCGCAGAACGAGCTGAAATCGGTATAATGCGGCGTCTCGATGCGCACCGTGCCGCCGGCGCGCACCAGGCGGTGAAATTCCGCCATGGCGCCGATCACGTCGCTGAGGTGCTCGATGACGTGGATCGCGGTCACACGATCGAACGAATTGTCGGCGAACGGATAGGGCAGCCGGTCCAGGTCCACCAGCACGTCGGCGCGGCTGGCGGGGTTCCGGTCGATTCCGATAGAGCCGGGCTGCTTGCGGATCCCGCAGCCCACGTCGAGAATCTTCATCCGAAAACCCGTTCGAAGATCTTGTCCACATTGCGAAGCTGCCGCTCGAGCGAGAACGCTTCGGCGATTTGCTTGGGTGAAAGCTTCGCGCGAATCTCCGGGTCTGCCGCTACCGCCGCGCGGAAGTCGCCTTCTTCCTCCCAGGCGCGCATAGCGTGGGTCTGTACCACCCGGTAGGCCTGTTCGCGCAACATGCCCGCGGCAGCCAGATCCTGCAACAATTGCCCGGAGAACACCAGACCGCGCGTCATCTCCAGGTTCCGGCGCATACGTTCCGGATAGACCATGAGTTTGTCCACCAGTTGCGTGGTCTTGGCGAGCAGGTAGTCGCTCAGGGTGGTGGAATCCGCCAGGATCACGCGCTCCACCGAGGAATGCGAGATGTCCCGCTCGTGCCATAGGGCCACGTTTTCGAAGGACGCCTGCACGTTGGCGCGCACCACCCGCGCCAGCCCGCAGATCTGCTCGGAGGTCACCGGATTGCGCTTGTGCGGCATGGCCGAGCTGCCTTTCTGGCCGCGGGCAAAATACTCCTCCGCCTCGCGCACTTCGGTCCGCTGCAGGTGGCGCACCTCGAGCGCGATCTTCTCGCACAGCGCCGTCGCCAGCGCCAGCGCCG
>CAYWHA010000101.1:0-11547 GCA_964457555.1 uncultured Solibacteraceae bacterium
GAGTCCGCGGCCATTCCGGTGCGAGAACCGGTCCGCGCGGCGTGCGAGCTGCTGGGATTGGACCCGCTGTTCGTGGCCAACGAAGGCAAATTGGCGGCCTTCGTAGCTCCGGAAAGTGCGGGACGCGTGCTGGAAGCCATGCGCGCGAATCCCCTGGGCCGGGACGCCGTGGTCATCGGCGAAGCGGTGGAGTCGCATCCGGGGATGGTGCTGCTGAAGACGGAGATCGGCGGCACGCGCGTTGTGGATTTGCCGTTCGGAGAGCAATTGCCGCGGATCTGCTGAAGGAGGAGGGCTACTTCTTCTTGGAATCCGGCAGCATGAAGACCTTGTCGCCGGGGCGCACCATGTTGAGGCGCTCTTCCACTAGCCGTTCCTGCTCGGTCTGGCTGCCGATCCGGGCGATACGCTGTTTGGTCCGCTCGATATCCTTCTCCAGATCGGCGTTGCGCTTCTCGGAGGCTTGGATCTGGCGCTCCTTCTCGAACAGAGCGGCGACGCCCTTGGGACCGGTCAAAGTGACGACTGCATAAATCGCGACCAGCGCAAATGCCAATGCGTAAGCGAATCTGGCAAGCCGTCCTCTCATGCCTGGAAGATAATGATACCATCGCTTGGGCGATTTCTTTGCGAACTTTTTTGAAAAAACATGACCGATAAAATAGTTCTGTTAAGCACCTGCGCCACGGAAGAGGAGGCGGAACGAATCGCGCGTCTGCTAGTGGAGCAGCGGCTGGCGGCTTGCGTGAATGTGATTCCCGGCATCCGCAGCTACTATCGTTGGAAGGGCGCGGTGGAAACGGCAGGCGAAGTCATGCTCCTGGTGAAGTCCTCGCGCGATCTGTTCGGTTCCCTGACCGCCGCACTCGAAAAAGCGCACTCCTACGAAGTGCCGGAGGCGGTGGCGGTTGCGATTGTCGATGGGGCGGCGAACTACTTGCATTGGCTCGGCGGGAATTTGCGTTCCGAGGACGTCCAAGACTAGCGTGCCATTCGTTACAATCGTGCTTGGACCATAGCCTGGCGCCCGGTCTCGCACTGATTTTCGATATGGACGGCGTATTGGTGGATTCGAACGCGGGCCATAAGGAGGCGTGGGCTTCGTTCAGCCGGCAGTTCGGGATGGAGCCGACCGAGGCCATGCTTGAGTCCATGTTCGGCAGACGCAACGACGAGATTGTGCGCTACTTTTGCGGCGAAGGCTTAACGGCGGCGCAAGTCGCCGAGTTGGGCGCGGCCAAGGAGCGGCTTTTTCGCGCAGCTATGGAGGGCAGGGTAGAGGAGCTGTTGAAGCCGGGGCTGCGGGCGTTTCTGGAACGGCATCGGGAGGCCCCCATGGCGGTTGCCAGCAACGCGGAACGGGACAATGTGCGGCTCATTCTGGAGGAGGCCAACCTGACGCCGTATTTTCGCGCGGTAGTGGACGGGTATCAGGTCCGGCGTCCCAAGCCGTTTCCCGATATCTACCTGCGTGCGGCGGAACTGCTCAAGACGCCGCCGGTCGACTGCATCGTGTTCGAGGACTCGGTTTCGGGAGTGCAAGCGGCGCGGGCGGCGGGGATGCGGGTAGCCGGCGTCGGCTCGACGCACGCGGAGCTTCCGGGCGCAGCCCTCAGCGTCGCGAATTTTCTGGATCCGGAATTGGAGACATGGCTGGAAGCGCAAAGCCGCGCCGTTTAGGATGCTGGGGCATGGGAGCCGCGCTCGCGGCCCTGGCGTGCTGGCCGGCGTTCTCCCAAACCAGACTCTCGCTTGAGGAACTCGGCGCGCGGGGACCGCAGCCGGACTACCTGCCCGCGCATCGTGGGGAGCGGGCGCTGGTTCGCGGAGTGGTTTCGGCGCGGGCCTTCCACTTTCCGGACTACACCCTGCTGGCTATCCAGGCGGACGGGCGAGGCGGGGTATTGCGAGCCGGCAAGGGCGATTTCAAGCTGGACGGCTTCGTACCCGGCGACGATGTCGAGGCTGCGGGCCTGGTCGACGCGGTGGCCGGCATGCCCGTTCTTGCGGTGGAGCGGGCGGGCGCGCTTGGCCGGGCGGAGCCGCCGGCGCCCATCGACGTTTCCCCTGGACAGGTGCGGAGCTTTCCGGATAACATCCGCTATCTCGGGCTGCTGGTCCGCATGACAGCGCAAATCATTGAGGCATCCGACACGACGGCCGGGGGGCAGATCTACGTCGGGCCGGAATCGTTGAAGTTTTTCATCCCCAGCGCCGCCGGCCAACCGGACTTGAGCGCTTTCAAACCGGGCTGGACGGCAACGGCCAGCGGGGTGGCTCTGCAATACTGTCCACTGCCTCCGTATAGCCGTTTCTTCGAGTTGCTGGTATCGGATCCAGCCGATGTCAAGGTGGTCCCCGCGGTTCCCCCCTTGCTGACGGTTCAGCCGCTGGCGCTGATGGCGGGAGTTTTCTTTGCGGTGCTGGCGGCCCTATTGCTCTGGAACCGCGAGCGCCGGCAGCGCAAGCAGCGGAAACGGCTGCGGGCGACGTATCAGCTCGGCGAAGAGATTCTGGGCGCCCCATCGGCGGGCGTTATGTTGAATCGGATTTCGGAGATGTTGCCTGGCATCCTGGGCGTCTCCCGGGTCCAGTTGTTCATCTACAACCGCGCCGCGAAGACGCTGGATGAGGCGCTCGAGGACGGCGGCGCGGCAGTTTCCATTTCGCTCGCTTCGCCCGGCGCGGGAACGCAAGCCGGCGTAGTGGCGTGCTTTTCCTACAGGACTCTGCTGGCGATTCCCGATATCGACCGCAGCCCATTTCCCATTGCACGCGACGCCGGCGCACGAGGTCCCCGGTCCCTGCTGTTTGTCCCGATGCTGGCGCAGGGCGAAGCGGTGGGCGTGCTTGAACTGGACCAGGACGCCAAGGTGCGCGACTTCACGCCCGATGAGCAGGCCATGGCGCAGCACTTGGGGAACCAGATTGGCGTGGCGATCCGGCTGCAGGACCAGCGATCGGTGCAGGAGCAGCTTTTCCGCACCGAGAAACTGGCGGCCGTGGGTCGGCTGATCTCGGCGATCGCTAACGAACTGCAGGCGCCGCTTTCCTCCATCTCCGAATTGGCGGACAAGGCGCTGGGGAAGGCGGCAGCCGGACGGGTCGGCGGCGAGGTATCCGCCATCGCTTCAGAAGCGCGCAAGGCAGCGGACACGGTGTCCCGGCTGGTAGCGTTCTCCGGGAGCGAACACGTGGAGGCCCGCCCGGTGTGCGTTTCGACTCTGCTGCGGGACCTGATCGAGTTCCGCGAAGGCGATTGGAAGGCTTCGGGAATACGGGCGGTCGACCTGACTTCGCCCGAGCCGCTCTTCGTGCTGGGCGCCAGGGGCCAGTTGGAGCAGGTCTTTCTGAACCTGCTGGTTCACGCCGAGCAGTCTTTGACAGAGGCGGCCGAGAAGGTGATTTCGATCCGCACCATTGTGCTGAACAAGCGCCTGGTAGTGGAGATCGCGTTTACCGCGCCGCCCGAGCCGCCGCACAGGGCAGGGGAGACGGCATCGCTTCTTGGCGTGACTCGCAGCGTCATTGCCGGGCATGGTGGAGAGGCGCGCCTGGTCCTGAGGAGTGGCGAGGATCCCCGTTTCGAAGTGGAATTTCCGATTGCGCAGGAGCGCGTGACGGTGTCCGCCGGTCCGGCCCGCGACCCTACGCGGCGGATTACGGTCATGGTGATCGAACCCGACGAGGCCGCGCAGCGACAGTTATCGACCTTGCTGACGGCGCAAGGCTGCCGGGTAGTCCCGCTCGACAACGCCGATATCGGCCTGGAACTGGCGCAGAGGATGCGTTTCGACCTGGCATTCTGCTCGGTACACGCTCCCGGCCTGAATTGGGTGGAACTCTCCGAGCGGATGCAGGCGCGGATTGGAGCCTTCGCGCTTTTATCCGACCGTTACGACGCCGAGCTCAGCGCCGACTTTGAGGGACCCAACCGCTTCGTTTTACCGAAGCCGGTGCAGGAACAAGATCTGGAGCGGGTGTTATACGCAGCCGACAGGCAGTTGGCGTAGCGGTGTGCGTCCCAGAGTTGCGACGAATACGAGCGCTCCGGCAACCGCTCTCTTACGTTCGCGGCTCGGTCACGTGGTCTTTTTGGCGACGAACGGCTGCGCGGCGTCCTGGCCGCTGCGCTGCACTTTGAAATCGATTTTGTCCGCGGACACTTTGCCGGTGTACTTCAAATCGATGCCATCCCCGAACTCCAGGTGAACCGTAAAAGAGATGTCGTCGCCATGGATCTCACCGTTCTGGATGGGTTGCTCGAACTGGTCGCCGCCCATCGTGCCCGTGAGTTTCGCGCCATCGGCCTTCAATTTAAAAGTGATGTTGTAGGTATTGCCGTTGGGACCGGGCTGGTCGCCGGTCCAGACGCCGGTCGGATCGGCGGCCAGCAGAAGCGTTGCGCCCAGCAGCGCGGTAACCAGGATGCGTGGGATCATGCACGCCATTATACGGCGAATCGCAAGGTGCGCGCGGATGTTGCAGAATGAAACATGCGGGAAATCGCTCCGGGCGTGGCTCTCATTCCCACGTTGATTGCCAACGCGTATCTGGTGGGCGACAGCGCCTCTTGGGTGCTCGTGGATGCCTGTACGCCTGGGAACGAGAGACGGATTCAACGCGCGGCGGAACGGCGTTTTGGGCGCGGCAGCCGGCCGCGCGCAATCCTGCTCACGCATGGGCATTTCGATCACGCCGGATCGGCCGGTCCGCTGGCCGATGTATGGGGCGTGCCCATCGTCGCCCATCCACTGGAACTCCCATATCTGACAGGCCGGTCAAGTTACCCGCCCTTCGACCTGAGATCGCCGGGTTTCTTCACACGGATTGCGAGATTCTTCCCAACCGGCACAGTCAATCTGGGAGCGCGAGCCGGCGCGCTGGAACCGGATGGGGCCATTCCGGGACTCCCCGAGTGGGAGACGATCGAGACTCCCGGCCACACGCCGGGGCACGTGGCATTCTTCCGCCGCAGGGATGCGTTTCTACTGGCCGGCGACGCGGTAACCACCATGAATCTCGACAGCTTTTGGGACACGGTGGCCAAACGAAAACAGGTGTGCCGGCCGCCGGCGCCCGCCACCTCGAATTGGGAAAATGCACGACGGTCGGTGGCGTTGCTGGCGAGTCTGCGCCCCTCGTGGATCGGGGCGGGCCACGGAGTTCCCATGCGGGATGCCGCCGACGAGTTGTCGCGGCTGGCAGACAATTTTCGCGTTCCCGAAAGTGTGCAATGCTAATGGTGGGCGTCCAAAGCTGCGACGAATAACGCTCTCTTACATTCGCGGCTCGGTTCGAAGTGCGGTTGCCCGGGCGTTGTCGTGGGTAGGATTATGCAGTGGAGAAGCTGGGCTGCTTCGAGCGCTTGCGCCATGGCGCTTGCGCTGCTATCGGGACCGGCAACAGGCCAGCAGACCGCCGCTCCTGAAAACGCCCCTCTGGACACCGGGCTCAAGCTGCGGGTGGACACCACCCTGGTGCAGATCCCGGTAGCGGTAACCGATTCGGTGAATCGTTTCGTGCTGGGACTTCAGAAGGAAGATTTTCATTTATTGGAAGACGGCATCGAACAGACCGTGGCGCACTTTTCGGGTGAGGACGCGCCCCTCTCGGTCGGGCTGGTCTTCGATGAGAGCGGGAGCATGGACGAAAAGGTCCGGACTTCCCAGGTGGCAGTCGCTCAGTTCCTGAAAACCCTGAACGCGGATGACGAAGCATTCCTGGTGGAGTTCAGCGATAGCGCGAAAGTTTCGGTCGGATTCACGTCCCACGGCGAAGAAATCAATAACACGTTGAAGCAGTCGCAGCCGACAGGACAGACCGCGATGCTCGACGCCATCGACCTTGCCCTGCGCGAGATGAAGAAGGCGGAGAACTCCCGCAAGGCCATCGTCGTGGTTTCCGATGGCGGCGACAACCACAGCCACTACACCGCGGCTCAGATTGAAGCGCTGGTTCGCGAAGCGGACGTCCAGATCTACGCGATGGGCGTTTATGAGCGCATCCTGTTCCCGGGGCTGACGCCGGAGGAAATTTCGGGACCGCAGTTGCTATCGGAAATTGCGACGCAAACCGGCGGGCGCGCTTTCAACGCGCAACTGACCAGCGATCTGCCGAGCGTCGCCGCACGAATTGCGCTCGAATTGCGGAATCAATATGTTCTCGGTTATTACCCGAAGGATCAGGCCAGAGATGGAAAATACCGCCACGTGGAAGTGAAGCTGACGCAACCGCGCGGCGTCTCGGCCCTCACGGCGCACTGGCGGCTCGGCTACTACGCTCCGAGTGAATGACGACGAGTGCAGCGTCCAGGAATAAACTCAACAAGCCAGAAGAAGGCAGACCAGGAGGTCCGCCCCACCCTAGCTACCGGTGGCCGCCGCCGCGCACTACGATATGCGCCGGGGCGCGGACAGGCGCAGGCACGGGCCGCACACCTGGGGCGATCGGAGCGCGCGGAACAGGAACCGTAATCGGAATGCGCACGCCGGCGCCGATCCCCGGCACGACTCCGATGTGACCGTAGATCGAAGGATTGCCGTATCGGAAGCCCGACCCCATGAGTCCCAAGAGTAGCGGAGGATACGCGTAACCGGGCAGGTAGATGGAGTAGAACCCCGGCTGGTAAAGGGCGTAGGAGCCATACGGGCTGGAGGAAACGAGGCCAAGAGAGGGCACGCCGAGGAACGGATAATTTGTGAAGCCGTCCGCGGCGGTCTGCGAAGCGGGATCTTCGCCGATCTGGGCCGTAATGGCATCGTCCGCGGCAATCGATTCGCCGCGGCCGTCGGCCCAATCGCTGAGCGCGTCGGCAGACTCCCCAATCGAACGCTCGGGCGCCGGCGCGGCGTCCACCAACGACAGCTTCATGCCGTCTGCCACGGAGACCGGCTTACCGGCAGTCCCGTCGAACACTTCCGCTGCCCCTTGGCTGACCCACAGGTGCGGCGGGTCGGAATCGACCCGGTAAACGCCCTTCTGAAGGAGGTGAACCCTACGATCCTTGCAGATCAAGGTTACCGAGGTGTCTAAATTGGGTTCCCCTGAATCCACGATGACGGAGCCGGTCTCCAATTGGACCTGCGTGTCCGCGAGGTCGTTCGATACCATGCGAATGGAGCTGTGCTCACCCATGCGAAGGAAGACGCCGGGCGTGAGGAGGACTTCGGCGCGGCCGTCCAGCGTGCGCAGTTCGGCGCCTTGGGGCACGCTGGGGAACTTGCCCAGATGAGATTCCAGCGGTCGATCGCCCAAATAAACAGCGCCTTCGAAGTAGTGGATCACGCCGGAACGGGTGGAAATCACCGATTGAGCGGCCGCTGGAAGCGTCAGCGCCAGGAACGCCGCCAAAGTCAGGAGCGCGCACCTACAGGTCTTGGGCATAAGGATATCCCCCTATAGAGTATGTGCCGATCTCCGGTTCCGGTCAAGTACCGTGCGGGGGCCAGCCCCAAAGAGCCACGATGTGAGCCGTGCACTGGCGCGCGAATTAGTAATCCGAGGTCCGTTCGTTGACCCAGACGCCATCCACGTTGAAGTGCGGCCACGCCCCGCCGCTTGGGCGGGTTGGATCCCACACCGCGTTCGGCTCGAAATAGCCTGGATAGCGCAGGTGCTCCTTCACGACGGCCTCGTTCAACTCCACGCCAAGACCGGGCGCGTCCGGAACCGTGACGTAGCCGTCCTTGATGACCGGCTGCGTGACCCCCGTGACAAGCTCCGACCACCAGGAGATGAAATCCACGGCGTGGCATTCCATGGCGATGAAGGTCTGGATTGTGGCGGCGGTATGAACCGCGCCCATGGTGGCCAGCGGGGAGCCGGCCATGTGGATAGCTGTTGGGATTTCCTGTTCGTTCCAGGCGTAGTCCGCGATGCGCTTGGTCAGGCGGCAGCCACCGGAGGTGCCGTGATCGCAGTGAATCTTGTCGACGGCGCGGTTGTCGATCAGAGGCTTGAACCCCAAGGGCGCCTCCAGGCCAAAGGCGTCCTCACCGGTCAACAGAGGCGTGGTGGTGTTTGCCTTGATCGCCTTGAAATCCCTCCAGCGGCCGAAGCCGCCGGTGCCGAACAGGTCCTCCAGCCACTCGAGCTTGTATTTCTCGAAGGCCCTGCCTGCGCGGATTCCGTCCTGGACCGTGCCGCAGCGGAGGCTGGCGGCATCGATGGCCAGCGGCTTATCGTAGCCGATGGCGTCGCGCACGGCTGCGACCAATTCGCCGCCATATGCCAGACCCCTGTCGGTCGGAACGCCGGTGACGGGGTCGAGAGCCCCTGGCTTGCCTTCGCCGCTGATGAAATTGGTGGTGACATCCATCTTGAAGAAGGTAAAGCCCTTCTTCTGGCGCTCCAACATGCGCTGTCCGTAGGCTTTGGGATCGTGCGTGCCCGTGGTGTCGCAGTACATGCGCACGGTCGAGCGCACCTTCGGACCGAGGAGTCGCCACACGGGGATGCCATAGACCTTGCCGATGATGTCGTTGAGCGCAAGGTCGATGGCGCTGTAGCCGCCGCCCGCCCGGCCCTGGCCGGCATAGGGCAGCACATACGACATCAAGGTATCGAAGTCCAGCGGGTTCCTGCCGAGCAAGAAGGGCTTCATGGCGAGGGCCGCATACTCGCTGCCGGCGTCGCGAACTTCCCCCAGCCCGTACACGTCCTGATTGGTGTCGATGCGGATAATGGGGTAATCGTAGTTGGCGGCGACGCGCAGGGACCGCATGCCGGTGATCTTCAGATCGCTCGGCGCCGATAGCCTGCTGGTGGGGGGCGTTTGGATGGTTGCGCCTCTCCCGGGGCCGACGCCCCTGCCGCCAGCGCCGGCCGCGCCTCCGCGCCCCGCGGCGCCTGCGCCACCAGCAGGCGGAGTTGCCGGCGCTTGAGCCCCGGCTGTCATTTTGAAAATCGCGCCCAATCCACTGGCTGCGGCTGCCCGCCACAGCATCTTGCGCCTGCTCGGCTTGCTGGTATGTATGTAGCTCACGTGAAGACGGCTCCTTTCAAATTCGGATGTAGGAATCTTAACTGATATCCCTATTCGGAACAAGCCCCAGAAGGTCGTGTGTTGAACTGGGCCGGCGCCGTAAAGCTATTTCATGAGTTTCTGGTAGCGGAGCCAGTCGCCGAAGCGCTCGATCCAGTTGTCGGTGGGCTGGCCGTGATTGGGAATGCCGAATCCATGGCCGCCGGCAGCGTAGGTGTGCAGTTCGGCCGGTTTGTTGGCGGCTTTCCAGGCCAGGAAGAGCGCGGGGCTGGAGGCGGATACGGGGTCGTCGTAGGCGTGCAGGAAGAACGCTGGTGGGGCGTCGTCGGGGACCTTCACCTGGGCGGCGTCCTCGCAGCACGCGTAGATGGAAGCGACGAATGCCGGGCGATTGGCGGCCGTGTGGTCGAGGGCGGCCTGAACGGCCACATAGCCGCCGGCTGAAAAGCCCATGATGCCGACCTTGGCGGGATCGAGATGCCACTCCGCGGCGTGCTGACGCACGACCTCGATGGCGCGCAACCCGTCGGCGGCGGCCATGGCGCGAATCTGAGCCTGGGTAACGGGGGCGGCGGCGCCAGGTCCGGCGTTCCCCGCGGCGGCGCCACGCCCATCGGTTCCAGAGTCGGTGAGGCGGTACTTGAGAACGAAGCACGCAACGCCGCGCTGACGCAGCCAGTCGGCCGCCTGGGTTCCCTCGGAATCCCAGGAGAGATGGCTGAACCCGCCTCCCGGGGCGATGACCACGGAGGTTCGCGCAGCGGTGTCATCCGAGGGCAGATAGACCGCGATGCTGGGGTTGACGACGTTGCGGACGGCTCTGAGGCCGGAATTGGCCGCAGTGTACTCGGCCTCTTTTTGAGTCCAGTTCCCGGAGCCGGGGGCGCCGTTGGGCCAGAGCATCACCACGCTGGTTTGGGCCGGGAGCAAAACGGCCGCGAGCAGCAGTCCGGCCAGAACCGCGGCGGCGCGCGCGGGCCTTGGGTTGTTCCGCGAGATCATGTGCACGATTCTACATCCTGGGCGCGATGCACAGGAAACGGCCCAATTCACAGGCGGATGAGGCTCAGTTCCAGGATGTTTGGATTGGCGGTGCGCGCCAGTTGCAGCGTAGCTTCCGAGGGGATGGTCTCGAGGTTGACCCGGGCCACGGCCGCTTCGGCGCCGTCGAAGACCACGTTTTCCATTTCCTGAACGTTGATCTTCGCCGCACTGATGGCATTGAGCACCGATGCGAGCACGCCCGGCCGGTCGAGATGCCGCACCACCAGCGTACAGGTGGCGGGGGTCTTCCGGGCAAGATTCACGACATTAGGCGGCTTGCCGGTTTCCTGGAAGACGCGGACAATCCGCACCGCCTCCGCCGCAATGGCCTCCTGCGCCTGTTCGGTGGACGCGCCGATGTGGTGCGTGCCGTAAATGGCCGCGGATTGTGCGATGTCGCTTGTGAACTCGCCCGTCCCGCCGGCGGGCTCCCGGGCGAAGACATCCAGACCGGCGCGAATGCCCTGGTTGCAGATCGCATCCTTGAGCGCTTCTTCATCGACGATTTCGCCGCGAGCGGTGTTGATGAAGCAGGCGCCCTTTTGCATGGCCGCGAAAAAGCCGGCGTCGCAGAGGCCGCGCGTTTCGGGGGCCAGGGCAAGATGCACGCTCACGATGTCGGCCGCCGCCGCGACTTCGCGGGGCGAATCTTTCCGCTCAATGCCGAGCGCTTCGGCTCTTTCCGGGGTAAGACCGCGGCTCCATGCCACCACGCGCATGCCGAAGGCCTTCGCGCGCGGGATCATCTGGCTGCCGATGTCGCCGGTTCCCAGCAAGCCCAGAGTGCGGCCGAACAGCCCACGAGCTTTCGAGAACTCCGCCTTCTTCCACTGGCCGGCGCGGAGCGAAATCACGTTGTCCGCGATGCGCCGGTCGAGCGCCAGAATCAGCGCGAACGCCAACTCGGCTACGGCGATGGAGTTCTTTCCGGGGCAGTTCGAAACGTAAATGCCGCGGCGAGAGGCCGCCGCCAGATCGATGGTGTTATAGCCGGCGCCTGCGCGGACCACCAGCTTGATCGACCCGGCCGCCAGCACAGGCTCGCCGACCCGGGTCGAGCGCACGATCAGTACATCCGGCTTGAACCCGGCGACCCTTTCGGCGAGCGCCTGGTCCTTCAATCCGGGTTCACAGGAAACCTCGAACCCGAGAGCAGCCAGACCGTCCAGGCCGGACTGCTCGAACTTGTCCGCTACGAGTACTCGCATCGAGACACCTCCCCAATCTCCTGTCGTTCCGGGTTACGCCGGAAAGGGCCATACGCGCTCGATTGTCTTGCTGAGCATCCAGCTCTTATCGTCGGCGTTGAGAAACTTCATGTCGTCGCGGACCACCGTGAGAGCCTGTTCATATTTTGCGACGCCCTCGATGATAGGCCAATCGGTGCCCCACATCAACCGTCGCGGGCCGAAGGCTTCATACAGTCGCTTCACGAGATCCTGCGCGTCCAGCCACGGATACCGCTGGCGCGAAAGCGACCAGGTGTGCGAAATCTTGACGAACACATTCGGGAAGCG
>CAYWHA010000102.1:0-11502 GCA_964457555.1 uncultured Solibacteraceae bacterium
CCGCCGTCTTCGGCGACGACGTGATCGGAGCGAAAATCCTCCAATCCGCCTTCCGTCAGTTGGCCTCCGCCGAGCGCAGCTACTTCCGCGCCCTAACCCAGTTGCGCCGCGCCCAAAACGAACGCCGCGCCGAAGAACAGGCCGAACAAGCGGAAGTGGAAGCGGAAGCGCCACCCGCCGTCCCCGCCGCGCCGCCCCGTCCCCAAGCCGTGGCCGCGTCCGCCGCCGCTACCCAACAGGCCCCGATTGGGTTCGTTCTCCCCAATTCGCCGCAAGGTGCGGCAGCCGCTCCCGCCTGCCAGCAAGGTGGGGCAGGCGCTTCCGCCTGCCACCCCATTTCGCCGCGATGAACGCCACAATCCAACCCGGATCGATCCTACAAAAGCGCCAGCGCCACGGTAGTCTCTCCGCTCAACCCGGTGGCCGCCTCAAGATCGCCCAGCAGCTCGGCTTCGACTGGGCCGCCAGGGATCTCAGTGGCGCAGCCCGCAATTTCCTCCTCGCTGGCGCCCTGGAAGCACAGCTCGCACAGCCCCACCGGCCCATCGCTCACGCGCATGGGTGGCCCGAAGACCCGGCAAACGATGGGGCGCGCCGCGTACAGATCGCACAGTCCGGTCTCCGCATCGAGCGCCGGACAAGGCTCGTCGTCGCTGTCCTCGGGATCTCGCGCCGCCGCGATCCGGGCGCGCTCGCGGACCCTCCTGGCGCGGTCCGGGTCGCTCGCTTCCAATTCCGTCAGGCCCCCGCGCAGCCGCCGCGCGTCAAGCTGCGTGATGGGAAACGTCCCCATACAGCAGTCGGTGCATCCCGGGCGGCACGCCAGCCGCGTCCCGCTCCGCCGCACGGCGTCGGCCAGCGCGGCGTCCGTAATCTGAATCAAAGCAAGGTCGCCGAAATCCATCCGCCAGTCATCCGGCATAATTTGAGGATAGCGCGGCGCCCCGGCCGAGCTCGGACCCGCCGCTCGTTGTACCCTGGAACTAGTGTCTCCCACGAAGCCCAAACGGAAAACCTCGGAGAGTCTGCGCAGCGCGCTTCCTCTCATCAAGGAACTCGCGCGCCCGCGCCGCAAGCTGCTTGCGCTGGGGTTCGGCTTGATGATCGTCAACAAGATCGCCAGCCTCGCTCTGCCCCTCTCCACCAAGTGGGTCATTGACAACGTCATCAACAAGCATCAGGTCAAGTTGCTGGAGCCGCTGATCCTGGCGGTGCTGGCGGCCACCTGCATTCAGGGCATCACCTCCTACGCGCTCACCCAGTTGCTCTCCAAAGAGGGGCAGCGGCTCATCGCCCAACTGCGGCGCAGGGTCCAGGAGCACATCGGCCGCCTGCCCGTCGCTTACTACGACGCCAACAAGACCGGCATGTTGGTATCGCGCATCATGAGCGACGTCGAGGGCGTCCGCAACCTGCTGGGCACGGGCCTGGTGGATCTGGTGGGCGGCATTCTGCTGGCCACGCTCTCGGTAGGCATCCTGATGTATACCAGCCCCTTGCTTACCGGGATGGCGCTGTTCTTCATCGCGCTGTTCGCGGTGATTCTGGGCAAGGCGTTCAAAGGCATCCGGCCAATCTTCCGCGAGCGCGGCAAAATCAACGCCGAAGTCACCGGCCGCCTCACCGAAACCCTGGCGGGCGTGCGCGTCGTGAAGGGCTACCACGCCGAGGCTGAAGAGGCCAAGGTCTTCTCGGGCGGAGTCGAGCGCCTTCTCCAGAACGTGATGCGCTCGCTCACCGCCATGTCCCTGATGAGCCTCACCGCCACCGTGCTGATGGGCGTCGTGGGCGCGGCGGTCATGTACATCGGCGCGCGCCAGATCCTGGCGGGGACCATGACGCTCGGCGAGTTGGGGATGTTCACCGCGTTCCTTGCGTTTCTGGTCGCGCCGGTGTTTCAGATGGTGGGCATCGGCACCCAGATTACCGAAGCCTTGGCGGGCCTGGACCGCACCCAGGAAGTGCTGCGCGAAAAACCCGAGGATGAGGAAGAGAGCCGCACACGCAACGTGGGTTCCATTCAGGGTCATGTCCAGTTCGAAAATGTCGGCTTCGCCTACGACCCCGGCAAGCCGGTGCTCTTCGAGATGAGCTTCGAGTCCCAACCCGGCACCGTGACCGCCCTGGTAGGTTCCTCCGGTTCGGGAAAATCCACCATCATCAGCCTGATCGCCGCCTTTCATCAGCCCACCGAAGGCGCCATCCTGGTGGATGGCATCGACCTCTCCACCGTTCGTCTCGATTCCTATCGCCTGCAACTGGGCGTGGTGCTTCAGGAGACCTTCCTGTTCGATGGCACCATTCGCGAGAACGTGGCATTCGCCCGCCCCGGAACCGCCGAAGAGCAGATCATGGCGGCCTGCCGCATCGCCCGCGTCGATGAGTTCGCCGAAAAATTCGAGCTGAAATACGACACCATCGTGGGCGAGCGCGGCGTCAAGCTCTCGGGCGGCCAGCGGCAGCGCGTTTCCATCGCCCGCGCCATCCTGGCCAATCCGCGCATCCTGATCCTCGACGAAGCCACTTCCAGTCTCGATTCGGAATCTGAGGCCGCCATTCAGGAAGGCCTCGCGTACCTCATGAAAGGGCGCACCACCTTCGTCATTGCGCACCGCCTCTCCACCATCCGGCGGGCCAGCGAGATCCTGGTTGTCGAAGCCGGCCGCATCGTGGAACGTGGCACGCACGAATCGTTGTACGCGCTCGGAGGGCGCTATTACGATCTCTACACGCGCCAGCACGGCGTGGACGCCAACATGTTCCTGGCGCCCGGCGAAGGCGGGAAGGAACCCCCGCCCGAGGAGAAGCCCAGCCTGGCCGGCGCCGCAGCCCCCACCGCAGCGGCCCTCCTGCGAGGCGGCATCGCGTAGCCGATACTACCCGTGGCGCAAGCCGCCAGGCTTGCAGAGCCGGCTGTCGAGCCGGCTTTTCCGCTCCTACTGCCCCGCCGGCAGCAATCTCGAGTCCACGCTAAACCGCTGACACGACCGGAAGCCCACCTCGTTCCGTACCACCATGCGCTTCCCCGTCCGCACGTCGATTGTGAACGAGAGCGGCAGCGTGTAAACCTGCCCTCCCACCGAAACATCGCCATACTCCAGCGACAGGCTCATCTGCCGCACCGGGAAGTCCTCCGGCAGCGCGTCGGTCTCCTGCGTGATGCGCGGAACCACTCCGGTTTCCCCATCCACGTAGACCAAACCGTGAAACGCGCTGAGCACCGCCGTGGGCCGCCCCTGAACAATATGCGAAACCCGGTATTGGGAATGCGCCAGATCGACCGCGTAGGAGAACACCTCCACCGCGCGGTCGCGCAAGCTGTCGGCGCGCACCCAGGCGAACTTCGCGGCCGATTCCGGCTGGAAGATGGATTTCAGCAGGCTTCCGAACTCGCCTGAGGATCTCATCGAAGGAGGAAATCTGTCGCTGTCCGCGGCCATCGTGCGAGCGGTCAACGCGTCGTAGTGCTCGTGCCCGTCGTAGAAAGCCACCAATTGCGTGGATTCGTCCAGGTTGCGCCATTGGTCCTTGCCCGCGTCGTCCACCAGCCGCCGCGTAACCTGCGTGCACATGAAGTTCGGCAAGTGCCCCGTGTACTGAAGCGCCGTGGAGCGGGCCTGCTCCAGCAGCCGTTCCTGCTCGGCGTTCGGTGGTGTGGAAGGCAGTTCGGCCGCCGGTCCCACGGCGATCTCGGGATTCGACCCCAGTTCCTCGGGGCCGCCTTGAATCTCGACGCGGGTTTGCGCGGACGCCTGGCGCCCCCCCTGGGTCGCGATCGCCTTGAGATCGTATGTTCCGGCCGGAAGGGACGCCACATCGAGCGTGATTACCTGCCCGTCGCCATCCGCCGCCAGGTCCGTTTTGAGCGGCACGTGGATCGGCGGCTGGCCGTCCCGGAGAATCTCGAACGCCAGTTCCGGCGGCTCGGCCGCGGCGTCGGGATAAACCCGAAAGAACAAACGCGCCACCGCCCCGGGACCGCCGGCGATGGCGCGGTCGAGCGCCGGAACCACGCTCTTGCCGGAGAGTTGGAAAGCGCCATCGGGAACGGCGTCCGGACCGGCGGCGGTAACGCCGCGGACCAATGTCAGGCTGCTGATGCCGAGGCCCGCAGCCGGCGGCGCCACGGTGAACGGCGTCTTCGTCGTGGTGCACCGGTCCGCCAGCGTGTCCTGAACCGCCGTCTCCAGGGTGTAATCCCCGGGAGCCAGTTCCATCCGTTCCTGCAGCAGGAAGCGGCGGTTGCGCGTTTCGTCCACCAGGTTGGGCGGCGTTTGGAACGGCATATCGCGGCTGAAGCGCTCCACAATGGCGCCACCGGCGTCGCGCACCAGAGCCATCACCGCAAGATGCGCGCGGAACAAGCCGACAGCCGCATCCTCCTCAAACCGCAATCCCTTGCCGGGGATCTCCACCTCCAGCGACGCCAACCCCGCTCCAGGATTCGCCCCGCGGAACAGCAGCGCGTCCGCATAAACCGGGAAATTGAATATGGGAGCGCGCCGCAGCGCGTCGAAAAGCGGAAGCTCATACGCCAGGAACTCGCCGCTCGATCCGTCGGGGGACGCGTAGAAGCCGTCCGGTCCCCGCACCTTGCCTCGCTTGGCGGAGACGGCGGTATGGTGGTATCGGCCATCGAGAGCCGCGCTCGGACGTGTGTAGGCAATCTCGTAGTAGGACTCGATATCCTCCAGCACGCGCCGCATGGACGCCCGCACGTCGTTGCTCCGGGTGATGGTGAACCCGCCCGCCTTGGCAGTCACCAGATCGAGCGGCGTGCTCCGCTGTCCCACGGCGATGCGCGGGCCGGGCGTTGCCGCACCCCTGTTGACCGGGCCTTGGGTAGCGGCGCCGAACGTGGGCATGTAGCCGATGCCCCGGCCGTTGATCGCGGCTTCGCGGGCCGATTCCTCGTCGTTGGTAATCGCCATGCCGGTCGCGTCCACCGCATAAATCGCCACATTCGCCTGGCTGGCTGCGCTGGCGACCGCAAGCAGGCACTCGTCCGCCGCCCCCACCGGTAATCCGTCCGAAAAATAGACGATCGCCTTCCGGCCGCCCAGCGCCGCCTGTTCCCGCGCAGCGCCGATCAGCGCGGCCACGGCGGGCAGAAAACGGCCGTCCCTGGAAAGCCGCGCGGCGGTTTGCAGGATGGCCCGCTCGGCTGCCGCGGATTCGCCGGCCGCTGGTTCCATCCCTTTGGGCGCCGCCTTCCCGGTAGCCGCTTGGATAGCCCCATTCACGGCTTTGTGGTTGGCCGTCGAGGACTCGAGCAACAGCAGCTTCCGATCGACCGACCAAACGGAAAAGCGCGCATTCGCGTCCGCCAGCGAGACCAGCGCCTGCGCCGACATCCTGGAAAGCCGCGCCGATTCGCCGCGCATGCGGTCGAAGATCAGCGTCAGCCTCACCGGCCCGCCTTTCCTGGCATCCACGAACTTCGCGGAGCTTACCGCCGCCGCGGTTCCGTCTTCGGCGATCGAGAAATCGGAACCGGTAAGGTTCCGCACAATCCTGCCCCGGGCGTCGCGCACCACCACGTTCAACCGGGCCTCGGGAGGGTCGCCCGCGGCTGTGGACGGAGTTTGACAAGCCCCTGCCGATACGGCGGCGAACAGAGACAGGACCGTGCGAATCCCAGACATGACGCCGGCATCGACTCCCGGATAGCTAAGATGTTAGCATCAACCTGAATGGCCCTGGGTGAATTTACCAAGCAGCTCGCGCAGCAAGCGTTGCTATCGGCAACCAAGGATCCCCCCGCCAGGGAAACGCCCCCGCCGGCGCCGGCGGATCCCATCGGCGCCGCCATTCTAGGACAGATCGGCGCCATGCAGAAGGCGCTCAAGGAAGACGAGGAACTGGCGGTCCATTTCCAAAATGGCTCCGCCGTCATGCGGGTTTTCGAGGTTTTCCTGCCCACTCCCGGCGTCGCCGTACTCAGCGGCGCCGATCAGGGCGGCTTCGCGCGCGTGATCGCGCCGGTCGGGTCCTTGCAGTTAGTAGCGAGGGTGCAGAAAGCCAAGCCAGGCGCCAAGCCGCACCGCATCGCCCTAATTACCCCGAAAGCCTAGCCTCCCCATCTCTGAGTTTCTTTGACGCTCCATGGAAGCCGCTCCGGGGGGACGGGCCTCCTGGCCTGTCTTCTTTTTTGCCTTACTTCCGCCCCAGCATCCGCAAACGCACGCTGAACGCGCGAACCTGCCCTCGTCCATAAGTCCGGAAATCCGGCGTCCCGATGACGTTGTTGACGGTCACGTAATTGCCGCTATTGGTCAGGTTGTTGAATCCGAAACGCCATGCCCACAGGTAATGCATAGCCATGAACTTCCGCTCGAAATGCAGGTTGATGTTGAAGTAATCCGGGTAGCGCGCCGATCCCGGCGACCCGACCAGAAAACCATCCTGGTCCACCACCGAGAACGGAAATCCCGTGCGGTATTCCACCAGATACGCGGCCGTCGTGTTTTTCGTAAGGAATCGCAGCAAGCCGGGGAAGCGCCGGCTAGGTATGGGCACCCATCCCCACATGTGAACGCGGTTGGGCGCATCCCACGCGAACGGCCCCGGCAATTGCGGTCCGAAGACCGGGTTTTCCAGGTTGTAGTCCATCGCCTCGTTGGTGCGCGAGGCAGATCTGGTGTAACCGGCGAACCACTCGAACCCGCCCTTGAACGTGCGGCGGACGCCGATGTCCAGAGCGTCGTAGCGGTCGACGCGCGTATTGCTCAGGTTGTAGACCGCCACGCTCGGCAACGGCGATGGCGCGCCGTCTTCCGGCTGCGACACCGGCACGCCGCCGACCGGAGGCGTGAACACGAACCCATACTCTCCAACGCGGTGCGTGTACTCGGTCTTCAGGTAGAAACTGAAAGGCAGCTTACGCTCCACGCCAAAAGCCGCCGTTCGGTACCGCGGAACTTTCAGCCCCTGGTCGTCCACGTGAAACGAGGACAACACCGGCGTCCCGGGGACTTCACCCGCGCCGTAAAACGTGGCTAAGCTTTCCGGTCCCTGCTCGCTCGATACCGTCGACAGGCTGATGGCATCGTAGTAGACGCCCCACCCCGCCGAAAACTTGGTATCCGGAAGCCGGCTGGGAGACCAAACCGCGGCCACGCGCGGCGCCGGCAGAACGTCGCGAACAATCTCATTCCATTCCATGCGCAGTCCGGTTTCGAACGCCAGCCCCTTGAACGGCGTCCAATGATCCTGCACGTACTCCGCGCTTTCGAAGTTCTTTTGGGCCTGGAAAGGGCTTCCCACAAACGAGACGTACCGCGCCACGGAATCGTCGGCGTTCAGAACCTCGTAATCGTGGAGCTGCAATTTCTGATGAAACGACTCCCGCTCGAAATCGACCCCGATTTTCACCTGGTGCGCGCCCCCCAGATGAAACGTGGGGAGAAACACGTCCGCGATCCCCTGCTGACGGTAAGCATGCTGGTCCAGGTCGACAAAGTAGTTGCCGCGATTGCCGAATGGCGTGATCTGATAGACCGCATCGCCCTGGGGAATATCGCGCAACAGCGTGCGGGTATCCGAGAAGCCGGCCTCGAACAGCGCGCCGTTGAAATACTGCTGATCGCGCACGCTGCTCACGAACAGCAACTGGCGCTGCGTGCTGGTGGTTTCCACCGGATTCAGGATGGTGAGGCCGTCGTGCGAAGTGTCCGCGTAGTTGGCCAGGAAGCTGGCGGTGATAATGTTCGAAGACGTCGGGTTCAACTGAAATCGCGCCAGGTCGCTGGCCGTGATTCCACTCGTTCGGTCTTGCCCGGTGGGAAGCCCGTGAACCACATCGTTGCTGTAAAACGCGTCGAACCCGTTGTGGAACCACGCGCGGCCCTTGGCGAGCGGCCCGGAAACCTCCAGCCGCGGCGTCCATTTGTCCAGGTGCAAGCCGTCAGCGGTGGACACGCCCGGAATGAAGTTCGTACCCTGGAAACGCCAGTGGTCGTCCCCCATCTTGGTCTGCAAGTCCAGCGCGCCGGCCGACCCGCGCCCATTATCGGCCGAAAAACGGCTGGTCTCCAGATTCACGGACTGGATGGTCTCAATGTTGACCCGCGCATCGAGGGCCCCCGTAACGGGGTTGGAAATATTGAAGCCGTCCAGGGTGTAGCTGGTCTGGTTGGAGTCCCCGCCGTTCACGTGGATGCCGCCGTTGCTGTCCTGAATCACGCCGTTCATCAGGAACAGCGCGTTGCGGTAGTCCTGCGGCGCCGGATACGGGACCGCCATGATTTCGGTATTATCCAACTCCCGGTGCGCCGCGGGTTGCTGGGGATCGATCGCGGGCGGCGAAGATGTCACGTCCACCCGCTCGGAAAACTCCTGCGTGTGATTCAACGTGACGTTGAGATGGCTCTCCCCTTCCGCAAAATGCTCGCCCTTATCCTGGTAGAGATAGAAGCCCAGCCGTTCCACGCGGATGTCGTACTCGCCCGCGGCGGGCAGGCTGAGGCTAAAGTTCCCCTCGGCATCCGAGGAAGTGGCCGTGGGCGTCGCTCCCGTCGCTCCCGGCAGGCTCAATTCGATGCGCGCGCCTGCCACGGCTGCCCCGGTTTCGTCCACCACCCGGCCCGCGACCGGGACCTGGGCGTGCAGGACCGCGCCAGCAAGCGCGATCGACAAGAATAAGCGCGCAGCCAAGGACCTGGGTCGCATGCAAGGAACCTGCGGGCAAACTTCGCCGTACGTTTAGCATAGCGTAAGGTGGGACGGACCTCCTGGTCTGTCTTCTTGGCTTGCCCGGGCGCCCCGGTCCGTCCCACCCTAGAGCCGGATACCACGCCCTGTCTGCTTTTTCACCGAACGTTTCTCCTCCGGGTAATTCAACTCACCATGGCAGCGCATCTGCACTAATTCTCTACGCACGGACAGCCCTTTTGGGCTGTCACCGGTTTCGTGTGAGTGGCGTCGTAACCAACGAGGGGGCGCGACCTTGATCCAGGAAAAAGGCGGCCGGCTGCGGCCCGACGGCGAGCGTACGCAGCCTTCTTCGCTGGAACGCTCCGGCAGTGACGCGCAAGAATTACACACCGCGGGTCCGGAACCGCCCTCGTCCGAAGCGCCGCCCCGCCCCCGCCGCCGCTGGTGGATTTGGTTCTTTGGAGGGGCCGGGTTGATTGTGCTCTTTCTCCTGCTGCGCCCTTCCGGCCAAACCCCCACCGCGCAGCCTGGAAAACAACCTGCGTCGCCGGGCGCCGCGATCACCACCGGCGTGGCGCAGACCGGCGACATGAACATCTACATCCAGGCGCTGGGTACGGTCACGCCCCTGAACACGGTCACGGTCTACAGCCAGATCACCGGCCGCGTCATGGCGGTTCACTATCGGGAGGGTCAGACGGTGCATGAAGGCGATCCGCTGATCGACGTCGACCCGCGCCCCTATGAGGCCACCCTGCAGCAGGCGCAGGGAACCTTGGACCACGACCGCGGACTCCTGGCGGAAGCCCGCATCGATCTGGACCGTTATCGGGCCGCTTATGCCAAGAACGGCATTCGCCCGGCAGCAACTGGAAGATCAGGAGCAGGTGGTGGTTCAAGACGAAGGGGCGGTCAAGGCCGATGAAGGCGCGGTCGCCTATGACCAGACGCAGTTATCCTACTGCCATATCGCCGCGCCAATCGGCGGCCGGGTCGGATTGCGGCTTGTGGACCCGGGAAACACCATCTTCTCCGGCAGCAGCTCCACGCTGGTCGTGATTACTCAGTTACAACCGATCACAGTGGTGTTCACCGTATCGGAAGACGACCTGGCTCAGGTGGATGCCCAACTGCGCGGCGGAAGACGCCTTACTGTGGATGCCTTTGACCGGTCGGATCAAAAGCAGATCGCCTCGGGAGTCTTGACCTCCTTGGATAACGAGGTGGATACCACCACCGGCACCGTCAAGTTCCGCGCACAGTTTTCCAATGCCGGTCTCTCGCTTTTCCCCAATCAGTTCGTAAACGCGCGCCTGCTTGTACGAACGCTGCGGAAGGCGACTCTCGTGCCCATCGCCGCCGTGCAACACAACGGTACGGCCGCTTTCGTGTATGTCGTGAAGCCCGACAACACGGTTGCGGTACAGACGGTTACTGTAACGAGCACGAACGATCAATCGGCCGCGGTAACGGGGATCGCTCCGGGAACGAAAGTGGCGGCCAGCGGATTCGATCGTCTCGAAAACGGCGTCAAAGTGACGATACGCGGTGAGACACCGGCAAACAGCGCCAAGTTCCCCGGCACCTCATCGAGCGCCGTTCCGGTGAGCAAATGAACCCGTCCCGCCCATTCATTCTCCGCCCGGTGGCGACTTCCTTGCTAATGGCGGCGGTATTTCTGGCGGGCGCGGTCGCGTTTTTCCAGCTTCCCGTCTCCGCCCTTCCAGAGGTGGATTACCCGACCATCCAGGTGCTGACTTTCTACCCGGGCGCGAGTCCGGATGTCACTGCGTCGGCTGTCACCGCGCCTCTCGAACGTCAGTTCGGCGAAGTGGCCGGATTGAGCCAGATGACTTCCACCAGCGCCGGCGGAGTGTCCGTGATCGTGATGCAGTTCCAGCTTAGCCTGGACATTGACGTGGCGGAACAGGAGGTGCAGGCGGCCATCAATGCGGCGCAGAGTTACCTGCCCGCCAATCTTCCTACTCCGCCGATCTATAGTAAGTCGAATCCCGCCGACGCTCCGGTATTGACTCTGGCACTCACTTCGAGTGAGATGGCTCTCTCGCAGGTAGAGGACCTGGCCGATACGCGGCTCGCTCCGAAGATCTCTCAAATCTCCGGGGTCGGCCTGGTGAGCATTTCGGGCGGGCAAAAACCCGCCGTGCGCATTCAGGCGAACCCCACAGCGCTGGCTTCCTACGGCATCAACCTGGAAGACTTGCGCAACGCTTTGGCGGGCAACAGCCTGAATTCCGCCAAGGGGAATTTCGACGGTCCATCGCAGGATTACACGCTCAATGCGAACGACCAGTTGGTCACCAGCGCCGATTATAAGTCGGTGGTGGTAGCTTACCGCGACGGCGCTCCAGTGATGCTGACGCAGGTGGCTCGTGTGATCGACGGCGTGGAAAACAGCAGGCAGGCGGCCTGGGTGAACTACACTCCGGCGATCCTGTTGAACATTCAACGGCAGCCGGGCGCGAACACCATCCAGGTGGTCGATAGCATTCAGAAGCTCCTTCCGCACCTGAAAACCATGCTGCCGAGAGCCGTGCACGTGCAAGTGGTCACGGACCGCACCACGGCGATTCGCGCTTCCGTCAAGGACGTGGAGTTTGAACTCCTGCTGACCATCGGCCTGGTGGTGATGGTCATCTTCCTGTTCCTGCGCAGTCTCTCCGCCACCATCATTCCGAGCATCGCCGTGCCGCTATCGCTGGTGGGTACGTTCGCGGTGATGTATCTGGCCGGCTACAGCCTGAACAATCTGACGATGATGGCGCTCACGATCTCCACCGGATTCGTGGTGGACGACGCCATCGTGATGATCGAGAACATCTCCCG
>CAYWHA010000103.1:0-10899 GCA_964457555.1 uncultured Solibacteraceae bacterium
ACACCAACCGCGGCCTCCAGTTCCTCGACCTCATTCAGGAGGGCAACATCGGCCTGATGAAGGCGGTCGACAAGTTCGAGTACCGCCGCGGATACAAGTTCTCCACCTACGCCACCTGGTGGATTCGCCAGGCCATCACCCGCGCCATCGCCGATCAGGCCCGCACCATCCGCATTCCGGTGCACATGATCGAGACCATCAACAAGCTCATCCGCACCTCGCGTCAACTGGTGCAGGAGCTGGGCCGCGAGCCCACCAGCGAAGAGATTGCCCGCCGCATGGACATCCCCGTCGCCAAGGTTCGCAAGGTCCTGAAGATCGCTCAGGAGCCCATCTCACTGGAGACTCCCATCGGCGAAGAGGAAGATTCGCACCTCGGAGATTTCATCGAGGATCGCGCCGTCGTCTCGCCCGCCGAAGCCGTCATCAACGTCAACCTCAAGGACCAGACTTCGCAGGTTCTTCGCACCCTCACCCCGCGCGAGGAGAAGGTCATCAAGATGCGTTTCGGCCTCGAGGATGGCAGCGAGCACACCCTGGAAGAGGTCGGCCAGTCCTTTGCCGTCACCCGTGAGCGTATCCGCCAGATCGAAGCGAAAGCCTTGCGCAAGCTGCGTCACCCTTCGCGCTCGCGCAAACTCCGCGCCTTCATGGACGGCGTCCACGATTAGCCGCAACGCGCTTTCCGCAACATCATGGGCACGGCTCCGGCCGTGCCCATAGTATTGTTTCTGGTGCCCCAAGCTGGATGAACATTGGCCACCATCCCCGGCCATTCGGACTACGCCGCTCACGGCCATAAATTAACCTCCCGTTAACATTTCTGCCATTGGCCGTGCCATATACTCTGCCGATGATTTCCAAGGAACTCACATTCGAGCTTCTGCCCGACGCAAGTCTGAATGAGCACACCTACCGGTTGCAGGGCCCACTGGTCCTCAACAACTTGTTTGCCTTCCAGGAGGTCTTGCGCGCCGAGTCCGTCACCACCATCCTGGATCTCACCGGCGTTCCCTACATCGATTCCGCCGCTCTCGGGGTGTTGACCAACTCCTACGTCTCTCATCAGAGGCGGGGACAGAGGTTGCTCTTTGTGGGCGTAAACCAGCGCGTACAGGAGCTCTTCAAGCTCACCAGCCTGGATAAGTTGTTCGAAGTTTTTCCCACCGTGGAAAGCGCCCGCCAGGCCGCCTAGCAGCCTGGCACGGGCCGCCATCGTCTGCGGAGAATGGTGCGGATCAGAGTATGGAATCCCAGGTCATAGCCGTCGCCAGCAAAGAGAATGCGGAAGCCATCGCCAAGGGTCTGCGGCTGTGGTTTGAAAGCGATCCGGCAGTGCGCGAAGTGGCAGAGGGCTGGGCGGTCGTCGTCACCGGCATCGTACCGGAAAGCGTCCGCCTCCTGATGAATCACTACGGCCTGGGCGTTCTCGACAGCAAGACCGGAAGGGTCTGAAGAGCAACCGCACTCCGGCCCTCCAATCTCCCGCGCCGCCTCATACCGGCCAGTTACTTCTTGACCTTGATTGCCGCCGAGTATTGCGTGTTCTCCCATGTCAATTTCAGCACTCCGCCGCCCGCCGGATTCGCCTCGATCGAAATCGTGAACTGGTCAACCGGTTCCTTCAAAGCGTCCTTCTTCAGGTCGATCCGCGCCACATCCAGCGCCTCGTCATAAACCTGTTTCGGGTCCCGCGAGTTCTCGCCCCACTGGCCAATCTGCTGATTGATAATCAGTTTGGCGCCGTTTTCCGCGGGCAGGGTCCACAGCGTATAGGCGCCAGCCGGGAGGGTCGCACCACCCAATTCCATGGGCTTCTGGGTGATGAGCAACGTGGCCTCATCGGCGCCGGTACGCCAGATCTTGCCATAGGGCACCAGCCCGCCCCAGATCTTGCGCACATCGCCGGTCTTGGGATCCCTGGTGTAAGGCCGTCCGTAAACAACCATGACCCGGTTGCCGTCGATCACCGCGCTGATGGTTTCATGCGGGCTGAGGCGTTTCTGCTGCGCCGCCGCCGGCCAGGCGCAGGCGATGACCACGGCGGCGAGAATGAAAGTGTAGGCGAAATGTTTCATGCCATGCATGATACCCCTACTCGTACCGCAGCGCCTCGATCGGGTTCAGATTCGCCGCCTTCCACGCCGGATAGATCCCAAACACCAGCCCAATGAGTCCCGACGACGTAAATGCAAACACCGTCCATTGCACGCTCATCGTTGCCGGCAGCGCCGGCAGCAGCGCCGCAATCAAATAGGTCAGCACTCCGCCCAGCAGAATTCCCACCACCCCGCCCACCGCCGTCAGCACCACGGCTTCCATGGTGAACTGCAGCAGCACGTCGTGCTTGCGCGCGCCCACCGCCTTGCGCACCCCAATCTCCCGGGTGCGCTCGGTCACGGAAACCAGCATGATGTTCATCACTCCCACGCCGCCCACAATCAGCGCCACGCTGGAGACGGCGAACATGAAAATGAACACTCCGCCCGTCACCTGGTTCCACACCTGCACAATCGAATCCTGGCTGAACACGGCGAAATTATCCATCTGGTCCGGCTTCAGTTTGCGCCGCCGCCGCAGCAGGTCGCGCATTTCGTCCATCGCCTTGGCCATGTCCGGCTGCGATGTGGCCTTCACGGAAATCCAATTCTGCTTCAGCTCCGGATGCAGCTTTCTGAACGTCCAGTAGGGGAACATCACAATGTTGTCTTCCGGATTCGTTCCGCCGCTGAAAGCGTCCTTCTTTTTTTCCGAGACGCCGATCACCGTAAACAGTTCGCCTTCAATATTGATTTCCTTGCCGATCGGGTCGGTCTCGGTAAACAACTCGCTGGCCGTGTCGTTGCCGATGACGATCACGGGCAGCCGCTGCTGGTCTTCCATCTGGGTGAACCAGCGGCCCTTGGCCAGGGCGTAGTCGTACACCTGCTTGGTGTCGTACGTATCGCCTTCCAGGATGGTGTTTTTGGCCACGTGTCCTTCGTACTTGACGGCATAGCTGCCAACATTGAACTGGGGCAGGAACAGCCGCAGCGACGGCGCCACGGCCTTCACGTGGGGCAGGTCTTTCATCGCCTCCGCGTCTTCCCACGTCAGCTCCTTCCGGTTCAGCATCTCCGCCGTCGGACGGCCAAAGTTGAACACGTCCAAATGGAATGCGAACACGATATTGGAGCCCATCTGCTGCACCATGTTTTGCACGTTGCGGTCCAGCCCGCGCACAACCGAAGAGATCGTGATCACAGTCGCCACCCCGATCACAACGCCCAGGATGGTCAGCCCGGAGCGCATCTTGTTGCGCACCAGCGTCTCGCCGGCCAGCCGGAAGATCTCCCTGAACTCACCGCGCGACGCCATTGCCTGACTCCCGTCCCAATCCCACGGTCACCCCTTGCAGTTCCGTGCCTTACAGTTCAAAGCGCAGCGCGGTGATCGGGTCCAGCTTGGCCGCCTGGCGCGCCGGATACACGCCGAAAAACACGCCCACCGCGCCCGCCATCAATAGCCCCGCACCCACCGTCCAGAGCTTCACTTCGCTCGGCATTCCAATCATGATCGTCACGGTCTTCGCCACTCCGATGCCCAGCGCCACGCCAATCGCCCCGCCCACCAGCGACAGGGTCGAGCTCTCGATCAGGAACTGCTGCAGCACGTCGCCCGAGCATGCTCCCAACGCTTTGCGTATGCCAATCTCGCGCGTCCGCTCGGTCACGGAAACCAGCATGATGTTCATGATCACCACCCCGCCGACGATCAGCGAGATGGAAGCCAGCGCCACCGCCACCAGGAAAAACGTCCCGCTCAGGTTGGCCCAGATGGAGAGAAAACTCTGGTTCGTCTCCACCGTAAAGCTATCCGGCCTGCCCGGCGCGTCGTGCCGCCGCGAGCGCAGCACCACCCGCACCTGGTCCATCGCCGTCTCCATCGGTGCGCCCACTCCCTCGCCCTTGGCCCAGATGCTCAGCGACATCTGTTGCGAGCCGAACTGCTTGTACCAGCTCGTCAGCGGCAGCACCACCCAGTTGTCCAGGCTCTGCCCCAGCGCCTTGCCTCTCGGTTCGGCCACTCCGATCACCGTATAAGCCAGCCCGTTGACGCGGACTTCCTTGCCCAGCGGATCCACCTCCGGCATCAGGTTCTCGGCGATGTCGCTGCCGATCACCACCACGTTCGAACCCGCGTTCACGTCGGCCTCGGTCAGCCCGCGCCCAGACTTCAGATTCAAGTCGTAGATCGCCGTCATCCCCGGCGTCCAGCCGCGCGCCATCGTGTCGTTGCTGTTCTGCTCGTTGTACTTCACCCGCACGTCGCTCAGCCGCAACGCGGCGCCCACGTTCTTGCACGCCGTGCACGCCTCCTGCACCGCCAGAAAGTCCTCGTAGCGAATGTCTTTCCGCTTCTCGCTCTCCAGGTACTGATCCACGTTGGTGATCACGTTCGGCGCCTTGGAGACGATGAACACGTCCGCGCCAAGATTGAAAATCTTCTCCGCCACATACCCATTGATGCCGTTGACGAACGTCTCCACGGCAATCACCGTCGCCACCGCGATCACCACCCCCAGCAGGGTCAGCACGCTGCGCAGCTTGTTGGCCCACAGCGATTGCAGGGCAATCCGAACCGCTTCCAGTGTGTTCATAGGGATTTCGGAGTACGAACCGAGCTCGTCCCCCGCAGTTTACCAGAGCCGCCCGCCCACCCCACCATCCCAATCCTGCCCGCGCCGGACGGCGTCTTTTTCGTCCACTCCGGAGTTTCCCCGGTTGTCCATCCTCCGGGCCCCCGGCGCGGAATATTGCACTGCGCCAGGCATTTTTCCTTTTCTCATCACATCATTCTGTGACGCATGACGATGGCAGCTTCTCGCGCCCTCGTGTATCACACCTATGGAAGAGAATTGTCACACTCCGGTGAAAATTGAGCCAACCTTCGGCCTGTGCTACGATTCTTTGCTTTAGAGTTTTCCGTCCTGTGCCGCAAGGTACATGCGGTTTTGCCCTTCCGTCCCAGCTCTGGGAGTTCCAGACGCGCGCTTCTGGCCGCGTTCGGGCAGCGGAATGGCCTGTTGGTTCAGCTCGTTTACGCAGCTTGTTTACCCAGTACGGTGTTCGCCGCCTGTTTGGGACGGTGCCATGGGCGAAATGCTTCGGCAGCGCGTACCGGTCGTTGCCGGCTTTCGAATCAACGCTCTCGGGAGTTATTTTGTGAAGACCTACGAAGGTGAGAATATCCGCAACGTGGCTGTGATTGGCCACTCCCACTCAGGCAAAACCTCTCTTGTCTCCGCTCTGCTGTTCACCGCCGGCGGAACGCCCCGGCTCGGCCGGGTCGATGATGGCACCACCACCACCGACTACGACGAGGAGGAAATCTCCCGTCAGATGACCATCTCTGCCGCGCTTGCCGCCGTCGAATGGGGCAAGATCAAGATCAACCTCATCGATACGCCTGGTTTCAACATGTTCGTCCATGAAGCCGAGCTGGCCATGCCCGCCGTCGATGCCGCCCTCGTCGTCGTCGATTCGGTCTCCGGCGTCCAGGTCATCACCCAGAAGATCTGGAACTTCGCCGACAAGTTGAGTCTGCCCCGCGTCGTCGTCTGCACCCGCATGGACCGCGAACGCGCCGACTTCGAGCGCGTCATGGGATCGCTTACCTCCACGTTCGGCCGCAACGTCGTTCCCATCCAGCTCCCCATCGGAGCCGAAAAGAGTTTTCAGGGCGTCGTCGATCTGGTCAAAATGAAGGCCTACTACTATGAGGTGGGCGGCAATGGCCGCGCCCGCACCGGAGAGATCCCCGCCAATCTGGCCGCCGCGGCCAAGACCGCGCATGAAGCTCTCATCGAGCTGGTCGCCGAAGGCGATGACGAACTCATGAGCGAGTTCTTCGACACCGGAACCATCGCCGAGGAGCACATCGTCTCCGGAATTCATAACGCCATTCGCGAAGACCGTCTCTTCCCCGTCCTGTTTGCCTCCGGTCTTGGCAACATCGGCAGCGACGAAATCCTCAACTTCCTACTCGATTACGTCCCTTCGGCCACCGAGCGCGGCACCTTCGCCGGCGTTCCCGCCACCTCTGGCGCCGAGCCTCCGGTCCGCAAAATCTCGGCCTCCGAGCCGCTTTCACTGTTCGTCTTCAAAACCGTCAGCGATCCCTTTGCCGGCCGCATTTCCTATTTCAAGGTGGTCAGCGGCGTCCTCAAGAATGACGCCTCCCTCACCAACTACTCCCGCGGCACGGTAGAAAAGTTCGCGCACATCTCCGCCGTTTTAGGCAAACAGTTGATCCCCGTGACCGAGCTCTCCGCCGGAGACATCGGCGCCGTGGCCAAGCTCAAGGAAACCCTTACCGGTGACACCCTGGGAGACAGGTCCGCGCCCATCCAGTACCCTCCCGTCACCCTGCCCGAGCCGGCCATCACCTTCGCCATCGAGCCCAAGACCCGCGCCGACGAAGACAAACTCGGCGTCGGCGTCCACAAGCTCATGGAAGAAGACGCCATGCTGCGCTTCTACCGCGATCCCCAGACCAAGGATTTCCTCATCGCCGGAACCGGTCAGCAGCACATCGAGGTCGTCGTCAGCAAGCTCAAGCGCCGCTACCACACCGAGGTCGTCCTCAAAGCGCCCAAGGTTCCCTATCGCGAAACCATCCGCGGCAGCGCCGAAGTCCAGGGACGCCACAAGAAACAGTCCGGCGGACACGGCCAGTTCGGCGATTGCAAAATCCGCATGTCTCCGCTTCCACGCGGCGGAAACTTCGAGTTCTCCAATGACATCTTCGGCGGATCCATCCCCAAGAACTACATTCCCGCCGTCGAAAAGGGAATCCTCGAGGCCGCTGCCCGTGGCTACCTCGCCGGATACCCGGTCGTCGACTTCAAGGTCAGCCTCTACGACGGCAGCTATCATGAAGTGGATTCCAACGAACTCAGCTTCAAGACCGCCGGCCGCATCGCCTTCAAGAAAGCCATGGAGGTCGCCAAGCCTACCCTGCTGGAACCCATCATGCAGGTCGAAATCACCGTTCCCGACGAGTTCGCCGGAGCCATCATGGGCGACATGAACTCTCGCCGTGGCCGCATCCAGGGCATGGACAACAAGGCTGGCAACACCATCATCCGCGCCCACTGCCCCATGTCTGAAATGTTGACCTACGGCACCGATCTCACCGCCATGACCCAGGGCCGGGGCTCGTTCAATATGGAAATGGATCACTACGACTTCGTCCCCCAACTGCAGCAGGACAAGATCATCGCCGCTGCCAAGGCCGCCGGCGCCGGCCTGGAAGAAGAGGAAGAAGAGTAAGCTCCCCGGTGGCCCACATCTGCGTCGCGTCTTTCGACGCAAATGGGGAAGCACCAAGCTCCGCTCTGCACAACAACAGGAAGGGCAGCCCGCAGGCTGCCCTTTTTCACTGACCTGAACTTTCCTACTCGCAGGCAGGTGGCCCAGAGTTGGCGTAGTTCCAACTCTGGGGCTTTTGTGGGCGAGCAGTATCTAAATTTCAGAACAGCAGGTTTTGTTTCTTCGGCATTTCCACTCCAAAGTGCCGGTACGCCAACTGGGTTGCCACCCGTCCCCGTGGAGTCCGGTCCAGAAATCCAATCTGGATCAGGAACGGTTCGTAGATTTCCTCAATCGCGTCCGGTTCTTCGGCCAGCGCCGCCGCCAGCGTATTCACTCCCACCGGCCCGCCCTGGTATTTCTCGATGATCGTCAGCAGCAACCGCCGGTCCACCTCGTCAAAACCATGCTCGTCCACTTCCAGCATTTCCAGTGCCGCCTTGGCCGTAGCGCAGTCAATGTGCCCCGTTCCCCTCACCTGCGCATAGTCGCGAACCCGCCGCAGCAGCCGGTTCGCCACCCTCGGTGTTCCCCGGCACCGGGTCGCAATCTCCAGCGCCGCGTCGTCGTCGATGCCGACATTTAAAATCCGCGCCGAGCGGTTCAGGATGATCTGCAAATCCTCATGGCTGTAGAACTCCAGCCGCAGCACCAGCCCCAGCCTCGACCGCAGCGGAGCCGACAGCAGTCCGATCCGCGTCGTCGCCCCCACAAACGTGAACGCCGGAATCTCAAACGAGTGCGTCCGCGCCGACGGCCCCTGTCCCACCATGATGTCCAGCCGGCAATCTTCCAGCGCCGAATACAGCAGCTCTTCCAGCGCCGGTTGCAGCCTGTGTACCTCGTCCACAAACAGCACCTGCCGCGCCTGTACGTTGGTCAATATCGCCGTCAAATCGCCCTTGATCTGCAAGGTCGGCCCCGAGGTCTGCTGAAACGCCGCATCCATCTCGTTGGCGATAATCGTGGCCAGCGTCGTCTTGCCCAGCCCCGGCGGCCCATACAGCAAGATGTGGTCCAGCGCCTCGCCGCGCGCCCGCGCCGCCGCAATCGCCACGGCCAGGTTTTCCTTCACCTTGGGCTGCCCGATAAACTCCTGCAATCGCTGCGGCCGCAGCTTCAGCTCAAACCCTTCTTCGCCCTCCAGTGGCGCTCCCGCCACCAGCCGCGCCCGCTCGTCCTGATTTCCGCCCATACCCGCGATGTTATATCCCCCGGCAGCCAGCGGCAATTGTGATCTGGTGTCCTCCATCGATGTTGCGCTAAACTCCGCATGCGCTGGGAGAAAGGAAACACATGCGGAAGCCGTCCATGGTCGCCATCCTTGTCGTTCTCATTCTCATCCTCGCAATCCTGTTTGCGCGCACCCGGCCGCGGACGCGCCACCTCAAATTGAATTCCTATTCTCGCGTCGCACAAGCGCTCCACGCCTGAGCCGCGTTCCCCAGGTTCGCGCCCCTTTTTTTGCAGCGATAAGTTCAGCAGCAACACCCTGCAACCTTGCGCTGGTCCGTTCCTGTCTTTTGAATTGGTTTTAGCCTTTGATTTGAGTGTCACCCTGAGCGCAGCGAAGGCCCCCTAGCTCAAATCTCCAACACCGCCCCAAGAGGCTTTTCAACCACGCCATTTAGAAGCTTCTGGCGCACCCATATCCGCCACGCTCCGGCGAATGTGGGAGAAACCCGCCCCATGCGGTAAACTTCTCTAACCGCTTCCCTCGGAGATTTCCGTCATGCTGCGTCGCTGTCTTATCGCCATTGTCCTGCTCGCTTCCATCCCGGCCCTTGCCCAAAAGCGCCCCTTCACCTTTGCGGACATGATGAACCTCAAACGTGTCGGCGACTTCACGGTCTCGCCCGACTCCCGCTGGGTCGCCTTCGCCGCCGTCGATGTCTCGCTCGCTGAAAACTCCAAGCAGTCGCATCTCTGGATCGTTCCACTCGCCGGCGGCGCGGCCCGCCGCCTTACCGAGCCCGGTCCGGGCACGGAAGACCGCCCGCGCTTTTCGCCCGACGGCACCCAGCTCCTCTATACCTCGGTCCGCGGCGGCAACTCTCAGCTTTGCGTGCAGCCCTTCCAGTCCGCCACCGGAACCCTGGCCGCCACCCCGCGCCAGCTCACCAACATCTCCACGGAAGCCGATGGCGCCATCTGGTCGCCTGACGGCAAGCAAATTCTCTTCCTCTCCGCCGTCTGGCCCAACTGCCCCGATGATGCCTGCAACCGCGCTCGCGACGAGGCCGCCGAAAAATCCAGGGTCAAGGCCAAGGTCTTCGACCACCTGCTCTACCGTCACTGGAACGCCTATGACAGCGGCAAGCGCTCGCACCTGTTCCTCATCAACGCCGCCTGCACCCCTGCGGCACCCGCCTGCGCCGCCCGCGACCTCACTCCCGGCGATCACGACGTCCCGCCCTTTTCCCTCGGCGGGCAGGACCAGTACCAGTTCTCCCCCGAAGGGCGCGAGATCGCCTTCACCGCCAATCTTGACGAAGTCCAGGCCACATCCACCAATAGCGATGTCTTCACCCTCAACCTCACCGATCCCCAAGCCAAGCCTGTAAACCTCACCGGGGCCAACAAGGGCGCGGACTCCACGCCTCTCTATTCGCCCGACGGAAAATACATTGCCATCCGTTCCCAGTTCCGCGCCGGATACGAGAGCGACCGCTTCCGCCTGCAACTCATTGAGCGTGCCACCGGCAAAATCACCAACCTCACCGAAAATTTCGACCGCTGGGTGGAGTACGCCGCCTGGGCGCCTGACTCCTCCAAACTCTACTTCACCGCCGAGGACGCCGGCGAGTCGCCCATCTATGCCATCCCGGTCACGGGTGGCGAGCCTTTGGAAATCGTCCGCGGCTTTGATGATTCCCCCACTCCAACCGCCGACGGCAAGACGCTGGTCTTCGCCCGCATCTCGGTGCGCTTTCCCACCGAGCTTTTCACCATCTCCATGGCACCGCCCGCGCCTCTGCCGCCGCCCACCACCGCCCGGCATCATCACAACAACGCTCCGGCAGCGCCGCTGGCCGCCTCCGCCAAGGCTGAAGCCAGTCAGCTCACCCACATCAACGACGCCCTGTTCGCCGGGATTCAAATGCAGCCCATCGAAGCCTTCTGGTTCACCGGTTCGGAGAAGAAACAGGTCGAAGGCTTCATCCTCAAGCCGCCGGATTTCGATCCCGCCAAAAAATATCCCGTCAAGTTCCTCATCCACGGCGGCCCGCAAGGCGCCTGGGGAGACGATTGGAGCTTCCGCTGGAATCCCAATCTCTTCGCCGCTTCCGGCTACGTCATCGTCATGATCAATCCGCGTGGCTCTACCGGCTACGGCCAGCAGTTCGTCGATGACGTAAACGGAGACTGGGGTGGCCGTCCCTTTGACGACCTCATGCTCGGCCTCGACGCTGCCGAGAATCAATTCGCCTTCATCGACCGCGACCGCGAGTGCGCCCTCGGCGCCAGCTATGGCGGCTACATGGCCAACTGGGTTCTCGGCCACACCGACCGCTTCAAGTGCATCGTCTCCCACGACGGCATGTTC
>CAYWHA010000104.1:0-10198 GCA_964457555.1 uncultured Solibacteraceae bacterium
CCTCGCGCCGCGCCGATTCCACGCTCAGCCGGTCGATGAAATCGCGCAGCCGCACGGCCGTCCGGCTGAGCGAGGCCGCCAGCTCGCCCAGTTCGTCGTCGCCGTCGCGCGTCAACTCCTCCGGGGAACGTTCATCCACCAGGTTGTTCGCGAAACGTTGCAGCCGGCGGACCCTCCGCGTGAAGCCGCGCGAAAACCAGAACGCCATCACCAGCGCCATCGCGGCGGCGATCAATGAGATCGACAGGATGCGCCCGCGCACCGCCGCCACCGGCTCCGTCAGTTCGCCCAGCGGCGCGGCCAACCGCAAAACCATTCCCGGCTGCCCATCGTAGGTGAGCGGCAGCGCCACATAGAAAAGGTCGCGGTCCACGGATACGCTGCGGCGGATGGCCGTTCCAACCTGCCCGGCATACGCCTCCAGAACCTCCGGGCGCTGACCGTGATTCTCCATGATGGCCGGGTTCTGCTGCGAATCGGCAAGCACGTTGCCGCCCCCGTCGATAATCGTGATCCTCGCCTGCGCGCGCTGGTCGGCCGCCAGCACCCAGGCTTGCAGGCCGGAGCGTGGAACCGCGCCGAGTTCCCCGCGCAGCACCCGCGCCTCGCCCGCCAACTGGAGTTGTAAGGCTTCGTTCTGCTGGCTTGCCGCGTAGCGCGTCCAGTAGAAATCCACAGTCCCGAGCGTCAGCGCGATCAGCGCCAGCGCGCTGAGGAAGAGCTTGCGGAAAACGGAGCTGCTAAACGGCAACAGACTAGCCTCAAGTGACCGTATTCTAGCATTCGGCGTGCCGCCGCCGGTCTATGCCGGCGGTGATCTTCGCCGCTTTGGGACGCCCTGCAAAGCCGATTCGCCGCGGCTGTCGTCGCGGATCCGTATGGCTTCCAGCACCTCGGTGACGAAGATCTTGCCGTCCCCTATCGCGCCCGTGCGCACGCCCTCCACCAGGGCGTGAGTCACTTCGTCTTTGCGGGCGGCCGGGACCACCATCTCAAGCTTGATCTTGTGCAGCAGATCCACATTGTATTCGCGGCCGCGGTAGACCTCTTTATGCCCCTTCTGCCGCCCGTGGCCGCGCACCTCGCTCACGGTGAGGCCGTCGATGCCGATGTTCTTGAGAGCCTCCCGCGCGTTGTCCAACTTGGAAGGCTGGATGACTACCTCAATCTTGACCATGGGACTATGCCTCGAAGTTATACCCCTCTTCGCCATGCAGCGAGAGGTCCATGCCCGTGTCTTCCTCGCGCTCCGTCATCCGAAGCGGCGTCACCAGTTCCGCAAGCTTGAGCGCAGCCAGCGTGCCGGCCACCGCCAGGCTAATGCCGATGCAGGCGCCGATCAGTTGATTGACCACCTGGCCGGGATTGCCGTCGACCCAGCCGAGCGCCGCCGGCTGTCCGTTAGCCATCTTCAGAGCGGAGTTGACCGCGCGCGTGGCGAACACTCCCGTCAGCAGGCAGCCCGTCAATCCGCCGATGCCGTGTACGCCGAAGGCATCGAGCGAATCGTCGTAGCGCAGCTTATTCTTCGCCACCACCACCATGAAACCGCACACAAATCCCGCAATGAAGCCGATGACGATAGCGCTAAACGGTTGTACGAAGCCCGCTCCCTGAGTGACGGTAGCCAGTCCCGCAACCGCGCCGGAGATGCCGCCGAGCGCGCTCACCTTCCCATTGTGCAGGTGCTCCGCTGCCATCCAGGCGAGCGCCCCCGCCGCGGCCGCGAAGTGCGTCGCCACGAACGCGCTGGTGGCCACCGGGGACGCCGCCAGCGCGCTGCCCGCGTTGAACCCGAACCAGCCGACCCACAGCAGACACGCGCCAATGAAGCTGAGCACCAGGTTGTGCGGGACGATCTTCTCATGCGGATAGCCCACCCGCTTGCCGATGTAGAGCGCCGTTACCAGCGCCGAGAATCCCGACGTGATGTGCACCACCGTTCCGCCCGCGAAATCGAACACCGGAATCCTGCCGCCCTGGAACGCGTTCAGGAAGCCGCCCACGCCCCACACCATGTGCGCCACCGGGAAGTACACGAAAAACGCCCACAACGTTGAGAACGCCAGCATGGCGCGAAACCGTACCCGCTCGGCGAACGCCCCCGCAATCAGGGCCGGCGTGATAATTGCGAACATGCCCTGATAGATCATGAATGTCTGCTGGGGAATCGTGGGCGCGTAGAGCGCGTTCGGCGCCGCCCCCACGCCGCGCAGGAACACGTAGCTCAGGCCGCCGATGAACCCGTTGCCCGGTGCGAACACCAGGCTGTACCCGCAGACTGCCCACAGCAGCGTGATCCACGCCATCATGGCGAAGCTCTGCATCATGGTGCCCAGGACGTTTTTCTTGCGCACCAGGCCGCAGTAGAACAGCGCCAGACCAGGGCCGGTCATCATCAGCACCAGCGCCGCGCTGACCAGCATCCACGCATTGTCGCCGGCCGATTGCGAGGCGGCTATCGCGGCCTGCAAGGCCCGCAGTTCGGAGCGGTCCACCGCCGCCGGCTGAGCCAGGGCGGAGGAAGACAATAACAGTAATCCAGCAAATACACGGTTCGACAACGTGGTCTCCTCAGCGTGGAGGTAGTACCCGCGGACAAGGCGGGTAAACCACACGTTAGAGGATGGCGCGCCTCAAGTCAATCCGCTACTGCCCTGCCCGCGCCGCGCCCGGCGGTTGAGCGAACCCGGCGTCGAGCGCGGCGAGTTCGAGATCGGCGTCCACCAGCTTGATTTGGGCCGTGACCACGTCACCCTGGGACGCGGTCCCCAGTTTCTGCTTGGCCCGTGTCGCGTCCAGCCTAAGGGACGCGAAGTGATCCGCGACCAGCAGTGATGCTCTGTATTCCTTGCGCGCGGCCAGCGCCGCCGGCGTCCCAGGACCGGCGGGTAGCGGCGGAATCAATCCCGCATCGAAGGCGGCCAACCGCCCTTTGAACCTGGCAATTTGCTCCTGTGCTTCGTACGTTTCGAGATAGGTAATCGCTTTCTGCTGATACTGTTGCGAAATGAAGTCCCATTCCTCTTCCGCGTACTTGAGGCCTTCCTCCAGAATCGCCCTGTACCGTTGTCGCGCCTCGGCGGTTGCCGCGTCCACCGCGCCGGCCGGCTCCTTCTGCGGGATCTTATAGGTATTCGTAAGCTGGTTGCGGCTCTGCTCCGCCAGCTTGGTCTGGTCGGCAAATTCCTTCACCACCCGGCCGTAAGCTTCAATAGCCTCCGTGCTCTTGCCCAGCTTCCGGTAGCATTCGGCGATGCGGAACAGCGCCGTCGCCGTGGCTTGCCGGTCCCCATCGTACTGCGCCACCACGGTTTGGTAATCCTGAATCGCCGCATTGAAGTTGTGGCTCGTATCTTCCTCGACAATGCCCTTCCGGATCGCCTCCGCCATCTTATCCTGAGCCGCGCACAAGCCCGCCAGCGTCAGAAGCGCCAGAGCCAATCTCATCTTCATCGCCCATCCTCCTGAACCGCAGTGTCCGTCGAACCGCCCGCGGAATTGTCAGGCTTCTGCAAAATCCCGTCCAGCCGATACCCCACGCCATGCACCGTCACGATCCACCGTGGCGCCGCGGGGTCCGGCTCCAGCTTGGCGCGCAGGCTGGCAATGTGGTTGTCCACCGTGCGCGTCGTCGGAAACGTGCCATAACCCCACGCCAAATCCAGGAATCGTTCGCGCGTCACCGGCTCCCCACCCGCCTCGGCCAGCAACCGCAGCACCGCGAATTCCTTGGACGTCAGGTGAATCGTCTACCGCCCGCGCCGCGCCGTCAGCCGGGCCAGATCGATCCGCACGTCGCCCAGTTCCAGCGCGTTGACGGCCCGCCGCTCTCCCCGCACCCGCCGCAGCAGCGCGCGCACCCTCGCCAGCAGTTCGTCCGTGCTGAAGGGTTTGACCAGGTAATCGTCCGCGCCGCTATCGAGGCCCGTCACGCGGTCCTGCACCTGGGCCTTCGCCGTAAGCATCAACACCGGCGCGGCAATCTCCAGCCGGCGCAGCTCGGCGCATAGCGCGTAGCCATCGAGCTTCGGACAGCATCACGTCCAGCAGGATCAGCCCCGGCTTCTCCTCGATAGCCCGCTCTAAGCCCGCTTCGCCGTCGGCAGCCGTCATCACGCGGTAGCCCTCCGCCGTGAGAATGTCCTGCAGCGCCACCCGCATGGGCGCCTCGTCTTCCACAATCAGGATGCGCGGCATCATACCGGCAGCTCCAGCGCGAAGCGGCTGCCCTCGCCCGGCGCGCTCTCCACGATCGCCCTCCCGCCGTGGGCCTCCGCCACATGCTTCACGATGCTCAATCCGATTCCGGCGCCCTGCGTCTCACGCCGCAACTCCGAGCCGTGACGGTAGAAGAGGTCGAAGATCCGCGCCTGCTCTTCCTTCGCGATGCCTTCGCCATGGTCTTCCACCCACAGCCGCAGCGTCGCGCCCGTAAGCTTGATCGCCACCCTCACCTCCGCCCCTGCCGGCGAATGCTTGATGGCGTTGTCGATCAGGTTCACCAGCGATTGCTCTACAGCGTGCTCATCCCAGCGCGGCCGCAATTCCTCAACCCCGGCGGCCGGCTCCGCCAGCGTGAGCGTCACCTGCCGCTCCGCCGCGCAAGGTTCCATCAGAGCCACCGCCTGCCGCGCCAGCGCCACCGGTTCCACCGGCTCGAAGTTGTACTGCTTGCGCCCCTGATCGATGCGCGAGAAATCCAGCACATTCTCCACCAGCGAAGAAAGCCGCCGGCACTCCTGCACGATGAGCCGGAAGTAATCCTTCCGCTTGCTTTCCTCCGCGACCGTGCCCCGGTCCAGGCTTTCCGCCATCAGCCGCACCGCCGCGATGGGCGCGCGTAGCTCGTGCGACACGCTTGAAACGAAGTTCGACTTCATCTCGCTCAGCATCGCCTGCCGCCGCGTGTTCCGCCACAACCCCGCCAGCCCGGCCATAGCCGCCATCGCCGCCGTGAGAATCAGCCCAGCCGTCAGCCACAGCCGCTGCCGGTAAGCCGAGTAAAGCTTCTTCGGATCGGCCGGATACAGCTCGATCGTGATGGGATACACTCCCAGATGTCCCGGCGCCGAGGCCAGAAGCGGAGCGTGCGCCAGGTCGGCGATGCCGCTAAGTTCCCGCCACCACCCGCCCGTCCGCAAAACAACCCCGGCGTAAGAGGGAATCTGCACGCGGCTCTCGCGTAGCGCATTCCGCATCGCCTGGTCGAACTGCTGCAACGGCATGAACCCCACGGTCCAGACAGGGATCTGCACACGCGCAAACCCGTCCGTCCGCCGCACTGTGCTGAAGTTGTTGGCGCCCGTGCCGGGATTGCACCACGCCAGGAACGCCTGGCCGCCCTGCCATAGCCAGATCTCCCGCGGATCCCAACGGCCGAACAGCAGCGGTCTCACCTGGCGCATCAGCCCGAGCGTTTCCTCCTGTACGTCCCACATTGCCTTCAGATCGCCGGCCTCGGGCCCGTAGGCGGCCTGCAGCAATTCCGGCGTCAGAAAGCTGGGCGCCCCGCGTATGTCGAGCTTCAACTCCGCCATCAGCGCCGCCGGCATCCCTCCCGGCTTGGCATGGCGCAGCGCCAGCAGCATGGCCAAATCCCGTAAGGGCGCGCCCGATTCCGTATGCGCGCCCGTCCTTGAGAAGTCGATGCACCGCTGCACGAAGTTCGGCGAAACCGGCTCCTTCGCCAGGGAAACCAGCCGCTCCCAGCTTGCGTTCGCCTCCACATCGGCGGCCGTCAGCTTCTCCTCAGGCTCGGGCATCGCCGGGTAGTCCACCGGCGACGTGATCCGTCCGTACTGGATCATGCCCCCCATCGGAGCCTTGAGTAACTCGGCGGCGTGCTCACCCAGCCGCCGCGCCAGTTCCGGCGCAAGCTCGCTGGCCCGGCTGCGCGCCTCCTGCTCGATGGACGCCTTGTCCTGGCGCAGCGAATACAACGCCACTGCCGAAAGAATCGCTACCGGAAGGATCACCAGCGCCGCCTGCCACAGCAACGCGGAATCGGGCCAACGGCGGCTCTTCATTGCGCCCATCGTAACGCCGTGACGCCGCCCGTATGTCACGGTTTTGTCAGTACCGCCGCCGGTCTCCGCCGGCGGTGCACTTAACTAGCGTCCCACCGCCCGCGCTCCCTCAGCTTCCGCACTTCCTCCTTGGCCATCTCCTGCAACCGCCCCACGTCCACCTTCGCCGTGCGGTTCAGAGGCATCCCGCCGGGTTCCAGAATCACGTAATGTAGCGGTCGCATATACGACGTCAGCGACCGCGCGTGCCGCCGCAGTTCCGTCGCGGTCAGCCCCGCACCCGCGCGCTTTTCGACGAACGCCACAATCCCCTCGCTCCAGACGCGGTGAGGATGGCCCACCACGCCCACGCTCGCCACCTGCTCCGTCAGCCCGGCGATGTGCGCCTCTACGTCGCCCGGGAACACCTGGTAGCCGGCCGGCTTCAGCACCCATTTGGCGCGTCCCGCCAGGTGCAATCCGCGCCCGTCCACGCTCCCCATATCGCCGGTGTAGAGCACGCCGTCGGTGGAGAGCGTGGCCGCGGTCGCCGCGGGGTCGTTGAGATATCCCAGGAAGTTCTGCGGACCCTCGAAACAAATGTGGCCGATTTCGCCGTCGGAGATCTCGGCCCCGGCCGCGCCGCCCGCCTCCATCGGCTGGCGCACCGACATCCGGTAAACCGGCATCGCCCAGCCCAGGCCCTGCGCCACCGTATCGGCGTCCGGAGTGAGCGCCGTATAGGTGCAGAAGCCGGAAGTCTCCGTGAGGCCCAATCCCGTGGCGATCCTTGGGGCCATCCGTAGCATCTGTTCAAGGAACGCCCGCGGCGCGGATTGCCCGCCGTAAACCGCCGTTCGCAAGCTGGCAAAATTGCGCGCCGCGAAATCCGCCGTGCGCCATTCCAATTGGTACATCGCGGGGATTTGTCCAATCAGGGTCACGCCATGCCGTTCGATGGCGTCCAGGGACTTCACCGGGTCAAAGGTCTCCAGAGTCACCGCCGTGGCGCCGGAAAATAGCGTGGTCATCAACACCTCCGCCTGCCCGCCCACGTGCGATGCCGGCAGGTTGCAGAGCACCCGCTGGCCCGGCCCGAAATCGAACGCCCTCACGAGGCAGAGGTTCTGGCAGATGATCCCGCGATGGGAAAGCACCGCCGGCTTGGGAGATCCGGTCGATCCCGTAGTAAAGATCGCCTGCGCCGCGTCGTGTTCGGAAATCTCCGGTAAGGGCGCGGCATGCCCGGTCCTCAGCATTTCCGCAAAACTCCGCGCGCCCGGAATGCACTCGCTCTGCGGCGAAAACTGAATGCGATGCTCGATGGAATCCGAGCGCCGGCAAACGGCTTCGGCTGCCGCGGCGAAATCCACGCCGCCGATCTTGCCCGGGAAGGCGAAGCCCTTGGCGCGCACTAGGTCCAGGCAGCGCACCAATTCGGCGGGTTGCAGCCGCAAATCGAGCGGCGCGTGGATCGCGCCCAAACGAAAACAGCCGTATTCCAGCAGGACATGTTCGTCAAGCAGTGGCAGCCAGGCCGCCAGCACATCGCCCTTGCGGAATCCCAGACGGGCCAGTTCCGCCGCCACGGCCATGGAGCCGCGCCGCAGATCGTCCCAGCTCAGCCGCGTACCGCGGGTTGCGTTCAGGATGGCGGCATCGCCGGGCCGTATGGCGGCCCACCGATCCACCGCCGCATGAATCAGCCGCAAGGGCTGGCGTTCGAACTCCGCCGGCGTGACCTGGGCGATGGACGGGGCGAGCATGGCTTCTACCTGATTACCACAGAAAGTAGGCAGACCCCCATAAGTGAACCTAAGCCATCTCCGCGCGCGTGGCGCAAGCCGCCAGGCTTGCTGAGCCGAGAGTCGTCTCGGCTTTCCAATCGGGGTGCCCTTTGGTCTGCGGCCGACGCCCTCGTCGGCCTCCTGCCCACCGCCCTATACTTGAAAGAGAAGCGCAGCCGAATCTCCATCGCTCCCGCTGCCTGCCTGTTAAGGAGTTCACCCCCGTGTTGATTGATGCGATTGACGTCAAACGAAAGATGCGGTTTGAGATCGACAACATTCCGTTCACCTGCCTCGACGTGGAGGTGAACACGCCAACCGCCCGCGGCGGCCAGACCCTGGTGCGTCTGAAGATCCGCAACCTGATCACAAACGCCGTCTTCGAGAAAACCTTCAAGGCGGGCGAAAAGTTCAAAGAACCGGATCTCCAGTTGGTTCCCGCATCCTACCTGTATAGCGACGCCGATGGCTCTTACTTCCTGGACCAGGCAAGCTACGACACCCTCACCCTTGCCGACGAGTTGATCGGAAACGCGCGCGACTTCCTCATCGAGGGAGGCATTGTCGATCTGCTCAAGTTCAATGGCAACCCCATCGGCCTGGAATTGCCCCCATTCGTAGAGATGGCCGTTGCCTCCACGGAACCGGGCGTGCGCGGCGATTCCTCGAGCGGCAGTGTGACCAAGCCCGCCAAACTGGAGACCGGCCTGGAAATCCGCGTCCCCCTCTTCATCAAAGAAGGTGAAAAAGTGAGAGTGTCAACCGAGCGCCGCGAGTTCGCCGGCCGGGCCTGATATGTAGATGGCGGGAAGAGATCCAACGGCTGGACAACCTAATCGCGGATGGCCTCGACCCTCGAATACGATATACCCACGCACTCGTGCCAGTCGCGGGCGGTCAGCCGGTGCTGGTATTTCGGGTTGACCGGAGCTGGATCGCCCCACATAGGGTTGTCTTCAAGGGGCACGACAAGTTCTACGGCCGCAACGCCACGCGAAAGTACCCTCTCGACGTTGGGGAACTTCGGCAGGCGTTTACATTATCTGGCACCGTCGCGGAACGGATTCGGGCATTCCGGGCAGACCGGATCATTGCGCTGGCGAACAACGACACCCCCATTCCGTTCGCGCCGGGACCAAAGATCGTGCTCCACTGCCTCCCGTTTACCGCGTTTGCCGCGGCGCAACCACTGGACGCGGTCGGGCTTCGGCCCGACCGCCTTCCGCCCATGGGGAGTTCTGGCTGGAACCACAGGATCAACTTTGAGGGCCTTATCACATATTCCGGCGGCGAGCCGCCATTTTCATACGTCCAGCTTTACAGGAACGGCACCATTGAGGCTGTCGACGGCGGGACCCTGGCGCCCTGGAACGATGAGCGCAAGTTCATTCCCAGTCAAGCCTACGAAGACTATCTGCTCACCGCCCTACCCCGTTACTTGGCGACCATGCGCGAGATCGGCTGCGGCCTCCCGGTTTTCATCGGCTTGGCGCTGACCAACGTAAAGGGGTACGGCATGGGTGTGGATAGCTGGCACCGCGGCGAGGCTATCACTCAGGACACGCTCATCCTGCCCGAGGCAAAGGTCACAGACTAATGGCGCGGCGGCGGTCGCGGTTTTGAAACCCCAGTTCGACATGGTATGGAACGCCTGTGGCTATCGCGCATCGCGTAACTTCGATGCGGGCGGAAATTGGAAGGGTCGATAGGTGAGTCCGCTCCGCGGCGTCTGCCGAGGCTTTCACTTAGAAACTGCCCCCTCCCCGGTCTCCCAAGATTCGGTTAGTCATCGGTGGCTGGCGTCACACAGGCTGACGGGTTTTGCGTGCGGGCATCCCCGGCGCGCCACAGCAGCCCGTATCGCCCGCCACAAAGCGGCAACCGGCTACATGGACACGTCCGTCTGGAGCGCGGCAAGGGCATCATCGGCGCTTTTGAAATCACCGTAGCGCTCCCCGTCTACTCCGCTGTTCATAGGAAGGATTTGCCAGCGGTCGCTCGCGGGTTCTGACAGATAGATGCGCGCGCCCTTGCCGATGAGCATCCCTTCAACCTGAAACCCTACAGGGCAATCGTATCGTAGTTTCTCACCTTCCCCAGACCACATGATCGCCGTTTTTGAAAGCTGCATAACACACCCCTTCCGTCGAAGGGTAACACGATGACCAGCGAAAGCATCACAACAGCCATAATAGCGCTTGCGGCGTGAGCTGCGTGCGCCTCTCCCGAAAGGCCGCGACATCAACGAGAACTCAGCGAAGCCGAAATGAAAAGCGGGGAACCAAACGGTCTTTTGTAAACGACCTGGCGTAAATGCAAGGGCAACCCGGAAATACCGATCAGCCTGAGAGCCTGTCGGAGAGAAATTGGCGCGAGATAGCCAGGTAGGCGCGCCGCAGGGAG
>CAYWHA010000105.1:0-9999 GCA_964457555.1 uncultured Solibacteraceae bacterium
ACTCCCTGCTCGGGCTTACCTGCGCCGTGGCGCTTCCGATAAGTCCTAACGTTTCACGTGCCTTTCAGCGCGAAAGAGCCTGCGGAATGGGAATACAATGCGGCTGTCGCGTCTAACCCTGGTAAAGTTTTGCGGAACCGGTACCCAGTGTTATCAGCCCAAACGGGGATCGAGAAGGGAATACAACTCTCGGAAAGTCTTGACCTCACCAATAGATTCAGGAAGTGATTCGGCATCGATTCCAACAACAGATGTGAGCGAGCGACGAAGTGAAGGAAGATTCTCGACTACCAAACGCTTCGTTTCATCGAAAGAGATTTGTCCGAGAAACAAAAGGCTAAGATCAGCTTCCAAACGCCTCGCACGGGAGAGGAAGCGCACTAGGCTGAGGCCTGGGTAGATCGAGCCGAGGTCTCGGCCCTTTCGTGCCTCGTGGACCTCGAAGAGATTCCCATCCTGGTCGATGACCTTCATCCCGAGGCACCCAGCTATGGGCTCGCCGATTGAGTCCTTCTTCCCGATCACCGTGGTGAATTCCTGCTGGCTAATGAATAGGACCACAGTCTTATCGCGAGCAATCGAAAGCACGGGAAAATGGATCTGGCCTCCTGATGTGGTATCCATCATCTTGGAACCAGTATACGATTGAGAGGCATGATATGTGGGGTTCTCGGAGAAGTGCCCCAATGGTACCCACGCATTGGCCCTGCTACATCTCCGGTCACGTCCGACGGGCCTTTCCCAACAGGTTCACTGGGCAGTCCCGCAACGGCACTCTTCCGATGCCCGGTTCTGTGACGAAGCGTAGCGCCGCCGTCTTCCAATCACAGCCTACCTTCACAAAACAACTCCCTTTCCTTCCCGTCAGTTGCAGTCGCCGCACCTCAGAGTCCATCCCGACTCCGTGCTATTTCTGAAAGTGGAGGATCGCTATGGAACGGGAAGCACGCGCCGGCAATCGCGCATACAAGCGTCGGGCCCAGATATTACCGGCGCGCCAAACGAACCCAATCCGGCCGAGGCGCCAGGCTCAAAGCGCCCCATTCAGCGAAATACCAAACGAACCCATTTCCCCCGTCGACCGCAGTCGGTCCGCCCCGCCCCCCCGCGCCAGAACGCTACGCCGGATTTCACCAAACGAACCCAATTTCCGCCCAACTCAAACAAAATGAAGCCACTTACAAGCTGCACCAAACGAACCCATTTCCCCCGGCAAGCCGCAACAGAGGCGTCCGCTCCCGCACGCTTCCAGCAAACTTCCCCCAATGCCATCATAAGTTTTATTGATACCAACGCGCTCTTGCATTTAACCGGCCTGTACGATACACTGTCTTCTAGTTCCTCGATGTTCAGCCGTCTTCCAGCCCGCATCCTTTCTTCCATCGCTATCATTATTGCGGTCATCGTAGCCGGCCCCGCTTGAAGGCCAGCCGGAACTAAGGTTCCCAAGGCCATCGGCGGGGCGAAAACCAGCCGGTGGCCTTTTTTATTGTCCGATGGAGCAAAACGAGATCTCTTGAGGGAAAACGCTATATGTCAACGTTAATGAGCGGTGCGAGAATGCTGGTCGAGTGTTTGGCGAAGGAAGGCGTGGATTGCATGTTCGGCTATCCAGGCGGGGTCACGCTTCCCTTCTACGACGTGCTCTACGATTGCGCCATCAAGCACATCCTCGTGCGTCACGAGGAAAATGCCGCCTTCGCCGCCGAAGGCTACGCGCGCGCCACCGGTAAAGTAGGCGTCTGCTGCGCCACTTCCGGCCCCGGCGCCACCAACCTGACCACCGGCCTAGTGGACGCGCTCATGGATTCCATCCCCATCGTCGCCATCACCGGGCAAGTTTCCACCAAGCTCATCGGCAGCGACGCGTTTCAGGAGGCCGACACCTTCGGCATCACTCGCTCCGCCACCAAGCACAATTACCTGGTCAAGAGCCTCGCCGACCTCCCGCGCATCGTGCACGAGGCCTTCTACGTCGCCTCCACCGGCCGTCCCGGCCCCGTCCTGGTGGATATCGCCAAGGACGTCTTCCAGGGACAGGGGCATTACGAGCCCGTCAGTTCCATCCACTTGCCCGGCTACAAAGTCTTCACCGAGGGTCACACCGGGCAGATCAAGCGCGCCGCCCAGTTGGTGCAGGAATCCGCCAGCCCCCTGGTGTACTCCGGCGGCGGCGTGATCGCGGCCGGCGCCTCCCGCGAACTCCGCGAGTTCGTTGAGTTGACCGACGCGCCCGTCGTACAGACCCTCATGGGCCTCGGCGCCCTGCCTTCCGAGCATCCCAATTTCATCAGCATGCCCGGCATGCACGGCAGCTACGCCGCCAACATGGCCCTCACCGGCTGCGATCTCCTGATCGCCCTCGGCGTCCGCTTTGACGACCGCGTCACCGGGCGCCTGGCCGCGTTCGCCCCCCATGCCAAGGTCATCCACGTCGATATCGATCCCGCCGAAATCGGCAAGAACCGCGCCCCCGACGTGCCCATCGTGGGCGACGTGAAGCGCGTCCTCGGCAAGCTGAATAAGGCGCTTTCCGAAACCCGTCCCGTGGATGAAAAGCTCTCCTCCGCGCGGCGCGCCTGGTGGCATCGGATCCGCGAGTGGAAAGCCGAGTACCCCTTTCCGGCGGAAGTCTCCGATTCCGAAATCAAGCCCCAGCACCTCATGCGCGAAATCGACCGCCTCTCCGCGGGGCACGCCATTGTCACCACCGACGTGGGTCAGCACCAGATGTGGGCCGCGCAGTTGATCCGCTTCAACGAGCCCCGGCTCTGGATCACCTCGGGCGGTCTCGGTTCCATGGGCTTCGGCTTGCCCTCCGCCATCGGCGCGCAGATGGCGCGGCCGGACAAGCTGGTCTTCTCGCTCGTCGGCGATGGCGGCTTCCAGATGTCCATCCCAGAGCTTTCCACCATCATGGTCAACCGGTTGCCCATCAAGATCGTGGTCATGAACAACGGACACCTCGGGATGGTGCGTCAGTGGCAGACGCTGTTCTTCAACGACCGCCTCAGCTCCGTGGAGCTCGGTTGCTTCCCCGATGTGCAAAAGCTGGCCGCCGCGTACGGCTTCCAGGGCGCGTCCGTTGAAAAGCCTTCGGAGCTGGCGGGCGCATTGGAGCGGGCCGTCGCGGAGCCGGGGCCGTACCTGTTGAACGTCGCGGTGACGCCGTTTGAATCCGTGTACCCCATGGTTCCGGCCGGCGCCGCGATCAACGAAATGGTGATGGGACCGCCGCAACCGCAGGCGGTCGTCGCAAAGTGACGAAGAGGAACTCATGCTTCTGACAATTTCGCTCTTGCTCGAGAACAAGCCCGGCGCCCTGATGCGCGTCACTGGAGTCCTAAGCCAGCGCGGCTATAACATCGAGAGTCTCACGGTCGCCCGCACGCTCGATCCCGAGGTGTCGCGCATGACCATCATGGTCGATGTCGATAGCGCGCTGCGCCAGCAGGTCATCAAGCAGATCAACAAACCGGTCAACGTGCTTCAAGCCACCGACCTGACCGACGCGCCGAAAGTGCTCCGCGAGCTGGTGCTGGTGCGCGTCCGCACCGCCATGGAATCGCGCCCCGCGGTGTTGAAGGAAGCCGAGATCTTCGGCGGCCGCGTGGTGGACTCCTCCACCGAAGGCTTCGCTATCGAGGTGACCGGCGCCCCCGAGAAGCTCCAGGAGTTCATCGACGTGATGGGAAGCTATGGCGAGATCGACGTAACCCGTTCCGGCGCCGTCGCCATCACCCTGGATGCCAGGAAACTCAAGCTGCAGCCGCCTGTTCCCACCAGGACGGGCGCGAAATTGGAAGAAACGGTTTACTAAACTCGAACCGTAAACGTAAATCCGAACCGTGAACGTAAACTCGAACCGCGAACGTCAGAATCCGAACCGCTAATATAAATCCGAGCCGCGAACGTAAGAGAGCGGTTCTTGGGAGCGCACATGTCGAAACGTTATTACGAAAAAGACGGAAATCTCGATTACCTGAAGGGCCGCACGGTCGCCATCATCGGCTACGGAAGCCAGGGACACGCCCACGCGCTGAACCTGCGCGATTCCGGCGTCAACGTAGTGGTCAGCGAAGCCCCCGGCAGTCCCTCGTGGGCTAAAGCCGAAGCGGCCGGTCTGAAAGTCATGACGACGCCCGAGGCCGCCAAGGCAGGCGATGTCATCATGATCCTGGTCCCGGATCATGTCCAGGCCGCCATCTACAACAAGGACATCGCGCCGCACATGACGGCGGGCAAAACCCTGATGTTCGCCCACGGATTCAATATCCACTTCAAGCAAATCACGCCGCCTAAAGATATCGACGTGACCATGATCGCTCCCAAGGCGCCCGGCCATCGCGTTCGCGAGCTCTTCGTCGAAGGCGTCGGCGTCCCCGCCCTCGTGGCCGTCGAGCAAAATGCCACCGGCCAGGCGTTGGAGAAGGCGCTGGCTTACGCTCTGGCTCTCGGCTGCCTCAAGGCGGGCGTCATCGAAACCACTTTCAAAGAGGAGACCGAGAGCGACCTCTTCGGAGAGCAGGCCGTCCTCTGCGGCGGCGTCAGTGAGCTGATCCGCGCCGGCTTCGAAACCCTCGTGGCGGCCGGCTACGCGCCCGAAATCGCCTACTTCGAGTGCCTCCACGAGGTCAAGCTCATCGTCGACCTCATCCAGGAAGGCGGCCTCGGCTACATGCGATTCTCCGTCTCGGACACCGCCGAGTACGGCGATTACACGCGCGGCCCCCGCATCGTCAACGAACAGACGCGCGCCGAAATGCGCAAGATCCTCTCGGAGATTCAGTCCGGCCAGTTCGCCAAGGAATGGATCGATGAGAACAAGTCCGGCCGCAAGGGTTTCCTGGCCATGCGCGAAGCCGCCCGCCATCAGCCCGTCGAAGAAGTCGGCCGCGAACTTCGCGCCATGATGCCCTTCCTCAAGAAGAAAAAGGAAGCCGGCGTACCCCAAGAATAGGGCCCGGGGGCCAGGGGGCCAGGGCCCGGGGTTTTTGCTTTGCTAATCCCCGGCCCCCGGCCCCCGATTCCGGCCCCCGATTTGGATTCCCATGAAAATCTACACCTTCGATACCACCCTCAGAGACGGCACTCAAGGCGAGCTGGTCTCTTTCTCCGTGGACGACAAGCTGCTCATCGTTCGGCAGCTTGACGAGCTGGGCATCGACTATATCGAAGGCGGCTGGCCCGGCTCCAATCCCAAGGACAAAGAGTTCTTCCGCCGCGCCGTCGATCTGAAGCTCGGCCATGCGAAGGTAACCGCGTTCGGCTCCACGCGCCTGGCCAGGAACCCCGTCCACGAAGACCGCAACGTGCGCGCGCTGGTCGAGGCGAACACGCCCGTCATCTCGATCTTCGGCAAATCGTGGGACCTCCACGTCAAGCGCGCCCTCGGCATCTCGAACGAATTGAACCTGACGCTGATTTCCGATACCGTGCGCTTCCTCAAGCAGCACGGCAAAGAACTGGTCTACGACGCCGAGCACTTCTTCGACGGCTACCGCGCCAACTCCGATTACGCGCTGCGCACGCTCGAAGCCGCCAAGACCTCCGGCGCCGACGTGCTCTGCCTCTGCGACACCAACGGCGGCACGCTCCCCAGCCGCCTCGCGGAAATCGTCCAGCAGGTGCGTCGCCGCTTCGATGGCGTCATCGGCATTCACCCGCACAACGATTCCGAGCTGGCCGTAGCCAACGCATTGGCCGCCGTCGAAGCCGGCGCCACCCACGTGCAGGGCTGCCTGAACGGATACGGCGAACGAACCGGCAACGCCAACCTCGCGTCCGTCATCGCCAACCTGGAATTGAAGATGGGCCACCAAACCATCGGCCCGGAGAAGCTCACCACGCTGGCCTCGGCCTGCCGGTTCATCGCCGAGCTGGCCAACCTGCCCCTCCCCAATGCTCAGCCCTTCGTGGGCAGGAGCGCCTTCGCGCACAAGGGTGGAATCCACGTCAGCGCCGTCCTGAAGGATTCGGCCACCTATGAGCACATCAAGCCCGAAACCGTCGGCAACCGCCAGCGCGTGCTCGTAAGCGATCTCTCGGGCCGCGGCAATGTCCTCGTCAAGCTGGACCAGCACGGCATGGCCGGCCGCCTGGATGAGAAAGCCCGCGCGGAACTGCTAGAGCGCATCAAGCAGATGGAATACGACGGCTACGAACTCGAAGCCGCCGAGGGCGCCTTTGAGTTGCTGGTGCGTGAGGCCTTGAATCCGGGCCTGCATCTTTTCGATGTGGACAGCTATGAAGTCTCCACCCGCGCCGATGGAGCTTCCGGGGAATCGCTTAGCGAGGCCAGCGTTACCCTGCGCGCGCAGGACGGCGTGCATTCCGCCACGGCCACCGGGCACGGCCCGTTCGACGCGCTGCACGAGTGCCTGCGCAAGTGCCTTTCCAAGCTCTACCCGGAGATCGCCGGCGTGCGCCTCACCGACTACAAGGTCCGCGTGCTCGATTCCCGCAAAGGGACCGCCGCCAAAGTGCGCGTTCTCATCGAATGGAGCGACCGTCACCGTAGCTGGTCCACCGCCGGCGTATCCGACAATGTGATCGCCGCCAGTTGGAAGGCCTTGGTGGATGCCATCCGCCTGGAGTTGATGCGCCTGATGGAAAGTAAAAGCCCGTCCGAAGCGGCGCTGGTTTAGCGATGCCCGCCACCTATGGCCTGACTCACCTCGCGCTGGCAGTCGCAGACCCGGAGCGCTCCTTCCGCTTCTACGAACGTGTGCTGGGCGCAGTCGCCGTGTATCGCAATCCCGACTTCATTCAGGCCCAGACTCCCGGCGCTTTCGACGCGCTGGTCTTTGAGCGCAAGCCCGCGCAGGCCGGCCCCGGTGGAGGCATCGTTCACTTCGGATTCCGGCTCCGCGACGCCGCGGACATTGCCGCCGCGGTCGAAGCCGTCGAGCAGGCAGGCGGCCGGATCCTCAGCCAAGGGGAGTTCTGCCCTGGCGAACCTTATGTCTTCTTCCGCGACCCGGATGGATATGAGGTCGAGATCTGGCATGAGCTGCCCACGCCGGTAGATCCGCCTTCCGCCGCGTGAGATAATCAGGTTTTCCATGCAAGACAGTCACCGGCTTCTCGCCGATTTTCCCGTCGTCACAACCATTCCCCTGTTATGGGGAGACCTGGACGCCTTCGGACACGTCAACAACCTGGCTTACATGCGCTGGGCCGAAACCGCGCGCGTGGAGTACCTTTTCCCCATCGGGCTGTTTCCGCCGCTGCCGCCCTCCGGAGTCGCGCCAATCCTGGCCAGCATGAAGTGCGATTACAAGCGCGTGCTCAATTACCCCGATACGGTCTATGTCGGGACTCGCATCGCCCGCATCGGCAAGAGCAGCCTTCAGATGCTGCACCGCATCGTAAGCCGCAATCTGGACGAGATTGCCGCCGAAGTCGATTCCACCCTGGTGATGCTCGACTACCCGCGCAATAAACCGGTCACGGTTCCCGCCGATGTCCGAACCGTGATCGGCGCGCTGGAAGGCAAGACATTCGAGGTCCCCTGCCTGGTCTGACCGTCACCCCATCTGATCCGCAGCCTGTATCAGCGCGCGAATATATCCGTAGCAGAACGCGAATGACTGTAATCCGTTCGGATCGCCGGGCGCCTGCGGGACGTGGTCCGGCATCAGTAAATAAGGATACCCGACCTCCTTATAAACCTGAATGGCCTTCACGAAATCGATATCGCCTTCGTCCGGATATACCTCCGCGAAATCGTCGCGGTGTCCGCGGATATTGCGGAAATGCACGTTGAAAATCTTCTGGCGTGAGCCGAAATACCGTATGACGTCGAAGATTTCCTTGCCGGGGTCGGCCAGCATTTCCGACACCGTGCCCTGGCAGAAATTCAGCCCGTGATACGGATTTTCCTGGATGGAAATGAACTTCTTCAAGCCATCCACCCTTCCCAGCACGCGGTCCACTCCCTGGTAGCCCTCCGGCGGCATGCCCGGATCGTGCGGATGGCAAGCCATGCGGACCTTGTTCTCCGCCGCCACCGGAATCACGCGGTCCAGGAAGTACGTGATCCGCTCCCAGAACATATCCGCATCTACGCGCCCCGCGCGCGTCAATGGAGGATTGGGATGCGCGTCCTTCAGCCGCCAGGCGCTCAATGAGGCATCGCCTCTTCCGGGAATGCGCCCCGTGCGCACCACCCCCAGAATGCTCATGTTGTACTTCATCGATGGAATTCCCGCCGCCGCGCAGTTCCGAATCATGGTTTGCAGAGCTTCGATGTCGCGGTCGCGCTCGGGGCTTTGGGCCAGCACAATGGCGGCGTGCTTCTCGCTATCCACATGGCTCGATTCCAGGAACGGTGGCGCGATGCAATCCACGCTGATGCCGTTGCTGTCCGCCAGATCGCGCATGCGCTTGAGTTCGTCCACCGTCGCGTAAAGCCGCCCGTCCGCGATCTCGGGATAACCGCAGATATTGCGCACGCCGTAACGGGCCAGGTACTTGAGGTGCGTCTCATTGGTCGGGGCGCTCTGGCACCCCAGTTTCATGAGCGCGCGCGCGGGTGGCGCCGCGGAAGCCGCCTTGGGGGAAGCGCCGCCGAGCGTAGCCGCGGCGGCGCCCGAAACCGAAAAGAAAGTCCTTCGATTCATGAAACCTCGCTGATGATGAAGCGTACTCCAGGCGGCCCCATGATTTCAAGGGGCGGTGTCTGGCGCGATGGCAATGTCCGGCTACTTCGCCGCCGCAATCGAGCTGACCTGAATGGTCTTCGCGGTCGCGTCCAGCGCGCCTTTCACCGTCACCTTCCTGGCGGCGAATTTCGCTGCAGCCTTCTGGTCGCTCAGGACGTACGTCTGCTTCCCGTCCCACAGCGCGTACTTGGCGCCGTTGCGCACGCAATCGGTCACGCACTTTTCGTCCGTCCCCATGTTCATGTCCTTGTGATTGCCGCCGCACATGTCGTCGGTGACGGTTCCGGTAAACGTTCGATCGGCGGCCAGCATCAATGCCGCCGAAGCTACTATCGTTACGGTGATCTTCTTCATGGTATTCTCCCGTTCTTCCTTTCGACCTGAAGCCACAACTCGTCGTACCGGGCTTCGGTCATCGGTTGTTGCAATTCGAAATTGAAATCCTTGCGCCCGCCATATTGCGCCGGCGCCAGCTCGAACGTCGTGACGGTCAACTGAAACGGCCCGGAGCTGCTTACGCCCGCGATGTCGGCATACCGCCAGGTGCGCGATTCGTACTTCGCCCCGGTCCGATATCCGATCGTCTCCGGCGTCACATCGAGCGTCCCTAGTGAGCCGGCGCGGCCCTCGTGTTTGGCCGGCATCGACCAAAGCGCCGCGCCCGCCGGTTGCGCCAACTCCGCCACCAGCCGCTGGTCCATGCGATTCTTGAGCAGCGAATACAGCTCGTCCGCCGGAACCGCGCCGCTGAATTCGTACCTGCGCTCCGTTCCCGGCAGCGTGCCGTTTTCGTAGCTCACCACCACCACGCGGTCCGGCGCCAGCTCCAGTTGCCGGATCTGCTCGAGCTTCCACTGCCACGCGTGCCCCTTCGGTCCGGCGAACCGTACGCCGTTTTCGCTGACGTCGAGCGTCCCCTCGCAGCCGCCGCGCACGTGCCGGTGGCGCATGGGGAACTGCGCCGCCGTCGCAGCCACGGCCCACGCCAGAATCAAACCGCTTGTCTTCGTACCGATCGCCATTTCCAAACCTCGTAAATTGCCGGATATACCACCAGCTCCAATAAGAACGATGTAAAGATGCCGCCGATCATCGGCGCCGCGATCCGCTTCATCACGTCCGCGCCCGTTCCCTGCGACCACATGATGGGCGCGAGGCCCACGAACATGGTGGCCACCGTCATAAACTTCGGACGGATCCGCTTCACCGCTCCATGCACAATCGCCTCGCGCAGGTCCGCGCGATTCCGCATCAGCCCCGCCTGCTTCCGCTGCTCGAACGCCAGATCGAGATACAGCAGCATGAACACGCCGGTTTCCGCGTCCACGCCCAT
>CAYWHA010000106.1:0-9617 GCA_964457555.1 uncultured Solibacteraceae bacterium
CCATCGAAGTGCAGATGAACGGGCTGCCGCAACTGATGTCGCTGCGCTCCTGGTCTCTGGCGGGCCTTTCCACGATCAACCTGACGTTCGACGATGGATCGAGCAACGATCTGAACCGGCAGAAAGTACTGGAAAAGCTTTCGCAAGTCACTCTTCCAGAAGGCTTGCAGCCCACGCTGGGCGCGGACTACAGTCCGGTGGGGCAGATCTACTTTTATACGCTGAAGAGCACGAACCCGGATTACGACGTAATGGCGCTGAAGTCGCTCGAAGACTGGGTGATCGAGAAACAGTTGAAATCGGTCCCGGACGTGGTGGACGTGTCGACCTTCGGCGGAGCGACGCGCGAGTACCAGGTGCAGGTGGATCCGAACAAGCTGATTTCCTATGGGCTGAGCATCGGACAGGTGGAGGCGGCGCTAACCAGTAACAACGTGAACGCGGGCGGCAGCTTTATCGAGCGTGGGGAACAAGCCATCAACGTGAGAGCGGTGGGACTGGTTCAGACCACGGACGACATCGCGGCGATCGAACTAAAGACGCAGAACGGGATTCCAGTTCGCGTGCGCGATATCGGCGAAGTGCGGCAAGGGCCTAAGATCCGGCTGGGCCAACTGGGCAAGGCGATCCACTTCGACCCCGGCAAGGTTGTGGACGATGGGGATGTGGTTTCCGGCATCGTGCTGCTGCGCAAAGGGGCGGATGCGGACAACGTGCTGACTAACTTGCACGAGAAGGTGGATTTCCTCAACCATCACTTTCTGCCGCCGGGGGTGACAATTGTTCCCCACCTGGACCGGAGCGACCTGGTGCATCTGACCACGCATACGGTGCTGCACAACCTGACCGAGGGGATCATTCTGGTTTCGGTGATTCTGTTCATCTTCCTCGGGAACATACGCGGCGCGCTGATTGTCACGTTCACCATTCCGTTCTCGCTGTTGTTCGCCGCGCTTTGCCTGGATTTGCGGCACATTCCGGCTAACCTGCTTTCGCTGGGCGCGCTCGATTTCGGAATGATTGTGGAAGGCGCGATCGTGATGGTGGAGAACATCGTGCGGCTGCTTTCGCACGCCGGGGCGCATGCCGGCGATACCGTGGCGCAGAAGATCAAGAGAGCGGCGCACGAGGTGCAGCGGCCGGTGTTCTACTCGATCCTGATTATTATCACGGCCTACGTACCCATCTTCACGCTGCAGCGCGTGGAAGGGCGTCTGTTCCGGCCAATGGCCTGGACGGTGGCCTTCGCTTTGTTGGGATCGCTACTGTTCTCGATGTTTCTCGGGCCGGTGCTGGCCAGCATTGTGTTCCCCAGAGGTACGAAGGAATGGCGCAATCCGCTGATGCTGCTGCTGACGCGGGCTTATGGCAAGGCATTGGGCGCGGCTGTCCGGTTCCGGTGGGTGACGGTAACGGCGTCGGTGCTGATTCTGGCCGGCGCGATTCTGCTGGCGCGGACGATCGGCTCCGAGTTTCTGCCGCACCTGGACGAAGGCGCGATCTGGGCGCGCGGAACGCTTGCGACGAGCACGGGACCAACCGAGGGCACGCTCATCATGAACGAAGCGCGCGTTATATTCGCCAAGTTCCCCGAGGTGAACCAAGTGGTGAGCCAGGTGGGGCGGCCGGACGACGGCACGGACTACACGGGGTTCTTCAACACGGAATATTTCATCGACCTGCGGCCCAAGGAGCAATGGCGGCCGGAGTTTCATCAGGACAAGGAGCAATTGATCGCTGCCCTGGGGCGGGAGGCGGAGATGATCCCAGGCGTCATCTGGAACTTTTCGCAACCGATCGCGGACAACATGGAAGAAGCGGTCAGCGGCGTTAAGGGAGAGCTGGCGGTCAAGATCTACGGGGACGATTTGAAGCTGCTGGAAGAGAAGGCCGATGCCATTGTGGGAGTGATGAGCAAGATCCACGGCGTGCAGGATCTCGGCATTTTCAGGGTGATTGGGCAGCCGAACATGAACCTCACGGTGAACCGCGACAAGGCCGCGCGTTTCGGCATCAACGTGTCGGACGTCCAGGACGCGATCGAGACGGCAGCCGGGGGGAAAGCGGTCTCCGAGGTGCTGAAGGGCGAAGAGCGCTACGATCTGGTGGTCCGGTATCAACCGCAGTATCGCACCACAATCGAGCAGATCGAGGATATCCGGCTGCCGGCGCCTTCCGGCGAACGCGTATCGCTCGGCCAACTTTGCGACGTGGCGATTCGCGATGGGGCCTCCGAAATTTATCGTGAGGGGAACCAGCGCTACGTGGCCATCAAGTACGGCGTGCGCGGGCGAGACCTGGGCAGCACGGTAGAAGAGGCGATCGCCAAGGTCACGAAAGCCGTAGCGCTGCCGCCGGGGTACCGTCTGGAGTGGGCCGGCGAATACGAATCGCAGAAGCGCTCCCAGAAGCGGCTGGAGCTGATCATTCCGCTGACGCTGCTGGTGATCTTCCTGATTCTGTACACCATGTTCAACTCCATGAAATGGGCCAGCCTGATTCTGATTACCGTCGCCATGGCGCCGATTGGAGGGATTGCGGCGCTCTACCTGACCAAGACAAATTTCAGTGTGTCTTCGGGGGTTGGATTCCTGGCGCTGTTCGGGGTCTCCGTGCAGACGGGCGTGATCATGCTGGAGTATATCAACCAGTTGAGGGCGCGCGGGCTTACGATCCTGGACGCGGTTCGTGAGGGGGCCGTCTTGCGGTTCCGCCCGATTCTGATGACGATGCTGGTGGCGTCGCTGGGGCTGGTTCCGGCGGCGACCTCGCACGGCATCGGCTCGGATTCGCAGCGCCCATTCGCGATTGTGATTGTGGGAGGGCTGATGGCGGTGCTGGTGATGAGCATCTTCCTTCTGCCCGCGCTGTATACCTGGTTTGCCGGACCGGACGATGCCTTGCCGCCGCCGGACGAGCATTAACGCTGGAAGGAGAGGCTATGTTTCAGCTTCGGCGGATCCTATTCCCTGTCGATTTCTCCAGCCGTTGCCGGGGAGCTGCCGCTTACGTGGAGGCGCTGGCCGGGCGCTTCGATGCGGAGTTGATCCTGTTGCACGTGGTGGAGGCTGCGTACAACGCCACGCTCGAAGATATGAGCGAGACCCTGAAACGGGATTTCGACAAGTTTTTCGACAAGAGCCTGAAACACCTTCATGTCAGGACAATGGTTGAGCACGGGGAGGCGGCGCAAAAAATCATTGAGTGCGCGACCGCCCAGCAGGCCGATCTGATCATGATTCCGACGAAGGGCATGGGAGTTTACCGGCGCCTGATCTTAGGGTCGACCAGCGCCAAGGTTTTGCACGATGCGGATTGCCCGGTCTGGACCGGGGTGCACCTGGAGAATGCACCCTCTCTGGAAATGGTGGCGTGCCGCAGGATTCTGTGCGCCGTGGATCTGAAGGCATTGAGCACCTGCGTGCTCGACTGGGCCAGCCGGCTGGCCGAGGAATATCAGGCGGAGCTGACCCTGGTTCATGTGGTCTCAGGAAGCGGCAATCAACAGGCGCGCAACGAGGCAGCGAGCGCATTGGGACGGTTACAGGAAACGGCCGGATGCCGGGCGACCCTGCGGGTGGAGGTCGGGGAGGTGTCGAAAGTCATCACCCGTCTCAGCGGGGAGTTGAAGGCAGATCTGCTGGTGATCGGGAGGAAGCCTCAGTCCGGCGTTCTAGGACGCTTGGACATGCTGGCCTACTCCATCATCCGGCAATCCCCGTGCCCCGTGGTCAGCCGGTAAAGGACGCGCCGGCCCACGTTATGCGCCCAATGTTCGCATACATCCTTTACACCCCGAAAACTAGAAGTAAGCGTACAAGTCGGCCCGTGGAGTGTACGAACGGGCCCTTTGCTCAGAATTGTCCATCAGGTATGATCCAGGTGGTGTTTGTAATAAGAACCCACAACAGGAGAATTCAATGAGCAAGGAATTTAGTTGCCGCGATGCGGGCAACATGAACTGCGATTTCCAGGCGAGGGGCGAAACAACGGACGATGTGATGAAACAGGCCACAGCTCACGTGAGAAGCGCGCACAATTACGAGCAAGTTCCGCCGGAGATGGCGTCCAAGATACGAGGGGCGATTCACGATACAGGGAAGACCAGCGCCGCCGGCGCGAGCAGCGGCAGCGGTAGCGGCAGCAGTGGGAGTGGCAGTAGCGGGAGTGGCAGCAGCGGCAGTGGTGGGAGAGGCAGCGGCAGCGGTGGCAGCGGCAGCAGCACCCCCGCCGGGCGCTGACAGAAGCTACTTTCCCCGGCTCACGCCCAAGGCGCGAATGCGCTTGTGCAGGTTGGTGCGCTCCATGCCCAGGGCGCGGGCCGCGCCGGAGACGTTCCAATTGCTTTCCTCAAGGGCGCGGAGGATGTGGTCGCGCTCGGCCGATTCGCGGGCTTCCTGGATGGTGCTCTTCTGGCCGCTTTCGCGCTGCACGCGGATTTCCACGGGGATGGAATCGCGCGTGATGCGGTCGCTGGCGGTGAGAATGGCCATGCGCTCGACGACGTTGCGCAGCTCGCGCGCGTTGCCGGGCCAGGCGTAGGACTCCAGGGGCTGGAAGGCTGCGGCATCGAGCATCTTGGGCTTGAAGTTGTTGCGCGCGCAGAAATCTTCCAGGAAATACTCGGCCAGCAGACGGATATCGTGCGGGCGCTCGCGCAGGGCGGGGACGCGGATGGGCACCACGCTGAGGCGGTAAAACAGGTCCTCGCGAAATTTGTCCTGAGAGACCAGCGAAGCGAGGTCGCGGTTGGTGGCGGAAACCACGCGGACGCTGACATGGATGATCTGCTCGCCGCCGACGCGGTGGAACTCGCCCTCTTGCAGGACGCGCAGGAGCTTGGCTTGGGACGCGGCGTGCAGGTCGCCCACTTCGTCGAGAAAAATGGTGCCGCCGTCGGCGAGCTCGAACTTGCCGCGGCGCGAGGCGGTGGCGCCGGTGAAGGATCCCTTCTCATGGCCGAAGAGTTCGGTTTCGATCAATTCGGTGGGAATGGCGGCGCAATTCACCTTAATGAACGGGCCGGAAGCGAAGGGGCTGGAATTGTGGATGTGGGCCGCGAGCAATTCCTTGCCGGTTCCGGATTCGCCGATCAGGAGGACGCGGGCGTCGGAGCGCGCGGCCATGGTGGCCTGCTCGACGGCGCGCAGCCAGGCCGGGCTGGCGCCGATCATCTTTCCAGCGCCGCCGACGATCTCACGGAGCCTCTCATTCTCACGGCGGAGAGTGCCCTGTTCCGTAGCGTTCTTGATGGCGAGGAGAACGCGGTCGCGGCTAAGCGGCTTTTCGAGAAAGTCGAACGCGCCGGAGCGGGTGGCTTCGACGGCGTCGGCGATGGCGCCGTGACCCGAGATCATGGTAACGGGCGAGATGGAACCGTTGGCGCGGATGGCTCTTAGCAGCTCGATTCCATTGCCATCGGGCAGCTTCAAATCGAGGAGGTAGGCATCGGCGCGGTAGGCGTCGGGGTGCTTGCGAAATTCGGCCGCCGAACGGCAGACGCTGACGGCGTAGCCCTCGCGTTCCAGGATCATGCGCAGGGAGCGGCCGATATTCTCTTCGTCATCGACGATCAGAACTCGTTTGGAGGCCATTGTTCGCCACGGGCAGCAGCAAGCGGAATCCCGCGCCGCCCAGTTCTCCTTTCACCAATACCAGATCCCCGCCCGAAAGCAAGGCGCTTTTGCGCGCGATGGAGAGGCCGAGACCCATACCCTTTTTCTTGAACGAAATGGTGGGCTGAAAGAGGGAGGAGCGCGCCTGTTCGCTCAACCCCGGCCCGGAATCGTGAACTTCGACGACCACGCGCCCATTTCCGGCGGCGGTCACGCCCAGAATGCGCCCGCCCTCGCCAGCGGCTTCGGCGGCGTTTTCGAGCAGGTTGGTGAGGATGCCCTTGACCAGGTCCGGGTCGGCCATCACGGACGGGCCGTCGCCGGCGAGGCGAAAGTCGTAGGCGATCTCGGGGTGCGCCGTCTTGAGGAAGGCGATGCGCTCCTGCAAGAGCGAATTTACGTCCACCTCGGCGGGCCGCACAGGCGGTTCGGCGGCGAACTGGGAGAACGCGCGGATGCGGCGGCCCAGGGTTTCGATCTCATCCACCACGATCTGGGTGGCTTGTTCCATGAAGGCGCGGTCGGCTTCGTCGTAGCGGGCCAACATTTCTTCCACGGTGAGGCGGATGGGCGTGAGGGAGTTCTTGAGCTCGTGGGCCATTTTCCGCGCCAGGGTTTGCCAGCTTGCAAGCTGGCGCAGATAGACGAGGCGCTCAGTGCTCTCCTGAAGCTTTTCCGCCATGTGATTGAAAGCCAGGATGGCGCGGCCGATCTCATCGTCACTGGGTTCTTCCACGCGGGCGCCCAGATCGCCGGAAGCCAGTTGGCCCAAACCGTCGGTCAACTGGCGAATGGGCCGGCTGATGCGGTTGGCCAGATAGATCAGCAGCACCAGCGCGGCGAGCCAAAACGAGGCTGCCAGCCCGATGTAGAGGAGCTTGAAGCCGCGGCGAAGATCGTGACCTTCCGCCTCGTCGACCAGCGCGCGGGCGGCGCGAATCTGGTTCACCAGGCGCTCGGTTTTGACGCCGCCGAGGCTGGAGGAGTACATCCAGACGTCGGCGCCGCGGCGGACCAGATAGTCCAGGCGGTCGCCTTCCTGGCCGGCGCGCACGAACTCTTCGGGCTGATCGCCATCGGCGAAGGACTTCACGGCGTCGGGCCAGTTGGCGCGGCCGGCCGGGTCGAAATGCTTCGGGTCGATCTGGCCGGAGGCGGCGCGCTGTTTGAGATCGGTGCGAGCGCGCTGGTAAAACTCCTTTTCGGTAGTTTCGAGGGAACTGGCGATCGCGTTCAACTGGTCGGTGGAGGAGTACTCCAGGCTGATGTCGAGCAGAAACGTGGTGACCCAAATGGTGGCCGCGAGCGGCGCGAGGGTGGCAGCCAGGAAGATGGCGATCAGCCTGTTACGAAGCCGGTTCACCCGGTTCGCGCCCCCGGGACGGTCATGCGGACCAGGTCGGAGAGGCGGAGCGGGCGACTGTCAAGAGGCCCCCAATGCTGCTCGCCTGGCCCGGCCTTGCGGCCCAATAACTCAATGACAGCCCGAACGGGGTCCGCCATGACGTTGGAGAACTGCTCTTGCGGGCCGGCCGCGCGCATCTCCAAACGCAAGAAAAACGGCCGGTCCGGGGACAATCCGGCGGCGCTGATGGCAAGCGTATCCAGGCACCACGCCTCGGCTTGGGAAGCGGTCATACCCGACCGGGAGCGCTCGGCGGACTCGGTAATGACGGCTTTGAACTTCTCCTCCAAAATATCGTAGCTCACCACGAACTTCCCCAACTTTAAACCGAGCGGCAGGCTGTTGTCGATGGCATAGAGTTGGAGTTTGGCAACGAACACCACGGTGTCGGCGCTCTTCAGCCGCTCGAGCGCTTTGCCGGCCAGGAAATGCAGGTTGGGAGCGACGGGGCGGAGGTTTTGGCCGTCGTAAAAAACTGAGAGAGCGCTTTGGGCGCTTGCGAGGGAGAAGGGCATAGCCATGCCGGCCAACAGCCAGCGTCTGCGGCTGATACTCCTGTCCCGCGCGGGATCCATCAATAATTCATGCCCATCATGAAAATCGGGTCGGCCCGGCCACCTCGAATCGGGAATGCCACCGCCATCGCGAAGGCTCCTTCGCGGAGGCCGACGCCAACCCCGTGCCTGAAAACAACGGATTCGCCACCGTCCCAAATCGCTCCAGCGTCATAGAAGGCTTCAAAGACCCTGTAACGATAATCGACGGAATTGTGGACCATCCGGTTTCCACCCAAGGGGTCGAGGTCGGACTTGTCCCAACCTCTTAGTGTACTCGTATTTCCGAGGACATATCGGTCGAAGAGCGGAGCCCTTCCCTCGATGAAGCCGGCCGATACGTCGTCCGTGAGCCTGTTCCGGCCGTGGGTAAGCCTGTAGCGGAGGTCCCAGCGATGGCGGGCGTAGATAAAATCGCTGTCGAGGACCTTGGTGGCGGCGCGCAGGCTATAGCTTGCTTCGATGTCTTGTCCGGTATCCGAGTCCTCCAATTGGCGCTGGTAGCGCAGAGTGGAAACGACGGCATTGGCCGAGTCAAAATGGTCGGACGGAAACTGGTCCTGCAGACGTTCGAAACTGGCGCCCACCATGAGCGTAAGGGGCGCGGCGATGAGAAACGTGACGGTGGGCTCGAAGTTCTGGCGAGTCCGGTAGGCGTCGGAAGTCTCATCGAGGAAGGCGGATTCTGCGGACGCCGGCGGGAGTTGGTCGAGAGTGTTGGTATTCCACTGCTCGTGGTAGCTATCGAACTCGAATTGGAAGTGCACCTTGTCGGAGTCCAGGCGATTGTTTTCATAGCGGGCGGCGATTCCGGCGTAGCGCTCGGGCAGATCATCGTTATCGCTGACGACGCCGAAAGCGAAGGTATTCTGCTTGACGTTGACGGCGCCCTCGACGGCGCCAGTCCAGCCCTGTCTGGAATCGTAGATGAACTTGGAAACGGTGGCGCCGAACCGCTCGGCGGGCCGGCCGACCTGAAATACGACCTTGACTTCGGATGGGGCCGCGCCGCGGAGCACGCGACGGGAGACACTGGCGTTCAACTCTTTGCCGAGACGCTTGGCGACGTCGTCAAGGGCCGCCGGATTGAGCTGATCCCCGATGAGGGAAGTGATCCGCCTGGCGAGGCCGGGGCTGATTTTGCTATCCTGGCCCGACGCGAAATCGGTGGACCATCCGTTGCCGGCAACGATCACGGTCTCGACTTTATAGCGGGTATTGACGTTCGAATCCGGGTCGGGTGCGCCGGCGAATAGCAAGCTGCCACAGACGAGGCAACCAAGCCAGGAGTATCTCATGGGCGGTCGCACTGCACGCCGGGCGCCATGTCTAACTAGCTCAATAGAGGGGGGATACAGGAGAGGCGGATGTGATTTCGCTTCACAGGTGTGTAACTGGTTTGGAAACCAGGGGCCAGCTTGCGCACAACCGGGCGAGGCTGGTTACAGGACCTTGGCCAATTCGTTGGCAAAAGCACTACGGGGCGACTGATCCCGCGGTTTGCCGCTGCGCCGTTTGCGATCCGGCCTGGGAGTTAGGGTCCTGGCGCCGGCAGCGCCGGCAGGGCCGACAGCGCCCGCGGGTGCTGAGGCCATGGGCGCCGGTCCGCGAAGATCTTTCCCTTTGGGAGGCTGTGCAGGGTTGGCGCGCAAAAGCCGGTCTTCGAGCGGGGCGCGGTCGAAGCGGCGGATGATAGATTGCATCTCATCGGCCGTGGGCGCTTCGACAAAAGCGAATCCCTTGGATTCCTGCGTTTCGTGGTTGCGGATCACCTTTACGCCGTCGGATACGAGATCCTCGGCGGCCAGCCACTGTTTGATGTCGTCGGCGGTGACCCAGGTGGGAAGATTGCCAAGAAATACGGTGAAGCTCATTCAGTTGATATTCTAACTCCGTCGGTTGGATTGGGGCGCTTCAAGGGGAGGGTTCCACTCTGTGCCAACTAGATGGTAGCAGAGTCGGCAGGCGGATTGCAATCGGAAGGGTAACGGTGTCGCGGCAAAATGATAATGTCCTATTTGGGCAAAGTAGAAATGTCCTATT
>CAYWHA010000107.1:0-9460 GCA_964457555.1 uncultured Solibacteraceae bacterium
TCTCCACCGGATTCGTGGTGGACGACGCCATCGTGATGATCGAGAACATCTCCCGTTACATTGAAATGGGCGATGCTCCCATGGAGGCGGCCCTGAAGGGCGCGGAGCAGATCGGCTTCACGATTCTCTCGTTGACGGTGTCACTGATCGCCGTGTTGATTCCCCTGCTTTTCATGGGCGACGTTGCCGGGCGGCTCTTCCGCCAATTCGCCGCCACGCTGGCGGTCACGATTATCATTTCGGCGTTCGTTTCACTGACTCTGACGCCCATGATGTCCGCGCGCATCCTGCGGCGTACGCCTGCCGAGGGACAACGCTGGCTCTATCGCGCCTCCGAAGAAGCGTTCGAGAAGATCATCTTCTTTTACGGCCGGACTTTGCGCTTCGTTCTGCGGTTTCAGACACTCACGCTCCTGGTGGCCGTGGGCATTCTCGCGCTGACGGTGCTGCTTTACATCGTCGTACCGAAGGGCTTTTTCCCCATACAGGATTCCGGAATCGTGCAGGGCATTTCGCAGGCGGAAGCTTCCGTGTCGTTCGATTCGATGACGCACAAGCAGCAGGATCTGGTGAAGGCGCTGCTGGCCGACCCGTCGGTGGATAGCGTCTCTTCCTTCATCGGCGCGGATGGCGTGAACACCACGCTGAACAGTGGACGCATCGAGATCAATCTGAAGCCGCTCGCGCAGCGCGGACTCTCCGCGACCCAGGCGATCCGACGCCTGGGACCGAAGCTGGCGCGGGTGCCAGGAATCGCGCTCTACATGCAGCCGGTACAGGACCTCACCGTGGACGACCGCGTGAGCCGCACCGAATACCAGTACACCCTGGAGGACCCCAACCAGAATGAGCTCGACGCAGTGGTCCGCGGCCTGCTTTCGAAGTTCAAGGCGCTTCCGCAGTTGGCCGATGTCGCGACGGATCAGCAGTTGGGCGGCGTGGCCGAATCGGTTACTATCGACCGCGCCACGGCGTCGCGTTTCGGCATCACGCCGCAGACCATCGACAACACGTTGTACGACGCGTTCGGGCAGCGTCAGATCAACACCATGTACACCCAGTTGAACCAGTATCATGTGATTCTGGAGACCGTCCCGAGTTTTCAACTGTCTCCGGGGGACCTGAACGATATCTATATCCAGTCTTCGCTGGCCGGCGCCGCTTCCCCGGCCGCGGCCGCGTCGAATACCGCCGGATCTTCGTCCGCCGCCGGGGCGGGCGCGCAGGCGTCGGCCGGCAATGCGTTGCTGACGCCCTCCGCGTCCGCCAACGTTTCGCTACCGGCCGCATCCGCGGCGCCACTGGCCGCTGCAACCGCCGGCGGCGCGTTTGCCCTTGCTCCGGCGCGGTCCACCGCGGCCCTGTCGCCAGCATCGAACGCGGCCGCCAGCTCGAACGTGTTAACCTCCACAAGCGCATCCACCGGCATTTCAGCCAGCGCCAACACATCGCTCAACGGCACAACGCGCTCCGCATCTTCCGCAACCTCCACCGCCAGCGGCGCGGCCCAGACAAGCGCCGCCGTTCCTACCCCCGTTCCGTTAAGCGCCCTGACTCGCTTTCAAACGCAGAGTGAGTCACTCTCCATCGAACATCAGGGACAGTTCCCGGCAGTTACTATCTCATTCAACCTTGGCGAAGGCTACTCACTAGGGCAGGCACTGGGCGCCATGCAAAAGGTTATCGCCAAGGCCGACTTACCGGCCAGCGTGGTGGCGAACTTTCAAGGCGCCGCCGCGGCATTTCAGAATTCCCTCTCCAACCAGGGTCTGTTGATCCTGGCCGCGCTGGTGACCGTTTACATTGTTCTCGGCGTGCTGTACGAGAGTTTCGTACACCCCGTCACGATTCTTTCCACGCTGCCGTCGGCGGGCGTCGGAGCGCTTTTGGCGCTGCTCCTTTTCGGGCTGGACCTGGACGTGGTATCGATCATCGGAATCATCCTCCTCATCGGCATCGTGAAAAAGAACGGCATCATGATGGTGGACTTCGCCCTGGAAGCCGAGCGGACCCAGGGCCTGAGCGCCACCGAAGCCATCTACCAGGCTTCGCTGCTGCGCTTCCGGCCCATCATGATGACCACGATGGCGGCGCTGCTCGCCGGCATTCCACTTGCATTCGGCACGGGCATCGGCTCGGAGCTGAGAAAGCCTCTCGGCGTCGCCATGGTGGGCGGTTTGCTTTTGAGCCAGGTTCTCACGCTATATACCACGCCCGTGATCTACATCTTCTTCGACAATCTGGGAGCGCGGTTCGGCCGGCGGCGCACGGACGGCGCGGCGCCTGAGGCTCCGACGGAGCACGCATGAACCCCTCGCGCATGTTCATCGAGCGGCCGGTCGCCACCACCCTCATCACTGTTGGCGTGGCCCTGGCTGGCGCAATCGCGTTTATCGTGTTGCCCGTGTCTCCGCTTCCGCAAGTGGATTTTCCCACCATTACGGTGGCGGCCTCGCTGCCCGGCGCCAGCGCGGATATCATGGCCTCGTCCGTCGCCACGCCGCTCGAACGCCAGTTCGGTCACATTGCTGGAGTCACTGAGATGACCTCGACAAGTTCCATCGGGACTACCGGAGTCACCTTGCAATTCGACCTGAGCCGCGACATCAACGGCGCGGCGCGCGACGTCCAAGCGGGCATCAATGCGGCGCGGAGCTATCTTCCCGCCAACCTGCCGGCGAATCCTACCTACCGGAAAGTGAACCCCGCCGATTCGCCGATCCTCGTGCTCGGCCTGCAGTCGGACATTTACGACGTCCCCACACTGTATGACGAAGCTTCCACCGTGATGGAACAGCGCATCTCGCAAATCTCCGGCGTGGGCGAGGTGCTGGCCGTAGGCGCATCGCTGCCCGCGGTGCGCATCGAAATCAATCCCGATCAGCTTGCGAGCTACGGACTCAGCTTGCCGGCCGTTCGGGCGGTGATCGCCGGGCAAAACTCGAACTCCGCCAAAGGCCAGGTTTCGAACAGCTCCTTCACCGCGGATATCATTGCCAACGACCAGATTTCGAAGGCCGCCGATTATAAGCCCATCGTCGTCGGCTACCACAATGGCGCCGCGGTTCGCCTGGAGGATATCGCCGACGTAGTCGATTCGCAGCAGGATGTGCGCCAGGCGGGCTTTCTGAACGGCAAGCCCTCGGTGGATCTGCTGATCTATCGTCAGCCGGGGGCCAACGTCATCACTACAGTCGATGCAGTGAAAGCGGCGATGCCGTCGCTCCAGGCCACCATTCCTCGCGGCGAGCATGTAGTGACGATTCTCGACCGCACGCTGACCATCCGCGCTTCCGTGTCGGATATCGAGCGCACCTTGATGATCTCCGTGCTGCTGGTGGTGGCGGTGGTATTCCTGTTCCTGCGCAACGGACACGCTACGTTAATCCCCGCGGTGGCCGTCCCGGTATCGCTGATCGGCGCCTGCGCGGTGATGTACCTGTTCGGCTTTTCTCTCGACAACTTATCGCTGATGGCGCTGGCGATCTCCAGCGGATTCGTGGTGGACGATGCCATCGTGGTCATGGAAAACATCACCCGCCATCTTGAAGAAGGCCTTCACCCGATGCAAGCGGCGCTGCAAGGCGCGCAGGAGATCGGCTTCACCGTCTTCAGCATCAGTGTTTCCCTGATTGCCGTGTTTATTCCCTTGTTGTTGATGGGAGGAATCATCGGCCGCCTGTTTCGCGAGTTCGCCATTACGCTCTCCGCCGCGATTCTGGTGTCGATGCTTGTCTCTCTTTCCACCACGCCCATGATGTGTTCGCGCGTGCTGATCCCCGAAAGCGAGGTCACTCATGGGAAGCTGTATAACTGGAGTGAGCGGGCCTTTAACGCAATCTTACGCGCCTATCGCGGCAGCCTCACCTGGGTGCTGGACCACCCCACTCTAATTCTACTGGCCTTTCTCGGTACGCTCGGCCTGAATGTGTACTTGATGGCCATAGTGCCTAAAGGCTTCTTCCCGCAACAGGATACCGGGGCCGTGATGGGCGGTTTGCTGGGACCGCAGGACACTTCCTTTTACTCCATGCGCGACGCGCTGCAACAATCGGTGAACATCATCAAGGCCGATCCGGCCGTGGACAACGTCATGGGATTCACGGGTGGCCGGGGGGCGGTCAACAGTGGCTTCCTATTTGTGGCGCTGAAGCCGCTGGACGTGCCCAAAATCAGCGCGGCGCAGGCGATCGCGCGGTTGCGGCCCAAACTGGCGCGCGTCGCCGGCGCGGCCACATATCTTCAGCCCGTGCAGGACATTCGCATCGGCGGGCGCCAGTCGAACGCGGAGTATCAATATACCCTTGAGGCGGAAACCAGCGAGCAGTTGCAGAAGTACGGACCGCTGCTTCTGGCCAGGCTCCAGGCGGCGCCGGACTTCGCCGATGTCAATACCGACCAGCAAACTCACGGTCTTCAGATGCTTCTCAATTACGACCGGCCCACCGCGGCGCGGCTCGGCCTGACGCCGCAAGCGATCGACGGTTCGCTATATGGCGCCTTCGGCCAATCGGAAGTCTCCACCATCTACACGCAACTCAATCAGTACTATGTGGTCATGGAAGTGGCGCCGAAGTACTGGCAGTCACCGGATGGACTCAAGCACGCTTACCTGCTTCCCAACCAGGGCGGAACGCCAATACCGCTGGATACGGTAGCGACTTACGCCGCATCCACAAGTCCGGTGTCGGTCAATCACACGGGTCTGTTCCCCTCGGCTACGGTTTCATTCAACCTCTCGCCGAATGTGTCATTGGGGCAGGCTACCGAGGAGATCGCGGCCATTGAGCAGAGCCTCAACATGCCGCAAACCATCCATGGCGAATTCTCCGGGACACTGGAGGCGTTCGAACAGTCGCTTACCACGGAACCCTATCTGGTCCTGACGGCGGTTCTGGCGGTGTACATCGTGCTGGGCATCCTCTATGAAAGCCTGATTCATCCCATCACAATCCTCTCCACTCTTCCGCCGGCCAGTGTGGGCGCGATTCTCGCCATGTTAGTCACCCGGTCTGAGTTGGATGTCATGTCAGTCACGGGAATTATTCTTCTGATCGGCATCGTCAAGAAGAACGCCATCATGATGATCGACTTCGCGCTTCATGCCGAGCGCGTGGACGGGAAGAACACCAGAGACTCCATCTTTGAGGCGTCGATGCTGCGGTTCCGCCCGATTCTGATGACCACGATGGCGGCGTTATTCGGGGCGGTGCCGCTGGCCATCGGCGGCGGAATGGGGTCGGAACTGCGCCGTCCGCTGGGCATTTCCATTATCGGCGGATTGATCGTGAGCCAGGCTCTTACGCTGTACACCACCCCGGTGATTTATCTGCTGATGGACAGGCTGCGTCTGAAGCTCACGCCGCGCCGCCGCCGGGAAAGCGCAAACTTCGGGAACGACGCGGCGATGGGGGAGGCATGAGAGCCGTTGCTTTCATTGCGCTTTGCGTGACACTGGCCGGGTGCAACGTGGGACCTAAATATACGCGGCCCGCGGCGCCCGCTCCTCCGGCTTACAAGGAGTCCGCTCCGGCGGAGTACACCTCCGCGCAACCCGGCGTCTGGCAGCCCGCGCAGCCGAGCGAGGCGTCGCTCAAGGGCAAATGGTGGGAAGTGTTCAAGGAACCGGAACTGAACGCGCTCGAGGAACAGTTGAATATCGATAACCAGAACATCGCGCAAGACTTTCAGAATTTCATGGCGGCCCGCGCGCAAGTCCGTGAGGCCCGCGCCGGTTTGTTCCCCACTCTCACAACCCAGCCGTCTTTCAACCGCGCGCGAACGAGCGCAGGCGCGCAAAACGCCGCGGCGGGGAACGCCGCGGGAGGCGCAGCCGCGTCATCCGGCGGTAACTACACCTTCAGCGACTTCGCCTTGCCGTTCGATGCATCCTGGGAGCCCGACCTTTGGGGCCGCGTCCGGAATACCGTGAGCGGGGCCCAGTACGCCGCGCAAGTGAGCGCCGCCGATCTCGAAAACGAACGCCTTACCGAGCAGGCCGACCTCGCGGTCTATTACTTCGAACTGCGCGGGCAGGACGCGCTGCAGGATCTGTACAACCGCACCATCGAAGCCGACCGCAAAGCCCTGGAACTCACCAAAGCCCTGGTGGAAACCGGCATCGACAGCCAGGAGGATGAGGCCCAGGCGGATGTCACGCTTCAAAACGCGGAAGCGCAAGGCGCGGGCATCGCCATGAACCGCGCCATCTATGAGCACGCCATCGCTACGTTGACAGGCAAGGCCGCATCCACCTTCGAGATGCCCGTGAAGCTTCTGGCCACGCCCGTTCCTCCCATTCCGGTGGGGGTTCCATCGCAATTGCTCGAGCGGCGGCCGGACATCGCGGCGGCGGAGCGCACCATGGCGGAGGCCAATGCGCTTATCGGAGTCGAGAAGGCGGCTTACTATCCCTCACTCACTCTTACGGGCAGCGGCGGGCTGGAGTCTTCGGCGATCCGGACTCTGTTTTCGGTTCCGGCACTGGTCTGGTCCATGGGCGCCTCCGCGTCCGAACTGATTTTCGATGCGGGTCTGCGCAAGGCCACGGTTGCGCAGTATACCGCGACCTACAACGCCGATGTGGCAGCCTACCGCCAGACCGTGCTGACCGCGTTCCAGCAGGTGGAAGACTATATCGCAAGCCTGCGCGTGCTCTCCGGGCAGATCGCCAAACAGAACGCCGCGGTGGAAGCCGCGCAGCGTTACCTGGATATCGCGTTATCGAGATACCAGACGGGCCTCGATCCTTACCTCGATGTGATTACCGCGCAGACTACGCTGTTAGGGGATCAGCAGGCGGTAGTTACTTTGCGGGTTAGTGAGATGACCGCGGCGGTTCAACTGATTCAAGCGCTCGGCGGGGGGTGGGACGTGAGTCAGATGCCAGCGGCGGCGGAAGTGACCTCCGGCGGAACGGCAAAGAATGCGGCGCCGGGGCGGTAGTGGAATCACAGTGAGAACGGGGCGATCCAGCGCGAATCCCGCTTGATGTCTTTGGGCAGCCACGGCCCCAGTTTCGAGGCTAGCCAGCGCAGGAAACGCCAGCCGTATGCGGGTGAGTCGAGATAGATTCCTACCGTGGGTATGTAAGTCGCGTAGCGCGACAAGGGGGCCGCTGTGCCGGCCCAAATGATTAATTCCTTCATGCCTTGCTGGATGAGAGTCTCGATCAAATAGGCGCGCAGGACCACCGATAACGAATCTTTCGGAAAATCCCGGTCGTTATTCAGTTGCAGCAGCAACACTCCGGCTTCGGGCCGGTAGACCCCGCAGACGACGCTCATCCATTCTCCGTTTCGATGCTTGAGACCAACCGCGAGAGGCCGGCCGGCTGTCGCCGCCATGTCGATCAGCCTGCGCGTCAAGCCCCTACGGCTCGGTATGCTGCACTTCGATTCGAGATAGGCGACTGCCGAACGCGCCTCATCGAGCGAGAGGTTGTCCAAATAGACATGACCCGCGGCCTCGAAACGGCGCCGGTAATACCGGAAGTTTCTCCGGGTGACGCTTCCAAAGCTCTGCAGAAGCTGGTCGTACGTGCCGGGCAAGGGCAGAACGGCATGATCCTTGACCCGCGAGAACTGGGCCTTCCACCGCGTAGAGGTTAGCAACTTTCGAACCGCCGCCAGTTCCGGGCTATGCCGCCGGACTCTCAGCCGTATGCCGCGTATTCCCGGAGAAGCAAGCAGCGTATTCAGCGCGAACACGAGCGCCTCGGGACAATCGCGCTGGTCTCCGAATCGCGCGCACCCGAACGTCAGGTCGGCATACGCGATTCCAAGGTGAAAGCCGAAGAGGAGTCTTTCCTTTGCCGGGACAACCCTTGCAAGCTCACTCCCCTTGCGTACAACGACAACCTTAGGCGTCCATGTTTTGGGCACGGAAGCCAGGAAGAACGCAGGATTGCGGAAAACGTCGCTTTGCGCTCCTGAGGCGCCGAGCAACGCTTGCAAGTCTCGAATCTCCGCCGCGGAGGACAATACGGCGGCTGAGTATCCAGTGGAGCTTCCCATATGAGAACTCCACGATTATAGCCCCAAAAGGCTATCGGCGCATAGCCCTTAAGGAGTTTACCTGAGGCCGGCCGGGATGTGCCCTCCCCCGCCCGCAGCCTCCCGGTAGATATCCAGCATCTCGCGGGCGGTCCGCTCCCAATTGAAGCGCACGGCTTGTTCCAGGCCGCGGCGAATCATTTCGGTGCGAAGCGCCTCATCGAGCAGGATGTCGCGAATGCCGCGCGCGATATCGAAGACGTTGGCCGGATTCACCATCACGGCGGCGTCCCCCACCACCTCGGGCAGCGAGCTGACGTTGGCGGTCACCACCGGCGTGCCGCACGCCATGGCCTCCAGCGGCGGCAAGCCAAAGCCCTCGTAGCGGGAAGGGAAAACGAAGGCCGCGGCGGATTCGTAGAAGCAGCGCAGCGTCTCGAACGGCACGAACCCGAGGAACCGCACCACCTGTTCCACGCGGCTCTTGATGACCGCCTGCCGCACCGCCGGGTATTGGGAAATGGTGTCGCCGATAATCACCAGCCGCAGGTGCTTGTAGACCGGGTGCGCGGCCAATTGCCCGCGCACCACGGCGAACGCTTCCACCAGGCGCGGTACGTTCTTGTGCGCGCGGATATTGCCGGCGTACAGCAGAAACGGATAGCCGATCTGGTAGCGCTCCATGATGAGCTGGCGCTCTTCGGGGCCGGATGAGCGATGCGGATCGAGAAATCCCTCATCGGGCGCGTTATAAACCCGGCGGATGCGGTTTGCGCGCACGCCCATGAGGTTCTCGACGTCGCGCTTGGTGGCATCGGAAACCGCCACAACGCACGCGGCCCGCTCCAGTCCCCTACGGAAGCGGAAGCGGCGCAACTGCTTGCGTATACCGGAGCCATCCTGCGGGTACAACAGGTACGCCATGTCGTGGATGGTCACGACGTATGGGCGAAACATCAGCACCGGCACGCGGTTCAGCGGGATGTGCGCCAGGTCCGGCCGCAGCCCCCGCAGGAAAAAAGGGAACGCCAGGTTATCCAGAATGGCGGAATCCGTGCGTGCGTATAGGGCGAAGCCGAAGTTGGGCGGCAGGCCGGAAAGCGCCTTCTTATCCGCCGGCCCGCTGACCAGCGTGTACCGGTTCACCTGGTCGATTTTCGAAAGCGCGTGAATCAGGCTGCGAATATACGTGCCGACGCCGAAGTCCCGAATCCGCCGGGCGTCGATCGCAATGTGCAGCGCCATTTCGCGCGACTCTATCTCCCTGCCCGGCCGCGCTTCCAGCCATAAAGCGGAAAGCGCGCCGTGAGAACGCCCACGCGCTGCCGCACCGCGGCCAGGGTGTCCTCATTGGCGATATTGTGGAGCGCCTCGGCGATCAGCGCGCCGACTTCGCGCATCTCCACTTCCCCGAACCCGCGCGTGGTCACGGCGGGAGACCCCAGCCGGATGCCGCTCGGGTTCAT
>CAYWHA010000108.1:0-9336 GCA_964457555.1 uncultured Solibacteraceae bacterium
TGGGTACCTGGGCGCTGACGGTAATCGGAACCATTTTCAGCGCCCTGACCGTGAATATCCGCCTGCGCGAAGTGATGCTGCCGATGCTGACCTATCCGATTCTGGTGCCGGCGCTGATGGCGGCCATGCGATTGACCATGGAATTGATCTCGGGAAACGCCATCGGCCCCGAAACGGTCACCTGGCTGAAGATGCTGATCGGCTTCGACGTGGCCTACACCGCGGTTTCGCTGGCCCTGGTGGAGACGGTGCTGGTAGGGTAGGCCTCCTGGCCTGCCTTCTTGTTTTGTTTTTTTATGAGCTACTACGAACGCCACCTTCCGCACTGGCAACCCGACCACGCCGTCGTATTTGTCACGTGGAGTCTCCACAGCTCGCTGCCAAGCTCGACGTGGATAGACCGGCCCAATATGCCCGAAGGCAAGGCCTTCGTAGCCGTAGACCGGGAATTGGCGAAAGCCCAAACGGGTCCAACGTGGCTCAAAGACGAACGGGTCGCGCAATGCGTTGTTGATACGTTGCGGTTCGGTGAGGAAAGTCTGCGCTTGTACCGCCTACAGGCCTGGGTGCTGATGTCCAACCACGTTCATATCCTGATCCAGCCGAATGCCGAACTGGCCCAGATCACTGGACGCATCAAAAGTTTCTCGGCGAAGCGCGCCAACGAAATCCTCGCACGTACAGGCGAACGGTTCTGGCAGGTTGAATCGTACGACCACTGGGTGCGCGATCCGAAGGAATTTGGCAAGATATCGCGGTACATTGAGTTCAACCCGGTTGCTGCCGGATTGGTTCCGCAACCTGAAGACTGGCAGTGGTCGAGCGCTCATAAGGGTGCAAACTAAAGAAGGCAGACCAGGAGGTCCGCCCCACGGGAGACGGAATGCGCGATAAGATACTTTACGCACTTGGCATTGCGGCGATTGGGATTCTGGTGTGGAACATCAACACCATCGCCCGGCTGCCGGAGGAAACCCAGCAGGGGGTCACCTTCAAGATCATCTTCTTCCACGTCCCCATGTGGATCTGCGCCATGACCGCGGCCTGCGCGGCGCTGCTCGCCAGCGTGGGTTTCCTGGTGACGAGGAACTTCAAGTTCGACGCCGCTGCCGTGGCGGTTACGGAAGTGGGGCTGGCATTCACATCGGCCGGTCTGGTCACAGGCTCCATCTGGGGCCGTGAAATCTGGGGCATCTGGTGGACCTGGGACGCGCGCCTGACTTCCGCGCTGGTCTGCTGGCTGCTCTACGCCGGCTACCTCATGCTGCGCAAAGCCGTCGAGGACCCCACCCAGCGCGCCACCTTCGCCGCCGTGTTTTCCATCTTCGCGTTCATCGACGTGCCCATCGTGGTCTTCTCCATCAAGTGGTGGCGCACGCAGCATCCCCAGCCCGTGTTTTGGGGCGGCGGCAGTTTCCCGCCGGACTGGAACTTCCACTTCGTCTGGAACATGTTCGCCATGCTGATGCTGGGCGTCGTCATGGTCGCCGTAAGACTGCGCCAGGAAGACGCGCAGCGCGAGATCGATTCCCTGCGCCGGACCGCACACGCCCTTTAAGGAGATTTCCATGCACGCAATCGCTCAAATGCCATTCCTGGCGCAACTCGCCACTCCCCAAGAGATCCTGCAGCATCAGTATGAATTCCTGAGCTATGGCCTCACGGCGGCTTGGGTTGTCCTGGCTGTCTACGTCCTGATGATGGTGGCCCGCGAGCGCAAGCTGAAGCGCGAAATCGCCAGCTTGAAAGCCATGCTGGAAGACCGGCGGAAATAGTCCCGCTCAGAGATTCGGCGTTCCTGCCAGCGCCTGACCCAGGACGCGGCCGGCAGCGGACGAGGGCGCAGCCACCCCCAGGGCGCGCGCCAGCGTGGGCGCCACGTCCACGGATTCCACCGGCGATTCGAAAACGCCGGCGCGGAATTGCGGGCCGAGGAAGAATAGCGGTACGCACGCATCGTAGTTGTAGATGGAGCCGTAGGAGACGCCGCGGTCGGCTCCATAGTCCTCGACGTACTCAGGATGGTAGGAGAGCATCACGTCGCCGGACCGCGTGGGATGAAAGCTGTTGCGAAAGCGGCGCTCCCATTCGTCGTGGGTGGAACAGGCGCCGCCGGCGGTGTAGTAGCCGGCCACCGCCGGCAGCCGAATGGCCGCGCGCGCCGCCGCGAGGCGCACCGGCTCCGGGTCGCGGGAACCGCCGGCATCGAGATACAGGAACGGGTAGACGAATCTCTCGACGCCCCCGGTGCCATTGCTTTCCAGGCTGCGCTGCACCTCGTGCGCGACGTCATCGCCCCTCACGGCCATGCGTGCCCGGCTCGCCTCCGAGGGCGCCGGCGGCGCTCCGTGAGCCGCGGTCAGCGCCAGGTTGTAAGCGCCGGCGCCCGGCGTCTGGTCGATCTTCGAGAACAAACCCTCCAGATGGCGGTCGAGCTGAAGGACCATTTGCTGCATGAGCGGCGAGCGCCCGCCGGTCTCATAACCCAGCAAGGCGCTCGAACCGGCCACCAGGCAAACGAAATCGAACGTATCGCCCTGTCCCAAACGCTCCCGCGCAATCAACTCGGCCAGAAACGCGAACTGCGCCTCCTCCGCGAAGGGCGAAGCCTTATACAGCGCCAGAAAATCCTGCGGCTTATTGGGGTCGAAACGCAGCGTACGCAGCGCCGGAGCGTCCGCGCGAGCCCCCAGCGCCCTCCATTCGGCGTCGTGAGAGCTCTCCACCGGCGCCAGCCGGTTGTAATCCGCCAGCCAGTCCGGCGGCTCGTCGCCAGCCGTGAATTGGCCGTGGTCGTCCATCCAAAACATTCGGGCGTCCGATGTTCCGGCAACCAGCGCCGCGTGCGCCCGGTCCATGGAGACGGTGAATACGCGCGTACGCGGCCCAGCGGCGATCTGGGCGGCTAGCGTGGTAGCCAGCAGTTCCTCACCGGAGGCGTGGACGATGTTCCGGGAGGCCCGTCCATACCAGGAATCGGCCACAATGCCGTGCTCGGCCGGCCATGCTCCGGTCGCCAGCGTGGCGATTCCCGAAGCCGAAAAGCCGCTTGCCAAATGCCGGCAATCCGGAAACCAGGCGCCCTTTTCCTGGAGGCGGCGCAGCCCGCCCGGCGCGAACTGGGGAGTCAAGGACTCCACCGCGTCGCTGCGCAACTGCTCCAGGATTACCAGAACGAACAACTTCGGGCGTGGTTGTTGCGCGAAGGCCCGGCCCGCCACCCCGGCGAGGACGCACAGGCCGAAGTCCCGTCGGCAAATGTCCATGAAAAAAGAGTTTATCAGACGACAGAAGTAATGTTATAGTGTGCGTTCATAGCAATTGCCATTCCGCCGGGTGTCCGTAGCCCGATTCGGAAGGCCCAGGCCGATGACGGACGATAAGAGCCTTTTAGGTTTAGCCACCATTCGCGGGAATCGGGGCATTTCCCTGCGACAGATTGCCGAGTCCACCAAGATCGGCGTCAGAGCGCTCGAAGCCATTGAACGAGGCGAATTCCAGAAGCTGCCCGGCGGCATTTACACCACCAGCTACATTCGCCAGTACGCCCGAGCGATCGACTACGACGAGCAAGAGATCCTGGCGGCCTACCACCGCGAAGCGGCTGGGATCGAACCGGATTCCGCCCGCCCCGGCGGCCGCAGCGGCAAAGACATGATGGGCGGATATCGCCCGGCATCGACGCCGGTTTAGAGGCCGGTCCGCTTCCGCATCCCCCAGGTCTTTGGCCCGGCCGGTCCGCTCCTTGTTGCGGATCAACTCCGCAAGACCAATGAAGCGCGTGGCCGTCCCTTCCAATTCCGCCTCGCTGCGCGCGGCCCACGCTTCGTCGAAGCTGACGCCGGTAATCGCGGTCAACAAATCGATACGGTTTGGCTGCACTCCCAACTGGATCACCTTGCCGGGTGAGCCGAGGTCCGCCGCCTGGATGCCCAGCTTGCCGAAACCGAACTCCGAGAGCGCGCGCAAGACGCGGTCCGCATTTTCAGCAGTGGGCCGAACGAGCAAATCGAGATCGCCGGTATAGCGAGAGAAACCGTGGTAGGCGACTGCGAACGCGCCAACCACGAGGTACTCAACTCCGTTCGAGTTCAACAATTCGATAAACTCGCGCCAGTCTTTGGTCAGCGGCATCGGGGTGACGGCGGTCGCGCAGTTCGATGAGGATCTTCAGGCGATCCTCGGGGGACATCGCTCGATCCTCGCGTGCGCTTGCCTCATCCGCGTCCTTGAAACCGCGGAATATCTTCGCCGTTTTCTCCACGCTCACATTATCCGTTCAGTTCCGCGGTTTCTTTTCCGCCATGCGCGCCGTGAATCGGGCAACGTTCACGATCGCGCGCTCATGCGTTCCTTCGCCGATTTTTTCGGTTTCGTCCCAGGCCTCCACGCGAAACTCCACGCGCCGGTCCGCGACGGAGACGATCTCCGCGGTAAAGGTCACGCAGGCGCCGATGGGCGCGGCCGCTAGATGCGACACGTTAACCCTGGTTCCGAGCGTGTCGTAACCGGCTTCCAGCATCGGCAGGACGGCATCGCGGCAGTTGCGCTCCATGTACCCGATCATGTGCGGCGTCGAGAGCACGCGGGCGCCCTCGGCGCCCAGAAAGCCAATGCAGACCTCGCTGGTGACCAGAAGTTTCTCTTCCCGTCTGAAGCCGATAGAGATACGATGCGTTGCCATCGCTCCAATGTAGCAGCCTACTTCGAAGCGGTAGCCAGCAGCGTGTCGATCCGCGAGATGTATTTCTTGGCCCGGTCGGATTCCGGCATGTCGGGGTTGAGCGCGATGGTCTCGGAGAAATGCTTGCGCGCCGGTATCAGGGGCTCTACCGCTCCGGTGGCCTGCGCCTTGCTGGTGTACGCGAGGGCCAGACCGAAGTGGGCGAAGGGGTCTGAGGGATCGTAAGAGACGGATTTCTCGCAATAGCCGATGGCGCTGTCGAACTGGTTCAGCAGGCGCTCGCTGTCACAGAGACCGAAGTAAGCAAGGTTCCGAAGGTCCCGCCACACGTCGTCCTGCGCGGCGTGTTTCTTCTTTCCGAATCCGATGAGATAGCCGAGCACGTAGTAGTTCAACTTGCCCGCAAGGTGGCTATCGAAATCGGTAAGCTTGAGATACTGCTGATAGGAATCGACAGCCTCCTGGTACTTGCCGGTGAGCCGCAGGCTTTCCGCCAGCCAGAAGTGCGCCTCGCCGTTATTGGGCGTGAGCTTGATGGCGTTGCGCGCCGCCTGTATGGAATCCGGGTAAAGCTCCTTCATGCGCAGAGCCTGGGCCAGCAGATACCACGCCAGCGCGTACTTCGGGTCGCGCTGCACCACGGCGTTCAACTGGCGAATGGATTCGTCGAGCGCGCCCCGGTCCAACAACATGCCCCCCAGGGTGGCGCGGGCCTCCAGGTAATCGGGATCGATCTCGATGGCCCGCCGCATGGATTTGTCGGCTTCGTCATATTGAAGCAGATCGCGATCGACGCGCCCCAGGTAGAGCGCTGCCTGGCTATAAGTGGCGTCGGCCGCCAACGCCGCCTGGAAGCACACCACGGCCTTGCGATAGTTCTCGGCGTTTCCCTTGTTGTATAGCTCGATGCCTTTGTCGAACTGGTCGACCGCCGCGCGCGGCCGCCGGCGGGGAATCAGGATCTTCAGGGTGACGGTGGACTCCTGTCCAGGGTAAACGGTTTCCTCGCGCGGGCCATCGGGTTCGTAGCCCATGTGCACGCCGCTCACCGTGTGAACGCCCGGTTGGAGGCCGGGCAGCCGCAAGGGCTTGTCCTTGTTGACCACCCCGGCCGACTTGCCGTCCACAAAGACCTCGACGCCGTCCATATTGGTTTCGAAGACCAGGCCGCCTTCCTTGGGCGGCGGAGGCGCGCCAGGCGCCGCGCCCGAAGGGGCATAGGCAAGCAGCATGTTGGGGTCGAAACTGCCGCGCTCCGAAGTGGGGTTCTGCCGCGCGTTGGTCGCCTCGCGCACGTTGCGGCGGACATACTCGGCGAGTTCGTCGGCGGTGACGATTCCGTCGTGCGACGCGTCGGCCTCGCCCTCCAGGCCCTTGACCACGTAATAGGTGAAGATGCCATGCCCGCCGCCCCAGTCAGGGCTTTCGAAGGAGCTCTCGCGGTCGCGGCTGGCGGTCAGCGAAAACAGCGAGCTGTTGAGGCTCAACAGGCTGTTGCTCACCGCGGCGCGGTCGGCTTCCGGCGTGATGGCGCCGCTATGGCACGCATCCGTGATCAAAACCTTCCACTTGGCCTTGATGCGGGAGCCAATGACCGAGCCGAGAGTATCCATGGGATAACCGGTCCCGGCGATGTTGGCGGGATCCAGGTCGTAGGGCGCCAGATAGGCGCGGCTGTCGAAAACGAACCCGTGGCCGGCGAAGTAGATCACCACGCGGTCGTCATCGCGCGCCGTCGCAGGCAGCCATTCTTCCAGTTCATGGCGCATGTTGGCCAGGGTGGCGCGCTCGCCGGTCAGCTTGTGTACGTTCTCGGCGTGGAAATTGCCGCCTTCTGGGCTGATGAGGATGGAGTAGATTGCCTCCGCGTCGCGCTCGGAAAACTGCAACTGGTCTTTCGCCGAAAGATTCTTATAATTGGCGACGCCGATCACCAGCGCGTAGGAGCGTGGAATGGCGACGGCGGTTGCGGTTGTGGTTGTTGGAGCCGGCGCCGTGGCGGGCGGCGGTGCGCCGCTTTCATATTTCAGGTCGCGTTGCTGGGTTGGCTGCTGCGGCGCCTGCGCGGTCTGCGCGGCCGGCGCCGCGGCTGCAACGGCCAGAATGGCGAAGATGCGGGCGAGCTTCATAACGGTTACCGGTGCGCCAGACGAAACTCGTAGATAGCCGGCGCGGTCAGCGGCGCCGGCGATGCAACCACCGAGACATCCTTCTCGCGGATGAACACCAGTGGGCGCGGATTCTGGCCGGACGCCGCGCTCAGGTTGCCCGGCAACTCGTCCGCCGGCGGCGCTTCTTTCGCTCCGGCCGATCCATCCACGCACTCGCCGCGCGCCCTGAAGATAGTGTCGTCGCAGCGCGGGATCAGGCGCGGCGGCACGGCGCCCGGATTCGGCGGCGGGGGCAGCGGCTGATATTTCGGCTGCGCTCCGAGCGATAGCGGCGTGACCATCCAGTACAGGACATCGTAGCCGGGCGGCCCGGCCACTCGGAACCAGCCCTGGGTGGCAGGCACCAGGTACTCCTTTCCGGCCGCGATCCGGTTCTGCTGCCCAGTGTCCTCCCTAGGGAAGAGGGTCTGGTAATCGCCTGACGTCGCCTGGTTCATGACATAAAGATACCCGTCGAAATTAGTATGAAACCGGAAACGGACACGGTCATTTTGCGAGAAAACCAAACCTGGGTCTTCCACTTTCCAGACGTCGCCCTGCAGGCGCTCCAGAGTAATTTCCATGCGATGAGGCCCTTGATCGAGGGTCTTGGTCTGGCCGGCCGCGGAACCGGCGGCCACCCACGCAATTATCGCCGCGAGCATCGGAAACAACGAGGTTCTCAGATTCATGGCGACCTCCGCCGCAATGCTTAAAGCCCTATTGGTGCTTCAATACGAAATCCGCGACCAGGCGTGAATCGGGGCTGCCGGTGCGGTTGAGAATGTAAACGGCGTTCTCCTTCTTCTCACCCGGCGTGCTCTCATTCACCGTCTCGAAAACCAGGTCCCGCGCGTATACCTGGCCGCGCAGGCTGCTGACCAGGGGATCGCCAAGAGCACCGGTTTGCGCCATCATCGTCCGCCCGGCGGGCGGGGCCGGGGCGCCCGCGGGGGGCGCGCCGCCGTTGCCGAGCGTGTAAATCAAATGCTCCAGGTCCGGCTCTGGCTGCCGCGATAGCACGATGAAGAGCCGCTCCTCACCGGGTTGCTGGTCGAACGCGAACCGGCCGGGCGGCGAAGGAATGGTGTACTGCCGGCCGTTTTCGACGTGGTTGTTGCCGCCGGCGATTTCCGCCGTGGGAAATAGAATCTTCCACGCGCCGCTGGCCCCCTTCATCGCAACATATAGGTAACCGGCGTCGTTGGCTTCCACGGCGACGCGAATCCGATCGCCGGAGTGGAAGACCGTGTCCGCCGCCACTTCGCGGTAATCCTCTGCACCGTTATTGCGCATGATACTGTAACGGAGCCCGAGGGGCTTTCCCTCATACGCGGTCTGGACGATCTGCGCGCCGCCAGGAAGGACAGGCGGCTTGACGGCCGTGGTCTCTGCCGGCGCGGGAGCGGGAACGGCGGGCGGCGCCACGCTCGTTTTGGTCTGCGCTTCACCGGCCGGCACGGTCTTCTTCGGCGCCGCGGCTTGCTTCGCCGCCGCCTTGGCCGGCGCTTTCTGCGCGGCGGCAGGCGCGGGGGCGTAGAACAAATCGCGGGCGGAAAGCCCGGCCGGCGCCGGCGCCCCTGCTTGGGCCGATAGTGCGGTTACTCCCAGGACTAAAGACAGGAGCGTTCTTTCAAGCGGCATACTGTATCTCCCGGAAATCCTCGACATTTACGCCTTCCTATTCTGCCACAAAGTATGTATCATTATACGATCATGAGGGGAACACCGCGAACCGGAGGGGCGGCGCGCATCTTTTGCGTGCTGCTTGCGGAGCTTGTCGTACTTCAGTCATGGCATCTTCCGCTAAGGGCCCAGGACCAGCAGCCGGCGGCACTTACCATTTCTATCCTTGAGGGAGAAGGGTCCGTCAATAACATCCGCCAGCGCGTGGCGCGGGAAGCCATGGTCCAGGTGGATGACGAGAACCACAAGCCCGTTGCCGGGGTAGTGGTTGCGTTCATCCTGCCCGATAGCGGCGCCAGCGGCGTTTTCGCGACTGGCACCCGCACGATTAGCGTAACTACCGACAGCGCCGGTCGCGCGCTGGCGCCGGGAATCGTGCCAAACGACGTGGCCGGAAACGTGAAGATCCGCGTGGTCGCCAGATACAAGGCCCTGGAAGCCGAAGCCGTCATCAATACCCAGAATGTACTGGGGGCCGCTGCGGCTGCAGGCGGCGCGACGGTGGGTGGCGCGGCGGGCGGCGGCGCGGCGGGCGGCGGCGCGGCGGGCGCAGGGGCCGCGGCCGGCGGCATCTCCTCGAAGCTCCTGCTGATCATCGGGATCGCCGCCGCGGGCGTTGCGGGAGGCGTATTCGCCGTCACACGCGGCGGCGGGTCGTCTTCGTCGTCGTCCTCTCCCGTGACCGTCACCGCCGGGACGCCCACCGTGGGCGCCCCGCCCTCGTCGATGCAACCAAGAAGAAAGCACTGACCGCAAAGGAAGCCTCCATGAGTTCACGCTTATTCATGCAGACCGTGACGGCGGTTCTTTCGGCCG
>CAYWHA010000109.1:0-8902 GCA_964457555.1 uncultured Solibacteraceae bacterium
TGGGACGCTCGGGCGCGGTCACCCCGGCCGGCAACCTGAACTCCGCCACCGGCGTCACCGGCAGGTTTTCGCCGCCCCGGCCGGCGCCACCCCGGCCCGCGGGAGACGGAGACGGAGGCGGGGGCATGGTGGCAGCCGAGCAGCGCGGCGCCATCTGGTCGGCGTTGGCGAGGGCGTAGAGGGTCAGCGCCTCTTCCACCGCCGCCTCGCGCATGTCGGGCTCGTAGATCCGCTCATAGGTGTCGAAGTTGGTGTGGTGGGTGTAGGTGTTGTAGTCGAACGGATCCTGACTGTAGCCCACACCCGGCAGCCCGGCGTTGTTGAACGAAGTGCTATCGGTGCCGCCGGTCTGGCGGCCGACGGTCGGGTTGACGCGATAGAAGCCCCAGTCCTTGAAGTTGTCCATGGCGGTCTGCACCATGGCGGCGGCCTCGGGCGGCCCGAACACGCTGGCGGCGCGCGGCTTGCCGGTGCCGTCGTCGAGGTTCAGGTAGGCGTCGAGCTTGAACCATTCCGGCTTGGGGTTCTCGGCGCTGCCGAAGTGCTGCGCCACATAAGCCATGGAACCATACAGGCCTTCCTCCTCGCCGCTCCACAGCGCGACGCGGATGGTGCGACGGTGGGGCAGGTTGAGGACTTGAATCAGCCGCAAGGCCTCGACCGCCACCGAGCCGCCCGCCGCGTTGTCGGTCGCGCCGGTGGCCGGGTTCCAGGAGTCGAAGTGACCGCCGTTCATCACCACTTCGTCGGCCTTGTCGGAGCCGGGCAGCTCACCCACCACGTTGTAGACGGTGCGTCCGGTGGGATAGAACTCGTTGTGGATGTTGATCCGCAAGACCACCGGGATATGGTCGATGGTGGCGGTGCGGTAGATGCGTCCGAAGTCCTCGTTGCCCATGAGCAGCGTGGGCAGGTTGGGGTTGTTGGGGTTCTCGTTGTAACCCGCGGTGGATTGCTGCACGATCACGCCGTAGGCGCGGCCGGAATCGGTCACCTTGACCAGGGCGCCGTTCTCGATGAGGAACTTGTTCATCTGCTGAGTAATCTCGACCGCGGTGAGGCCCTCGGGGGTTTCACCGCCGCGACCGCCCGCGGCGGGACCGCCACGGCCGCCGCGACCGGCGGGCTGCGACCAGGAATCCTCGTCGCGGCGCAATGGCGCGGGCACGAAGTTCTCCGCCACCTGCACGTGCGGGCCGTAGAAGACGATGGCGCCGCGAACCTTATCTTTGACGGTCGCGAGGTAGGCATCGAGGTCGGCCTGGGTGACGGGCTTCCTCTCGTTCGGCGTCGCCGCCGGCATGGGGGGCGGTGAGGCGCCGGGGTTCTCGATGGCCGCTAACTGCTCGGGTGTCAAACCGCCGCCGCGACCGCCGCCGGCGCCACCGCGTCCGCCTCGTCCAGCGACCGCCGGGGGCTCGGGAGGTTCGACCACCAGCACGGGACCCTGCACCGGGCCGTTGGTGCCCGGCGTCCAGGAGACTGCCCGCACGTTCAGCGGTTGCTGAAACGGCGAGACCACGTTGGCTTCCAGATCCCAATTCTGCCAGCCGGGATGGTTGAAGTCCCAGGCTTCGAGGTGGACATTCGAAAAGCCCCATTTCACCATCTGACCGACCGCAAAGTCCTGGGCCGCGCGCAGGCCGGGGGAGCCGGTGAGGCGCGGGCCGTAGACGTCGGTCACCTCGTGCAGCCACCACATCAGTTGTGAATCCTTGGTTTCCTGCGCCCGCAACCGGATATTGACATCTGCCAAGCCGGGCGCCTGCGCCAGCGCCGGGAGAATCGCCAGGCAGCAGGCCGCAAGCGTATAAGCCGAACGTGGGGTCATGTGTGTTTCCTCGAGCTGAAATTTGCGTAAAAGCGATGCTATTGTGCGGAATCGCTTCGTGACGTAAGGTTCACAGCTATTGTACAGCGTGGGCCGGCGGGCGAGGGCGTCGCCTTCGCCACGGGGTTGTTGCACGCGGCCAGAAGGGCGTCAGAAGACATCGCGGCCGCGCGGGTGGGTCGGGCATGCCCGACCCCTACAGAGTACGGCTGTGCGGACGGCTAAAGCCATGCCCCGATACAAAGTCGACTGGCCGCCCCACTGAAGATTTCTCTTGACAATTATCACTTATTGCAATATTATGATTGCAGATTGCGATATTATGGAGATACGGTCAACCGCGATTCGGACCGCCCGTGGTATCGTAATGTGCGCGCGGAACTTCGGCGCGGCGGAACGCGTATCCAAGAGGAGGTCGCTCCAAACCTATGACAGCTACAATCAGCCCCCAGTTGGGGCAAATCCACGCCCTTTTGGCGGAGGCCGGCTATGAGGTTTCCGAACCAGGGCCAGACACATTGCGAGTCCGGGAAGTGCAAAGCGGGGTCGCGATACAGGCGGTGCTCCAGGGAGAGATCCTGTTGTTCTCGCTGGTTTGCACGGTGGTTCCGCAGACCGCGGTGACCCCGGACATCATGGCCGCGATGCTCGCGGCCGATAACGGCATCTCCACTTCCCATTTCAAGGTCTATGACGCCGGCGAAGACATGGTAGCCGTGACGTTGAACAATTTCTGCAAGCTGCGGGAGTTGGGTCCGGACGAAGAGGACGATATCCTTTCTTGCGTCCATTTCCTGTTGCAGGACGTGATGAGCGCGCGGCGCCTGCTGAGCGGTCTCGAAAACTAAGGGAGAAGAATATGGCATTTCTACCGAGCATCTTCAGCCGCGTTGGCCGCGTGGCCCGCGGCCAGGCGAATCAGGGCGTGGACGCCCTAGAGGACGCCACATTCGAAGCGACGGTGAAGCAGACCGTGGCCGATATGCGCACCGAGTTGAACAACGTAGTGCGCTCCTCGGCCATGGCGATGAGCAACTACAACAGCCTGGACGCCGAGTATCAGAAGTACGTGCGCCAGTCGCAGGAATGGAAGGACCGCGCGGGCCTGGCGCTCGACGCGGGCAATGAGGACCTGGCGCGCAAGGCGCTCGCGAAGAAGGCCGAGTGCGACCAGCAGGTGACGGCCATGCAGCAGTCCGTGGAGTCCGCGCGGGCCACCAGCGAGAAGCTCAAGCAGCAGGTCACGGAACTGAAGCGCAAGATTGAGGAAGGCGAGCGCACGGCCACCACGCTGGTGGCGCGCAAGAACGCCGCCGTGGCGCAGCGCAAGGTGTCGGAAGCCATGGCGGGAGTGGGCAACGCGGATAACGCCTTCGCGGCGCTCAACCGCTTCGAGCAAACCGTCTCCAAGGAAGAGGCCACCGCCAAGGCGTTCGACGATCTGGCCAACACGGGGAAGGACGAAGACCTGGAGGCGCAATTCGCCCAGCTCAGCGGCCACGGCGTGGATTCGGAGCTCGAAGCCCTGAAGCGCGAACGCCAGCTCGCCGCGCCGGCCAAGCCCGCTCCGCCGCCTCCTTATTTGCCTAAGGAACTTACGGCGGGAAGCGCATCCATCTCCAGTTCCCAGGAGATGGGCAACAAGGCCAAGGCGTAACAGGGTGAACGCCCGATGATTACGCTGACGCTGGTAGCCGTACTTGGCGCACTGCTGTGGATGGTCATGATGCAACTCTTCAAGAAGCAGCCGGCTCCCGTTGCCGGCCCGAACGCGGGCAAGCCGGAGCCGCAGGATCTGGCGAATCTGAAGGTCACCGATGCGCGCGCCGGAGACGTGATCTCCGTGTCCGGCGCGGGCGATTCGATGACCGATCTGGATTTCACGGCCGACCGTCTGACCCACCTGGAAGCGGGCGCGCGCCGCTGGTTTGAGCTTGCCGGTCCTTACCGCGACCGCCGCGTGGCGTTGCGCGTGGCGGGCGATGAAGAAGTGGAAACCGCGATCCATACCGACGCGCGTAAGATTACCCTTGAGGACCTGGGCCTTTCGGAGGACGACCTCGCCCAAATGGACGAGCGCCAGAACACGGCCGATTCGTTCGCGTTCGACGGCAAGACGTGGCTCTACCGCTTGAGCCGCGAAGTCCGCGCGTGGCGCGACGACGGGCAGAAGCCCACCAGCTATTATTACTGGGAATTTCAGGAGGAAGGCGGCAAGGGCGTGCTGTGCCTTCGCAAGGCCGAAGGCGAGCCGTTCGCCGTCACTCTGTATGCCGGCATCGCGCCGGATAACGTCACCGTGTATCGCCGCTGAAGTGGGGCGGACTTCTGGTGGTCTGCCTTCTCGTCTTGGAGCAGTCTTATGAGTAGATCCGCATTGAAGTTTTCAGCCGTCGTTCTTTCTCTGTCGATTGTCGCGGTCCTTTTTGCGGGGCTGGACAATCTGCCGCGCGGTTTGCGCCGGCAGATCGATAGCGAACGAGCCGCTCTGGTCTCGGCGCGCGCTCAGGTGCAGGCGGCCGAGGACCAGGTAAACCACAGCCTCCAGGCGGATGCCGCGCTGTTCCGCACCCTCCCCGCCGCGCAGCAGTGGCCCGCCCAGTTCAGTCAATCCACGGCGCTGCTCGACTCCGCGGCTCGCGACGCGGATCGCCTGGCGGCTTTGGAGAAACAGAACCGGAGGCAGGACCGGCCGCGCGTGGAATCGCTGCTCTCCGAAGAACGCGGCTTCCGGTCGGGCGCGGTCGCGGAAGCTTCGGGCGTGGAGAAAGACGCCGCGCACTGGGAGGATCTCAAGCAGCGCCTGCCCGAAACGCTGCAGGGGATGCAGCGCGACCACGACGCGACCGACCGGTACGATCTGGCCGCCGTGACGGCCACCGTGCAGAAGGCCGAAACCGATTGGCCCGGGAAGAAGGCCGATCTGGACGCGCGCCTCGCCGCCGAGCGCAACCTGGTAACAGAAGGGGACCGGCTCTGGGATACTACCGCGGAGACGCGCGCTCAAGCTGCCGCCGGCAATCTTGCCAATCTGGACTACGGAACTCTGCTCGGCGCCGCCGGCCAGTTGCATACGGACGCCGCCGCGCTGCCCGCCAACGCCGCGGCGCTGCAATCCCTGAGCGCGCAGTTGTACACCTCCTGGGACAAGATCCTGGCCGATATGGAAACCCGCGGCATCGGGAGTTCCAAAGAATACGACCAGCAGATTGAGACCGTCAAGACGCAGGTCCCGGACGCATCCGCGAAGCAGGGAACCACAACTTCCGACGAGCACTGGGTGCAAGTGCCGCAATCGACCTACGCAGCCATGCAGGGCGACCTGGGCATGGCGATCGAGCACAAGCCGCTGGGGAAGTACGATTCCGAATCGGACCGCGTGGCGCAGCCGGCCGGGTTCGCGTACATGGCGCCGCCTGCGCAAGGGTCCAACCAATACGGCTATTGGGACCATAGCGGCGGCCACGATTTCTGGGTTTTCTACGGACAGTACGCGCTGATGCGCGACCTGCTGTTCCGTCACGATTACCGGCCGCTCGACCGCGGGGAATGGGAAGGCTACCGCGACTACCAGAGCCGCGGGAGGACTTATTACGGCAACGATTCCGCCACCGGGCAGAAGTACGGCACCGCGGGCGCGGCCACACAGCAGCGCTACTCCGGAAGTTCCTACGCGCAGAGCGGCGGATTTAAGAACTCGCAGTATGCCTCAAAGGGCGGCGGGTTCGGCGGCTCGAAGTACGCCTCGCCTTCGAGCGGTCCGGGGAAGGCGTTCGGCCAACACAGCAGCCCGGAGACGGGACATTTCTCGCCGCCGCCCTCGCGCAGCTTCCACCCCGCACCCGCGCCGCGTTCGTTCCATATGCCTAGCGGCGGAGGCGGACACCGTTTCGGGCGTCACTAGCGATGACCTTTTCCATAGCCCCGTATGACCGGCTCGCCAAGGCTGTCACGCTCATGGTGTGCATACTGCTCCTTGCCATAGGATTCATTCCGCACATGCTCGCGTTCGTCTGGGCGCTGGAAATCCTGATTGTGCTGGCGTGCTACGCGTATTCGCCGAAGGGGTATGAGGTAACGGGCCGGTCGATCGCGGTGAAGCGGCTGATTGGCGACGTGCAGTTTTCGCTCGACGGCCTGAGGGAAGCTAGAGCCGCCGGCGCGGACGATTTTCGGGGCTGCATACGGCTGTGGGGCAACGGCGGGATGTTCGGCTATTACGGCATATTCCGAACCTCGAAGCTGGGCAAGAGCATCTGGTACCTGACAGACAAATCCAAGGCCGTGGTGGTGATTACGGATGCCAAGACGGCGCTATTCAGCCCGGCCGACACGGATGGTTTCCTGCAGGCCATCGGCGCCCCGGCGTCGGCGCCATCAACCGCGGCGGCTCCATCCGGCGGCATTCCGGCGGGAACGGCGGTCGGGATTGCGGGCGTGCTGGTTGGCCTGGCGGCGATGGCTTTGGTTTTTCTATTCGCCCCCGGGCCGCCCAGCTACACGTTGACGCACGATGCGTTGACTATTCACGACAGGTTCTACTCAGTCACTTTGAAAGCGGACGCGGTGGATGCGGCCAAGGTCCGGGTGGTGGACTTCAACCGGGAACCGGAATGGCGGCCGACTTTGAGAACCAACGGTTTTGCCAACGAGCACTACCAATCCGGCTGGTTCCGGCTGGCCAATGGCGAGACCGTAGAGATGTATCGGGCGGGCGGCGACCGGTTGGTGCTTCTTCCCGGGATTGGCGCCGGCGCCACGGTGCTGTACCAGGCGCGGAACCCCGAGCAGTTCGCCGCGGAAATCCGCCGGGAGTGGGTGCGCTAGAGGGACTGGCGCGGTGTCCAGGAATTAAGAAGGCCTGTGACTTTGGGCGAGCGGAGCGGTATTGTGCAGAGAGAGCTTTGAGGCCACAGATCAGAAGAAGGCAGACCAGGAGGTCCGCCCCATCATGCGGCTCTGGTCCTTACATCCGTCCATGCTCGACCGGATGGGGCTGACTGCCCTGTGGCGGGAAGGCCTGCTCGCCCAGAAGGTGCTGATGGGACAAACGAGCGGCTACCGGTTTCACCCTCAACTGCGACGCTTTCGAGCGGCCGAGGATCCGGTAGCGGCGATCGGAGCCTATCTCTGGGCCGTCGCCGACGAGGCCGGAGCGAGGGGCTACCGGTTCGACGCTTCGAAGATCGCGGCGGGCAGGCGTGCGGTTTCCATTCCCGTCACCCAGGGTCAACTGGAATATGAGCGCGAACACCTGCGCCGGAAACTGCGGGATCGCGACCGGGCGGCGTACCGGAAGCTGAGTGTGGGGACACTGGCGCCTCATCCCATGCTGCGGGTGGTCGCCGGAGGGATCGAGGGTTGGGAAGTGGTGCGGGGGAGGCGAGAATAGGGCGGCGGCGCTTCGATGAGGCGCTTTCGGTGATAACATATATGTTATTATCAACTTGTGCTCCACGTTCGGGAATACATCGACGCCGCCGGCCGGAGCCCCTTTACAAAATGGCTGCGCGCACTGAATGTCCAAGCCACGGCGAAAGTAACAACGGCGCTCGAGCGCGTTGCGGACGGCAACCTGTCCAACGTTAAGACGGTCGGTGGCGGGGTTCTGGAATACAAGGTCGATTTTGGACCCGGTTACCGCATCTACTTCGGGCGGGACGGCGAGCGCCTTGTTATTCTGCTCGCCGGCGGCGCGAAGAAGCGCCAGCAGGAGGACATCCGCCTGGCCAAGGCGAATTGGGAAGATTACCGGAGCAGGAAGACTCAGGAGAGAGGACGATGCCACTAACCAAAGATTTTCGCGAGACGATCCGCGAGCGCGCTCAACGGGAACCGCGATTCAGAAGGGCGCTGCTTCGTGAAGCAATTGAGCTCTTGCTATCCGGCGAAGAGAAAACGGGCCGCGCCATCTTGCGCAACTATATCAACGCCACGGTTGGCTTTCGGCAATTGGAGGAAGCGACATCCATCCCGGCCAACAGCCTTATGCGGATGTTTGGACCGAATGGCAACCCTTCGGCCAAGAATCTGTTTGGCGTCCTGGCTCATCTTCAAGCGCAGGAAGGCGTGAACTTTGAGCTTCGTCCGCGACGAAGTTAACGGTCAACTGCAGGCCGGGGCCAAGTGGGGTTCCCGGAGAGGTAGATTTTTCCCGGCATGCCCCAAATTCGACATCTACGAGAACTCCGTTTTGCGGGAGTTGCGGACTGGCGCTAACCTGTTGGTGTGTCCGAGAGCTCTTTAGGGAGGCTTTCAGCCTGCCTCATTTGCGCGATGCTCTGCCCATGGGCAATGGGCAGTGATGACAGCAAACCCGTCTCCGATGAACGGGTACGCCTTACCGCGTTGCAGGCCGTTTTCAGCGGAATGCAGGTTCGCGCCGACCCGCTCAGGAGCCTCAATGACTCCTTTCCAGAAAAGCCAAAGCCAGGGGACTTGTTTTTCCCCGATGCATTCAGCGACGAAAGTGTATATGAAGTAATTGGCAAGCCGATGAACAAGGCAGAAAGCTGGGCAGCAGAGGACATCATCACGGGAAAGACTTCGGATACACGGCAGGTTCGGATTAAAGTCTTTCGATGGCCAAACGAAAACGATGACGGGCTGCTTGTCGCCCTTCAGTACACCTTTCTGGGTGCAAATCCGGCGATGTCCTGTCCGTCTATCGGCGTCTTGATCCGCTTGACGAGGAAATTGGCCGACTGGGAAGTCCGAAACGAATACCTGCTGGAGACCATGCATCATCACTCAGTGCAGATGGTCCAACTGCTAGACCTTACCGGGGACGGTCGAGACGAGCAATGGTGAGCAGTTCTGTGTTTCTAAGACCTCGCTGGTTCACAGCGAAAAACGGCTTCAGCCTCCCCGCTTGACGCACCCGTGTTACAAGCGTGGTCGAGGCGTTGACTCCAAGGACGTTACGGATGACATGTTGGCTCCGCTGCGTTGAATCCGCTTGCAGCCGCGTTCGGGCACGATAAGTGGGCATCTCGGGTGCGCCTCAACGGCGCAGGTCACCAGTGGGGGAAGGACCCACCCAAGGAGGTTGTTGGTTGAACTTGGTAGCTT
>CAYWHA010000110.1:0-8799 GCA_964457555.1 uncultured Solibacteraceae bacterium
TCGCGGTGGTATCTGACCGGCTTCCTCGTGCCTGCCAACGCGGGACAGACGCAGGTAACCGATGCCGATGCTGACGACGACGTGCTTGAAACGGCAGAGCCCCCAGGCGCTACGGACGACGACACCCCGCGCGAACGCACGGCTGTGCGGGAACGTCGGCTGCCGAGTTCCATTGGCCTCAGCGTGCTTTTGCCCGGCGAAGCCCGGCGGCTGGGAGTCCGGGTTACATGGGGAGATTACCGGTTGGAAGCCACCGAGACTACGGGGCAGGAGATCTGGAAGCGAACGGCGCGTAGTGAAAACGTCGATCTCGACGTGAGCATGCCGGTTGGCCAGCCGGTTGAAACCGAGGTGACGGGGTCGGAGGGGTTGTTCGTCGCGCTCCTGGTGAGACCTTTGGGCGCGGCTTTCTCCGAAGCCGGTCTGCCTGCGGGCGCGAAGACGATCTCAGTGTTCCTGGTGAATAAGCGGCGTCCCGAGCAGAACGACCGGATGAAAGACCGCGCGTTCGCCTTTCAGGTACGGCTGGAGTTGCACGCAGAGGTTCCGTTTCTAGCGCGTCCCGATATCCGGGGCCTGTTCACCAACGACTGGGACGACGAAGTGGCCGATCTGCAGTACCGCGACTGCGGCGAATACTCCGTGGGCCACAACGTATCGACCGAAGCGTGTCTCGATGGCGGGGTCTGCCGGGTGGCGCGCACCTGCTGGATTCCGCGGGCCGAAGTGGAGCGGGTCGATCCGCCGGCGACGATTCCCAATGTCGAACTGGGGATGAGAGCTCTGGCGGGTTTGGCCGACGGGGCGGACGCGTGGGCAAAGCTGGCCGCGTTACCGCAGGCGTACCGAACCCAGTGGATCGATCCACAAAGAGCGACCCTTGCTGCGATCTCAGAGCCTAAACGGAGGGCGACCGCGCAGATTCTTCTGAATAATGCAGATGCGGCGGCGCGGCGAATCGAACGCGGCATCGAACTGTTGCGGGACGATCCGCAGGCTCTGCTGGCCTTTCGTCTCGCTAACCGGGCGATGGCGGACGCGGCCCGGCAGCGCAGAGAGGTCCAGCAGCCGGAGTGGTTTCCGTTCCAGATAGCCTTCATTCTGATGAACCTCGAAGGCATCGTGAACCCTGAGAGCGCTGACCGGCAGCGGGTGGATTTGCTGTTCTTCCCGACCGGCGGCGGCAAAACGGAAGCTTACCTCGGGCTGGCGGCTTTCACTCTGGTGCTGCGTCGCCTGCGGAATCCGGGCATCACGGGTGCGGGAACCAGCGTGCTGATGCGGTATACGCTACGGTTGCTGACGCTCGACCAGTTGGGGCGGGCCGCTACGCTAATCTGCGCGCTGGAGTTGATCCGGCAGACGGACCGGAGCGTTAACCTCGGCGACTGGCCGTTCGAGATTGGGTTGTGGGTCGGGAAGTCGGCGACGCCGAACCGGATGGGCAGCACGCGGCAAGGCGACAACGACGAGAACACGGCGCGCCGCCGCACGCTGAAATATCTGGCGAACGAGACGCGTTTTCCGCCGGTGCCTCTGGAAAACTGTCCATGGTGCGGGAAGGCGTTTAATCGGGACTCCTTCAAACTCTCGCCCAACCAGAACCAGCCGCGGAACCTGCGCGTGAAATGCTCAGATTTCCGGTGCGCCTTCAGTGGCCGTGAGCGCGATCTGCCCATCGTAGCGGTTGATGAGCCAATCTACCGCAGACTGCCGTGCTTCATTATCGCCACGGTGGATAAGTTCGCGGCGCTGCCGTGGCTGGGGAGGGTGGGTGCCTTCTTCGGGAAGGTGGAGCGCTTCGATCAGGATGGCTTCTATGGGCCGTGCGATCCGGGAGTGGGAAATGCGCTGCCGGGCGGGCGGCTGCTGCCGCCAGATCTGATTGTGCAGGATGAGCTGCACCTGATCTCGGGTCCGCTGGGCACAATCGCGGGGCTGTATGAAACCGTGATCGACGAGTTGTCGGCCAGTGGCGAACTGCGGCCGAAGATCATCTCGTCCACTGCGACGGTGCGGAAGGCGGACGCGCAGATCCGGGCGCTGTTCGGTCGGACGGACGTGGAGATCTTTCCGCCGCCGGGGCCGGACCGGAAGAACTCGTTTTTCGCGCACACGGTTCCGGCGGCTGAAACACCCGCCCGGCTATATGTTGGCGTGGCTGCGCCGGGACGGAACGTGAAGTCAGTACTGTTGCGCGTGTATCTGGCGTTGTTGTGCCGGGCGCACCGCTACCGCCAGGACGCGGCATCGGACCCCTACCGCACGCTGGTAGGGTACTTCAACGCGCTGCGGGAACTGGGAGGTGCGCGGAGGCTGATTGAGGACGAAGTGAGGAACCGGGCGTTGGGGTATGTGGACCGGAAGAGGGTGGGAGAGACGCAGGGGCTGTTCGATAAGCGGGAACTGAACAAGATCGTCACCGAACTGACCAGTCGTGTCGAAACGAGCGACGTAGCGGACGCAAAACGGCGGCTCGCTCTTCAAATGTCGGATAAGGAGTCGGTGGACATTGCGATTGCCACCAACATGATCAGCGTCGGTCTCGATATCACGCGGCTTGGACTGATGGTGGTATTTGGGCAGCCAAAGACAACGGCGGAATACATTCAGGCCACGAGCCGCGTAGGGCGCGACAGGAACAAGCCTGGGCTGGTGGTGACGATTCTGAATCCGAATAAGCCGCGCGACCGTTCGCATTTCGAGCGGTTTGCCGCGTATCACGAGAGCTTCTATCGCAGCGTGGAGGCCACGAGCGTGACGCCGTTTTCGCCTCGCGCTCTTGATCGCGCGCTGGCGGCGGCGACCGTGGCACTGGCGCGGCATGGCCACAAGCCGATGACGAGGCCGGGCGGTGCGGATGCCATCGTTACCGAGCGGACCAATCTGGCATTTGTGCCGGAGGCGCTGGGGCGTCGGGCCGAAATGCACAAAGCAGGTGACCCGCAGGATCAGGCGGCGTTGCGCCAGAATGTCCGAACCAGGACGATTTCGCTGCTGGAGGCGTGGGAAAGGGTTTCGGTTGAGCAGCAGGCGCAGACAACGCGAATGAAGTATTACCAGCGCGAGGGGGACGAATCGGCATTCCTGCTACGCGACTACCTCGCGGAAGAATTGAAGACGCTGCCGGCGTCGCACTGGAAGGTGAAATTTCGCGCTAAGTGGAGCATGCGGGATGTGGAGCCAGCGGTGAATATCAGTGTGCAGGGGCCGGGACAACAGAACCTTGACGAGGAGAGCAACTGATGGCGCGCCCGCAGATCCGGCAGGGACAACTGATTACTACCTTTGGCCCAGGGGCGATGACGGACCTGCCGGAGCGGAGCGTTCTGATCGCGGGGCTTGATGCGTGGGTGGGAGAGAGACGGCAGATTCAGGAGCCGCGGCTGGCGCGCAAGGTCGCGGAGCTTTTGGGTGCGCAGACGATTCGGCTGGAGTGCCCTCCGGAGGCGGACAGGGATGGCGGGGGCTTCGTGCGGTCCTATGTGTTCCCGCTTTGGTTTGTGACTCAGAACCTAATACCCGGTCGCCCGCCGGGATGGCGTACAAGGCGGCTGGTGCAATGGTCCGGGCTGGAGGATAAGGGCCGGAAGTTCTTGATGGACGACAGGAGCAAATCGCCGGTGACGCCAGTCCGCTTTGTTCGGGCGTGTCGGCGGGGGCACCTCGGGGACATCGACTGGCAGGCGTTTGTGCATGGGCAGAATCCGCCGTGCGGGCGCGAGCTGTACTTCGACGAACGCGGCACGAGCGGCGATCTCGGGGAGACTTACATCCGTTGCGGGTGCGGGCTGGAGCGGCCGATGTCGCAGGCAGCGGACCCGAACAGCAGGGCGCTTGGCGACTGCGATGGGGCGCGGCCGTGGCTCGGCCAGGGAAGAGTCGCGGACGAGAGGTGCAATGAGAGGAACCGGCTGCTGGTACGGGCTGCGTCAAACGCATGGCTGCCCCAGCCGCAAAGAGTGATCTCGCTGCCGGAACGGGGTGAGAACATCCGGCAGACGGTTGACAAGCTCTGGATGTTTCTGGAGGCGGCGGAGAGCGCGGACGATATAGCTTACGAGCGCAGAAAGCCGAGAGTCAATGAGGGGTTGGCGGGGCTGACTAACGACGAAGTGTGGGAGGCGGTCGGCGAGCGCAAGAACCCGGCGAATTCGTCTGAGAAGCCGGTGAAGCGGGCCGAGATCGAGACGCTGCTCGCGCCCGGAGACCAGATTGGTGAGGACACGCTCGAATCCACATTCTTTGCGCGGGTGCTGCCGCGAGCGGAATGGAACCAGCCGTGGATGGCGGGGATTGAGCGAGTGTTACTCGTAGAACGACTGCGGGAGGTGGCGGCGCTGGTGGGGTTCACGCGGTTCGAATCGGCGTCGGCGGATGCGGAGACTGGCGAACTCGATGCGGGGGTACGCCGGGCGGATATCTCACGCCAACCGGAGTGGGTTCCTGCGGTGGAGAACCGGGGCGAAGGGATTTTCCTGCAGTTCAGTCGAGAGGCGTTGTTGACGTGGTGGCAGCGAACTGCGGTGGTGGACCGGTATGCCGAACTCAAGCGAGGGTTCGACGCCTGGAAAAGAGAGCACACTTCCAGCGACCGGAGGCTGCCGAGCCCGGAGTACTTGCTGCTGCATTCGTTTTCGCATCTGCTGATTACGGCGGTGGCGCTCGAGTGCGGGTATCCGGCGAGTTCGATCATGGAGCGGGTCTACGCAGTGCCGCAAGTTGGATATGGCGTCCTGCTGTATACCGCGAGTTCGGATGCGGAGGGGACACTGGGAGGCCTGGTGCAGGTTGGGCGCCGGATCGCGGGGTTCGTGCGGAGCGCGCTGGAATTGGGCGGGCTTTGCTCAAACGATCCGGTATGCGGGCAGCACAGTCCGGCAAACGTACTGGAAGGGCGGATGCTGCATGGGGCGGCGTGTCATGGCTGCGTGCTGATTGCGGAGACGAGTTGCGAGCAGGGCAACGACTTTCTGGACCGGGCGCTGGTAGTGCGGACCGTGGCCGGCTTGGGTGCTGAGTTCTTTCCGGACGTAATATGAATCCGCTGGTGACGCTGGGAGCTTCGGAACTGCGGGCACTGGCGGCAGCCGCATCGGATGGCAGGCTGAATCCAGCAACACCGGGATTGGTGGGACGGTTCGTGTCGGATGGTGCGAGGATTTCGCGAGCGCTGGGGGAACTGGCGGCATCAGGTGCCGCGCTGGCGCCGACGCTGGAGCTGTTGGCGGAGGCCGCGGAGCGACGCAGTTCGGTGGAAGACTTGGTGGAACTGGTGCTCACGGGACCGAACACGGGCTCCGGGCGTGACACGGGCGTCGTGGTGCGCCAATTGTTCCGGGAGGCGCGGACGAGCGTCTGGGTTTGCGGGTATAAGCTCTACAGCGCGCGGGATCTGTTCGCGGATTTGGCGAGGCCGGAATTGCGGGTAAGGATGCTCCTGGACATTGGCGAGGCCGAGGGGCAGAGCGAAGAGGCGGCAGTCCGACGCTTCCTGGACGACTTCCGGCGATGGCACTGGCCAGAAGGCCAGGCGCTGCCAGGGATCTGGTACGACCCGTTATCACTGCTGCCGCATGGGGAGAGGCGCGCGGTGGCTCATGCGAAATGCGTAGTTGCAGACAATCGCCGTCTTTTCGTGTCTTCAGCAAACTTCACCGAGGCCGCTCAGAACCGGAATCTTGAAGCAGGCATTCTGCTGGATTCCACAACGCTTGCCGTGAGGATGGTGCAATTTCTTGAAGGACTGATCCGTGAGCGACGGGTTCGTTCGGCGTGGCCAAGGCTGCCGGGTGCGTAGGACGCACCGTGGGCCTGCAAAAGCCAAACGTGCGTCGGAGCGAACGCAAAGTGGCGAGCCGAACTTATCTCCCGCCGCTTCCCGCCGCTGGTGGTCCGGTGGCCTCGGCGAACACTTCAAAACCGGCCATCAATGATCATTTCAAAACCGACCAACGAAGCCGAACCCAGATGCCGATGCTCCAAGAAGTCAGAGGCTCTCGTTCATCACTGGTGGCCCTGCGAGACGTCCACGGACGGTTTCAGCGCGATTCCCAACGCTACAAGTTCCTCCGTGTCGATTTCTTTTCCGGCGTCGACGGCAGAATTCAAGTAGTCGAGGTTCTTCAACCACTCCGCAATCGTCTTGCTCTCGCCCGCGCGCTGTTGGAACCGGAGGACGGCAAAGAGCACCTCTGTGCACACACTCGCGACTCTTGCTATTTCTTCAGCGGGCATTTCGATGCCTCGATGAACGTACTTGCTTCTGATGTCGTACACGCGATTCATCATCTTCTGAGCTGCGGGCATGGTCATGCCGAGCGCGCGGTAGATGACGACTGCGGCCCTTTTCGTAACGGAGGAAGTGGCGCTTTCTTGCTCGCCGAACAGCAAATCCAGCGCGATCACGTAGTGCAAGAACGCTTCTCCTATTCGACCGTCAAGCCAGTGCCTTTTTGCTTTGGAGAGGAACAGGGCGAACGTCCGCAAGGAGTGGTGCACGTCAGTGTCTTTGAAGTCGACAAACCCGAATTGTTCGCGTAGGAGATCGATCACCCTGGGGATTCTGGTGTCAAAGCCCCCCATCTCCAAGACACGGAAGTCCTGCCCGATGGGCGCCACGAAGCCCGCTCCCTCGATGTTGCGAAAGATCGAGAGCATCTCTGCAGGCGTGAGGTGCCGGGTGACTCGCTCATCAATGTACGGCGAACCAGCGGCGATGAGGAGGTGCTGCGAGGAGAGAAACACTTCCCAGAAGTCCTGCGCATACGCCATGGCAAGTGCATGGAAGTACGCGTTGACGCCCCGATCCCAGATGCGTTGGCCTGTTGAGTCCCACTCGATGCGCTTGATAATCGCGTCGCGAAGCGCGGGGATGCCGATGCAGCGGATAGTCACCACTTCGCGCTCAATTGTGAAGTGGTCCTCGAGTCGGTGGCGCCAGCGAGCAAAGTAATCGTCCGATCCGGCCTTCTTGGTGCGATTCTCAATTCTTGAAAGATTCGCTGGCCCAAGGGTGAACGGTCCTAGGCTAAACGTGCGAATCTTGCCTCCGCACAGTATTGGTGTTACGAAGAACTGACTGAGGTCACACTCGCCAATCGTGCCAAGCAAGTGGTTCAATGTCGCTACCGCGCTGTCCGCGCGTCGCGGGTAGAGCGCAAAAAAAGCGATGATACAAAGCGCGAGCGATCTGTCCTTCTTATGGCCGTGGGCAACGAGTTCCTTTTGAACGCGAGCCACGAGCGCATCGAACGTGAGACTCGGGCACGGCCGATACCAGAGAATGCACTCCTTCTCTAAGAACATGTTGGATTCGTCTCGCGCCGTCGCGGGAGGTAGGACTTGCACCTCAGCAAAGCCGTCGGGAGCGCTAGGCCTGACGGGCGTCAGTGAATGCAACAACTCTTCGAATGAGGACTGTTCGGGCAGCGGCATGTGATCCTTAATCAGGATACCGCCAGCCGGGCGGTCGGATGCGCCTGCACGGTCCTGCAGTCGAGGAGCGCTTCTAGGTTCGCGCTGCCTTCAAATCAGATCATGCCCATCTTCCGGCGCGCCTTTCTGGCGTCCGCGCGGCGGCTGCACGAAGTCGTCCTCCTGTACCTTCAACCGCGGCTAAGGGGATTTGCGGAAGCGCGGACCCGCGTGCGTGGGACGCCGCGAGTACCTGTGGAGTTACCTTTGGTCCGGTGCGTTGCAGCCGGAAATGCACGGCGCTAGTGTGAAGCTGTGCAGGCAACCGGTGCAAGACTTCCCGCCCTGGCCGATCAACTGGAGCCACCTCCATGCCCACCGTCACCCAATGGCAGCAAGCCCTAACTCGCCAATACCAGCTACGCGTTGAGTCCTCAGACGCGCTCTGTGCCGACGTCGTCTCGGTCCAGCAGCGCCGCGCCATCGAAAAGAGACGCTCCGGCAAGCGGCCCCTCCGTGCTAAGCCGCCAACGCCGTGGACCGCCGCGGGCCAATCCCAACCGATAGTAATTCGCCCGGTGGACATGCTCCACGCGCTGGGACGAATCACTACGCCGCCGATAACGGAGCTAATTGACCTCTCTTCGACCTGGGCCGAGATCCGCTACCTATGGGCCTTCGTGCCCAATTTCGAATCAAACCGCCTGCGTGCGCTGCGTCTGAACCCGACGGTGAAGGGGCTCGATTTTCACCAAAAGACGCTACTCTCAGACGAGTTCGGTGTGGGATTTGGCGCCTATTTCATGACGGTCTGCGCGCAGGCCTCCAACCCGGTCGATGTGTTTCTAGCAAAACGCGGCGGGCAGGTGCGCTTGCGTGGAAACTCCCGAAGATCGCTCCCAGACTATATTTTTAGCGGCCCCCAGCCTGGCCAGTTCTACATCGTCGAGTGCAAGGGGACCCAGAGTGCACGCGCGGCGGCGGTACACCAACTCCAGCGCGGCACCGAACAGGTTCTCACCGTTGATATCGCGGGTGCCCAGAGCGTTACGCGCCTGGTCATTGCCGCCTGGCTCCAGCAAGCCATCACCCTCCTCATTGTCGATCCCGAGGAAGACGACGAGAGTTCCTTCGAAGTTCGGAAACTCAGCCGCTGGGATCCCGAAGAAATCAGCGTTTTTGCTGATGCCAAGCGCCTGACGTATATCGGCGACCGTACGGCCGCATCGGCCGTGGTGCGAGAGCGCGTAGAGCCGTGGCACGAGATGCCGTATGAAGAGCGCCAACTCATCCCACGCGAGACCCCTTTTGGGAAGTACTTGGGTTCCCCTCGGTGAACACTTCAAAACCGGCCATCAATGATCACTTCAAAACCGGCCAACG
>CAYWHA010000111.1:0-7325 GCA_964457555.1 uncultured Solibacteraceae bacterium
CGATGCAGCCAGTCGGCCGACCAATCGGGCGCCACGTACGATCCGTGACCCCAGACTGTGCCAACCTCCTGGCCGCCGATCGATTGCCAGACGCCTTGTCCGTCCTGAATGTCGCTGCCGTCGAATAGAGGCGTCCCGCCCGCGACCAAAACCTGCGACGGAATGGGCGGCGCGCTGGTGAGGATCTTGATTCCCACTCCGCCCAACACGGCGAATGAGACCGTCACTACCAGCCCCAATGCGATCCACAGTTTCTTATAGCTCATGACGGATGCCTTTCTTGCGCCCCTCAGTGCGTGCGCTCCATCTCGATAGCGCGTGGAAACAGGATGTTGTTTTCCAGATGGATGTGCTGGTGCAGATCGGCTTCGAAGTCCGCCAGCGCCTGGTATAGCGTCTGGAAGCTGATGCAGGCGTCGGGCGGCGCGGCGTAGCCATGGCTCGTCTCGCGCATACTTCGCAGCGCGCCGCCGGCGCCATCGTGCTCGTGCATCATCATCGCGACCGGATTGCGCACGCTGCCGAAAGGAGGCGGCAGCGCCGGTTCTTTCGCCACCACGGCCTCTTCCATGCGCGAAATGTACGGGAAGAGAACCATCTCTTCCTTCATGAGGTGGCTGGTCAGCTCTTCGGCCAGGGCGCTGAAGATCTCGCGCAGGCGCCGCAACTCGGGATGATTCTTGCCATGAACCGAACACACCTTGTCGAACAGCGGGCCCAGCCGGCCGATTTCCTGGCGCGTATAAACGTGGTGCGTGGTCCGTATGTGCGCGAGAAGCTCGAAAAGAGGCTCGGTTTGCCAATTCCTGGCCGGCGCCGTTGCGGATGCCGGCCGGCTCGCCGCCGCCAGCGAGTCCGCCACCCGGTCGATGGATACATGGGCCGCCTGGCACGCCTGTTCCAGAGTTTGACCGCCGCCGCAGCAATAATCGATGCCCAGTTTTTCAAACACGCGAGTTGCGCCCGGATTCTCCAACGCCAGTTCGCCGACCGTCTTTTCCGCCGTAACGTTCATGGTTTTTCTCCTCGATGTCCTGAGACTACCCTGGGCGGGTATGGCGCGCCTATGACTTTTGTCACAGCGGAACGCAAAAGGGTCAGGGGCGCGGCCTATTCGGAGGGGTCTAGCTCGGCTGCGAGAGCCTTCGGATCGGGAATCACAGCGTGGCGGCCTTCCAGCTTGAGCAGTCCCTCGGCCTGTAAGCGGGAGAGATTGCGGGAAACCAGCTCGCGGACGGTGCCGAGTTGCGCGGCCAGTTCCTGGTTGCTGCCCGGCAGCAAGAACTCGACGCCCGCCGCCGATGCCGTTCCCTCGCGCTGAGCAAGGCGCATCAGAAAGGACACCAGCCGGTGACGTACGGTGGTGAACGAAAGCTCTTCGATAATCCCAACCAGCCGCCGCAGGCGCGCGCCCACCACGCGGAGCACCTTGAGCGCCACGTCGGGATGCGCCAGGCAGAGAGCCTGGAAATCCTGCTTCCGGACAAAGAGCAACGTGGCGCGATCGACCGCGGCGCCGGAGGCCGGGTAGGCGCCGCCATCGAAAACCGGCACTTCGGCGACCGAACTGCCCGGACCGTCAATGCTGAGCACCTGCTCGCGGCCGCCGGCCGAAGTCTTGAAGATGCGGATGTTTCCGCGCTCCACGACGTACAATCCCGCGCACGGCTCGCCCTCGCCGAAAACCATCTCTCCGGGTGCGAAATGGCGCGGCGCGGCGCGCTCGGCCAGGAATTGCAGTTCCGAATCCGTCAGGCCGGAGAAGAGCGCGACCTTCGCCAGCGTCCGTTGAAATTCCGCGCGCGGTTCAGCCACGGAGCCTATTGTACCGAAGGCACTGGCGGCCACCGTCGGGACCGTGTCCTGGGAAATCCGCCGCGGCATGGCGCCCGGCAATGGAGGCGAGCTGGTGGCGTCGGGGATCACGCCCGCGGGGATCCAGTCGCCCGACCCCGCGGTCACGTCGCAGCGGTACCCGGCGCCGGCCTTGAAGGGCCACTTCCGCATCCAGGCGAATTTTCTGAGCGTGGCGCTGACTGCGGGATCGTACTGGATCAACGTCGCGCCAGGCGGAATCGACACTGCGTTTGCCGACCCTACGCTAGGAGCGAACGCGGTTGGCTTGGACGCCAATGGCCCGCGCTTAGCCCTGGTGGATCGCACCACCGGCCCGCGCTTCGCCATCGCGGGGCTGCCGGCCGTACCGGTCAAGTCGGCCGGGCGCGGTACTTCAGCCAGGGCGTCATCGTCGGCAGATAGTGGGGCGGACCTCCTGGTCTGCCTTCTTGAACCTTTGGAAGCGGGAGACTTCTAGGAAGCGCACAATTGCCGGGGCGCCACCGTCCGTAGGCGCAACCGGCTCCTGCCCAGTTCTCCGAAACGCGTCTTGGCGCGGGACTTGATCAGGCGGAATTGCGTATCGCTCAGGTCCATGTCGCGGCAGATTTCCGGCGCCGTCTGCTCTTTCAAATAGAACCGGATCAGAACTTCACGGTCGCGCTTCCGTACACTGTTCAATACCCGCAACGCGAGTTCCGTGTTCTGGCGGTCGATGGCCCGGCGCTCCGGGTCCGGACGGCGGTCCGAAAGCGGCATCCCCCGGTCCAGCCCCGTTTGCCTGAGCCGCAAATGCATCGCGCTGTCGATGTAACTCGCCACTTGCCGCCGAACCACGGTCCGCACGTACCCCATCAGGCGCTCCGGTTCCCTCAGTTCGCCGCCGCGAATGGCCAGAGTAACGGTCAAGAAAATGTCGTGAACTTTATCGTCCAGGTCCTGGGCCCCAAATTGCCGGTGCAAATAAAAACGGATTCCAGTCGAGAAGACCCGGTAAAGATCCTCCATTCCGGAAGCCTCTCCGGCTCGGATTCGCTCCACGAGTTCGTCCCAGGCCGGCTCCGTAACGTTGCTGCCGTGCGCTTCTGCTTCCAAAACGCTCTGTTCGTTCACTCGGTGTCTCCCAACGACCAGCGTGGGCCCCCGTTTGAATTCATCTGGAATACTTATCAGGATGCTAACAGTATTTCACATTAATAATACTAACTTAAATGGGGGATGCTCCTGGCGCAATTGGGGGTAACACACGATTTTTCTGGTGAAAAGACGACGAACCAACCTTCCGGGTCACAGTGGACCCTCCTGCCGATTTCTTTCTATTCCACTGAATTGAAACGATAAGAATCCACGCTCGATCAACCGCGAACGTTTGAACCGCCACGAACGCTCAAACCGAGCCGCGAACGTTAGAGAGCGGTCGCCGGCGCGCTCAACCCCCTAAAGCAGGTCCAGATTCTGCCGCGCCCACGCGATGCACTGGCCGTTATAGTCGTCTTCCGCTTTGGCCTGCTGGTCGGGCGTCAGACCGGTCATTTTCGGCAGCGGCTTCCTGGGCTTGTTGCGCCGCACCAGGTTCAGCGTCTTCGCAAGGTCCCGTCCAGGCAGCGGACTGTAGGAATCGTCGAAGGTCACCCAGTACTTATCCGTGAAGACCGGGATCTTCAACGGATCGCGCGTAATCATCTCCAGCCCGAAAATCATCTTCGGGTCCTTCTGGCGCAGAATCCCGACCATCCCTTTCAGGTCCAGAATCCCTTCCCCCATGGGCACTTCCGAAAGCAGGAATCCATCCTCGTACTCCTCCACCGCCATATCCTTGATGTGCGCATAGAAGGTGTACGGAGCCAGGTTCTTGCACGTGTCCATGGGATCTTCGCAGAGCGAGATGTTGTTGCCGAAGTCCAGGCACACGCCCACCCACTCGCTCCCCAGCCGTTTCAACCAGGCCGCCTGTTCGGCCGAACGCCAGCCCTTGTGGTTCTCGATCGCGAGCCTCATCTGGTACTTGCGCAGAACCGGTTCCGCCAGTTGCACGGACGCCTGGTTGCGCTCGAAGCTGGCTTTGAACGGCGCGAAGGCGGAAAACTCCTCATAGCGCCGCTGGGTCATCGCGGCGTGCACCGCCACCGCCCCCAAGTCCTTCGAAGCCTTCACTTGAGCGTCGAACGCCGCCACCCCATTCGCGTCGTTGGGGAGCCGCGGATTCGTGACCAGGTACATGCTGTAGCTCTCGATCTTGGCGCGGTATTGCTTGACCGCCTCCGGATCGGTAGCCGGCACGTTCGCCGTCTCCACGCCGCCCAGACCCAGGCTATGCAGGTAATCGGCGAGGTCGAACGGCTGGCCGCTTCGGCGCGCCGCGGCCGAGTGCATTGTAAATGCCGTCGGCGTGCCACCCATGCGCGGATTGCCCGGCGCGGGTGCGGCGGACGAAGTCGATGCCAACCACGCCGGCGCCGCGCCTGCCAGCGCCAGTGCCTGTCTTCGGGTAATCATATAGGTCCTCCCACATTGCGCCGTCGCGACTGCCGCCGGCTTTCAGCACAATATGATAGCGTGAGTCCATATCGGTGTAACAGAGGTGAAAGCATGGAACGCCGGGAATTCCTCAGGAAATCCGCGCAGGCAGGCGCCGCCGCTTGGACAGCCATCTCCGCCGCGCAGGTTCGCGGAGCCAACGACCGGCTGCGCATCGGCCTCATTGGATGCGGCGGGCGCGGCCGCTTCGACGCCCGGTTGATGCGCGGCGCGCCCGAGGACATTCAGGCCGAGGCCCCCGACAGCTTTCGCAACGGCGACATGGACCCCCGTCTGAAAGAGCCGCGCAACGTCGAGATCGCGGCCCTCTCCGACGTCTACGAATCCAAAATGACCGCGGCCAAAAACTGGGCGCCGCAAGCCCGTACCTATCCGGATTTTCGCTCGCTCCTAGACGACAAGGATATCGATGCCGTCATCGTCGCCACCCCCGACCACTGGCACGCGCAGATCGCCATTCTGGCCTGCGAGGCCGGCAAGGATGTCTACGTCGAAAAGCCGGTCATGTACCGCCTGGCCGAGGGCAAGGCCATGCGGGAGGCCGTCCGGCGGACTAATCGCATCGTGCAGGCCGGCACGCAGCACCACTCCGCCGACCACATCGTCGAGGCCGCCAGAATGGTCCAGAGCGGCCAGATCGGCGAGGTGCGCTTCGTGCGCGTCTGGAATTACATGAACAGTCCAGGCTCGGCCCCGGTTCCCGATGGCAATCCGCCCGCCGGCCTCAATTGGGACGCCTGGCTCGGGCCCGCGCCCATGGTCCCCTTCAACCAGAGCCGGCTCAATTTCCGCGCCTTCATGGATTACAACAACGGCTTCATCAGCGACTATGGCATCCATCGCTTCGACACCGTTCACCAGGTGATGGGCGCGGAAGCTCCGCTCAAGGTCTCCTCCGCCGGCTTCCGCTTCGAGAGACCGCGAGCCGGCGACATCCTGGACCTGCAGCAGGCCACCTTCGAGTACCCCAAGTTCATCCTGAGTTGGGAGGGCTGCCTCTACAACGGCCACGGCCTTGGCGGTCGAACCCCCGGCATGAGGTATTACAACATGCGCGGCACGGAGGACCGGCCGCACGGCATGGCCTTCTATGGGACCGAAGCCGCCTTGTTCGTGGACCGCATCGGCATGGAACTCTATCCCGAGCCGCGTGGGAAAGCCGAGCGCATGCACATGAACGAACCCGAGCCTACGCCCCTCCACACCAAATATTTCGTGGATAATGTGCGCGCGCGCAAGGAGCCGGCAGCCAACATCGACGCCGGCGTCAGGGCCACCGCCGTCGCCTGCATGGGTAACGTGGCCTGCTGGACAGGCCGCAAGCTCTCATGGAGCGACGAGCAATGGCAGTTCCCACAAGACGCGGAAGCCAACAAGTACCTGCTGCGTCCCTACCGCCAGCCCTGGAACCTCGCGTAACGGGTGGAACCGAGCCGCGAACGTAAGAGAGCGGTTGCTTGGCCTGTGGGGCGGACGCCCCCGTCCGAGGCGGACTTCAGGGTCCGCCTGTCGATCCGCGGGGCTGGTGCTGGGCCCTAATGCTTGGCCTTATAAATCTTCCGGCTCGCCTGGTTCTGCTGCTGGTTGACCTGCTTCTTCTCCGCGCCGGTGAGCTTGCCGCCGTTGGCCGAGCGGTCCGCCTTGACCTCTTTATTGATTCCCGATTCGTTCTTCTCCAGCTTGGCGGTCTGGCCGGCCTTCAGCTTGCCCGATGCAATGCCATTGCCGATGCGTTCCTGCTGGTTCTTGGCCCGCGCGCCCACTTCGCTCTTAGTCCCTGACGGCTGCGTCGCTGCGTTGTGCTTATCGGTGTAAATCTGCTTGCTCATCTGGTTCTGCTGCTGGTTGACGGTCTGTTTTTCCTGGCCGGTGAGTTTGCCGCCGTTCAAGGTTCGGTCGGTATGCACCTCCTGGTTGATGGCCGCCTCCTTGGTTTCCACGTTGGCGGTCTCGCCCGCGGTCAACTGGCCGCTCTTCACGCCCTGCGCGATGCGGTCCTGCTGGTTTTCTTTGCGCTGGTCGACCGTATCCGTCTGCGCCATGGCGCAAGTCACCGCGATGGTCGCCGCCACGATCGTCATGCCGATGAGTTTCATTGTCTTTTCCTCCTTTTTCGATCTTGGCGTCGCCAAAATCGCCTTACGATAGACTAAAAACGCCGGCAGAACGTAAGTTGCTCAGACGCGCGTTAAATCCCTTTCATGCGTTCCTTCGGGTACCATAACCACCGTTAACGACGGCGGTGGTACTCTCCCCGCGGACGCGCCGCGCGTGAACGATCTTCGGTCCGGCGCCCCTGGAGACCGTCCGCCGGTATCGGCTCCATCCGGCGCGGGACCGAAAAAAGCACCGCTTCCACTTGCAATTACGATAAAAGACTGTCATTATCCTAGCGAGGAAAGGTCTCCTGGTCCCCATGGCCCCTGTTGCTCTTGTGGTGGATGACGATGCCGCGGTCCGTCACTTCGTTGCGATGGTCCTGAAGTCCGCGGGTTTTCTCGTGGTCGAAGCCGCAAACGGCGCTGCGGCGCTGCTCGCGCTCGCAACGGCGAAAGTGCCCATCCGTCTGGTGGTATCCGACATTTGCATGGAGGGGCTGGACGGCATTTCACTGTCCGAGAAGGCGGCCGAGATCAGCAGCGATATTCGATTCGTTTTTATGACCGGGTTCGCCGACAACGAGCGCCTCGTGTCGGTTTCGTCGCGTTTTCCCGTAATTACAAAACCGTTTGTGGCTGAGGCCCTGCTGTCGTGTGTCCGGTTGGTGCTCGCGGCGAGCAACACGCACGGGCCGGGCGAATAAACACAATTGAAAGGGCGCGAAAGGGCGCCGAAGCCTCGCGCGCCGTGTGTACGGCCGTCGGCGGTAATGCGCACCGCTCACCCTCAATCTACGAGATCCCCGTCTTTCGCCCACAATACGGGCGCGCTCCTCAATCAATGCCGAGGTC
>CAYWHA010000112.1:0-7213 GCA_964457555.1 uncultured Solibacteraceae bacterium
ATCTCTATACGCTCGTCACCACCTATGCCGATGCCGGCAACACGGATCGCCTCTACGACCAGGAAATGGATCTGCTGGAAGCCGCGGCCTACGATATGGAGCTGGCGGGCGCAGAACTGCTTGGTCGCGACGTTGCCCGCGTTTGCTCGCCACCAGCGCTTATGCAAGTCCAATCACTCGTCAAGTCGGAACCAGGCCTCGAACGCTTGGTAAACCAGATGGTTCAAACCTCGACGTACGCTGAGGCCACAGCGGCAGTCGAGCGGGCAGTGAATTCATTCTGCCGGGGACTTCTGAAAAACGCATGACGCACGTCGCATCCGCCTTTTAGTGGCCGCCATGTTCCCACCTGTGAGTCTTCATTCAGCGGGTTGATCGAGGCTTTACGTGGTGAGTGAATCGGCGTATAGTCGAAGCTTCGTGCTCACGCCGGAGATGAGACAGTACTTCGGGCGCCTGTTCGCGCCGCTGTCCGGAATCGAAAGCGGCGCTTACCACTGGCAGGAAGAACTGTTTGGAGAGTTCGTCAACGGGATCGACCCTGCCAACGTGCGCCCGCCCACCGGACTTGGGAAGATCACGGTGATGCACGTGTGGCTCCCTGCGCTGGTGGGGGAGGCACTGAACCAGGCGCTAAAACAATGACTCCCTTCGAAGATTTCTTTTGCCGAATTACTGACCATCTACCCTATTCGTACAGGTGGCAGCAAATGACGGAAACGCAGGAAACGTAATGGAAAAACTGAACCTTACCACGCTGAAGGGCGCGGTTGCGGGCAAATATGCCGCAATTCGGCGCGTGACCCGGTTGGAACCCCTGGGTGACAAGATCTTTCCACCAACTTACGAGGGCGGCGAATACGCGGACGAAGAGCGGCAGGTGCGTGCGGAAGATGGGACCGTGCGGACGGTCGCGACAGTGCTGCTGGACTCGGTGCAGTCGCAAGCGAACCGTCTGGAGTTGGCTCTTCTGCACGCCTATGACAGCAAGCGCCTGAAGATGCCCATGCTCCAAGTGGATTTTGCCGGTGATGGGGAGGAGAGCATCCTGGCGGAAGTTGGTAGGATCACAGCCCTTGAAGCACCGCATCGGATGTGCGATGCGATTTTTTGGGACTCGGTGCACAACGGGCAGCCGTTCCGGCAGTCCGAGATTGGATTGGGGCTCAATGGAGCCAAATCGGGAAACGCAACTCCCGTATTCGGACTCTGCCCGACGGCTTTGCTCTTCGGTTTCTGGGATTCAAACAAATGGCAGCGAGCTGCGGGGGGCAAGGTGCAGCGGGCGCTCGTCTCTGAGATCGTCGGCTATCAGACAGTGCCGGGCAAGCGCACGGCGAGCAGAATCGACCCTCTTCAGATCGAGAAAAACGTGGAGCTTTATGCCAAGCAAGGGGGCGGCTGGACACTTGATAAGGCAGAGGCAATTACCAAGGACGGCAAGCCAAGAGAACTTGATCCATCCGATGTCCTCCACGGGAACATCCCTCCCTCGTTCCGTCACGAAGACAAGAAGACCAAGAAGCCGGTCCTCAACCATGGCGGCGTAACGCTGGCGTACGCGGAACAGCAGACAGTGCTCTCTCTGGCGGCGCTGCGGCGTTTGCGATTTCCGCTCGGAACTGAGTCGAACGCGGATGTCGATCAAGCCGCGCGGACGGTGCTGGCAGCGCTGGGACTGGCTGCGATCTGCTTCCTCGATGAGGACGGGTACGATCTTCGCTCGCGTTGCCTGCTAGACGGGAAGCCCGGCGTGATGCAGTTTGTGGGCCGTGGCGAGACGTTTGACTTCAGCCTGGATGCAGCCGGCGCAGCCGAGCTCGTGGCGCAGGCCGCCGCCGAGGCAGTGGACAAGAAATTGCCGTGGAGCGAGGCGCCTGTGACCTTGCAACCCTCACCGAACCTGAGTCGTCTTGTGGTCGAGAGCCGCAAGCGCTCGATGGCTGCGGGCGCGGGAGAGTAAGCCCATGTTCGCTTTGCGCGTCACGTATCTCACTGGACGTGTGTACTCGGCGGAATTCGACGACGGCGACGACAAGACCGAACCCGAGTGGCCGCCCCATCCTTCGCGGCTGTTCTCGGCACTGGTGGCCGCGTGGGGAGACGGCGGAGCCGAGAAGGAACTGCGACCCGCGCTGGAGTGGCTCGAAAACCAGGAGGCCCCGGAAATTCACGCCGGCAATTGCACTGTGCGAAAACTGGTAAAGCCTTTCGTGCCGGTAAACGACTCTCGCACACTGCCCGAAGAACGGCCGCGCAAGCCGCGTGCGTTCCCATCCGCGACTCCTTCTCATCCGGACGTATATTTTGTCTGGAAAACGCAGCCTCCCGCAGGCGTGCTCTCCGCACTCGACCTCATTCTGAACCGCACCAGCTCGCTCGGGCATTCGTCGAGCCTCGTTTCCATCGAGATTGCCGATGGCGTTCCAGCGGGGCCATGGACCGTCTGGCACCCGAATGGCTCTGTGGGAACACGGCTGCGGATCGCCCATCCCGGTCGTTTGCAGGAGTTGATTGAGCGGTACGAACGGTTTCAAAAGGACCCGAACAAGATCCACCGGCCGTCCCTCGGCAGAACCACGCTCTACGTTACGCCATCGGAGGTGAAAGATGCGCCACCTCAGAGCGTTTTCGATCGCATGATAGTTTTGCGACGCGATGAAGGACCGCGCGCTTCGCTTCGATCGGCGTTATCGGTGGTCGCCGCTTTGCGCGGCGCCATGCTGGCGCTCGCGCCGCAGCCCGTTCCCGAATACGTGAGCGGACACGCACCGGGGAGCACCGACGAGAAGCCCGTGCGCAGTGAAATGCCCCACGTGGCACTGGTGCCGCTGCCATTCGCTGGTGCGCTTCATGCGACTGGCGACCTGCTGGGCGCCGGCGTACTCCTGCCAAGGACGCTGACGGACGCAGAGCGCGCCATTTGCTGGGGAATCGCCAGTAAGATCGAAGAACTGCGGATGCCATGGGGGCTATGGAAGGTTTCGGTCGCGGACGCCGAGGAACATCGGCGGGCATTACTTTCCGAAGCGTGGACTAAGCCGAGCTATGCCTGGTCAACGGTGACACCTTTCGTTTTTGACCGGTACCCCAAGGATCCCTACGGAGAGGAAGCCGAGCAAATCGTACGGGGCGCCTTCGCGCGCATCGGCCTTCCCAGTCCCCGAAGCATCGACCTGCACTATAACCCGTGGCAAATCGGAGCCCCCAAGGCCTCGGCATTTCCGCCAGCACCAGCCGGGCCCGGCAAGCCACAGCGGTACCACTGTCACGTCCGTGTTCTGTTCGATCGGCAGGTTGCCGGCCCAATTGTAGCGGGCGCGGGCCGCTATTACGGATATGGGCTCTTCCTTGCATTGGCCGGCCGGGGGAACGAAGAATGACTTTCACCGAGTTCTTCGAAGCGCTATGGGACAAGAAGCCATTTCCCTGGCAGGAGCGGATGGCGGAATTGGCGCTGCAAGGCGAGTGGCCGGCCTCGATCGGACTGCCCACAGCGGCCGGCAAGACCGCGTTGATCGACATCGCCGTTTTCGCGTTGGCCATGCGTGCCCCTGGAGCCGGGCGGCGAATCTTCTTTGTGGTCGACCGGCGGGTGATCGTGGACGAGGCTGCCGAGCGTGCACAGCGGTTGGCCGATAAGCTCCGCGACGCCGCGCCCGCGTCGGATCTCGGGAGAATCGCCCAAGCATTGCGAGACCTCGGCGCTACCAAAGATCCTTTGATAACGTCGGTTCTTCGGGGCGGGATTCCACGCGACGATTCGTGGACGCGTTCGCCCCTGCAACCTCTGGTGATCTGCTCCACCGTGGACCAGGTCGGTTCGAGCCTGCTATTCCGCGCCTATGGCGCAAGCGAGTATGGCCGGCCGATCCGCGCGGGGCTTGCAGCTTGCGATTCGCTGATCATCCTGGACGAGGCGCACACTGGCCAGCCGTTCGCCGAGACCGTGGCCCGGATTCGCAAATACCGGAGTTGGGCGGAGCAGCCCCTGGATCTCCCCTTCACGGTAATTGAGATGTCGGCAACACCGCGTCTCGGCGAAGTTTTCGCCGAGAGTGACGATGATCGCGCGGATCCCGTGCTCAATGAGCGCTGGAGCGCTGAGAAGCGTTCCACGCTTGTGACCGAAACGCCGAGGCCGAATGAAGAAGCCCGCAAGGGAGGGTTCAGCGGACTGGTTGACGGGATCGCGCGCGAGGCCCGTGCGATGCGCGCTCAGCACGGGGCGAAGGTGATCGGCGTGATAGCCAATCGAGTCGCCACGGCACGCGGAATCCATCAGATTCTCAGGGACGAACAGGATTGCGATGCGATTCTATTGACTGGGCGCGCCCGTCCTTATGATCGCGACCGGCTTTGGAACAAGTGGGGGCCGAGCATCAGCTTGGGCCGCGAAGGCGAACCGGGCAGGCCCATTTTCGTGGTGGCTACGCAGTGCATTGAAGTTGGAGCCAACATCGACTTCGACGCGCTGGTGACTGAGGTTGCCAGCCTCGACGCACTCGAGCAACGTTTTGGACGGTTGGACCGCAACGGCAAGAAGGCTCTGACGCACGCTGCGATTGTGGCGCAGAAGGACCAAGTCGGGTCAAACTCCGACGACCCCATCTACGGTGGTGCCTTGAGTGCCGCTTGGAGATGGCTGAAGGAGCACGAACTCGGGAAAAAGGGCGCGAAGTTCGTGCCGATGGGAGTTCTGGCGTTTCGAGATGCCCTGGCGAAGACGCCCGGTCGCGAGGACCTGATTATGCCGCGCCGGAGTGCGCCCGTGCTGATGCCGGCTCACGTGGACCTGCTTTGCCAAACATCGCCGGAACCCTCTGTTAGCCCCGAGCCGGCTCTATTCCTGCATGGTCCCGAGTCGGGGCCGGCGGACGTACAGGTGATCTGGCGGCAGGATCTTGGCGAGGATACGAGTTTCTGGGGAGACATAGCCGCCGCGTGCCCGCCGAGCGTAGCGGAAGCAATTTCGATACCGGTCTGGGCGATGCGCAATTGGCTTTCCAAGCAGGACGCGCCGGATGTTGCCGACATCGAGGGTTTGCGCGATAAGAGTGATTGGGATACTTCGGCCCGGCCGCGCAGAGGTCCTGTTCTGCAGTGGCGCGGATCGGACGATACTGCGGTTCTGGGACGCCCTGATGACATCCGCCCCGGTGCGATGATCCTCGTACCGGCGAGCTATGGCGGTTGTGACGAGTGGGGATGGAACCCGGCATCGGAAATGGAGGTCATGGACGTTGGAGACGCGGCGAAGCTCCGCATGGGACGCCCGATGCTGCGGCTCCATCCAAAGTTGGTGGAAGGGTGGGGTGATGCGGAACTCGCCCGGCGGCTTAACGCTGTTAAGTCCGTCGGCGAAGCGCGGCGCGCATTGGAGGAGCCGGTCGGCGCGGAGACCGCCGAATGGGTGCGCGATGCTGTTCTGGCCTTGCGCGCCAGCCGGACCGTTAAGCTGGTAGGTCACCCAGACGATGACGGCTCAGGCTGGGCGGCAATTGCCGGCCAGGGAGCCTTCGACCAGGACAGCACGCTTGCTTCTTACACGACCGAGGTCCGCCTGGATTTGCACTTGAACGGCTGCGAGCAGTGGGCAAGGAGCTTCGCGGCGGACCTGCCGGAGACCGTGCGGAGAACCGTGATTCGCGCCGCCGGCCTTCACGATATCGGAAAGGCCGACCGCCGCTTTCAGGCCTGGCTGCGCGGCGGTAACCCAATCAGGCCGGGTGAACTCATTGCCAAGTCTCGTCGGTCCGGACGGAACCGGGCTGCCGTGGAGCGCGCCCGCCAGTTGGCGGGCTATCCGAAAGGCGCCCGCCACGAGCTTTTGTCGGTGGCTCTAATCAAGGATCGCCGCGAGGACTTCTTGGGGCTGGACTTCGATCTCCTGCTCCATCTCCTCGGCAGCCACCATGGGCGTTGCCGTCCATTTGCGCCGGTGGTGGACGATGGCGAGCCGGTGCAGGCTACTTATAACGGCTGGTGTGCGTCGAGCGTCCACCGACTGGAGAGCGCCGGATCTGGCGTGTGCGAGCGCTTCTGGCGACTGACCCGCCGCTATGGGTGGTTTGGGCTGGCGTATCTGGAGTCTCTGGTGAGGCTGGCGGATTGTCGCCAGAGTGAAGCTGAAGAGAACAACGCGACCGATTTCGGAGCGGTCCCTCATGCGTGAGATCGAACTGGTTGGACTCGATGGCGGAAACCTGCTGGGGTATCTGGCCGCCCTAGGCACGCTGCGGGTTTTGACGCTGGCGGAGCCGGACGCGGAGGTGCGGATGAGTTGGGTTGATCGGGGGTGGTGGACGCCGGTTGTGCATCATTCGCGAATCGCCACGCAGGAGGAACTGATTGGTACGGTCGTTCCGAGGATCACACCAGCGGTTCCGATTCAGCCCAAGAAGACGGCCCGGAAGAAACCGGCTGATGCTTCGTCCGACGACAGAGCCAAGGCGCTTAGCAATGCGAACGGCGCCTTTTCCAAAGACTACCTCGATTTGAGCATCGCTGATTTCGCGAAGGAACTGCATCTCTCCGCTGGCGATGCTCAGCGAAGAGATGTTGCCGACTTTCTGACGGCCATTGGTTCAGATGCCGTTGCCGAGAAGAGGGACGGCGATGAGCCGGCCACAACGAAGTTTCGCGCCATTGGCGCGGGCAACAACAAAGGCTTCCTTGGCTTCATGCGGACGATTCATATCGAGACCCGCGTGGAGCACATTGAAAAAGCGCTATTCCTGGATTGGAGCTATTCGGATCCACCTCCATTCATGCGTTGGGATCCAAATGAGCACAGGCCTCACGCGCTGCGCGCCGACGATCCGGCGAAGGACCGCGAGCGGAATAACGTTCGAGGCGCAAACCGGTTGGCAATCGAGGCTCTTCCGCTGTTCCCGACAGTGCCAAACGGGAAGCGGCTTGCGACGACGGCGTTCAACAAAGACGACGTTACATGGCCGATCTGGGCGGAGCCCCTCGATCTGAAGACCGTGGCTTCCCTTCTCGCGTCCGAAGAGATCCAGAACCCGCTCAGATCCACGATGATCCGCCGCGGCGTCGCACAAGTGTTTCGAGCGAAACGGTTCAAGAACGATAGGTACACTAATTTCAGCCCGGCCAAGGCGCTTCTCTAATCCCATGCGCTCCTCCTACCTTGTTAGTTACGACATCGCCGATGAGAAGCGGCTGCGGTTGGTGTTTAAGACCATGCGCG
>CAYWHA010000113.1:0-7000 GCA_964457555.1 uncultured Solibacteraceae bacterium
GCCACTCCTGGATGCCCCGCATCCCGGCGCGCTGCGCAAGATCCATGAATAGAACAAGATCCAGAACCAGCGGGGCGGCCAGGATGGAATCGCGGCAGAGAAAATTGATCTTGATTTGCATGGGGTAGCCGAGCCATCCGAAGATGTCGATGTTATCCCAGCCTTCCTTGGCATCGCCGCGCGGAGGGTAGTATTCGATACGGACCTTGTGATAGTAATTGCTGTACAGATCGGGATAAAGATTCTTCTGGAGGATGTGTTCGAGCGAGGAGGACTTGGTGACCTCCTTGGAGCGGAACGAACCCGGGTCGTCCAGGACCTCGCCGTCGCGATTGCCCAGGATGTTGGTAGAAAACCAGCCGTTCAGCCCCAACATGCGCGACTTGAGCCCGGGCGCGATGAGGGTCTTCATGAACGTCTGGCCGCTCTTGTAATCCTTGCCGCTGACGGGCACATTGCGGTCGCGCGCCAGTTCGAGCAGCGCAGGCATGTCGGTGGTCATGTGCGGCGCGCCGTTGGCGTAGGGAACGCCCATCTTCAACGCAGCGTAAGCGTAAATCTGGCTGGGCGAGATCTCAGGGTCGTTCTTTTGGAGCCCGCACTCGAAATCCTTGAGAGTTGCGTGCACGGCAGCCGCCTGGTGGTAGACCTCTGTCGATCCGCACCAGATCATGGTCAGGCGCGTGGCGCCGGTCTTCGTCTTGAACTGCCGGATGTCGTCCATGACCATCTCGGCATAGTCCATCTTGGAACCGCCGGTCTTCACGTTGGGGCCGTGGAGGCGCGTGACGAAGTTCGGATCGAAGACCGCCTTCATCGGCTTGATGGCCGAAAGGCGATCCTTCACCTGGTCGAGGAGCGCGGTATCGAGCACTCCGGCCTTAACCGCCGCCTCATAGGCGTTATCCTCGAAAATATCCCAGCCTCCGACGACCAGGTCCTCCGCGTTTGCCAGCGGTACGAAATCCTTGATGGCAGGGGTGCGGCCCTCGGTGCGCTTTCCCAAGCGGACCGTTCCCAATTGGGTCAGGGAGCCGATGGGCTTCCCCAAACCGCGCTTCATGGCTTCCAGGCCGGCGATAAAAGTGGTGGTAACCGCGCCGATGCCGGGTATCAAAACGCCCAATTTGCCCTCGGCGGGCGCAATTTGGACGGCGTCACGATTGGCCAAATTCGTTCTCCTAGTTCCCGAAATTGATATAATACCAGCTTCCATGCGCGAGCGTGCTACTTCCGCCATAACTACGATTGTAGTGGATGATGAATCGCTGGCGCGCGACGAGCTCATCTTCCTGTTGCGAGAGTTCCCGGAAGTTGAAGTAATTGCAACCGGTTCCAACGGTTTGGAAGCTCTGGAACTGATTCAAAAGCTGGCTCCGGACGTGGTTTTTCTGGACGTTCACATGCCTGGTCTGGACGGCATGGGCGTGGTGCGGCGCCTACGGGAAATGGGGCTGGAACCACCGCGCTTCATCTTCGTTACAGCCTACGACCAGTATGCGGTGGAGGCATTCCGGCTGGATGCGATGGACTACCTGTTGAAGCCCGTGGACAAGGTCAGGCTGGCGGAGAGCGTCGAGCGGGCGGAACGGGCGATTCAGGAGAAAAAGGCCCTGGAACCGCAACCGGGCGCCAAAATGGGCGCCGCCGCGCAGCCGGCCCCCCGAACGAAGCTTCTGATCCGCGCCAACAACCGCAATTTCATCGTGGATGCCAACGATGTGATCTACGCGACCATCGATAACGGGCTGATCACGCTGGTCTCGACCAACCTGGAGGGCCACTCGAACTACCGGACCATCGAGGACCTGCAGGCCAACCTGGACCGGGAGATGTTCTGGCGGGTTCACCGATCGTACCTGGTGAACATCAACCGGATCAAGGAAGTGGTGCCCTGGTTTAAATCGAGCTACCAGCTCCGGCTGGACGACCGAAAGCACACGGAAATCCCCGTAAGCCGGGTGCAGACTCGGCGGCTGCGGGAGTTGTTCAAGCTCTAGGGCTGGGTTCATTGGAATTGGGTTCGTTTGGCGCGGGTCGGCGGCGTTGCACGGCGGGATTGGGTTCGTTTGGTGTGGTACGGCGCGGGCCCACAAACAGGGGCATGGTCCCCGCCCCTTTTGCAGATTGGGTTCGTTTGGTGAGGGTCGGCACAACGAAAGAAGGCAGGCCAGGAGGCCCGCACCACCGGGATTGGGTTCGTTTGGTGCATTTGCGCCGCACAATGGCAGAAGGCGGGCCCAAACGGCGCGGGCGCCCCGGCCCGCCCCACGGCGATTGGGTTCGTTTGGCGCGCGGCGCTTCGGGACGGCCGGGCGGTCTGGTTGCAGTCATCATGCCAGCTCCAGGATAACCCATGAGAGTTTAGGTTCTCCTGGTAACCCATTTGCTATCAATGAAAACTATCTTGTGACTGGGAAATCTGGCGCGCCCGATCAAGGGCGACTTGTATGGAAAGCGGCTGGCCTCGCGCCGGCGACCGCTCTCTTACGTTCGCGGCTCGGTTACGGCCCGTTCCTTTGAGCTACTTTTCGTAAATCAGGATCAGGGTCATGGCCTTTCCATCGGCGTCCGTACCCTTGGCCGTGGCGGTCATTGTCTTGCCGTCCTTCGAGACCACCATGCGTCCGCTGGAGCGATACTTTCCGCTGGTCTGTTGGGACTCATAGGTGAACGTATTGGCATCTACCTGCTTGATCGCCATGGTGTCATACGGAGTCCCGACACCGGCGATTACAGCGGGCGTGCCATCGTACTTCGCGGTATAACTGGCCTTGATAGCCGTGCCATCGGTGCGTTCCCCGGTCAGCGTCACCTTGACGCCGCCCGGCGCGGCTTCGCGAACCGCAGTGTAGCTTTTCAAAGGCATTGGCGCCGGCGTGTACTTGGATTTTGCGATGTTGACCTTCCAGACGCCAAGGGAATTGTCGGCGCCCCAAGCGGTTACCGCCGCGATTGACAGCACAACCAGGGCCTGTGTGAACATTCGTCGCATGTGATTATCCTCTTGAGAGTGAGTTAACTGCTGGGGAGAGATTTTATCACAGAACGAGGGGGGCTTCCGCGCGCAAGGTGGTATGTTTGTCGATCGGATGAAGACGATTCTGGTTGGGATTTGCCTGGCAGGCGCTCTGACGGCGGGGACGATCGCGAAAACGGATCTCTACGTCGCGGGCGAGGGCGGGTATCGCACGTACCGCATTCCGGCGCTGATTGTCAGCGCCAAGGGCACGCTGCTGGCGTTCTGCGAGGGGCGGCGCAACGGGAGCGGAGACTCGGGCGCTATCGATGTGGCGCTGCGGCGCAGCCTGGACGGCGGCAAGACGTGGCTGCCGATGCAAGTGGCCGCGAACGGGGGCGGCGACACCACCGGCAACCCGACCCCGGTCGTGGAACGGAAGACGGGAACCATTTTCCTGCTGCTCACGCGCAATCCCGGCAGCGTTACGGAGAGCCAGATTGTCCGGGGCGCCGCGGCGCCGCGTACGGTGTGGATCACGCACAGCTCCGACGATGGGGTGACTTGGGCGAAGCCCACCGATATCACGGCGCAGGTGAGCCGTCCGGACTGGACCTGGTACGCGACCGGTCCGGGGAACGGCATACAATTGCGCGGCGGGCGGCTGGTGGCGCCTTGCGATCACGACACGCGGGATGGGCGTGGCTACTCACATGTCATCTACAGCGACGACCGCGGCGCGACCTGGCACATTGGCGGGGTGGCCGGGGAGAAGACCAACGAATCGGCGGTGGCTGAGTTGAAGAACGGAGATCTGCTGCTCAATATGCGCAACGATCTCGGCAAGAACCGGCGCGCCGTGGCATGGAGCCACGATGGCGGACTGACTTGGGGGCCGCTGGAATTCGATGAGACTCTGGTGGAACCCGTGTGCGAAGGCAGCCTGGTGGGCGCCGCGCCGGCGGGCAAGAAAAGAGACGGGCGGCTGCTGTTTTCTAATCCCGCAGCCGTTACGCGCACCCACTTGACAGTGCGGTTGAGCAAGGACGACGGGCGAACGTGGGCGGCTTCGCGGCTGGTGGAGGATGGGCCATCGGCTTATTCGTCGCTGGCGGCGCTGGGCGATGGGACGGTCGGACTGCTTTACGAACGGGGCGAGCGGAACCCCTACGAGCGGATCGCGTTCGCGCATTTCCCGACGGCGTGGGTGGAAGGCAAATAACGATGGCAATTTTTGAAGGAATTCTTCCGGCGACGGTCACGCCGCTGGATGAGAAAGAACGGTTCGTTCCGGCGGCATACGAGGCGCTGATCGAGAGACTGTACGGGGCCGGCGTGGATGGTTTGTATGTGTGCGGCGGGACCGGCGAAGGTCTGCTGCAATCGGTTGCGCAACGCAAACAAGTGGCAGAAGCGGCGGTAGAGAACTCGCCCGCTGGCAAGCTGGCGATTGTGCATGTGGGGGCGTTTTGTACGGCCGACGCCGTGGAACTGGCGAAGCACGCGAGCCGCGTGGGCGCGGCCGCGGTGAGCGCGCTGCCGCCGCTGGGAGCATACTCATTCGCGGAGATTCGGGCATACTACGAGGCCATTGCCGCGGCGAGCGCCGTGCCGGTGTTCGTCTACTTCTTCCCGGAATCGTATCCGGGCGTCAGCACATTCGAGCAGGCGATGGAACTCTGCGCGCTGCCCAACGTGGCGGGACTCAAGTACACGGATTTCGACCTGTACCGGCTTCGCAACATCAAACAGAGCGGCGCGGCGGTGTTCAACGGGCGCGACGAAGTGCTGGCGGCCGGTCTGTTGATGGGGGCGGACGGCGGCATCGGCAGCTTCTATAACGTGATGCCCGAACTCTTCGTGGAACTCTATGGGCGGGCGCGGCGGGGCGATTGGGAAGGGGCCCGCGCGGTGCAGGACTCCATCAACCAAGCGATTCGCATCACGCTCGAATTTCCGTGCTTTCCGGCCATCAAAGAGATTTTGCGCTGGCGCGGAATCGACTGCGGACCGTGCATCCGCCCACGCGGCGGGCTGACGCCGGAGCAGGCCGTCCGGTTGCGGCGGCGGCTGGAGGGCTGCGCCATCGCATGACCACGCGGCAGTACGGCTGGACGCTGGTTGGGCTGCTGTGGGCGATTGCGCTGCTCAACTACATCGACCGGCAGGTGGTGTTCTCGCTTTTCCCGCTGCTGCGCTCGGAACTGCGCCTCTCAAGCGTGCAACTGGGCTTGCTCAGCACGGTATTCCTGTGGATTTACGGCGTGCTCAGCCCCTTCGCGGGATACGCGGCGGACCGCTTCGGGCGCGGCCGGACGATCGCGATCAGCCTGGTGTTCTTTAGCGCCGTGACGCTGGCTACGGGGGCTTCGCGGACGTTCGGCCAGTTGATCTCGGCGCGCGCGCTGATGGGCATCAGTGAGGCCTGCTACCTGCCGGCCGCACTGGCCATGATTGCGGAATACCACGGAAGCCGCACGCGGTCGCTGGCGGTGGGCATCCACCAGAGCGGCCTGTATGCCGGGACGATTGCCGGCGGGGCATTCGGGGGATGGGCCGGCGAGAGGTACGGTTGGCGAATGCCATTCTTTGCGCTGGGGGCGGTGGGGATGGCTTATGGGATGGCGACGCTGCCGTTCTTCCGGCGGGCGGCGGCTCCGGCGAAGGCAGAGGCGGCGGTTCGGGTGGACTTTCGCGAGGCCGTGCTGGAGTTGGCGCGCCTGCCAGGGTTCGGAACGTTGACTGGTGTTTTTTCGGCGGTGGGAATTGCCAACTGGCTGGTGTATACCTGGCTCCCGCTATACCTTTACGAGCGGTTCGGAATGAGCCTGGCAGAGGCCGCGTTCACGGCGACCTTTTACCTCCAGGCGGCCAGCGCCGGCGGCATCATCCTGGGTGGCTGGCTGGCGGACCGATGGAGCGGCGCAACCAGCCTGGGCCGTCTCTATACGCAGATATTCGGCGTGCTGTTGGCGGGGCCTTTTCTGTTTCTGATGGGCCACAGCGGCTCACGCGCATGGCTGGTAGCCGCGCTGGTGGTATTCGGCGTGGGACGGGGGTTCTACGACTGCAACACCATGCCCGTGCTATGCCAAATTGCGCGCGACGATCTGCGAAGCACCGGATACGGCATTTTCAACTTCGGGTCGTGTGTGGCAGGGGGCCTGGCGGCCGCGCTGGCTGGGGCGTTGAAGGGCCGGTTGGGGCTTGCGGGAGCGTTCGAGATCGCCGCCGGGATCCTGTTCATCTCCGGAACGATGCTGTTCAGGGTGCGCGGAACGATCCGTGGGCGATAGAAGGCTGGCCCGGTCCGCCCCCACCGAGAAGGCAGCCCGCAAGTAACGATGGCCTGCCCCACTGACCAAACGCGGAGTTACCAGCGGAAACCGAAAGTTACCGGAAGGTAATCGGTGTGGTAGGTTCCGACGAAGATCCGGTTATAGCGGGCTTCTCCGAAGAAGCGCCCGTGCCACTTACTGCCGAAGGCGATCCCGATTCCACCATCGACGCCGGGCTTGTTCACCGAATAGGAAGCTACCACCACGTTCACAGGCACGGCGGCGGGATAGAACCCGAAGAAGGGGTTGAAGCCAGTACCCAGGGCCACGCCAGGCTGTGTGAAGTTCTGGTATTGATGATAGATTCCGCCTCCACCGGTAAGATAAACATCCACATGACTCTTGGGCATCAGGTGCACGACTGGATTGAGAGTGGCGGAGAAGATATCCAAATTGCCGCCGCCATAACCCAGGTTACTGAGCACGGAACTGGTGACGCCCATGGAATTGTAGCCAAGGTCGATGTTGGCCCCGACCCAGGGATTGAAGTTCATGCCGACGCCTCCGCGAATGTTCCATCCCATATCGAGATTTGAGCCTGTTGTGCCAAGCGGAGTGGTGAAGCCCGCGCCGAAGTTGGCGGTAAATCGCTGCATTTCCTGTGCAGGCAACGATACGGTGAAAACAGCGGTCAGAGCGCAAAACGATGCTAGTGGCCTGTCTCTGAGAAACTATTAGCATGGTGGCGGCATCTAATGTGATA
>CAYWHA010000114.1:0-6475 GCA_964457555.1 uncultured Solibacteraceae bacterium
ACAACGGTGGTATCGTGCGCCTTTCTGTTCCTGTTTGGAGAGGGGCCGGTGCGGGGGTTCGCGGTAACCTTGGTGATCGGTTTGATCGCCAACGTATTCACGGCGGTTTTTATCTCGAAGACGATTTTCGGCTACGAATTGGCTGGCCAGCGCGGTTTGCGGGAGTTGAGTATTTGAGGGTAGGACCGCGACGCCAACGCGGGTGCTAGGGGGGCCGAAGGGTTCGGGCGTCCACCCCACTAGCAATTGGTGGTTGTCGGGAACATATTACAGAAGCCGGTGTCCAAAGATAATATAGGGCGTCGGCGCGGCAAGGTTAGATGGAATTATTCAAGCAGACGAATTACGATTTTCTCGGGAAGAAGTGGCCCTTCATCATCGCGTCGCTGATCCTCTCGACCGCGGGCATCGTCAGCATCATCGTGAAGGGCGGGCTGAAGTACGGCATCGACTTTCGCGGCGGCGCGCTGATGACGGTGCAGTTTTCCTCCACCCCGCCGCTCGAACAGATCCGCTCGGCCATGTCACAGAAGATCAAGGGCCAGGTGAGCGTCCAAAACTTCACCGGGGCGAATGCGGAGAACCAGGTTGAGGTTGGGACCGAACTGGCGGACGAGAAGCAGTTGGATGTGAACCGCCAGACCATGGAGACGGTGCTGAAGAGCACGTTTGGCCCCTCAGACCCCGGCAAGCCGGACCTTAATAATATCGGCAGGAAAGAGCTTGCCGACAATTTGCGGGACCCGCTGGCGCGCAATAACGTACCGATCAGCGACCAGCAGTTGCAGACGCTGGCAGGCTCTATCGAGGACTACGTTAACAACCACTATTCGGGCCTGATTACGGATTTCAACCAGATTTCGAGCGTGCCGGGCATGACGCCGGGGGTTTTGAACACCATCCGGCAAACCTTTGGTCTTTCGAAGTACCACGTGATGAGCGTGGAGACGGTGGGTCCGAAGGTGGGCGTGGAACTGCGGCGCAAGGCGGTTTTGGCGACGCTGTACGCGCTCGGCGGGATGCTGGTGTACATCGCGTTCCGCTTCGAGTGGATCTACGGGCTGGGGGCGGTGATCGCGTGCTTCCACGACACGATCATTACGGTAGGGCTGTTTTCGATATTTAATAAAGAGATCGATATGACGGTCATCGCGGCCCTGCTGACGCTAGTGGGCTACTCGATGAACGACACGATCGTGATTTTCGACCGGATTCGCGAGAACCTCAAGATTTTGCGGCGCGAGCCCCTGGAATCGATCATGAACAAGGCCGTCAACCAGACCTTGAGCCGGACCGTGATGACTTCGGGGCTGACATTTTTGACGGTGATCGCATTGTTTGTGTGGGGCGGGCCGGTGCTCCATAGTTTTTCGTTCGCGTTGGTTTGCGGGATTATCGTTGGGACTTATTCTTCGGTGTTCGTGGCCAGCCCGATTGTGCTGTTCTGGCATCGTTACACCGATAAACCGAGAAAGGGCGGCGTCGTGGCGTCGCGGCCGGCCGATGGCGGTCGCGGGGGCAGCGGCGTGGCGGCCGAGGGCGCACGGAAAAGTCCGGCGCGAGCTGGCAGGTAGGGCGCGGGCGCGGAGACGGTGGGCGGGAAGCCGGCCGGGCGTCGCGGCGCAAGGGAAAGGGAGCATCTTATGTTCGAGCAGACATTCGTAGATGGAACGGGAAAGACGGCCAAGCCCTGGGGCACCATAGTCGGGTTTTTCTTCCAGGTGCTGGTGGTGGGATTCTTTATCCTGGTACCGCTGATCTGGACGGATGTTCTTCCGGCCAACACGTTAAAGAGCATGCTGACGGCGCCGCCGCCTCCTCCGCCGCCTCCTCCTCCGCCGCCCGCGGCGCCTAAGGTGATTCAGGTAAAGGTGATCCCACGCCAATTCGACTCAGGGCGGCTGATGCAGCCCAAGGTGATCCCGACGGCCATCGCGGTGATCAAGGAAGATGAGCTTCCGCCACCTTCGACCGGCGGCGGCGGCAACGCGATTGCGAACGCAAATCCGAACGGCCTGTTGACGGGCATCCTGTCCGGGCCCGCGCCGGTGCTGGCGCCCCCACCCAAGAAGGTGGAAGTGGCCAAGCCGGTTCAGCGCATCACGGTTGGAGGCAAGACCCAGGAAGCTCGTCTGATCTTCAATCCGTTACCGCCTTATCCGCCGCTGGCGAAGAATACCCGCATTCAGGGTCACGTAATCCTGAGCGCGATCATTTCCAAAGAGGGCACCATCGAGGAATTGAAACTGATCAGCGGACACCCGCTGTTGGCCCCCGCCGCGATGGTCGCGGTAAAGCAATGGAAATACAAGCCGTTTCTGCTGAACGACGAAGCGGTTGAGGTCGAGACGACGATTGACGTTAATTTTACGTTGCAGTAGCCCGGCGGTCCAGGAGCGGACCATCGGCAGGTTTGTGTTCTAAATTCAACTCGCAGGAGAAAAAAAGTGATGTTTGCGCAATTGCATGTTTGGTCGCTGTATTTGTTGCAGGAGACCGGAGCCGTGGGTTGGGATCCCATTTCCCTCTGGCACCAGATGGGCTGGCCCGCCAAGACCGTGGTCGTCCTCCTGTTCTTCATGTCGGCCTATTCCATTGGCGTCATGATCGACAGGGTGTTGGCCTATAACGCGGCCCGTCAGCAATCGCGGCAGTTCGCCCCGGCTGTGGCCGGCGCCCTGCGCGAGAGCAAGCTGGACGAAGCGGTGAAGATCGCGGACCGTTACAAGAAGAGCCACCTGGCGAAGGTTGTGGTGGCGGGTCTGCAGGAGTTCCAGGCACACCAGATCAGCTCGGAGATTCCGGGTGAAGAGATCGACGCCTCCCGGCGCGCCCTCGAACGCGCGGAAGCGATTGTGCACGCCGAACTGAAGCGCGGCGTTAGCGGGCTGGCGACCATCGGTTCCACGGCGCCCTTCGTGGGTCTGTTCGGAACGGTGGTTGGCATCATCAATGCGTTCAAGGGCATTTCGACCGAAAAGTCCACTGGTTTGGGCGCCGTCGCCGGCGGTATTTCGGAAGCGTTGGTGACCACCGCCATCGGACTTCTGGTGGCCATCCCGGCGGTCTGGATGTTCAACTACTTCACGAATCGGATTGAAGCATTCGACGTGGAGATGGGCAACTCCAGTTCCGAGTTGATCGATTACTTCCTGAAGCGCTCCGGGCGGGGCGTCCGGAAGTAGGGCCGCGGCGCGAGCCGATCGGGATCCGGCGAGTTGATTGGGCGAGGGGCCGCGGGGCCCCCCGTCCTGCCGAGTATCGAGGAGAAACGCGATGCCTCTACATGAAAAGAAGAAGGAAAACGAGTTTAAGAGCAAGGCGCCGCCGCCCATGAACGAGATCAACGTGACGCCCATGGTGGACGTCATGTTGGTGCTGCTGATCATCTTCATGGTCATCACGCCGATGCTCTCCAAGGGCCACAGCATCGAGAAGGTGAAAGCCAGAAATCCCATTCCCATGCAGGCGGCCGACAAGAGCGACGCGGTGTTGCTCACCGTGGCGCGCGACGGCAAGGTGTATTTGGGCACAGCCCAGGTCGATCCCGAGGACTTGGCCCCCAAGGTGAAGGACATGCTGGCGGACCGCCTCGACAAAGAGTGCTTTGTGGCGGCGGACGTGCGGGCGCGGTACGAAAAAGTCGTGGACGTGGTGGACAACCTGCGCGCGGCGGGTGTGGACGAGATCGGTCTGATCACCGAGCAACTCGTGGAGAAGAAGAAGGCGGCCACACCGGTGGCGGGCGCTCCGGCCGGGATGTAGGCTGCGCCCAGGAACTAAGGATTTTTAAAAAAGGAGCAATCTTATGGGAATGGCAGTCGGTGGAGCCAAGGGCCCGAAATCCGACATCAACATGACGCCCATGATCGACGTGCTGCTGGTGCTGATCATCATCTTCATGGTGATCACGCCCTTGACGCCGAAGGGTTTGGAGGCGTTGGTGCCTCAGCCGCCGCCGCCGGGGGCAGTAGCCAATGCGGCCGATGTGCGGGCGGTGGTCATTGCGGTCGACGCGGATCACAAGATGACGATCAACAGCGACCCGGTTACGGAAGCGCAATTGGGACCGCGGCTGATCGATATCTTCAAGACCCGCGCGGAGCGGGTGGTCTTCGTCGAGGGCGACGACGACGTTGAGTACCAATGGGTGGCGATGGCGATCGATATCGCGCACGGAGCCGGTATCGACAAGGTTGGGCTGCTGTTGGCGGACAAGAGCGGGAAATGACCACGATGCGAAAATCCGTCCTCATTCTAGCCACCGCCGTGTTGGCGCTTTTGAGCGCGAGTTGCACCAAGCTGAAGTCGCGCGATCAACTCAACAAGGGCATTGAGTCTTTCCGCAACGCCCAATATTCGGACGCCGTGGAGCACTTCAAAACGGCGGTCCAACTGGATCCCAGCTATGCCACGGCGCGCATGTACCTGGCGACGTCGTATATGCAGCAGTACATTCCTGGCGCGGATTCGCCCGAGAACAACGAGTTTTGGGATGCCGCGTATAGCCAGTTTAAGACGGTCGTGGATGCCGACGCGAAGAACTCAATGGCGATCACCTCCATTGCCTCGCTCTACCTCCAAAAGAAAGACTGGGAAAACGCGCGGCGGTGGTACGCCAGACTGCTGACGCTCGATCCGAACAACAAGGACGCCTATTACAGCCTTGGGTACATCGCCTATTCCCAATGGTATCCGGAGTACAACAAAGAGCGCCTGGCCCTCAATATGCATGAAGACGACCCGGGTCCGTTCAAGGATGCCAAGGCTCGGGAACAATTAATGGCGCAATACGGGCCGCTGATCGACGAGGGTCTGAAGAACCTCGACAAGTGCCTGGCAATCGACCCCGAATACGAGGATGCCATGTCGTACGAGAACCTGCTGATCCGCCAGCGGGCGTACCTGGCGGACAACAAGGACGACTTCGCGGCGCAGGCCAAGATCGCCGACGGGTGGATGAACAAGGCGCTCGAAGTCATCAAGGTGAAGGCCGACAGGAAGGCCAAGAAGACCGGCGGCGGGATTGTCGCCGATACCGACTCTCCGCAGTGATTCACAGTTAGTTTCGGTTTTCGTCCGGGGAGCAGGGCCGCGAGGCCCGGCTCCCCGGTTGTTTTTTTGCGGTTAACGGCGGCGGGTTAACGGCTATTACTGCTTCCACAAGTGGGTGACTTTTCCGTCGGCGGCAGTTCGATCTCCGGGCTGGATTCCGGCGGGGCAACTGCCGATGTACTTCTGGTCCATGACCATTGTGCTTTCGCTCACGCCTGCGAACGCCGGAGTATAGGTGGTATGGCTTTCGGAATGGGTCGATGCGTCGCCCTGATAGACGCTCGTTCCTTTGGTGTCAATCGCGGCGCCCGCGACGACGCAATGCACCTCGCTGGTATACGCGCCGCCCGCAAAGCTTTCATTTAAGGTGCAGCCCTTTCGGTCTTTCGCAATCGACTGCACATGTTGGTCGTAGGCATGGCTGCGGCAGATGGTCGATGAGGACTCGGTCTTTTTGTTTCCGGGATTATCGATAGTCTGCGAGTGAATCGACCAAAGTCCTTCCTTCAACTGGGGCGGGTCCGCGCCGAGTGCGATCCAGATTGGCAGCCAGAGCGCGGCCGCGGCGAACGACAGCATCCTCTTCATCGTTTGTCCTCCTGTGCTCGCGGCGCCGGCCCAATCGCGGGGCGCAACGGCTGCGATTTCACCGCTCGGTGGATTCGTCCCACAACCCTGGACGCCCCGCGGCAGGCAAGAGTGCCTGCGCCACGCCGGCCTCCGCGGTCCACCAGCACATGGAGTGTACCATGGGGCGCGAAATGGCGCGATTGCCTGCATCCCAACACGGTTACGCCTTTTCCGCCGGCGGGCTGCTGATACAATCGAACTAGCGTGACCCCAGAACCCCTCAGTCTCCCGGAAGGTCCTCCGCCTGTTCCCCCGGCGCCAGGCGATCCGATCGGGGATTTGTACCGCGAGCTGGAAGCCAAGGTGCGCGAGTACCGTCCCAAGGACGACCTGTCCGGCCTGGATCGAGCTTTCCGCTTCGCGCGGCAGTGGCATGAAGGGCAGACGCGCGACTCGGGCGAGCCTTATATGGCGCATCCGGCCATGGTTGCGCTGATTCTGGCCGACATGCGGATGGACATGGTGGCCATCCAGACCGGGCTGCTGCACGACGTGGTGGAGGATACCAGCGTCACGGTGGAGCAGGTGCGCAAGGAATTCGGCGATGAGGTGGCGCGCTCTGTGGACGGCGTGACCAAGCTGAGCAAGCTCGATTTCTACTCAGCCGAGGAACGCCAGGCCGAAAGCTTCCGCAAGATGCTGCTGGCCATGGTGGAGGACATTCGCGTCATCCTGGTCAAGCTGGCCGACCGCCTGCACAACATGCGAACGCTGGGCTATCTGAGCGCCGACCGGCGCGAGCGCATCGCGCGCGAGACCATTGAGATCTACGCGCCCATCGCGCACCGCC
>CAYWHA010000115.1:0-6456 GCA_964457555.1 uncultured Solibacteraceae bacterium
TAGGGGACATTTTAAACGAGGCCACAAGGGGACATTATCAAAGTGGCGCGACACGAAGAAGGCACTAAGAAGGCAGCCCAGGAGCGCCGCCCCACCTACCGTCGCAGTGTTATTCTGAACACGCGGACCTGAAAGATCTTCGGAGAAGACTATGAAGAGAATTCTGAATGTCAAGAGGCTGGCAGTCCTGCTGGCAGTCTCGGGTTGCCTTTTTGCCGCGGATCCGACCTTTCTGCGGCGGCAGGTATCGGACGTCACTCCGCGGCCTGACGATTTGACGGCGGCCGGCGCACACGGCGCGTCCTACAAGCCCCTCTTCGGCATCGGCGACCAGGACGTGGATCAGCTCAAGGCCGTCGCCCGGTATGGCGAGCTTACCGTCGCGCCAGGCGGGGCCAGCGCCACCGTGAGTTACCCGGCCGAAGAGCAGCTCTACTTCGTCATGGAAGGCGCGGGAACCCTGCTGTACAATGGCCAGCCGGCGCCGATCAAGACGAACGACTTCATGTACCTCCCCGTCGGCGTCCCGCACGGGGTGGCGAATTCGTCGGGCGCGCCGGTGAGGCTGATGGTGATGGGTTATAAGATCCCCGCCGGCACGAATGTGCAGCCAACGCCCAGCCTCATGCTGGCCAATGCGGACGACGTCAAGTTCCAGGATTTGGGACAGCACGGCGACACCTCCCACTTCAGGCTCTTGATGGGCCCCACCAACAGCACGCGCGACAAACTCGCTTCGGCGTACGTCATGGACAGCCTGTTCATCATGGACTTTGACCCCGCCGGGACGAACATCCCGCACAATCACCCTACGGAGGAAGAGATCTACCTCCTGATGAGAGGGTCGGGCGATATGGTGGCCGGACGCGACGCGGACAGTAAGGACGTGCGTCACCCGGTCACGGCAGGCGCCGCATTCTTCTTCAAGCCCGGCACCGAAGTCGGCTACTACAGCAACGCCAAGGAAGGCCAGCCGCACGATTTGATGCTGGCCGTGCGCTGCCGCGTTGCGGGCATGAGCTTTGGCCGCGGCGGCAGAGGAGCTCCGGCCGGCGGCGGCGCGCCGGCAACCCCGCCGGGACGTCAACAGTAAGCGCGCACTTTAGGCGGCATGGCTTTTGGCGCGCCGGAACACGGCCACGGCGTTGTCGCGATACAGCTTTCTCAGCACGTTGTCGGGCAGACCGGCGCCATACAGAGACCAGTGATAGGTATGTAAGGCGGTGTCGTAGAAGTGCTCGTCCTCCGTCTCCAGCAGCCGGAACGAAGCGCTGAACATACCCTGGTTGTAGGCGTAGTCCGTTCCATAGAGAATCCGGTCCGAGTACTTCTGGAAAAACCGATTGACGGTTCGCGGGATGGGCCCCAGTTCCTCGAAACGCGCGCCTATATCCACGTAGAGATTGGGATTGCGGTCGAACATCTGGCCGAGGCGCGTGAGGTCGTATTCCAGATTGGCGAGGTGACAGGCGATGAAAGTCGTCTTGGGGTGCTTCCGCACGGCTGCTTCCAGGCTCTCAATCAGGCCGTTATGCCCCAGGATGCCCGGCTGTTTGTCGTCGATCCGCCAGGTGTAAGCGTTCATCAGGCCGTCGTTGGTCCGGTCCATCGGCTGGTACGCCCAAATGGGATCGGATACGTGGATGTTGACCGGCATGCCCAATTGCGCGCAACGGTCCCACAGCGCGTCCATGCGAGCGTCGTCCGGATGCGGTCCGGGCGTGGAGGGCGCCGTCCCACGGCCCGCCGCGCCTCTTCCTGCCCCGGCGGCCGCGCCCGCGGGCCTGACGGCAAATCCGTGGCCCTTGTCGCTGAGCTCGCCCACCCCAACCGCGCCCGCGGCGTGACAGGCTTCGAGCGACTTTACCGCGCCCGGTCCGAATCCCGGTTCGTTGGCGCCGGTCATGTCGAAGCCGCACCACGGATCGAACCGGCCGGGATACTTGGCATACGGCTTGGCGGCCTCCTCGAAGCGGTCGGCCGTGCCGGCGCCGGTGAAGATCACGGTTTTCTCAACGCCCACCGCATCCATCATGCGAACCATGGCGTCGAGTTGGTCGATAGGCTGCGCGCCGTGGCAATGCACGTCGAAGACCGGGAACTTCGCCTTCTTGATGTCCGACTTTGGAACGCGGTAAATGGATACCGGCCGGTAGTCCTTCAGCAGAAGTTTGTCCGGCGTGTCGGGCCCGGCATCCGGCGTCGCCTGCGCGGGCGCCTGCGGCGAGGGAGCCGCCTGCGCGAGCGCCGCTCCGGACAGCAGCATCATCTGCCTGCGGTTCATATTGCGTTCTCCTCCTGGTGGATTATCGTAACTCTGTTAGTGGGCCGCCGTCGCGCTGTGCCGCGTCTTCGCCTTCCGCATCACCAGCGCCAACGGCACAATCGCCAGGAACACGATGCCCATAATCCGGAATACCTCGACGAAGCTTAAGAGCGCCGCTTGTTGCTGAACCATCCCATAGAGCACCGCCTGGCTCTGTCTGCCGGCCGTGGTCAAGTCCGATCCCTGCATGACGAAAAGGCCCTTTGCCTGCCTTAGGAGGTCCTGCGTTTGCAGGCTGTAGGGCGTCACGTGGGAGGCCAGAATCGATTGATGGAGTTGCGACCGCCGCGCCACCCACGCCGTAACGAATGAAATCCCGATGCTGGAGCCGACGTTGCGCATCACGCTGTACAGGCTGGTGGCATACCCGGTCTCCGCCCTTGGTATGGGGTCCATGGTCAGCGTGGTCAATGGCACGAAGATAAACCCCATTCCCACGCCCTGATTGATCTGGACCCAGAAAATATCCCACGTGCCCGATTGCAAATTCATCCGCGAGTAGCTGAAGAACGCGATGCTCGCCACCGCGAATCCGAAGACCACCATCCAACGGCCGTCCCAGCCTTTGCCCAGCAGATAGCCCACAAGAGGCATGCACAGTGCCGTGCCCACGCCGCGCGGGCTGGTCCAGATGCCGGTGGTGACCGCCGTCCACCCGAGCAGCGTCTGCATGAACAGCGGCAGCAATACCAGGCTGCCGTAGAGCACCAGTCCCAACACCGTAACCAGCGTAATGCCGGCGGCGAAGCTACGGTATCTCAACAACCGTAGATGCACCAGCGGGTCGGCGCCGTAAAGCTCCCGGAAGACGAACGCCGTCAGCCCCACGACCGCAAGCACCGCCAGCGTCAGAATGAAACCGGAGCCGAACCAATCGAGCTCCTGGCCCTTGTCCAGCATGATTTGCAGCGCGCCCATGCCCATCGCCAGCATGCCCAGTCCCCACAGGTCGACGCGCATGGTCCCGCGGCGCCGTATATAAGGAGGATCGTAGAGGAATAGCGAGATCATAATCAGGCTCGCAATGCCGATCGGCAGGTTGATATAGAAGACCCAGCGCCAGGAATAGGTATCCGTAATCCAGCCGCCGAGGGTCGGGCCAAGGGTTGGGGCCGCGATGATGCCCAGGCTCCAAAAGGCCATCGCCTGGCCGCGCTCCTGCGGCGGAAACTCTTCCAGCAGGACCGCCTGCGAAAGCGGCTGCAACCCTCCGCCGGTGATGCCCTGAAGCACGCGAAAGAAGATCAGCAGCGGCAGACTCGGCGCGAGCCCGCACAGGGCGCTGGAGACGGTGAACCCCGTCACCACCGTCAATAGCAGGCGCTTGCGGCCGAAATAATTCGCCAGCCATCCGGTGATGGGGAGGACCACGGCGTTGGCCACCAGGTAGGACGTCAGTACCCAAGTGGCTTCGTCGGTGGTGCTGGAGAGGCTGCCGCCGATGTGCGGAAGACTCACGTTGACGACGGAAGTGTCGAGCACCTCCATCACCGCGCTTGCCATGACGGCGCTTGCGATCAGCCAGCGGCCGGCGTGCGGCGGGATCGGCGCCCCCGTGCTCATTTCACTTGTCGCAACCGCCGGGTCCCGAGGCGCCCGCTTTGCCTCCGCGCCCAATAGCCTCGACGATCATCTCCGCCACCGGCGCTTCGCCCAGTTCCGAGCTGAGCAGCATGTGATAGAGGTGCAGGTTTTTCCAATCGCAACCGAAGTACAGGCGGATGAAGTCGGCGCGCTGCTGGTCGGTGGAACGCATCAACTGTTCGATGTTCGTGCCCGCCGGCACGCGGCTGCGCAGGCGCGCGACGCGCTCGGGCCTCGGGGCATGCACAAAAACGTGGAGCGCGTCCTCTTTGTCCTGCAAGACGCACTGGGCGCCGCGGCCGACAATCACGCAGTTGCCCCTGGAGTGCGCCTCCAGGATCAGGCTTTTCCCCAGCGCGGCCATGGTTTCCGCATCGAAGACCGCGGAATCGGCCGGCGCCGCGACTCCCTCGAACGCTCCCTGCCAAAGGCCGCGGCGGCTGACGCGGTGCAGCCAGGAATCGCAACGCTCGTCGAAGCGCCGCGCAAGGCCGGGGTCCACCTGGGCCGATCGGGCGATCGCCTCCACCAAGGCCTTGTCCAGCAGATGCCATCCCAGTTGCTCCGCAACCGCGCGCGCAATCAGGCCTCCGCCGCTGCCGTATTCGCGCCCCACTGTCAGTACACGGAACATGCGAGTCTTCTCCTATTTTGCGTAAGAACCGGCGGGACGGCGAATCCCGTCATTGGGAAAGCGGCGCCGCCGCGCGGTCCACGAACCAAAGCGCTTGCCGCGCTCCGATCTGCGCCGGATGCTTCTTCGGATCGTACGCGTCGTGGAACACCGCGCGAAGGGCTTCAGCCTTATCGGCGCCGGCCACCAGGAGCACGGTATTCCGCGCGGCTTCGAGCGCACCGGGCAACAGCGTCACGCGCCACTGGTTGAATTGCGGCGCGAACACGGCGGCGGCGATGCCGGTGCGGTCTTCCGTCAGCGGCGAGCCTGGAAACAGGCTGGCCGTATGCGCGTCGGGGCCCATGCCGCGGTGCACGACGTCGAAGCGCGGCAACTCGGCGCCATCCAGGTGGAAGAAGCCGCGGATGTCCGCAACGTAGCGCGCGGCGGCTTCGTGCGGGTCCATCTCGCCGTAGATCCGATGGATGTTGGCCTCCGGAATGTGCGCCGGCGCGATCAAGTGTGCGTAAGCCAGCTTGTAGTTGCTGGCGTCGTCGGTGGGCGGGACGCAACGCTCGTCCACCCAGAACAGGTGTACGCGGTCCCAGGGGACGGCGCCGGCCGCAAGCTTGTCGAACAACAGCTTGGGAGTGGAGCCGCCGGAGACGGCGAAGCTGGCCGTTTCGCGGTGGGAAAGCGCGTCGCCCAGAAGCTCGGTCACACGTTCCGCGCAAGCTTCCGCGGCGGCGGACGCACCGGCGGCGACAATGGGAGCGGCGCTCATGTGATGGAAGCCGCGGCCAGCCGCGCGGCGGTTGCCAGGGTACGCTCGAAGACCGGGTCGCGGCGCACGATTCCAAGCTCCTCGCTCATCAGCAGGTAGTCGGTCGGCTGCGGCAGATTGGTAAAGTGGGAAAGGCAGCCGGCCTCAACGCTCAGGCGGTCGTCATGGCGTTCCAGGGACACGTGGAAATCGCCGCCCGTCAAATCCACGCGAAGCGCGCGTCCGGTGAGTTCGCGGCGCGGCTGCCAGGTCAAGTATGCGTGCACGCCCGCATCGGACAGAGCATTCGCCACCCACGCGCCCATATACCAGGCGAATACCGGCGGACGTACCCCCGCGAACCCCACCGCGACGTTCGAAATGTCCGGCAGGCGGGCCTGGCATTCGCGGCTTTCGAAGACGCCCGAGAGCATCTCCCGCCAGCGCGTCAGCAGCGTCCAGGAGAGATCGCCCAGGATGGCTTCGCCTTGCGCCATTTGCACCAGCATGGGCAGCGCGGCCTTCTGGTCTTCGAGGCCTGAGCTGTCCACAATGGCTTTATCGGCGATGGCCGCCAGCTTGCGATACTCCGGCGTGCCCAACAGGCGCGCGCTGCGCCACCATAACAGGACGGGCAGATCCGGCGCGGCGAGGGGCGGCAATAGCGAAGGCAAATCCGCCAGCGAGGCTGCCGACGCCGTAATCTCAATGCGCTCGCAGCAAATCTGGCGGCGCTGGCCGAAGGGCATCCAGCATTGGGAGTAGACCCGCTCCGCCAGAGCCGGCGCGCCTGTCCCGCCCAAGCGGACCAGGATGGTGCGGGCCGGGTACTCCGGCATGAGCGCGGCGATGGTTTCGCCAAGGGCTTCCATGTCGTCGCCCTCTTCGGCCAGGACGATGAGGGTCATGGAGCACGCGCGCAGCACTCCTGAGCCGTCTTCGTCGTGTTCCTGGCCGGTGGCCGCCCACAGGTCGGCCAGCTCGCGGAGAATGCGGTCGGCGGATATGGAGGCGGCCATTACGGCGCCCTCCATGCGTGGCCGCGGCGCGCGAGCATCTGCTCGGACGCGGCCGGGCCCCAGGTTCCCGCGGCATAGTTCGGAAAATCGAACGCGGTTTCCCGCCACACATTCTGGATGGGTTCCACCACCGCCCAGCTTGCCTCCA
>CAYWHA010000116.1:0-6301 GCA_964457555.1 uncultured Solibacteraceae bacterium
TGGCCTGGAGTTGGTTCGTAGTTATCATGACGGGCTCAGAGTAGCTGAGGGACATAGGAGGTTCGGACGGGGTCGGGCGGCAGGTTGTTGATAGGGAAGGAAATAGAAATCGAGGTTCGACGTGACCGGTGGACGCAGGCGCTACGCTTCGTCATGGGAACCGGGCATCGGAACACATGCGCGGCGCGGAATCAGGCCACTCGCTGGTTCTTCGTTCTTGACGTGCCGGTAGTTATGGCGACATCCACCTTCAGGCCGGCGGCGGTCACCATGTTGACCAACGTGTCGATTGTGAATAGCCCGATCTTGCCCCGAACAAGATCCGAGATGCGCGGCTGCGATACACCCATGATTCTGGCAGCGCGAGATTGAGTGATCTTTCTCTCCTGGATATAGCCGGTCAAAGCCATCATCATCTTGGCGCGGATGCGGAGATTCTCCGCTTCGGTGGGCGGGAATCCGCAGTCTGCGAAAACATTCTCACTGCCCCTTGTGGCTCGCATCACATCCGCCTTTCCACCAACTCACGGTAGCGTTTCCTACCCAACTCAACGTCGAGCGAGGGCGCCTTCCGGGTCTTCTTGGCGAAGACATGCAAAACGTAGACGGCGTCCTCGAATTTGGCCACGTAGAAGACGCGATATTCACCTTCCGCATGGACTCGAATCTCAATGACTCCGGCGCCGACGATTGGGATCGGCTTCCAATCGACCGCCGAACGTCCTGCTTGAATCAAGCTCAACTGATAACCGATTTCGCGGCGTGCTTCCTGAGGGAAACGACGCAGGCGCTCACGACTGTCTCCGAGCCATTGGATCGGTTTCGCGTTCTCGACCAATTTCGATTATACAGAATTTTTATAATCGGAATAAAGGACAATCTGCCGGCGTACCTAGTCCAAAGAGTGCTGTGCAACGACAACGGCGGCTTTGTCCAGCAGGCGGCCTCGGGGCAGAAACGGTACTGTGACATTCCGGGCGGCAAAGCGGACCAATGGAGTCCGCAATCGGGGCGGTCAAAGGAATAGAACCCCACTTCAAGACCGGCATGCCGCCAGCCTGAAGGCAGGGGCCGCTAAAGACCCACGGACAACCGCACGAATCAGGCCGACGGTCTTGCCCGCCTGGAGGAGTTCTTCGCGCTACGGAATCCGCAGGGGGATCTCGGGCGACGAAATGGGATCCGCCTTGTCAGGGTTCGCGAGGCAGAATGAAGCGTCGGGCGAAGCAAAGCAAGCACTGGGCCAACAGGTGAAGCGTACCTCGTAGTCTCCCGGCAGATGCAGCGGCGTCGCATCCCGTCCAAGGGAACGCAGCGTGAAGTCCCCCTCGATGACGGCCCCGGGAAGGAGAGGCGTTACGGCCATGAAAGCTGCGCCGGAGCCGGAGCGGCGTTGGTCGTGAAGCACGGGCACGGGTTTCCATTCAGTTCCGGTGCTCCGGTACTCCGGAAGGATGCCAGCGAAAGAACAGGGAGCACCTGAAGAGCAAGAACTTGTAACCCGCACTGCCGCGCCCTTGTTGCGGAGCACGAAGTGGAATAGGATGCAGTCGGCGCTGCTGGAGCCGCCGGCCGCGGGGCAACCCGGCGTAGTGAAGCTGGACGCTCCATTGAGCACAGCGCCTGCAGTAGGCGTTACGTCGAACGTGAACTTCATCGGGCCGGGCGGTTGATACGGCGGCGATTCGACCGCTATTTCGTTTGAGACGGCGTACCCTGGCTCCTGACATTCGAAGCACGCTCCCGCCGCCTCAAGTGGCGACAGGCAGTCGACCCCCTCGGTGGCTTCGGTGCAGCCAAAAAGCTCCCACGTTGCCCGAAGGACGTACGAGCCAGGTGCAAGGGGCGTAAGGGGATCGACGGAGCGGCGCTCCGAAATCAGTCTGGTGGCGTACTCAGTCCGGCCTCCCGGCGCGATTCGGAGATTCGTCCATTCGAGCGGTTTACACTGCTCAAATCTGTTCTGACTAATAGGCCACCATCCACCGGACGCCAAAGGGTTCTTCCGTTCGACAACAATCGTCGGTTCGTTGCAGGCGGGGTGGCTAACACGGATTGCGCGGGGGCTTGCATTCTCCAGCGTGAGGACAAATGCCCGGCAGAATAAGCTCCGCGCCGTATCGCCGGTGCAACTTGGCCCAAGTGGCAACTTGCTCGAAGGGTCTTCTCGGATTGTCAGATGAAGATCGCTATCTGGCGGCAGCACCCTGGGGAAGGGGCCAGCGCTCACAAACGCCAGAAACGGCCACGAGAATAAAAGTGCCGCGGCAACCTGGCTCACACCAGAAGTATACATCCGCCGCCAGCTTGGAAGCCGGCGTGATCGAAAAACGGGATTCCTTTCCTTTGACCCTCGGACCGCGGAGCCTTGCGCTGACGGCCCCTGCTTGAGGTTCAGGCCACTTCGTCGCCGGGTACCGGAGGTTTTCCGCGTCCGGCGCGTCTCAGGAGCCGCTTGGCCTTGGCAACATCGCCACGTTGTCCGCGGACGCGGAAATACTCTTCGGTGCGAAGCGCCGACAACTTCTCGGCCACCGCGACATTGATGAATTGGTTGAGAGCCACGCCCTCGGTCTCGGAAACTCGGCGCGCCTCCTCCAATATCGACTCTTGCAGACGCAAGGCAACGTTACTTCTTCGCATGCTTTCGAATCTCCCGCCACGCATCGCATGGCCGCATCACTCGAATCCCGAACTCGCGCGCAGCGGCGGCAAGGTGACGCACGTTGAAAGTGACCAGCCAATCAGCTTCGCCGTTCACCGCCGTTTCGAGCACCATTTCGTCGGCCGGGTCCTTCAATCGCGGGCGCCACAGAAACCAGAAGTGGACCGGAACCGACACCTTTACCAAAGCGTCGAGGACCTCATTCATTTCCCGCGACGTCAACCCGCTCGCGTCAAGGTGCTCAGGTCGCGTCAGAACCGCTTCGTACTCGATGACCAAGGGGACGGAAGCAAGCACCTCAAACGTGCGATCCAAAGCGCCGATCAGCAATTGTCTGGAGGCTCCCTGATCGCTTCTTAGAGCAGCTACAACCACGTCGGTATCGAGAACCAGCCGCAGAAGGCGCCTCCGATAAATAATATCACATGCGATAGTACAATCGTCCGTGGCGATCCATCGAGCATGCTAAACGGAGATCTCGGACTTCGACCCGTGCACGCGGATTTACCCCCGTTGCGCCGTTGCGGGGACATGCCTCCCGCGTGCCGGGATGTACCGCTCGCCCGAGGACGAAGATGCGTCGTCACCTTCTTGCGTCCCGCGCCGGATCGAAGTTCGGTACCGCGAAGCGGGCCTGGTTCACCGATAGGCTCCACAAGTTGTCAGACCCCCCGGGCGCGCCCGCGCTTTGGGACACATTTCCTCTTGATTTTCCCTTTTTGTTCGCCCACAATAGGCCCAGGGGGTATTACATGGCGCTGACCAGGCGGCAGAAGCAGGTGCTCGATTTCATCTCCGGTTTTATCGATGAGCATGGTTTCAGTCCCAGCTTTGAGGAGATCGCGGGCGGGCTGAACCTGGCTTCACTGGCCACCGTGCATAAGCACATTTCCGTGCTCCAGTCGAAGAACTACCTGACGCGCGGTTTCAACCAGAGCCGCTCCCTGGAGCTGTCCGAGAAGTACCTGGCGGGGCAGCGGCGGCCCAAACCGATGCCGGAGATTCCGCTGATGGGGCGCATCGCGGCGGGCGCTCCGGTGGAGGCCATGGAGCAGCACGAAACCCTCAATTTCGCGGACTTCGCCGGCAACGGCAACACCTACGCCCTGGAAGTGCGCGGCGATTCCATGATCGAGGATCACATCTGCGACGGCGATCTCATTCTGCTGGAACGGGATACCGAAGCCCTGGAAGGTGACATCGTGGTCGCACTGGTGGGTGGTTCCGAAACCACCCTCAAGAGGTTCTACCGGGAGCCTGGAGACATGATTCGGCTTCAACCGGCGAATGCCGCGTTAAAACCTATCCTGGTTCGAGCGGAGGACGTCAAGATTCAAGGCCGGCTGCTCGCAGTGCTGCGGAAATACAACTAAAGAATGAAGTTAAGCGTGGGCGGCCAGGGGGCGCGCGCGGAGTTCGCGTTCGGCGCGAATCCAATCCTCTTCGGGCGAACCGCCTTGGCAGCCGCGAGCTTCCCAGTACAAGTAAGCCAGGCTTGCGATCTCGTCCTGAGTAGGAGCGCTCGCCAGCGTAGTAACCTGCTCCACGGCGGCTGTGCTGCCGGTCAGGCTCGGAGTTTCCACAGGCTTCACGGAACGCGCCCGTTCGGTTCTCTTGCGGGCGGGGGATGCGGTTGACATGACGATATTATTCGAGGAGGTTTTCTTGCTTGCCATTCGTTTGAAACCTTTCTGAGCGATTACTTCCCTCCTATTTTAACCGATCCGGTATGAAGACCCCATTAATAATTTGTATACGGCGTATGACATAGAGTGCGCGAGCGCACCGCGGACTGGCATCTGAGTTGCGCGAGCGCGGATCTTCGCGTAAGATTCTCTCAAGCGGCGCTCGAAAGCGCCGGCCATAAGGAGACAACGCAAATGAAATTCATCTCAGGCATCGTGCTCGGCATCGTTCTCAGCGCTGGAACCGTTATGTTCGCGCAAAGAGGCGAAATGCATCCGCGGCTGGTCGCCGCCATTACGGCAATTCGGGATGCCAGGGCTTACATGATGGAAGCCCCGCACGATTTTGGCGGACACAAGGCGGCGGCTATCCGCGCTTGCGATGAAGCCATCCGGCAATTGGATCTGGCGCGAGCATACCGGCCCCGCTAGCGTGGCGCCCCGAGCGGCGGGCGTACCGCTCTCTGACGTTCGCGGCTCTGCAATTACTTCGAGCGGCGGCGCGGGTCCGCGATAGGTTGCAAATCATGCCCTTGGAGAACCCTTTCCAGGATCCGCTTCGGTTTGAGCGGCGGATGCCGGAGTGCGCCATCGTAATCTTCGGCGCTTCCGGGGACCTCACCAAGCGCAAGCTCATCCCGGCGCTCTACCGCCTGGCCTTTGACCGCCGGCTGGCGGCGGGCTTCGCGGTGATCGGCGTCTCGCGCACGCCGCTGGGCGACGACGGATTCCGCGACAAGATGCGCGAGGCCGTACGCAGCTTCTCCGAAGACACCAAGTTCGACGAAGACGTCTGGAACGCCTTCGCGCGCGGGCTGTTCTACGTGGCGGGCGACGCCGGCGACCCGGCGCTCTTCGTCCGCCTCGGCCAAAAGCTGGCGGAAATCGAAAAGGAGCGCCAGACCGGCGGCAACGTGCTCTTCTATCTTTCGCTGCAGCCCAGCCAGTACGCCGCGGCCGCCCTTGGGCTGGGCGGGGCCGGCCTGGGAAAGGGCAACGGCTGGCGGCGGCTGGTGGTGGAGAAGCCGTTCGGGCGCGATCTGGCCAGCGCGCGGGAGCTGAGCGGCCAGATCCACCAGGTATTCGACGAATCCGACGTTTACCGCATCGATCACTACCTGGGCAAGGAAACCGTGCAGAACATCCTGGCAATGCGGTTCGGCAACGGGATTTTCGAGCCGCTGTGGAACCGGCGTTACGTCAACCACGTGCAGATTACGGCCGCCGAATCGATCGGCGTCGAGGGGCGCGGCGCGTATTACCAGGAAGCCGGCGCGCTGGCGGACATGATCCAGAACCATCTGCTTCAGGTGATGGCCACCATCGCCATGGAGCCGACCGCCAGTTTCCGGGCGGCTTCGGTGCGCGATGAGCGCTCGAAGCTGCTGCGCTCCATACGACCCATGACGCCGGATGAGATTCGTGTGAACGCGGTCCCCGGCCAATACGGACCGGCGCGCGTCGGCGGCGAGGATCTGCCCGGCTTCCGCCAGGAGCCCGGCGTGAAACGGCAATCGCCGACCGATACCTACGCGGCGGCCACGTTCTTTGTCGAAAACTGGCGCTGGGCCGGCGTGCCATTTTATATGCGCACCGGCAAGCGGCTGCCCAAGCGCGTCACGGAAATCGCCGTCCAGTTCAACCCGGCGCCGCTCACGCTTTTCCACGGCGGCGCGGAAGGCACGCCGAACCTGCTGATACTCCGCATCCAGCCCGAGGAGGGCATTTCGCTGAAGTTTCTCTCGAAACGGCCGGGCGCCGCCTTCGAGCTGCGGCCCGTCTCCATGGACTTCAACTACGGATCGAGTTTCGGCGAGCGCTCGCCCTCCGCTTACGAGACGCTGCTGCTCGACGCGATTATCGGCGACGCCACGCTTTATACCCGCCAGGATATGGTGGAGGCAAGCTGGGCGGTGGTGGAACCCATCCAGAATGTGTGGCGGGAAACCGC
>CAYWHA010000117.1:0-6203 GCA_964457555.1 uncultured Solibacteraceae bacterium
ATTTCAAGGAGAAGTTCCCGCGGGATTTCCGGTTTCCGGTGACCGTCCCCTACCTCTTTGGCGGGGAGCTGCCAAAAGAGCTTATCGGCGTGCCCCAGTTAGAGGTCTCCGTGGAGTCTTACAATCGGGACAAGCCGGATGCGGAGGAGGTCAAGGACGCCGAGTAGCTTCGGATTCGGACCTCCGCATCGCGCTCTGACGTCAAGGGATGCGACTCGAGCAGCCGAAGGGTCAGGCTGCCTCGGTTTCTGATTGCCTGAAGGCGGTGAAGAAGTTCGTTCCTGGTCATGTCTTTCGCCGGTTAGGATCTGCGGGGGTGCTTGCTTGATTGTCCAACAATCAATCGGATTTACGGTATGGAAAAGTACCCAGGAGCCGGTCGTTTTGAGCTTAAATATCCGCTCCCCAAAATGTAGTCAATTTTGTCGTCAGCCTATTTCAAAATCGGTCATAATCAGGGATGTACCGATAGCAATCCGCGAAAAGGAGGGGAAGAGGGAACAGCAACCGCGTAGATCGTGGGCGATGCCGAAAGTCCTTCATTTTTCAGCGCTTAATTGACCGATTCAACTGTCTTTGCAATGAAAGGGTTAGCGACGCGCGTTCCTCAAAACGTGCTCCAGCAGGCGATCCTGAGTAGCTCAATGGCAGAGCATTCGGCTGTTAACCGAGAGGTTGGAGGTTCGAGTCACTCCTGAGGAGCCAATCTAATTTGAAATCAATTACTTACGATGAGCATCATTTCGATGTTCATCGAACTTCGCCGAACTTCGCCAAATTTCGCCGAATTCGACCGCTCCACAGAATTGAAAACTTCAAACGATGGGGTCGCGAACTCCTTCATTTTCTGCGACTGCATTTAAGCGCGAAAACCCATCCACGATTCGAATTGGGATATCACCCGAAGGGTTGTAAATGGGCGTATTGGAACGACTGGGACACACTAAATTCATGGACGAGAGGACTCTGAATCGTGCGCTATCAAGGGCACGTCACTTCTTTCTCGATAGCTTGAGCATTTGCTTGATCCGTTTAGCGCCCTCTGCCCTGTAACTAAGGTTGCTGCCTTGCGGCGGAAGAGTTCCGAACGCGCTTGGGTTGTCATACCGACTAACGCTCTACTCTTTCTTGATGATGAATACAGTCTTATCATCGATGCGGTCGGACTCACCGATCTGCCTCAAGCGATCATCACTCCGCAGCGCGTAGTCCAGAATCGCGTTGCAGATTTCCCTGGCCGGCCGTTGCTTGTGTTCCTGGATGACCTTTTCGATCTCTTGTCGACTCTCCCCATCATCACCGTCATAGACTCCATCTGTATGAAGGAAAATGATGTCACCTGGACTCATCAGCGTGATCTCATCCAGGTCAGAAGCAGTCATCTGACCACGTCGGAGCGTGAGGGATACGTACCTACTCCGGTCAGGATGGTCCTCTGGGATTTCCAGACCGAGCGAAGGGAATTGCATCATGCGATCCCATCCGATATCCATGAATTTCCCATATTCCGCAGAGAACACTAGCGGCGGTGGATGGCCGAAGCTTACAAAGCGAAAGAGTCCGTTAGTGCATATTTCACCGTAAACCATGGTGGCTATCTCGCGAGTGTCGTTCTCCGTATCGAAGCCCAATGCGTTTCTGGCAGTAACGGAATGTGCAAGTCGGAGGTTGATGATCTCGAAGACACCGGCTGTCGTTTTCCCGTTGGCGTCGAGTTCGCAAAGCATTGCCGTATGAAAGGTGTCATGGACGGTAGAAGCAATCTTGGCCGCAATGCTCCCATGTCCCTGGGCATCAACCAGCAGCACACCCGCGGTGGTATATAGCTCATGCAGGTTCTCAGCGATTCTCAGTTGTTCAGAACTCTTGGCCTTCCTGTATTGAATGGCGTCCTCCGGAGTGTAATCCGGCCTGGATCTCAACCACTGCAAATGGGCATCAATCGCGTTTCGCGGTTTCAAGCCGTCCGGAAGCGTCTCGAGGTGTTGTCTGGCCAATTTGTTAGCGCGCTCAATGCGAGCATCGATGTTATAACGCTGCTGAAAGTTGATGTACTCAAAGAGATCCCCATCTGCATTCGCTGCAGGAATCGAGTTCCCGTACATTTCGATTCCTGGCAAATGAGGGATCGCACCCTCTACCGGTTTCAGTCTTTTACGAAGATAATCGTCGAGAGTCGAGGAGACGACTCCGTTTTTATTCACATCCATCGCGAGTTCCCCTCACGTAAACGAGTATATTTGGCGAACTCAAGACGTACGAACGGTTTGATATCGCACCATGAGAGGGAACGACTCGTCGAGGGCGATCTGTACAAAACTACTTCTACGCAGAGGGTTCAAGTTTGGACAAGACGGTTGGGAGAAATTCAGCAACCGTCGGATGGATATGCATTGCGTGCTGTAGCACCGTGTATGGCGCCTTCGCATACATGACGTCCAATAAAACCTGGACGACTTCATCGCCGCCAGTTCCAAGAATCGCCGCTCCTAGAAACTGCTTTGTTTCCGCATCCACTGAGACTTTGATGAAACCTTGTGTCTCACCCTTTTCAATGGCCCTGCCCACTTTGCTCATTGGATGTTTCGCGGCGAGTGCCGTGTGCCCGGAGCTCCGTATTTCGGCATCCGTCATGCCGCATCGGCCGAGCGGAGGATCTGTAAACAACGCGTGGGTCGGGATTCGGTCTGACACGCGGCGATGGTCGGCATTGAACAGATTATCGGCGACAATCTCATAGTCGTTGTATGCGGTATGCGTAAAGCCGCCGTGGCCATTGCAGTCACCCAGTGCCCAGATGCCGGGCACGTTGGTTTGCAGTTGATCATCAATGACAATGTAGCCGCGTTCGTCCGTCGCAATTCCTGCCCGGTCGAGGCCTAGGTCGGTCGTGTTGGGCGTACGCCCCATCGCGAGAAGTACCTGAGTGCCTGATACTTCCGGCGGACCTTCAGTGCATTCCATGCGAACTGCGATACCACTGTCGCGTTTCTCCAGGGATATGCATTTCGCATTCAATCGAATCTGTATCCCCTCAAGCTCCAGGATCTTCCGCACTTCATCGGAAACATCTTCATCTTCGCGTCCAATCAGGCGCGGTCCCATCTCTACAATCGTAACCTCGCTCCCGAAGCGGCGATACATCTGACCGAATTCCAACCCAATGTAACTCCCGCCAACAATGACGAGATGTTCCGGCAAAAAGTCGACATTCATCATCGATGAGTTGGTGAAAAATGGCACATCGTGAATCCCCGGAAATGCGGCAACAGTGGCGCGGCCACCAACGTTGATGAAGACCTTGTCGGCGTCCAGGACTTGATCATTGACAACGACAGTGTGGGACGACTGAAAGCGGGCATGGCCCTGGATGACCGTGCAGTTTTTGAGTCCTCGCAGCCATTGCTCCACCCTCCTGTTTGAGCGGCCCGAAATTTCATCCTTGCGTGCCTTGACACGTTCCATATCGACGCGCACATCGCCATTGACGAGAAATCCAAATTCGGCACCTCGGCGAGCAAGTTGCATTGCATACGCGCTCGCAACAAGCGTCTTTGTTGGGATACATCCCGTATTCACACACGTGCCGCCAAACTTCTGGCGCTCAATAATAGCGACCGTCATACCAGCGGCCGAAAACCGTGCAGCCAGGGACGGCCCAGCCTGCCCGGTCCCGATGACGATTGCATCAAAATGCCTCGACACCAGTCACTCCTTTAGGGAAGATCTCAGGCAACTTTGGCCAGCGCACGGAGGCACTGCTCGCATCGCGTTGCCGCCAATCACGATCGTGCTACCCTCTTCAGCTAACCGGCGACGAGTTGTTGCCCGCCGTCGATGTCGTAGGTCGCGCCGGTCAGGGCCGTATTGGTCATGATGTGTACGGCGAGCGCGGCGACGTCGGCCGGTGTGACGACGCGCCCAATGGGAAGCGTGGCGCGAAGCTGATTCCGGCGGTTGTCAAGTTCATCGCCGAGTAGCGATGCCGACAACGGTGTGTCGACGAAGCCCGCCGCGATTAGGTTGACTCGGACGGGCGCGACTTCGAGCGCGAGGCTGGCTGTGAGGGCGGGGAGCGCAGCGGTGATTGTGGACACGATCCCCAGTCCGATGGCTGGGCGGCGACCGCCAGTGCCGCCCATGAACACCAGCGTGCCTCCCGGTCTTACCTTGTGAGCAGCGTTGCGGGCGACCTGGAGCATCAGCAGGAGGTGCGTGTCGAGGTCGCGGCGCGCCTGCTCGAAATCCATGTCGAGAAGGCGCCCGTAGTGGGGCTGACCGGCTGTCACCATTACGTGGTCAATCGTGGCCGGCAGGTCACCGAAGAATCGTTCGAGTGACGCAGGGTGGGTGGCATCGAAGGCCGCTGTGCTCAGCGCTTCGAGCTCGCCGGCGGCGCGCTGAAGCGGCTCGGGATTCCGGCCGGTGAGGATCAGCCTGGCCCCTTCAGCGCGTGCTCGACGAGCGGTCTCGAGTCCAATACCGGCGCTGCCGCCGATGACAACGACAGTTTGTCCGAGAAGTTCCGGTTCGCGCCCGAGGTGAACGGTTGTTGTTGCGGTGCTCATGATTCCTCCAGAAACCCGCGATCGAGAGCCTTGACGTCCCGCCGGGTGCGATGTCGGTCCCGGCGGAGTCGTTTATTGCGGCAGCTCTTTGCCCGACTGCTCTGCCACCATGTAGGCCGCGTACCAGTCTGGCCAGTTCGCGTCGCGCTGCCCGATGCGCTTCTCGTGCTCGCCGTGGGCGGCCTCCGCCCGCCGAAACGCACTCGCCAGGTCGCTTGCGGAGCCGAACGAAGTCGCGCCAGGTTCGACGCGCCCGGGAAGCCGGGCCGTGACCTCCTGCAGCTGCCAGCCGTTGCCGTCGGGATCACTGAACAAGGCGTGCGAGCGGTAGGTAAGACGCTCGGGATGCAATCCGCTGCCTCGGCCTTCCGAACCGTCGTGGAAGAACTCGCCGACCTCGACGCCGGCGGCGACCAGCTGGTCCCGGGCGGCCACGATGTCGGGAACGATCAGGAATCCCTTGGCCAAACCGGGAGCTGCCGACGTGAGGTTCTTGCCGAAATGGACCGAGCAGCAGGAGCCCGGCGGCGTGAACTGGACCAAGCGGAAATCTTCGCCGGTGGAGACGTCGGCGTTGAGCCGCCATCCGATCCTCTCGTAAAACTCCTTCGCGCGGTCGACATCCGAAACGGGGATGACGACGACCTCGAGCTTCATGTCAATTCTCGCTACGCCCGCGTTTCTTGCCGCGTAGTTGGCCTGGACTTCATAGGTCGGATTTGCCATGTTCTTTCCTCCTCTTCCGTTCAACTGAGTCCCGCAGTTGTGCGCGCTCGGAGTCTTCGACGAGCTCCTCGTGAGACCGAGCGGTCGAAATTTTCTCTCGCTACTCTTTGAACAGGTGCGTCGCGTGGGTGACCGTCGAGTTTGCCCGCATTACCGCGGCAACTATGGCCGCTTCCGTCAGCATCGTGTCAGTTGCGCCGGCCTTACGCGCCGCTTTCATATGCAACTCAATGCAGTAAGGACACTGCGTTGTCAGCGCGACCGCCACCGCCATCAATTGCTTGTGCAGGACATCGATGGCACCGGCTTTGAACGTCTCTTCATTAAAAGCCCAGAAGGCTTTCATTGTGTCAGGTGCATTCTCATCGAGCTTCTTGAGCCGAGTGAGATTCCTCATATCAAACATCTGAGTGCCTCCTTTTGGCTTTGTGTAAAACGCGTTTGGTTATCGCCGTCTATGATCCGGGGTTGTCGCTCAATATTCGGACGGCACCTCCGCGTATGCAATGCCGGTGAGGTTTCCTTCAGCAAAGAGCAGCGTCCTCCGGTTCGATCCATCGAGGTTGGCGCTGTAGACCGAACCCCCGAAGTCTGTAACATTCGACCGCCCTTCAGATCCAAAGCCAGGCCTATGGCTTCCATCAAATGGGTGAAGACGATCTCAGGCTCCTTGCCAGACTGTCTTAATTCTGGTGGGCCCGCCGCCGACGCGGAGAGTGAATCGGGCACCCGGCTGACATAGCATTCGACTACTCCTCCGACGCCAGAACAACAGTGTCTGGCTCTTCCTCGACGCGGGACACAGTTGGAGCGCGGAGGTCATGGATGTGGACGAGATCCTTGCTGAAGAGCAAATCAAACGTCCAATCCAGGGCCACACGGACCTTTTTCTCCAAACGAGGCAACTTG
>CAYWHA010000118.1:0-6165 GCA_964457555.1 uncultured Solibacteraceae bacterium
GAACAGCGTCCAAAGCGGGTGGGAAAGTCCTATAATTGTCGCTTATGGCACTACCAAATGACCCCGACCTCCTCGCCGCTGCGCTCATCGGCTACCAGGAGAGACGCAAGGACATCGAGGCCCGCATGAGCGAACTGCGAGCGCGGATCGGCGGACAGCCTGCTTCAGCGCCACTTGCCGAAGCCGCTACGACGAAGCGCGCCGTCAGCCCCGCTGCCCGTAAGCGCATGGCTGCTGCACAGAAAAAGCGATGGGCGGCTGTCCGAAAGGCCGAGGCTGAAGCAGCTGCGACGCCACCCAAGGCGAAGAAGCGCCGCTTGAGCCCCGAGGGGCGGGCGCGGATCATCGCGGCGACGAAGAGGCGTTGGGCAGCGTTGAGGAATGCCAAGGCAGCGAAAGCCGCGCCGAAGCCCGCCGCCCACGCAGTCAAGCCTGCGGCGGCCCGGAAGAGTCCGGCCCGGAAGGCTGCGGCCAAAACGACGAAGCCGGCAATTGTCACGAAGAAAGCCGCGCGCCATCCGTCGTCCGGCAAGTCAGTCGCGGTGAAGCGCTCGAAAGCCGCAAAGGTGCAGGAGTCGCAGGTTGTAGGGCCGGCCCCGGAGACGGTAGCAGCGACTTCGTAAACACGGGCGAGCAGCCCCGCGTTCTAGCCCAGTATCACAATTGGGCGAGCGGCGGCCCCACCTGCGGATCACGATCAGCGGACGAGTTGGCCGGGGCCATACGTACGGTTAGGGCGTTTCTCGTCAACTTGGCCACGATTCGGCCTGTGACAATCGTCAAGTCGCCTTGCCAGTACTAGTCCCCGTAAGCAGCGGGACACAACAGAAGCTAGGGCAGTTTCAGGCCTGCGGCGGCGCCAACCTTTCGGGCAAGTCGTAGGAAGTCGCTCCTACAGTCCTTCACTGCTTCCCCGTGCGCTCCGATCGCTCCATCGGCCGGCTTCAAGTGGAACATCGGCTTGTGAGCTTCCATAGCCAGAGGCATCAGGCTACGGTAGTGTTTGAGTTGGGCCAGGCAGTTCGAATCATTTTCGACTTTGGGAACCACCCCAGCAGTTGGCGTGCCCAGAACCGCAGTTCGGTAGACCGGCGGAATCTTATCCATCCACCGCTGGTATGCCTTCACGGGCCTACTATCCCGCATCCCATGCTGCATTACCACATAGCCTGCCGGAGACATCGACCCCGCCGGAAGGGAGAGATCCTTCGGCGCTTTGGTCTTGAGCTCCGCCCACGTACTGCGCCACCCCATTAGTGCAGGCCCCAAATTCCTCAAGCCCTGCAAGGAATACAGGTCCGGAGCGAGCGGCACGCAGACGTGGTCCGATGCAATCAATGCCGCGCGGTTGATGGCCCCCAGGTTCGGCCCCACATCAATCAGGACCAGTTCCGCCCAACCGTCCGCCATCTCATTCATCAGCCGATGGAACGCCGTCATGATACGGAACGCAGCTTCGTCAGAGTTATGGCATCTCGGCCACGCGTCCGAGAGTTTGTCCTCAAACCCCGAAAGACCCAAGTCTCCAGGCAGCAGGCGGAGGTTCGGAACAATCTGCTCTCCCGGCGGTTTGGCAATATCGCCAAGCCCACGCAGAATCGGCCGGACCGCGCCGAAGATGGTCGAGCTATGTTCCTCGTCCTCGGGCCAGATTTCTTCCAACCGCTCTTCGTCCAAGAACATCGCGGTCAGATTGGCCTGAGGATCCAGGTCTGCCGCAAGCACCGGTACGCCCTGGTCGGCGAACATCCACGCGAGGTGGTAGACCAGCGACGTTTTTCCTACGCCGCCTTTATTGTTGAAGAATGCAATTGTCTTCATTGCCGGATCCTGACGGTCACTCCAAAATGCATGTCGCCGAAGATGAACTCTGCCGGAGGACTCCCGTTCTTTTCGAGCGCCGCTTGCGCGCGCTCCACACCCCGGCCAAATCGGTTCACAGCCCCCAGGGTCTTCATCGCCTCAGCCAGCACAGGATTGCGGTAGCTGGTCTGAGTCGGGAAGTTCTCCGGTCGCGCCAAGCCATAGAGGGGACCCGGGTTCTGAATCTCGATCCGATCGGAGTACTGATAAAACCGGACGGGCTGTGGAGCCTCGTAAGACCTGTGCAGCACGGCATTCATCAGGAATTCCCGAATTGCGGTCTCAGGGTAGTCGGCGATCATCGTCTCCTGCAAGGCCGAACTACGCACAGGCCGGCTGTCGGCGATCAGTTTCACGTAGGACGCCAGATCACGCACCACCGAAAGAAGGTCTCCCTGGAAACGTTTCTCGGCCGAAACCTCATCGGCCATCCGCGGGCCGTCAAAGCGCACGTATTCCACAAATGCATTCGGCAGCCAATTCGCCAAGTCCTTCGCAAACATAATCAGTCCGGCATAGGTTGGATAGTTGCGCACCAGATCGAAGAAGCGCAGCGACGCCAACTGTTGTTCAACCGGCCGGTGATTCTCGGCGATGGTCTCGGCATCGACCGCTAACGGTCGGTATGTGTTCGTGAACAAGTCCAAGGCTAAATCGGAAAGACTAGCGCCTATGCAAGGCTGTGCGTCGAAAGTGCGGGCCGCCGCGGTGCGCCGCTCGATGAGAATCGATTCTTCCGTTTCGTTGGCGACACCTTTGCGTGGTCCCCTTCGGATCCATGTCCGACCCTTGAATCGAACCGGAGGGAGGTCGGACGGCTGCACTTCCACGACCGCGATATCGCCGGCTCCAGAACTCAGACTCACGCGGTAAGCCGCTATTGCGGGCGCCGGCAGAATGTTGCCATCGCTCGTTAAGCCGGCCAGGTATTGCAGCAGTTTGTCGGTAACGCTCAGCCCAGCGGGCGCGCCCGTCTTGTCGTCAGCTCCGATCAGCAAATATCCGGGCAGGTGCGATGCTGCCAGGTCGTTGGCAAAGGCGCAAACTGCTTGGCTAAACTTTGCCGTATCACTGGTAGAGACCGTGCGTTCGACTCGGAACGACTCCAGGTCGCGGAGCAGAGCTTGCAGTTCGGATTCGGTAATCATAATATCGTCGCCCGTATCAGCAGCACATGCTGTCGAATCGCCCAGAAACTCCCCTGTTTCGCCGAGAACTCCAGCATCCCATTGTCGCCTACCTCGACCACTAGCGCCACGGGTTCGTGCGTGTGTCCCGACACTCGGAAGCATGCCCCTCCCAAAGCGGCAGCACGTTCGGGTTGTTCTGGGAAACGCACCGGCGTGTAGGATCCGCCGCCACATGGGCGCATAGTCGCCATGTAGGAGGGGTGGCGGGTATGGCGATACCGGACATAGTCGGTCGCGCAGGACCCGCCGCCAGGCGCGGCGGAAAGCGAATAGTTGGGTGTTGAACTACTTCAAACAGACGAGCATACACGCGGAGATGTGCTTCCGCCTGCGCTCACGCTGGAATCGGTGGTAGACCGCTTCCGCCAGAACCCGCTCTTGCCGGTGCAGCTCCGGGCCGCAAGCTTTCTTGCCAGCGCAGCCCGGCAAGCCGGTCCTGCCAGTGCAGCTAAGGCAGGCCCGCCGGCGAGCGGCAGCGAGCCCAGGCCGGTCCGGGCCAGTGCAGCCGCTCACCTCGACAACCAGGTAATCGCGCATATCAACCTACCAAAACCATGAAGCTGTGCTGTTCGTCGAGGAACTTGGCATAGCGCAACGCCTCGATGGTGACTACGCTGAACTCCTCGCTCCACAGAAGCGTATCGCCAGGTGCCCAGTCGTTGCCGGCCGCGTACACCCAACGATACATGGCCAGCACCGCGGACCAAATCTGCTTCTTCGTCGCGGATCCGGAGCGTAGGGGCTGGCGTACGAACTCGTCGAACACGGCCTTGCAGGCATCTTTCGAAGCCTGCACGCCTGCAATGCGGTCTTTCTCGGCATCGTCCAGTCCGGCGAGTTCGGGAATGGCCGTCAGGCTATCGAGAGTCGCGGCTTTGAAAGCCTGGAAGCGCTTGCGATACGCACCCATCATCTCCGCGCTGCGCTTGCGGGCTTCCGGATCGGGCAGGAAGGCCTGCACGTATTCGTACAGAGCCCCGGAGAAGTTGCGGTGGTCTTTGCAGATCACGCCGAAGAACTCGGCATCGAGCGCGTCTTCCTCCGCATGCATGTCTGCGACGGCCACGTCGAACTCCGTATCGACGATGGCGATGGGATTGCCCGCCTCGCGGCGCTTGGCCTGTGTATACCCGCTGACGCGATCCGCGGTGAACCGGGCCATGCGGGGCAGGTCCTTCTTGAAGTTGTCGAGAATGACCGTCAGCCAGTTGAGGCGTTCGCCGGTCTTCTGGAACGCATCGATGATCCGTTCCAGGTTTTTGGTCACGGGCGCCATGGCCGGTACCCCGTCGAGGAGCCCATACCAGAACAGGACGTTGAACACGATGCTGGGATTCACGGCGATGCCGATATTAGTGTCCGTTGCCGTCATCTGCTCGATGAGCGAGAAGATGGTGCTGCGGTGGCCATAGCCCAGGAACTTGACATGGGCCTTGGAAGCCGCGAACTTCTCGAACTTCGTCACAACGGCTTTGTTATCGAGAGCCTCGACGTCATCGACGCTGCGGCCGTCGAGCTTGGCATACTCGGCCGCTTTCTCGGCCACAGTGGTCATGAAATAGGCGACAATGTCCTGGCCATGCCACACGATGGCCGGATCGTCCTGATCGCCGCCGCCGAGATCGTTCATGAGCTTCTCGACCACGTCAACGCTGATATAGAGGAACGGCGTACCGCGGAAGCGCTCGAAGTCGCGCGTAGCGGAGAATGCCTGAGTGGTATAGTGCTCCAGCACGGAGCCGGAAGGCTGCCGGGTCAGGATCACGGTCTTATCCAGGCCATCGAACCAGACACTGTTGCCAAACAGCTTGGCGTTGTTCAGATAGATGCCGTCGCCCAGGCCGAAGACGGTCGGATCGACGATCATCATGCGGCGCGCTGCGACGTTTCCAGGAATGGGAATCCGCAGGTCGTCGAGATTCATCATCTCGTTGGTCAGGAACCAATACAGCTTCTTGAGCAGCGCCGGGTGGTTGGTGGGATCGATGTCGAGAGCGCCAGCGACCACCCCGATACCATCGAGAGCCGCCCAAGTCCTGGAAGCTTCGCGGTAGACAGTACCGAGCACGAACTTGGCGACGCGCTTGTTCGGATCGGCTTCGACGACGTCATCCGTGGTCGGTAGAAGCGCATCTTTGCTGATCGTGCAGAACAGCGCTTTGCACTTCTCGGGATTGGACATGGCTTCGTCCACGGACGCCAGCCATGCCGCATTCCACTGCCGGATCATGTCCACAGCGCCCAGCAGGAAATTGCTGATCATCTGAGGCTCGGTATAGACCGTGCCGCCCTGATGGATCATGTCCAGGATGCCGATTGTCACCCTGTCGCCCTTCAGGCGGAACTCCGTCTTCGTATCGAAGAGCAACATGAGCGTATCGTTCAGCTGGCCGCCCAGGCGCAAGCAATGAGAATGGCCCTTGAAGGTCCCGCCGTTGAACGCGACGGTGCCTTTGAAACCAGAGCCTTCCCGGAGCAGTTCGGCGTCCGGATACCAGGACTGAATGAGCTCATTCAAGCGCCAGGGATCGACCTGCTGCTGGCCATCGAACAGCTTTAGCTGCAGCTTGTCGAGGTGCAGGATGCGAACCCAGCCGCGGAGCGCCCCGCCGTCCTTCAGCGGGAATTCCACCGGCAGCATGGTAGCCGGAACAGTGCCCGCAACGCCGTCGCGGGACACGAACGGCATGCTGGAGACCACCGGCGTACCCAGGAGCTTGCCTTCGAAGAACATGCTGTTGTGCGCGCAGGCCCGGCGGATCCGCTTGCAGGCCGCGAGCGCGTCTTTCTTGGAGCTGATCACCACTTCGGCGCCGGCCAAATCGAACACGTTCGGAACCCGGGCTACGGTCATGATCGCCACGAAGAAGTTCTTCTGGAAATACCAGCCGGCGAAGTGCAGCGGCCGCCCGCCGAAGTGCACCTGCTTGCGGACCATGCCATCGGAGCCCTTGGCGTCCTCGGAGAAGATCTGCGGACGGTTGATCAGATCATGGGCGTAGTCCTGCCCTCCGGGAGCGGCCAGGTCCACGTTGACGCGGACATAGTCGCCGATACCGGCGAGCATCTGGGAATGCGCATTGTCGAGCTTGCAGACATCCAGACGGTCTTG
>CAYWHA010000119.1:0-1155 GCA_964457555.1 uncultured Solibacteraceae bacterium
CTTGCCATTGAGCGCGGCCAGAGCTTCCTCGAAGGAGCCGGTGAACTGCCAGTGCTTGGTTTCCTCGTAGTTCTTGCACTCGCGGCACACGGCTTCCGACCCGATCAGGCCGTAGCGAATCTCCAGTTCGGTGCAAAGCTGGATGACCTGGAGCCCGAGCTTGATCAACGTGACGTCCGCCGCCTTGAGTTGGCTCAGATCAATGACCAACCCCTTCAATCCGGCATCCACCGCTTCGCACACCTTGGGCCGCAGGTGGAGGGCAATCTCGCTCGCCACTGCGGGGTTGAAGTCGGCGGGCAGAGTCAGGACCACCAGGTTCTGGCGCTGCGCAAAGTACCTCTGGGAGGTGTCCAGGCCCGCGGCGCGGGTGATTTTGTGACGGAGATCGGCCGAGTCGATCGGTTTGGTGACAATGCTGGTGAATCCGGCTTGTTTGGCCCTGGCCTGCTCGTCGAGGGCGGTCTTGACGCTCAGCGCGACGATGGGGACCGCCTTGGTATGGGCGCTGGCGCGCAGCATTTGGAAGAGCGTAAAGCCCGAGTTGTCCGGCAGAGACAAGCTGATCAGGACCACGTCGGGCAGGCTGAGGCTGCAGGCATCCACCGCCTGGCCCACCTGGCCGACCCCCGACGCCTTCCACGGAGTGCCCGTCAGGCATGCCTGGATTTGTTCGATAATCGCGGGTTTGTCGTCCACCACGAGTATGTGGAGGGGATCGTCGAAGCGCTTGGCGCGGGTGGGGAGCTCGTTCTTGGCCTTGAGGTCGATCATTCGGCCGACGCGCTCGACGATGGAGGCCTCTTTGAAGGGCTTGATGACGTAATCGCGCACGCCGAGCTTGGCGATGCGCAGGACATTTTCGCGGCCGGACTCGGCCGTGAGCATGATGACGGGGATGGCGCGCAGTTCGGGATTGGCCTTGAGCCGGGTGAGCATCTCCACGCCGTCCATGACGGGCATGGTCACATCGAGCAGGATAATGTCCGGGCGCTCGCGTTGGGCCACGGTCAGTCCCTCGACCCCGTCGCCCGCCTCGAGGATTTCGCAGGCAAAGCTGCGGAAGGCGCGTGTGACAATCATGCGGACTGTCCTGCTGTCGTCCACGGTAAGAATTTTCGGTCCCATAATCACGAATCAATCTGGTTTTACTTG
>CAYWHA010000119.1:1255-5718 GCA_964457555.1 uncultured Solibacteraceae bacterium
CGAGGGTGCGGTTAAGCGGACTGTTCCATCAAGAGTTCGACCAGGATGTGGTCCACGGCGCAGCGGAAGCCCAACAGGACGTGCTTGCAGCGGCAGGCCGCGGCTATCTCGAAGTTCTGGCCGCGCACGACCGAGGGGATGGTCAGCACGCAGGGGGCCCCGGCATCACAGAGCCGGGATTTGGCGCAGCCCACGATCATATTGCTCAGTTCGCCGATGACGTCGTTGACCATCTCCTCGGGCTGCGGCTCGGTTTCGGGCAGGCCCAGCATGCGGCTGGCCAGGGTGCGGGCGAAGCGGGCTGTGACATGGAGATAGACGACGCCGTTGGCATCGCCGGTGAATCCGACGGAGCCGACCACCAGCGGTTCGCCCGGCGCGTGCCATTCCTGGAGCACCGCCGCGGGCTTGGCCTCCAGGGCGAGCATGGTTCTGAAGACTTCTCCGACGCCGCTTTTGAGCGAGTCGCGCATTTCGTCGACGAGGTTTGGGGTTGTTGTGTCCATAATGAGTTCAAAGCGCGTTGTAACGGCGGCACACCTGCGTGTAGCGCGAAGCGGCGACCGGGCATAGGTTGTCGAGCATTTTTGGCGTCAAGCCGAGGCGGTCGGCGACCCGGGCGGAGATGGCGAAGTCGAGTTGGCGGCCGTCGAGGCCGGCCTCGATGCGTTTGGCGACGTTGTCGGTGAGGTAGGTGAGGTCGCAAATGAGGTCCAGCCCGCGGTCGGGGTCGTGGTGGTAGATGATGCCCAGGACGACGCGGGGGGGCAGTTTCCAATGCTGGGCGATGACGCCGCCCAACTCGCCGTGATGGACGTTGAGCAGGAGGGACTCGGCTTCAAGCCAGCCCAGATGGTCCACCTCTTGGGCGCGGTGGATGAAGCCGAGGATTTCGGGACTGAGGAAGCGGCCCATGACCAGTTTGCCGACATCGTGGAGCAGGGCCGTGGTGAAGGTCTCCGGCGGCACGTCCAGGTGGCAGAAGGCGGGGACGATTTCGGCCGCCACGGCGGCGGCGACCGAGTGGCGCCAGAGGGCGCCTTCATTGAGGCCGTAGGCGGGGACGCGGCCTTGGAGGAGGGGTCTGGCGCCGGCGGCTACGGCCAGGGCGAGGACGCGGGCGGTGCCCATGCGGATGACGGCTTCCTTGACGGTGCCGACGGGCGTTGCGCTGCCGCTGGCGGCGGAATTGGCGGCGCGCAAGAGCTTGACGGTGAGGCCCTGGTCGAAGGCGATCAATTCGGCCACGTCTTCGAGGGGGCAGTCGGGGCTGCCGACCAGTTCCGCCAGCCGGACCGTGCTGGCGGGCAGCGGGGCCAGTTCGTTGGCTTGTTCGATGAGGCGATGCAGGTCGATCATGGCGGGGTGCCTCTCATGGTTGCCTGAGCCGGTAGCAACTGGTCTTGTCGAAGGCAACGCGCTCGAAGGCATCGTCCAGGTTGAAGGTGGTTTCCGCCGCGCCCAGGAGGAGGTAGCCGTCGGGGCGCAGGAGGCGGCGGATGTTGGCCAGGACGCTCTTCTTGGCCTCGACGTCGAAGTAGATGAGGACATTGCGAAGGAAGACGAGGTCCAGGGGCGGCATGGGGGGCCAATCCTTGACGAGGTTCATTTCGCGGAATTCGACGCACTGGCGCAAGTCCTCGCGGAACTCCCACTCGGCGCCCTGGCGGACGAAGTATTTTATGAGGAGGCTGGCGGGCAGGCCGCGGTTGATTTCGAGTTGGTTGAAGCGGCCGGAGCGGGCGCGGGCCAGGACCTCGGCGCAGAGGTCGGTGGCGATGAAGGTAAGGTTCCAGTCAAGCAATTGGGGGAAGTGCTCGGCGATGAGCATCAGGACGCTGTAAGGCTCCTGGCCGGTGGAAGCGGCGCCGCACCAGATGTGCAATTGGCGTTGGTTGGCGCGGCGGGCCATCAATTCGGGCAGGATGGATTTTCGCAGGGTGTCGAAGGGGTGGACGTCGCGGAAGAACAAGGTCTCGTTGGTGGTCATGGCGTCCAGGACCTTGCGATGGAGGCCGTTCTGGGGGTCGGAGCGGAGGTGGGTGATGAGTTGGTCGAGCGAGCCGAGCTTTTCCTTGGCCGCCAGGGTTTGCAACCGGGACTCGACAAGGTACTCCTTGCCCGGCTCCAGGACGATGGCGGCCTGCCGGTGAACGAAGTCGCGGATGTAGTCGAAATCGGCGGGGCTCATGAGGCTTTGGCCGGAGAGGGTTGGGGAGGAGGCCCGGCCGGGCCGGGTGAATCGGGCGGGCGCGGGGTGGCGTGAACGCGGCGATTGATCTCGGAGGCCAACTCGCGCAGGGGCAACACCTTGGCGGCCAAGCCGGCTTGGGTGACGGCGCCGGGCATGCCCCAAACGACGCTGCTGGCTTCGTCCTGGGCCAACACCTGGCCGCCGGCTTCGTGGATGCATTGGCAGCCATGCAGCCCGTCGGAGCCCATGCCCGTGAGCACGAGGGCCAGGGTGCGGTTGCCGAAGACGTGGGCGACGGAGCGGAAGAGCACGTCCACCGCGGGGCGGCAGGAGTTTTCGGGCGGCCCTTGGTGGGTGCGCAGGCGGGGTCCCTGGGGGCCTTGCTCGACCTCCATGTGAAAGCCGCCCGGGGCCACCCAGATTTCCCCGGGCCGCAACAAGGCGCCCGGTTCGCCTTCGCTCGCGGGCAGACCGGAGACGGCCCCCAGGCGCTCGGCCAGGAGGCGAGTGAACAAGGGCGGCATGTGCTGCACGATGACAATGGGCGCCGGGAAGTTCCCGGACAATCCCGGGAGCAGGGCCGAGAGCGCATTGGGGCCGCCGGTGGAAACGCCGATGGCCAGAACCTCCACGGAGGGGAGGGAGCCGGGCCGGGGGTCGCTTCCGGCGGGAGGCGGGGCCAGGGTGGGTTGAGGCGGCCTGCGACGGCACAGACCCTTGATCTTGGGGATAAGTTCGTCGTGGATGCGCAGCATGGCGGCGCCCACGCTGCCGACATTGGCGGGCTTGGTTACATAGTCGCTGGCCCCAAGGGAGAGGGCGTCCAGGGTGGCGCTGGCGCCGCGCTCGGTGAGGGTGCTGAACATGATGACCGGGAGCCGGGGATGGGTCTTGCGGATGGCCTCCAGCGCCTTCAAGCCGTCCATCACGGGCATCTCGATGTCCATCGTCACCAGGTCGGGATTGACCTGGTCTATTTTGGCCAGGGCGATCTGGCCGTTGGCCGCCGTGCCGACGACCTCGATGTCCGGGTCCTCGGCCAGGCAGTTGGACACCAGGCGGCGAATGACGACCGCGTCGTCGGCGATGAGCACGCGGATTTTGGGCATAACGGTTCAGGTCATTCCCAACAGGGCGAGTTTTTCGACCAGGGCCTCTTTGGTGAAGGGTTTCATGAGGTACTCGTTGGCGCCGGCGGCCAGGGCCTGTTCGAGTTGGCTCATGCAGGTCTCGGTCGTGACCATCATGATGCGGACGTTGCCCAGGAGGGCGTTGGCCCGGACGGCGCAAACCAGTTCGTATCCGTTCATGACCGACATGTTCCAATCCACCAGCATCAGGTCCACGTCCTCGCCCTGATTGAGGCGGGCGAGGGCCTCCCGGCCGTCGCCCGCCTCGCTCACCTGGAAGCCGATGTCCTTGAGGATTCTGCCCAGGATCATCCGCATGGACTTGGAATCGTCAACGATGAGGGCGCGCATCGGGTTGGCTGGTTGGGACCTGCGGCGAGAGTTCGGAGTTATTTGGACTGGTTGGCCAGTTGCAGGAGCGCGGCGGCCATTTTGGCCAGTTCAGCGGAGGCCTTCTGGGTGTCGTTGGCGCCGCTGGTCGTGCTCTTGGCGGCCTGGGCGACGCCGGTGATGTTCTGGGCGATTTCCTTGCTGCCTTTGGCGGCCTCGGCCACGTTGCGGCTGATCTCGTTGGTCGTGGCGGTTTGCTCCTCGACGGCGCTGGCGATGGTGTTCTGGTAATCGTTGATTTTGTTGATGACGGTGCTGATCTGGGTGATGGCGGCGACGGCATCCTTGGTGTCGCCCTGGATGGCCTCGATTTTCTGGCTGATGTCTTCGGTGGCCTTGGCGGTTTCCTTGGCCAGTTCCTTGACTTCGTTGGCGACGACGGCGAAGCCCTTGCCGGCCTCGCCGGCGCGGGCGGCCTCGATGGTGGCGTTGAGGGCCAGCAGATTGGTCTGCTGGGCAATGGAGGTAATGACCTTGATGACCTTGCCGATGTCGGCGCTGCTCTCGCCGAGCTTCGATACGGTGGCGCTGGTCGTTTCGGCCGTTTTGACGGCGGTGGCGGCGACTTTGGCGGCGTCTTGAGCGTTCTTGGCGATTTCCTTGATGCTGGCGCTCATTTCTTCGGTGCCGGTGGCCACGGTCTGGACGTTCTTGCTGACCTGCTCGGCGGCGGCGGAGACCACGCCGGCCTGGGTGGCGGTTTCTTCGGCGTTGCTGACCATTTGCTGGCTGCTGGCGGCCAGTTCCTC
>CAYWHA010000120.1:0-5425 GCA_964457555.1 uncultured Solibacteraceae bacterium
TTGGCCGCATCCATGCCGGCCAGGTGAAGGTGCGCGGTATCCGGCGATAGCCAGAACAGCTTGGGGTCGGTCATCTGCATGCACCGGTCGAGTTCGTCTTCGGTCTGCACCATCTGCCCCATGTGGTTGTGCAGGCCCGCCTGAAAGCCCATTCCGCCTGCCAGCTCGCCGAGTTGGTTATAGCACTCGCACATGGTCTTGAAAGCGTCGGGGGCAGCGCCGGCATTCCGGTTCGGCGAGAACACGACCAGCCGCTCCGCGCCGAAATTCTTCAGGAAAGTCATCGCCGCCTTGGCGCTGTCCAGGATCTGCTGGCGTCTGGACGCGTCCTGAGCCTGGGCGTTGAACGAAATGGTCACCACTTGCAACCCGCGTTTGGAAACTTCCGCTTCCATTTGTTCGGCGGTGATGCCGTAGGTTGTGAGAATCGCGGGGAACTGGGTCAGCCGGAGGCCGATAAACCCGGTGTCGTGCATCACGTCAAGGATGTCCGTGAACTTCGAACCCTTGAAGGAATTCCAGAGGTTCGACCCCAATCCCCACTTTACGTTTTTGTTGGCGGGAAGCCGTTCCGCCGCCCATCCCAGCGCGCCCGCCAGGGTTCCCAGGGACCCAATCGCCTCGCGGCGTGTCATCATGGCGTTCGTCCTCGTTGCCCATTGTGACACATCGTTTCGCAGTTGCTGGCGGGATGCGCGAACCTGTTAAGGGCGCTTCGACTGGCGGAGAGGTGTGGGAGTCCAAGAGAAGGAGGGCGGCTCCATGCGGTGGCGCCCGAAAGGGGCCGGCGGAAACCCGACCGCCTTCGCGCGTTACTTCGCGGCTTCTTTCTCTTCCGGCCGCGGGGCTAGAGCCGCGCGCGCTTTCTCAACGCTCTCCGCGATTCCGGACGCGTCCGCGTGGGCCGCGCGCACGAGCGCCGACTTGACATGTGGCAGAGCCGCGGCGTAGCGCTGGTGGTTGGCGTCCCAGGCTGGAGCCTGTCCGCCTCGACCGGCCTTGTAGTTGGGATAAACCGGGCGGCTTGCCCGGCCCAAGTCCTCAGCGAGGACCTTGGCTTGCATCTCAACCTGGTCGAAACTGCCCGCGGCGGCATGTTCGGCAATGCTTTGGAGCCGCTTGTCCGCGATTTCCGGCGTAATCATCAATTCCTACGATAGCAGCAACGGCGGCCTCTGAGCAGTACGCCGGAGTACGCCGGACGGGCGCTTATATAGACTCGAGCGGCGATGAGCACCGGACGTGGCGGCGTGTGTAGTAATCGGGATCGGCGAATTTCTCAGCGAAAATGCGCTCCCAGCGTGCGTCGTCGAGGCACTGGCGGCAGTGGCCGCACCGGCATCGTGGCCGGCGGCGCTCCGCGGCTCTGCTTTCGGGTTGAGCGCCGTCCATCTGCGCGCCACCGCGCCGCGACCTGGCCGGTCTCGCCCGCGCGGCTTCCCGCAGCAGCGTGGCGATCAAATCCTGGCTTGCTAGTTCCACCGCATGCCTCCTGGGATTATAACCCTTATCAACTATGGCGGCGCCGCCATACTGAACTCACAGAATTCTCATCGGCGGAATGGTCGCATTATTCCAGTCAAAATTCGAGGGTGCGGGGATACGGCGGGAAGAAGGTTAGCTGCAAATTGCGGAAAGGTAAGTCGTATACTCGTTTTGTATGCCACAAACAATCGATGCGGACATCCTGGCCGCCGCTCTGGTTGGCTACCAGGAGAAGATCGACGAAATGGAGGCTCGCATGGCGGATCTGCGGAGCAGGCTGGCCGGTAAGTCCGCGCCCGTCAGCGCGCCCGCCGGAGCCAGGCGGCCGTTGAGCGCCAAGTCCCGAAGGCGAATGGCTGCCGCCCAAAAGAGGCGGTGGTCCGCTGTCCGCAAAGCCAAGGCTGCCGCGGCGGAGGAAGCGCGGCTTGCGGCGGCTCCGAGGCGAGTGGTAAAGAAGCGCGCCGCGAGCAAACCGCCGGCGGTTCCCCCGAAACGTGCGGCGCAGGCGAAGGGGAAACCGGCCCCGGTAAAGCAGGCCGCCGTGAAGCGGCCAGCGACGACGACGCGGACTCCCCCGGCCGCTGCGCCCACGCAACCGGAATCCGTACCGGCGCCTGTGGTTTCGCAGTAACGGCTTCGAGTCGAAATCCGCAGTTTGGCAAGGATGGGCGTTAGCGCACATTTCTGCCGGGACAACTCCATGAAAGGCATTGCCGGAGCGCAACTCGCACCAGTGTTTAGGGTTCCGTCATGAAGTGCCTACTGCCGTCAACGCAGGTTCCGCGGAGGGGTGCCCGCCCGATTCCCTGGTGCGGGCTGCCGTATTACAGAGGGACGAAGCGGTTCTTTCCCATGTCGCCCGATGCGGACGCTGCACGAACATTTACATGGCCGCCCGAGGGAGCGATTTGGCATTAGGAGCACATGCCGCAGCGAACGCGGGGCTATCCCGCGGCTTTTCGCAGCAGCACGACGGTGACGTTGTCAGGGCCCCCGGCTTCTTTGGCGGCGTCCACCAGAAACTGGCAACACTGCTCCAGGCTGGCGTTGCGGCCGCCCTGCAAAATCTCCTCCAGGCGGGACGCTTCCACCACGCCGTGCAGCCCATCGCTCGACAGCAGCGCTAGCGATCCCGGCTCCAAACGGACCGCGTAGTAATTTACCGTCAGCGGAGAACCGGCGCCGATCGCCATGGTCAAGACGTGCCGCATGGGGTGCGTACGCAGGGATTCCTCGTCCAATCCAAGCGGCCGGCCGACCTCGTTCACCCACGTCTGATCGTCGGTAATCAGGCGGAGTCCCGCGCCATCCAGAAGGTAGGCGCGGCTATCCCCAACGCTCGCGATGCACAGATCGTCGCCAATTTCGAGCGCCGCCACCAGAGTGGTGCCCATGCCCTCCAACGCGAAGTCGCTATGCGCGGTCTCGATCACCCTCCGGTTGGCCTCTTCGACGGCTGTCAACAGCGCTTGGGAATCGCGGTTCGGCGCAAAGCGCAGCATCTCAACCACGGTATCCACGGCCAGACAGGAGGCGCGCTCACCGGCTTTGGCGCCGCCCATGCCATCGGCCACAATGTACAGTCCCAACTCCGGTGCAATCAGGCAATAGTCCTCGTTATTGGTCCTGACGCAGCCCAGATCGGACAACTGGAAGGCTTCCAGCATGCGGCGATTCTCCCTTCAAAATGCCCCGGCGCGCGCAAGCGGTCCAGGGGTCCGTCATGCCAGGCCCCTACGCGGCACGCCCTACATTCTAGCGAATGGTGGCCGCGGGCGGTAAAATAAAGCAATCTCTGCGCATGATTTGGAAACGCCTCCGCTTGACGCTCGAAATGATCAAGTTCGAACACTCCATCTTCGCCCTGCCGTTTGCGCTTACCGGAGCGTTGCTGGCGTGGCGGGAATCGAGCGTTCGCGAGGGGTTCGCGATCAAGCTGCTCTGGATTGTGGTTGCCATGGTGGGGGCGCGTTCGGCGGCCATGGCTTTCAACCGCCTGGTGGATGCCGATATAGACGCGCGCAATCCCCGAACGAGGGCGCGTCACCTTCCGGCCGGCCTGGTGAGCCGTGGCTTCGGCTGGGGGTTCGTGGCGGCATCGGCGGCCCTCTTTTTTCTGGCGGCCGGCGAGCTGAACCGGCTATGCCTGCGACTGGCGCCGGTAGCCTTGATTATTGTTTTCCTCTACTCCTTCACCAAGCGCTTCACGTCGTTTTCGCACCTGGTGCTGGGGTTCAGCCTGGGCATTGCGCCCGCCGCTGCCTGGATCGCCGTGCGCGGTTCGCTCGATCCTCGCATCCTCTGGCTCACGGCCGCCGTGACGCTCTGGACGGGCGGCTTCGACGTGATCTACGCCTGCCAGGACTACGAATTCGATGGCGCCGAAGCGCTTTTCAGCATTCCACGGAGCATGGGCATAGCGGGCGCGCTGCATGTGGCCCAGGCGCTGCACTTTGCCATGCTGCTCTGCCTGCTCGCCTTGGCATACGCGCTGCATTTGGGCGTTCTGGCGCTGGCCGGCGTGGCGGCGGTGGCGGGCCTGCTGTTTTACGAACACAGCCTGGTCAAACCCAACGACCTGTCGCGCGTCGATGCGGCCTTCTTCACCATGAACGGTTGGGTGAGCGTGCTATTCTTTCTTTTCTGGGCCGCCGATATCTTCCTGTTCCGACCGGGTGTTTGAGCCATGCAAACCACGATTGAAGACTCCCGTCTGGTTCCCATCCGTACGAAAGTGGAGGCGGGCGAGCGCCTGTCCGTGGAGGACGGCGTGGCGCTCTACCGCACGGGCGACATTCTGGCGCTTGGCTATTTAGCCAACCTGGTTCGAGAGCGCTTGCACGGGAATGCAACGTACTTCAACGTGAACCGGCACATCAACCCTACGGATGTTTGCGTCGCCAGTTGCCGCCTGTGCGCGTTCGGCAAGCGCGTGCGCGACCCGAAAGCCTACACCATGTCGCTCGACGAGGTGTGGCAGCGCGCGGGCGAGGGCTGGAGCGAAGCGGTCACCGAGTTCCACATTGTGGGCGGCCTGCACCCCGAGCTGACGCTCGATTGGTATTGCGAGATGCTGCGGGGGTTGAAGCAGCGGTTCCCCAAGGTCCATTTGAAGGCGTTCACCATGGTGGAAATCGGCTACCTGGCGCGCCGCACCAAGATCTCGACGCGGGAGACCCTGGAGCGCCTGCGGGACGCGGGCATGGATTCGCTGCCGGGCGGCGGCGCGGAGATCTTCGACGAACGCGTGCGGCGGATTATCTGCGATCACAAAATCGATGGCGACGAATGGATTGAGACCGCCCGTACGGCCCATCAATTGGGTCTCCGCTCCAACTGCACGATGCTTTACGGCCATATCGAGAACGACGAAGATCGCGTGGATCACCTGGTCCGCCTGCGCGCGCTGCAGGACGAAACGCACGGCTTCGTGACGTACATCCCCCTGGCTTTTCACCCCGACAACACTGCTTTGCAGCATATCGCGAAGACGACCGGCTTTGCGGACATCAAGAACATCGCGGTGGCGCGGCTGATGCTGGATAACATTCCGCACATCAAGGCCTATTGGGTGATGATGACCCCGCGGATCGCGCAGATCGCGCTGCGCTTCGGCGCCGACGATATCGACGGCACGATTGTGGAGGAGCGCATCTATCACGACGCCGGCGCCACCACAACGCAAGGACTCCGGCGGACGGAACTATTGCGATTGATCCGCAAAGCCGGCCGCGATCCGATAGAGCGCGACACGCTCTACCGGCCCGTGGAGCGAACCGAAACGACTTTCACCGTGCTGGTTTGATTCCGCTTGCGGGCGAGCTACAATTGAATTGCAGCGATTGTGCGCCCGTAGCTCAGCTGGATAGAGCGTTTGCCTCCGGAGCAAAAGGTCGGCAGTTCGAATCTGCCCGGGCGTACCATGTTTTCATAGACTTAC
>CAYWHA010000121.1:0-5358 GCA_964457555.1 uncultured Solibacteraceae bacterium
CCTGCTCAGTAATTATGACCGGGAGAACTGTCTCATCAATGTTGGCACGGAGGGCTCGTGATAAATATCGACGAGCAGGATGAGATCCAGCATGTTCCGGGGAAGTCCCGGATCGTCAATCGCTGCAGGCGCCGTGCGAATGTTTAGCTCAAGATGGCTCTGCATCGTCCTGCGCAGCCCATCCAGCATTCCTGTTGGATGTCTTCACCGCAGACAACGCCGGACGGGCCTGCTGATGTTCGAAATCCGGTGTAAGGTCGATGGACATAAGTCAATTCGGACGCGACACGCGATAAGTGTTTGAAAACACGAAAGGCACTACTCTGTGTCAGTTCATCGAAGCTTTGGAACCGTTCGAGTTGATGTTGGTCCTCGCCCGACACTTCGGATTGCAGGCGCTCATAGAACGCCAGTGCTTCGGCGACGGACCGCCAGTCCACGCATGAAGTGCAACCGCGATATGGGCCGACGTGCGGCTGATCCTGAGCCTGGTCGCCTACAACTTAAGGAACCGTGACGACGGCTGGTGCTGCCGAAAAGCTCGCTGCCGGTGTGAGACTCGCCGGTCTGAAAGGCCGGCCCGGCTGTGGAAAAGCGTTCCGGATCGGGTGAACAAGATATTTCACGCCTGGAACTCTTACCTCTGCTTCCCAGGGAAGGCCGCCTCGGTATACACTGGGCTTTCCGGGAGGACGTGTCATGGTAAGCCCGGCTCAGACGTGTGTTTCACGTCGGCGTTATTCGCGTATCGGGAACCCCAAAACGGAAATCCCGGCTAGCCTCAGGAGAATAAATCCATGAAGCGTTTTAATCGCAGATCCCTTATGAAGGGATCTCTTATGCCGCTTGCCGGGGCGCTGGGTTTACCGTCGATTTCCGAGGCCGCCCAGGCCACTGCGTCCGCGTCCCGCCGCCCGAAGCTGCGGATCACGGACGTACGTACGGCCGAGGTCCAAGTACACAGCTACCAGGTGCTGGTTCGCATCGACACGGACCAGGGAATCAGCGGATTGGGCGAGTGCGTTGACGCCGCCACCGGCGCGATACCGAACATCCGCGCGTTTGGCAGGCAACTCATCGGCCAGGATCCGCTGAATATCGAAGCTTTCTGGGAACGCGCCCGCACCGGTGGCATCTTCAACGGCGCACAGGCAGGGCAGTTTACCTGTGCGCTCACCGCCGTCGAATCCGCGCTCTGGGATCTGGCGGGCAAGGCGCTCGGCGTTCCGATCTGGCAACTGATGGGAGGCAGGATACGCTCGCAGGTACGTATTTACGCCGATGCCGGCGCCAGGGAGCTGCGTCCCAACGACGACTATTCCAAGAACCAGATGAAGCGCATCGTGGACATGGGCTTCCTGGCGACAAAGACTGACTTGGATGACGCCGGCGACCCGAACCGGTTGGACCGCGTGAACTGGACGGCGACCGTCGGCGAGGTGGACCGGATGATCGAGCAGATCCGGTTCCTGCGGGAGGGCTACCCGAAGAACATGAACCTGGCGGCGGACATGCACGGGCGTTACGATTTGGGCACTGCCAAGCGCGTCGCCAAGGAACTGGAGCCGTTCAAGCTGATGTGGCTGGAAGAGCCGGTGCCGCCGGGCGAGGTCGATGCCATGGCCGATGTGCGCCACTCCACTAGCACGCCCATCGCCTGCGGAGAGAACGTCTACATGCGCTGGGGCTTCCGTGAACTGCTGGAGAAGAAGGCCGTGGACATCATCCAGCCGGATTTCCAGAAATGCGGCGGATTGCTCGAAGCGCGCAAGATCGCGGACATGGCGCACACTTATTACGTGCCGCTGGCGCCGCATGGCGTTTCGTCGCCCATCGGTATGATGGGGACGGCGCAGGTCTGCTCGGTGATCCCGAACTTCCTGGTGCAGGAATGGCATTGGATCGATGAAATGGATTCCTGGACGAATTGGGTGCAGGAGGGCAACATTATCAACAAGGGCGTCATTGCGCCGACCGATGCGCCGGGCTTGGGCCTGACCTTAAACGAAGAAGCGGCCAAGCGGCGCCAGGTGCCCGGCACCCCCTGGTTTGAGCCGTTGCCGAACGCGGGTCGCGGGCGCGGCTTTAGTGCTCCCGGCGGCCCCGGCGGTCCGGATGGCGGCCGCGGAGCAGGCGGCGGACGCGGCGGCGCTGCCGTAGCCCCGGCCGCGGGCGCTCCCCCAGCCGCTAATGCCGGCGGCCGGCAGCAGTAGAATACCGGCAAGAGGTTCGAGGAACGGGCAGGCCTTGCGGCCTGCCTGTTTTCTTGGTGTGCCGAGCATGTTCGACAGGTCGGGAAGCTTGGTTGCCGTGGGTTGCCGCCTATCGGAAACTCCGCCCCTTCAAAGACATGCCCGTGGCTGCCCCTAAATTCTGGCTTTGAGTCCCGTGCGTCTGCCAGTTCCGGCGGCGGCCTATCGCTTCCACTGTAGTGGTTCTGTAGTGGTTCCCACGGCAAACGCCATTGCCGTGGCTTCCCATCTATGGGCAACTCCGTATACCCTCAAAGGCATGCCCGTGGGCGCCCATAAAGTCAGCATTGTGGTTCCGGTGGCCGTGGGTTCGAATCCCACCACCCACCCCATAGAGAACAAAACACTTACAAAATTCAAAACAAGGACGCTGTAGTGGTTCTCGGATTGGCGCATCGGTGCGCCCGGGCTACGTGGCCACTTCCGCAGCGTATCCGTTATGCCAGCTGCGTTGGCCGGGGCCGACGTCCCGCCACAGGGCGCGATTTGTGGCTGGTTTGGGCGCCGCCCGACTCCGCGGACTGTGAGCGCGTCGTTCCATTTCGGTTCGTGGTGGATTATCGACAGGAATCGGACGCTCGCTGTCCACCATACGGTTTGGGCTTTCTCGTCACTTGACGTGATGGGTGTCCTTTCGGCAGGCGTGCGTAATCTTCCGGAGTAACGCTGGTGGGCTTCAACGCGGGCGCTGTTACAGCCCCAGGTTTATCCGCGCGGCGGAGGCGGCGAATCGATGCAGGCTGCCGCCAGGGAGGCGAACATGGCGGCCCTGGTTGAGCGCAGCGGTGCGGGGTAACTGCGGATCAACTACGATCCGGACAAGAGAGTGGAGTGGAGTGAGCCGCTGGGCGAATTCAATGCGGCCGCACCGTGGATCGCCACGTTCACGTGGAGGACCTGCGGCCCGCTGTCGCGGGCGCGGGAGACGGAGAGTCTGCGTCACGTCAAGTTGACGATCATTCTTGCGCTTCGGCTATTCGGGGGAATCACTTCTGCTTGGCGGTGGTTGAGGATTCTCCGAACTTCACAGACGCCTCGGCGACGTAGCGGTGGAAATCCATGTAGTCGACCGTATTGCGCAGTCGTGCCTTGCCGCTGGAGGTGCGTGCTTCGGCGCTTACCGGAAGGAGAAAACGCTCACCGGAGATGTCGACGAAATCATATTCCACGTCGATTTGAGTTTCAGCGTCGGCATCCGGTTCCGCATGGATCGGGGGACCTCGCACTTGAGAACTCGTGTCGACGCTGTACTCCAGAGCGGCGCAGTAGTTCGCTCAGCTGGCGCCTTACCTTCAAAAGCCCTTCACCATAAGCACGTTGGCGGAAAGAATCGGACAGGTTCTCGCAAGCAGCCCTTCAGCGGACCGCGAACTGGGCCAGAACCAAGCGACAAACGAGGCTTAACATGAAATCGAACTCCAGACTGACCTTATTGCCGATCTGTGCCTTTGGGACTCTCGCCAAGGGGCAGGATCGGCGCGACTGGCAATTCCGGGTGAGCAGCAAACCGGGGATCGGCTTCGCCTTTCGTTGAAAACCGGCCCGATAGGTCTTATCGTCCTCCCGTTCTATTCTAATCGTCCGATGGGCGAGTTCTCGCGCTCCGGAAATCGGAGTAGCATATCGCGTTACAATCAAACCTATGCGAGCATTCCTGGCGAGCATGGCGCTGTGCGGATTGGCCGCGGCGGCCGCGATCCCCACCGGGCCTAGCGTCGGCCAAGTGGTCCCGGACTTCGGTTTGAAGGACCAGAACAACAACCCGCAGACGCTGCACTCAATTCTTGGTCCCAGGGGCGCTCTATTGGTTTTCTATCGCTCCGCCGATTGGTGACCCTTCTGCAAAGCCCAACTGGTCGAGTTGGAACAGAATGCCCAGAGGATTCGAACCCAAGGACTGGGGCTGGCTGCGATCAGCTACGACAGTGTCTCGGTCTTGAAGCAGTTTTCCGACCGGATGCATATCAGTTTTCCACTCTTGTCCGACGTGGATTCGGCAGTCATCCGCAGCTACGGCATCATGAATGAAAGCATCGCCAAGGACAGCGCTCAATTCGGCATTCCGTATCCCGGCACGTATGTCCTGGACCGCCGCGGAGTAGTCACGGCCAAGTATTTTCAGGAGGACTTCCGCGTGCGCGACACGGCGGCCTCCATTCTACTGCGGCAGTTCGGGCTGAAGCCGCCCGTGCAGGAAGCGCTGGAGGCCAAGCATGCCACGCTGCGCGCATCGGCCGTGGAAGGCGAGTTGCGGCCCGGCCAGCGCATCACGCTGAGTCTAGACGTGACGCTGCCCCGCAAGGTGCACGTGTACGCGCCGGGTGTTCAAGGCTACAAGCCTGTCGCTCTGAAACTGACCGAATCGAAAGGATTCCAGCCGGACATTCCGGTCTTTCCACCATCGAAGAGCATGAAGCTCGCAGCCATCCACGAAACGGTTCCGGTCTACGAAGGCCAGTTTCGGTTATTGCAGACCGTCACTCTTGCCGACGCACAAGTGGTGGAGACGCTGCTCGACAGCAACCGGCAATTGACGATTGAGGGGCAGTTCCTGTACCAGGCATGCGACGACCGCGAGTGCTTCGTGCCGGAGACGGTTCCGTTGAAATGGACGGTGAAGGTGATGCAATTCGACCGCACGAGGGTCGCGCCGGATCTGCAACGCAAGGCCCCACGTTAGCCCTGGACACGATTCAAATCAATGTCCGCTGCCGGCGTCGCTTGCGACAGGCGATGAATCCTGGTAACGCCCGTCACCGAAGTAGCCTCGGACACACCCACACGGCAGCAGTCGTGTTGGTAGAGTCCTCTCCGATTACTAATTTACCGGGAAGGACCTTGAAATCGGGATGCGCTTACGGCGTGACCGGCAGCCACACGGCGCTGGGCTGTTCCGCGGAACGAAAGACCGACTGGGTTGCTTTGACGTAGTCCGCGGGCTTGGCGAAGAAGATGTTCTCCACGTAGGTCTGCGGGTTGCGGTCGTAGAGCGGGAACCAGCTCGATTGGATCTGGACCATGATCCGGTGGCCCGGCAAGAAGACGTGGTTGGCCTCGGTGAACACTTCAAAACCGGCCATCAATGATCACTTCAAAACCGGCCAAC
>CAYWHA010000122.1:0-5334 GCA_964457555.1 uncultured Solibacteraceae bacterium
CCTCCGCCGCCTACTTCAGCCGCTTTATCGCGGGCGCCATTCACCCGGATGCGGAATTCGCCTATACCGGAATGGCTCACAGGGCCTCCCAGGCATTCGACCCGGCGCTCTTCGATGGCGACGAGAACGCCATCGTCGATTTTAAGTACTCAAGCGATCCGCGGCTCACCTGGTGGTTCGATCACCATCAAAGCGCGTTCCTCAACGCCGCCGACGCGGAGCATTACCGGAATGACGCCAGCGGCCGTAAGCTCTACGATCCCACTTACAAATCGTGCGCGTCCTTCATTCGCTTCGTGGCGTCCGAACGCTTCGGGTTCCGCGCGCCGGATCTGGACGACCTGGTGGATTGGTCCATTGTTATCGACGGCGCCCAGTATTCCGACGCCCGCACCGCCGTGGAGATGGGCGCGCCGGCCATGAAGCTGACGCTCGTCATCGAAGCCGCGAAAGGCTCCGAGGTGGTGCAAAAGACGATCCGCTGGATGCAGCGCTACAAGCTCAATGAGATTGTTGAAAAGCCGGAAATCCGCGCTCTCTACGAGCCGCTCTACCAGCGCCACCTGGATTCCGTCGAGGTCATTCGCGACAGTTCCACCGAGGATCGAGGCGTGGTTTTCTTCGACCTCGCCGGGCGCGACATGGAGGGCTACAACAAGTTCATTCCGTATTACCTGTTCCCCGATTCCATCTACACCGTATCGGTAAGCTGCTCCAGTTTCCGCACCAAGATTTCCGTAGGCTCGAACCCCTGGGCCTTGGATGCGCCCCGCCACAACCTTGCCACGATTTGCGAGCGGTACGGAGGCGGCGGCCACGCGAAAGTGGGCGCCATCAGCCTGGCCCCTGGGGAGTTGGAACACGCCCGCCGGATCGCCGCCGAGATCGTCGCCCAATTGAAAGGTTAGGTGGGGCGGACCGGGGCGCCCACGCAGTTGGTGGGCCCGCCTGCCTTCTTCTGGCCACTGAGCAGTTTTCGGAGACGGCAGGTGGGGCAGGCGGTTCCGCCTGCCCTCGCAAGCATGCCGCAAAGCGGAATGCGGCGAGCTTTCCCGATACCGCTTGAATCCGCGCCGCCAAACAAGTGACAATAGCATTTCGGGCTTTCCGAACCCGAAATCCGGAGGCACTTCCATGCAATCGTCGTCCCGCCGAGCTTTTCTCGGTTCTACCATCGCGCTGCCCGCTCTGGCTTCGGCATCGTCCGAAGGCGCCGCTCAAAGCCAGGCGCCGGCCGCCAGGCCCGCCGCCGTCCCCTCCGCCCCTAAATTCACCTACGGCACTTTGGGCAAGACCGGCATGCGCGTCGCCCGCTTGTCTTTCGGCTGCATGACCACGTCCGATCAGAGCGTCATCGAGAGGGCGGCCGATATGGGCCTCAACTACTTCGACACCGCCCGCGTCTACCAGGGCGGCAACAACGAGCGCATGGTGGGCGCCGCGCTCAAGAAGTACCGCGACAAGGTCTACATCTCCAGCAAGACGCAGGCGCGCGACGGCAAGGCGGCTCTCGCGGACCTCGAAACCAGCCTCAGGGAGCTGCAAACCGACCACCTAGACGTCTGGCACCTGCATAGCCGCAGCACGCCCGACATGGTCACGGACGACGTCCTGGAGGCCCAGCGCAGCGCCAAAGAGGCCGGCAAAATCCGCTTCGCCGGCGTCAGTTTTCACGGCGGTCACGCCCAGATGATCCCGGCCATGCTCAAGCTCAACCACTTCGACGTCTTCCTGATGAGTTACAACTTCACCATGGACCCGGAGATCGAACCGCTCATCGAGGCAGCCCACAAAGCCAACGTCGGGGTTGTGGCGATGAAAGGCCTGGCGGGCGGCGTCAAGCCTACCGTGGGATCCTACCGCGTTCCCGCGGACAAGCTCAACAAGCTCACCCGCGAAGGCGCCCCCGTGGCGGCTCTAAAATGGGTGCTGAAGAACCCCAACGTGGATACGGTCATTCCCAGCATCGTCGATAACGACCAGCTTGAGCAGAACATCGCGGCCATGTCCGCTCCCTTCAGCCCGGCCGATGGCAACCTGCTGGCCGTGCGCCTGGAGCAGATTGGGCCGCTCTATTGCCGCATGTGCGGACGTTGCGACGGCCAGTGCCCGAAAGGCCTGCCCGTGGCCGACGTGCTGCGGTTCCTCACCTACGCCGAAGGCTACGGCCAGTTCGCCATGGCGCGCGAGCATTTCCAGGCCCTGCCCGCCCATTCCGCCGCTGTGCGCTGCGGTTCCTGCGAGAGCTGTTCCGTCCATTGCCCCCACGGCGTGCAAGTGGCCAGCCGCCTCCAGCGCGCCCAGGAAATGTTCGCATAACACCATGCACACCATTCTCTTTTACGATTTCGCAGAGGACTATCTCACGCGGCGCGCCCCACTCCGGGCCGAGCACCTCGCCCTGCTGCAACAGGCCTTCGAGCGCGGCGAAGTGGCGCTCGCGGGAGCGCTGGCGGACCCCGCCGATGGCGCCCTTCTGGTGTTCCGGGGGACGTCTCCCGAAACCGCCGAAGCCTTCGCCAAAGCCGACCCCTACGTGATCCACGGCCTGGTGACCGCATGGCGGACGCGCCGCTGGAATACCGTCATCGGCGATGGCGCTTCCCTTCCGTGAGCTCGGCCGTTTCGAGCACCAGCAGCCCCATGCGCGGATGGCTGGGTTCCAGATCGGCGTGCAACTCGAACTCCTCGAGCGCTTCCGACGTCGTGGGGCCGATCGATCCGATCGTCGTCCGCCGCAGGCCCGCCAGCATCGCCGCCGCGCATCCCAGTTCTTCGGCAACCCGCGCCAGGTGCCCGATCTGCACGGCCGTGGTGAACAATGCCACGTCGAATTCGCCCGCGGCCAACCGGCGCGCCGCCTCCCGCAACGGCCCGGTGTCTTCAGGCAGCGCGTAGCGGTAGACGCGCACCGCGGTCGGTTCCGCGCCGCGTGCGCGCAGAGCATCGAGCAGTTCCGGGTTCTCCCGCCCGTACTCCTGCACCGCGATGCGGCGTTCGGGACGGCCTTCGGTAACCGCCAATAATTCCCGCCAGGTATTCGGCTCCGGCGCGACCACGGTCGGCGTCACGCCAAGCTCCCGCAGCGCCGCCACCGGTTTGGGACCGCGGGCCGCTACCGCCATGCCCCGCAGCGCGTCCGCGAATGCCGATTCGGAATAGCGTGCCGCCAGCCAGCGGTTCAACTGGCGCGTGCCGACTCCCGTCAGCAGCATCGTCATGTCGAAATCGCCGGCGAACAGCCGGCCGGCGAATCCGTCCAGTTCCGCGCTTTCTTCGACCGGCGCCTCGCGCATGGAGGGCGCGACGAACGGATCGCCCCCCTGCCTGCGGATCAGCTCCGCCATCTCCACCGCGCGCCGGCTTTCGAGCGCCAAAACCCGCAATCCCTGGAACGGCATGTGGTGTGGCCTTCGTGTGGTGGGGCAGGCGCTTTCGCCTGCCACTATCTCCGGAACTGCACCGCCCGCGCGAACATCACCGCCCCGTTCTGGCGCAACTCTGCCAGCACTTCCTCCGGAACCAGTTCGTCCGTGGTAACTACCGCTACCGCTTCCGCCGGCTCACCGGGTGCACTCGGCGCATCGCGGCGCCCAAGCGAGAAATTGGCGATGTTGATATGGTTTCGCCCCAGCACGCTGCCTACATGGCCGATCACGCCCGGCACGTCGCGGTTCTTCATAAATACCAGACACCCGGAAAGCGCCGCTTCGCAGAAGATCCCGTCCACCTGCATCATGCGCGGCTTGCCGAACAGAACCACGCCTTCCACCGCGGTCACGCCGCTCTCCGTTTCCAATTCCAGCCGCAGCGAATCCATCGGTCCGGAGAACTTATCGTGCCGCTCCACAACCTCCCAACCGCGGTGCTCCGCGATTTGCAGCGCGTTCACGTAATTTGCCTTATTGGACGTCGAACGGCTCAGCGCGCCCGCCAAACCGGCGTTTCGCAGCAGTCCCGACCCCATATTAAAAACCTTCCCGGAATAGACAATGCGCAGCGCGCGCGGATTGCCGGAGGCGATATGCGCGGCGAACACTCCCAGCCGCTCCGCCAGCGTGGCGTAAGGACTCAGCGCGCGGTACTGCTCCGGCGATACGGCGGGCATGTTGACGGCGTTGATGGCAACGCCGTTCTTGAGATATTCCACCAACTGTTCGGCGATGCGCACGCCCACAATTTCCTGCGCCTCTTCGGTGGACCCGCCAATATGCGGCGTCGCCACCACCGCATTGCCCTCGAAGAGCGCGAACCCTGCCGGCGGCGGTTCCACGTTGAACACGTCGAGCGCCGCCCCTCCCACCTTGCCCGACTGAATGGCGTCTCGCAGCGCTGCTTCGTCCACCAGTTCGCCGCGCGCGCAGTTGACAATCTTCACGCCGGTCTTCATGGCGTCGAACGCCGCGCGGGAGAGAAACCCCTGCGTCTCGGGCGTCGCAGCCATGTGCAGCGATATGTAATCGCTCTCCGCATACAGCTTGCTCAGTTCCACCAGCTCGATTCCCAGGTCCTGCGCAATCTTCGAAGCCACGTACGGGTCGTGCGCCAGAATCCGCATTTCGAAGGCGCGCGCGCGCTTCACCAACTCCCGCCCGATGCTGCCCAGGCCGAGAATGCCCAGCGTCTTGCCGCGCAACTCGTGGCCCATCAGCTTCTTCTTTTCCCACTTGCCGGCGCGCGTCGAGGCGTCCGCCTGGGAAATGTGGCGCGCCATCGCCAGCATGAGCGCCATGGCGTGTTCCGCAACGGAGACGGCATTGCCGCCCGGCGTGTTCATCACCAGCACGCCCGCCGCCGTGGCCGCGTCCAGATCCACGTTGTCCACGCCCACCCCCGCGCGTCCAATCACGCGCAGCCGCGGCGCCTTCTCCAGCACCGCCGGGGTCACTTGTACGGCGCTGCGGACGAGCAACGCGTCCGCTTCCGCCAGGTGTTGTCCGTATTCCTTGGGATTGGAAACGATCACATTCCAGCCCGGCTGGGATTTCAACAACTCGATTCCGGCCGCAGCCAGAGGCTCGGCGATCAGGATATTCATGATGACAGTCCTATGCGATTAAGCGATTACGATTAAGCGGTTACGGGTTGCGGTTTGACGGCCGCCTGCGCGTAAACTTGCTGCGCCGCGGCGACGCCGGTTCCATATTGCGCGGTATATCCGTTCGCGTTGAGAATGATCTCCAGGCCGGCGATGGTGGCGAACAGATCCGCGAAATCGAAATAGCCCAGGTGGGCAAGCCGGAAAATCTGTCCCTTCATCGATCCCTGCCCGTTGGCGATGATCGCGCCGAAACGGTTGCGGAATTCCTTCACGATCACGCCGGAATCCATGCC
>CAYWHA010000123.1:0-5176 GCA_964457555.1 uncultured Solibacteraceae bacterium
GGGGCGCGGCGCGGCGACGGGAGCCGGGGGCGGTTGCGGCCGGACGCGGGGGCGGGGCCGGCGGGGCCGGGGCGGGACGAGGCCGAGCATGCGGCGGATCGGGGCGAGGGTGCGGCGGGCCGCGAGGGAACGGGCGAGCGCATCGGCGGCGGCCGGCTCGGCGAGCAGGGATTCGATCTGGGTGGCGTAGGCGGCGGCCTCGGGGCCGAGGGCGGCGGCCAGCCAACCGCGGCGGGTGGGGAACGCGGGGCGGCGGTGCGGGCCGGAGGCGCTGGGTTTTGCCGCGCGCGGGCGCGGCGGGAGGCCGGCGGCGAGGCTGGCGAAGGCGCTGTTGAGGCGGCGCGCGGCCCGGGTGAGGCGGGTCCAGAGCGGGAGGATCAGGGGGGCACGGAAGGGGTCACGCAGGAAGCGGCGGGCGATAAGGGCGGCGAGGCTGAGCAGGATGACAGCGAGCCGGCGGGCGAAGTCGGGAGCGAGGGGAAGGGTGGGGCTGGCCTGCATGGATTATATTCCTAGCACGGAAAGGCCGGGGCGTGCAAGGAAATTGTGGGTGGAGATGGTCGGGGTGCGCGTGGTGTCGGGGGGAAACGGGCAATGCGTGCCATGGGTGAACAGCGGCCGTAGGTGGCTTGCGACTCCGATGTCCGCTTCGCGCCCATTTCGCCGGTGTCGGCCAATGCGGCGGTTCTCCAAAGCGGACGCCATGCCGGGGAGGCGCCTTCGACGACAAAGGGTGGCGAGCGGACCGGCCGCGTGGTTCAAAATTCAAAAGTTTTGGCACACGCGGTTCGCCGCATGGCCGCCTGACGAATGAGGTGGTGCAGTGCTAAGCGGCCTGCACCCTTGCTGCGTTGCCCCGCGTTGCGATAGCGGATTGCATCCACCGTACGCTTGCTTCATGATTTCACCTGAGCGCAAGCACCCATGACATACGCCGACGACTGGAAGGCCATATCGGCTCGAATCAAAGGCTTGATGCAGGCTGGCGAGCTGCATGCGCGCTTCCTCGGCATCCGTTCGAGTGATGGTTACGCCCGCGCCCGGACGCTCCGTGAGCAGTGCGAACGTATCCTTTCGTCGCTGGAGACGTATTGCGACACACACAAGGCGAGCCTTCCGTCCGCTGTTCCGGCCGCCGTCAAGGCTTTTGTCGATGCGCATGGCGGATTGATCCGCGACACCACGGGTACGGTCGATCTTAGGGACGAACGTGTGTGGGCTGCGCTGGTGTTGCTAGGTGGCTTCGAGACCGAGATTTCCTTTCTTCTCTCAGACCGGCAGGAAGTCATACGGGCTAGGTCGGAACGCGCGTTCGCCCATCTTCAGCGCTCGATCGTCGCCGACACCGCGTTCCGCGAGAAGTGGCACAGCGCGTTCGAGGAAGGTGAGCTAGCTTGTGAAAAGCTGGGCGGCACGCACCTCCTTCTGCATGGAATCTATGCCTTCAAAATCAATGCTGAAGGCGAGCGCACCGATCTCGTGTTTCAGGACCTCACCGGCGATCTGGCGGATGAGCATCGTTACGCTGATGGTCTTGTCCTGACGGAGTGGAAAGTCGCCGCTTCCGATGCCGAAGCTGCCAAGCAGTTTGCGGCTGCGAACACGCAAGCTGGTCGCTATGCGAAAGGCGCGCTCGGTGGTAGCGAACTCACCGGATACAGATACCTGATCGTCGTCACGAGCGATGCCGTACAGATTCCCGCCGATATAGCCGAAGGCACGGTGATCTATCGCCATCTCAACATTGCTGTGCAGCCGCGCACTCCCTCCGGGAAAAAGGTACGGTCGTGACCGGACTCGGAACGAGCAACTGGATCGGACATGGCGAGAAGTACGCGCTCGTCGGCCTGAGCGTGAAATTCGAAGGCAGGCTTCCCGCCGGGATCACGTCCAATCTCTCCGCCTTGGCAGGAACGACGTTCAGCGTCCCGGCGGAATGGCGGGAGTGGCTGGGAAGCATCCGCGCCAGAGAAGTCGAGGACTGTAACCTGTTCCTGTTAAGCAAGCTTATATCGTCGGCACCCGGCGTGCTGGATGCCGAAAACCAGAGGCTGCAACAGCGCGTCTGGAATTTTTACGTTGGCCTGTTGCTCGCGAGTCCTTTTGCGCCGGCGCACAGGCCGGTGATGCTCACCGGTTCGCGGCAGAACGGCGAGATCGGCCTCCGCCAGCAGCGGGACTTTGAATGTCCGATACCATGCATCTTCCGTCCGTATCCAACTGTGACCCCAGATGACGTCAGGCTCGCTGCCCGCTTCGGCGAAAATCTTGAAGCCATCGCAGGAGCACCAATAACCGGCGGCCATTGGCGCCTGTTCCGCACTCTTCACGTCTATATCGATGCGCGGAGTACGGCGGACATCATTGACCGCATTCATCAGTATTGCCGCTGCATCGACGGCCTGATCCTGCCGACCGCGGGAAGGACAAAGCAGCAATTCAAGAGCAGGACCGAATTGTTTATCGGTCCCGGTCATCACGACCTGATGGGCGAGCTTTATGATGTTCGGAGCGCCGCGGAGCACCTGCACGAAAACCGGTATCTGGAATATTTTGACCGGACCGTGCGGCTCGAACTCGCGCGGAAAGAGGCAATTGCCGAATATATCGCGCGATCGGCGCTTGTCCGCACCATCGGCACCGACTCCCTGTGGCCTCATTTCGGGAATACGCCGGCGCTCGAACAATTCTGGGCCCTAACACCCGCGGAGCGGACGAGGATCTGGGGAGGCCCCTTCGATCCGCTTGCCGCTATCGCGGACTTTGATCCTCAATATATCAACGACGCAATGCTTGGCCGTTGATGGGGGGAACGGAGTGAAAAATATGACCGACATGTCAGAAGAGTGCCTCGATATCATCAACAACGGACATTTTAACGTTGTCGATCCGGGGCCTCTCCATACACCGATTCGTGGCTTTTCATTACGCCGCAATGATAAGCTTACCCTTATTCTTGAGACTGAGGCTGATTCGAAGGCGGCTTCGACTGCGGTAGAGCATCCTCCCGGAACCGTGCGCCTCAGCGTGGAGCGGGCGAAGCTGGTTAACATAGCTGGTGTCGAAGCCGAGCTGGTCGGCGTCGTCCCTTATTCGGTCAGGACCGCCGAAGGCGATCCTGTGGACAGGGCACTCAGGGTAAGCGCCCAAGTTCATTCTGCCACCGTAGCGCCCGGTGACGTCGTGACGGCAACCTACACAATCGACTGGCTTGAAAACTTGCCAGCCAGCCCATTTGTCTGGCCGGATACTGTCAAGACAACCACGAACACGACGAAGACCCGTAGCATCGGCATGGGCGATGGTGGCCTCACAATCTCCAGCGATAGTGAGCGGTTCAGTCTTGCGCGGACCGCGGCGAAGCTGGTGATCTCAGGTGTGACATTCTACGTGTGCGCACTGGGCCGCGATCGGGTGGGGGGCGGGATCGAGCCTGGTTGCGTCGTTTACGACGGTACACCAGACGACGCGTTCCGTAAGAAGGTCCGCATAGCCCTTTCTTTCGCACTTGGACTGTATCTCGTTGACCTCGGCCACACCATCTACGATCGCGACTGGCACATCGTCTCGGCTTTTGCGCGGAGCGCCTACAGCCTTGGACGCCGCGCCTTCGATATGGGACCGGAGCAGCTTGCTCCTCTCGGTCCCCGCTTCCTCAATGAGTTGAATAGCAACCAGCTTACTCGCGCAGTCAACGCGCTCGTGTCCTTCTACGACGAGCTAGATCTCGCCAATCTGAGCTGGGCCTACTGGCATGCTTGCGCGGCCACGCCCCACATCGCGCCGGCGCACTTTGGGGCGGCAATTGAAGCATTGCAGCGGGCATACATCAGGACACATCCGAACGCCGTTGTGGAGGTCTGGGCGCCGCGACAGGTCTGGAAGATGCTGAGAGCGGCTATGGCGTCTTCGATTGAGCAAACGGACATCTCTGATGAGGCCAAGACAGCACTTGTCCGAAAGCTAACCAACTTCAATCAGGTCGACCAGCGGCCGCTTCTGAAGGCAGTCTTTGCCGCCCTAGGCCTAGAACTGGGCGAGGACGAGGATGCCGCGTGGCGACGGCGGAACAAGGCCGCTCACGGCATGCCTATTCCGGAGGGCCAGGAACTAGCCGCGATCCGTGACATGAAGCTCCTGAGGGGGCTGTTTCAGCGGATGCTGCTGCGCATTACCAACGCGGCCGACCAATACATCGACTACACGTCCCCCAACCATTCATTTCGACGGTTGGAGGAGGCGCCACCTGTTGCCACTTAAGCTATCGAGTCGACTTACGATGTACGCACCCCGGTCACCGCAGCTGTCCAGCCGAGTCGGCAAGCCGTGTCCGTTTTGTCACGTTCCGCGCCAAAAAGCAGACAGGCGGTTCTCGGCCAAACGCGGCCATTGCCGTCATCCCGGCGCTTTGGCCAACGCAGCCGAAGCGGACATCGCCCAACCTCTCGGGGAAGGCGGATGGCAACTGGAGCGACGTGCTATCATGGAAACCAAACCCATGGAGCAGACCCGATGGCCGCAACTCCGTCGCCTCTAAGGCTGGATCCCCCTGCCAGCAGCTTTCGGCTTCCGGCCACGGACGGGCGGACATATGCGCTGGAGGACATCGCCGGCGAGAATGGCACGGTGATTGTCTTCATCTGTAATCACTGCCCCTATGTGAAGGCGGTGATCGACCGCCTCGTTGCCGATGCGCGAACGCTCATGGCAGAGGGCGTCGGATTCGCAGCGATCTGCTCCAACGACGGCGCTGCCTACCCCGAGGACTCGTTCGAGGCCATGCAACGCTTCGCGCGGGCGCACGCGTTTCCGTTCCCCTATCTGCACGATGAGGATCAATCAGTGGCAAGGGCCTACGGCGCGGTCTGCACCCCCGACTTCTTCGGCTACGACGCGAACCGCAGGCTCAAGTACCGTGGTCGCCTCGACGAGGGCCGGACCGGCCCGCCGCCGGCCGGCGCGCGCCGGGAGTTGGTCGAGGCCATGCGTGCCATTGCGGCGACCGGACTGGCGCCACCCGGCCAAGTGCCGTCGATCGGCTGTTCGATCAAGTGGAAGGCAGGGGGTTGAGGCAGGTCGCCGCGCCATTAGGGTCCAAACCCAATCGGGAACCGCCGAATTGGGTGGAGGCCGTGTGAAAACGCGCTGGCGGAGGGGCGTATAACAGCTGCGGTGG
>CAYWHA010000124.1:0-5026 GCA_964457555.1 uncultured Solibacteraceae bacterium
CCGCGTGGACAGATCCGTCTGTCCCTGGTCGGGGTCGGCGTGGGATCTGTCGCGCGTCCTCGCTGTTCTTGCGCCGCGTGGACAGATCCGTCTGTCCCGATCTCTCTACACACGCCGCACCGAGTGCCCCGTTAAGCCTCACGGCTGTTGCTTTTCTCCACGCCTTTCGGAAATGTAAGTGCTTGAAAAGCTGGGCCTTTTGCCCCGGATGCTGGGCCATCCGCCGCTGTTCCCACGCCGGCCTTGCCGCAAGTCGCTGAAATCCCTGGACCCTCGGTCTGGAACGCTACCTGCTACCCTCAACGTTTCCATGCTGACTTACCTAGGCTCGCCACAACTGCCCTCGGACGACAAACGATGGAAAATCGTCGAGGCTACGGCGCGCCGCCATGGGCGCGAATCCCACGCGCTCATCGAGACGCTGCACACCGTACAGGAATGCTTCGGGTATCTGGACGATTCCGCGCTGAAGTTCGTCGCCATGACCCTGCGCGTTCCGCTCAGCCGCGTCTATGGCGCCGCCACCTTCTATCATTACTTCACCCTCAAGCCCAAAGGAAAACACACCTGCGTCGTGTGCACAGGCACCGCGTGTTACATCAAAGGCGCTCCGGCGCTACTCGGCGCCATCGAGAAGACCTACGGCGTCAAGCCCGGCGAGACCACTCCCGATAACCAGCTTTCCGTGCTCACTGCCCGCTGCCTGGGGTCCTGCGGTCTGGCGCCGGCGGTGGTGATGGATGGCGCGGTGCTGGGCAAGGTTGGCGCCGAACAGATGCTGGCGCGCATCGAGAAAGGCATCCACCATGACCATTGAGGAGCTTCGTAAGATCGCCGAAACCGAGCGCGAAGCCGAGAAGAAATACCAGCACCACGTGTGCGTCTGCACCGCCGCCGGCTGTCTCTCCTCGGGCGGCGACCACGTGCTCGACGCCATCCGCAAGGAAGTCGCCGAATCCGGCATGAAGAACGAAGTGCTGGTGAAAGGCGTGGGCTGCATGGGGCTTTGCAGCGCCGGCCCGCTGGTTTCGGTGGAGAGCGAAGGCAAGATGTTCGCCAACGTCACGCCGGAGGAGGCCGCGGACGTCGTGAGCAGCCTGGACACCGGCGCCGGCGGCCCGCAGGACTGTCCCACCAACGTGCCTTTCTTCGCGCGGCAGAAGAAAATCGTTCTGGAGAACAGCGGCAAGATCGATCCCGAGCGCATTGAAGACTATATCGCCCACGACGGCTACCTTGCCCTGGTGCAAACCATCGCCGAGCGAAGCCCGCAGGACGTGATTCAGGAGATTATCCGCAGCGGCCTGCGCGGGCGCGGCGGCGCGGGCTATCCCACCGGCCTCAAGTGGAGCACCGTCGCCAAGACCGGCGAGCAGGAAAAATTCGTCATCTGCAACGCCGACGAGGGCGACCCCGGCGCGTTTATGGACCGCGCGGTGCTCGAAAGCGACCCGCATCGCGTACTCGAAGGCATGGCTATCGCGGCCTACGCCGTCGGCGCCCAGAAGGGCTATCTTTACGTTCGCGCCGAATACCCGCTGGCGGTGAAGAACCTGAAAACCGCCATCCGGCAGGCCGATCGCCTGGGTCTGCTGGGCAACAGCATCTGCGGTTCGCGTTTCAGCTTCCACGTGGACATACGGCTCGGCGCCGGAGCGTTCGTTTGCGGCGAGGAAACCGCCCTGATCGCTTCCATTGAGGGCAAGCGCGGAACGCCGCGGCCGCGGCCTCCTTATCCCGCCGAATCGGGCCTGTGGGATAGCCCTACGCTGATCAATAACGTCGAAACCTTCGCCAACATCGCGCCCATCCTGCGCAACGGTGCGGCTTGGTTCGCGGGAATCGGCACGGAGAAGAGCAAGGGCACCAAGGTATTCGCTCTGGCCGGCCGCGTGACCAACACCGGGCTGATCGAAGTTCCCATGGGAATCACGCTGCGCGAAGTGGTCAATGAGATCGGCGGCGGCATTCCCGACGGCAAGAAGTGCAAGGCCGTGCAAACCGGAGGCCCGTCGGGCGGCTGCATTCCCGAGAAGCAGATGGATCTGCCGGTGGATTACGAATCCCTCAAGAGCATCGGCTCGATGATGGGGTCGGGCGGCATGATCGTCATGGACGAGACTTCGTGCATGGTGGATGTGGCCAAGTACTTCATGGAATTCTGCATGAGCGAATCCTGCGGCAAGTGCATTCCCTGCCGCGCCGGCACGCAGCAGATGCACGGCATCCTCGCCAGGATCACGGCGGGCGAAGGGAGCCCGGCGGATTTGGTGCTGCTCGAAGAGCTTTGCGACCTGGTCCGCAACACCAGCCTGTGCGGCCTGGGCCAGGGCGCGCCCACCCCGGTGATCACCACCATGCAATACTTCCGCGACGAGTACGATTCCCACGTCGCCGGCGCGGGATGTCCGGCTGGAGTGTGCGCCGGCGCCCGCCGCGAGGCTGAGGAGGTGGCCAAATGACCAAGGCCACCGTTCGTGTCAAGACTTTAACCATCGACGGCCGCGAGGTCGGCGCGCGTGAAGACCAGACCATCCTCGAAGTAGCGCGCGAGAACGATATCTTCATCCCGACGCTGTGCGATCTGCCGGGACTTACCACCGTGGGCGCGTGCCGCCTCTGCCTGATCGAGTTGAAAGGTTCGCCGCGCCTGCTCCCCGCCTGCGTCACGCGCGTGGCCGAAGGCATGGAAGTGTTCGCCAACTCCGAGCGTCTGGACCGCTACCGCCGCGGCATTATGGAATTGCTGTTCGCCGAGCGCAACCACGTTTGCTCGGTGTGCGTGGTGAACGGGCACTGCGACCTGCAATCGCTGGCGCTTAAGCTGGGCATGACGCACGTACACTTCCCCTATCAATATCCCAGCCTGCCGGTGGACGCTTCGCACGAACGCTTCGTGGTGGATCACAACCGCTGCATCCTGTGCACCCGCTGCGTGCGCGTGTGCGACGAAATTGAGGGGGCGCACACCTGGGACGTGATGGCGCGCGGCGTGGAATGCCGCGTGATCACGGACCTGGCGCAGCCCTGGGGCAAGTCGGAAAGCTGCACCGGGTGCGGCAAGTGCGTGCAGGTGTGCCCCACCGGCGCGCTCTCCGAGAAAGGGAAATCGGTCGCCGAAATGTCCAAACGCAGGCAGTTCCTGCCGTACCTGACGCTCATGCGGGAGGGCCGCAAATGAGCGCGCCCGTAACCCCAAAAGTCCGCCTCGCGACCGTCTGGCTCGACGGCTGCTCCGGCTGCCACATGTCGCTGCTCGACACCGACGAGCGCCTCATCGAGCTGGCCAAACGGGTGACCGTGGTTTGGGGCCCGCTGGTCGATCTGAAAGAGTTCCCCGCCGAGGTGGATGTGACGCTGGTGGAAGGCGCCATATCGAGCGAGGAAGACCTGCATCGCATCAAGATGGTCCGCGCGCGCACCAAGCTGCTGGTTTCGCTTGGCGATTGCGCGGTCACCGGCAACGTCCCCGCCATGCGCAACAAGTTCGGCGCCTCGGCCGTGCTGCGGCGCGCGTACCTTGAAAACGTCACGCTCGATCCGCAGATCCCCCGCGAGATCATCCCCGCGCTGCTGCCCTCCGTCCGTCCCGTGCATGAAGCCGTTCCGGTGGACCTGTTCATCCCCGGCTGCCCGCCCTCGGCCGATCTCATTTTTTCGGTGCTGAGCGGCCTGCTGGAAGGGAAAGTCTCCAACCCGGCCGCGAAATTCGGATAACCACAATGCCAAGGCAAAAAATCGTAATCGACCCGGTCACCCGCATCGAGGGCCATTCCAAGATCTCGCTCCACCTGGACGAACAGGGCCGCGTGGAAGAAGCCTATTTCCACGTGACGCAGTTCCGCGGGTTCGAAAAGTTCTGCGAGGGCCGTCCATTCTATGAGATGCCGTCGCTCATGGCGCGCATCTGCGGCATCTGTCCGGTGAGCCACCTGATCGCCTCGGCGAAGGCCTGCGACGCCATACTGGCCGTGCGCATCCCGGAAACCGCCGTCCGCCTGCGCACCGTTTTGAACCTGGCGCAGATCGTGCAATCGCACGCCCTCAGCTTCTTCTACCTGTCGTCGCCCGATCTGCTGCTAGGCATGGATAGCGACCCGGCGCTGCGCAATATCTTCGGCGTGGCGGAGGCCCATCCCGAGATCGCCAGGGATGGCGTCCGTCTGCGGCAGTTCGGCCAGCAGGCCATCGAATGGCTGGCCGGCAAGCGCATCCATCCGTCATGGGTGGTGCCCGGCGGCGTCAACGAACCGCTCTCCGCCGCCAACCGCGACCGGATTCTGGCCGGAATGCCGGAGGCGCTCGCCATCGCGCGGCGCACGCTCGACTGGTTCAAGACCGGGATGGAGCGCTTCCGCGAAGAGATCCGCACCTTCGCCAATTCTCCAACCTTATTCATGGGTTTGGTGAACGATAAGGGCGGCCTGGAGTTCTACGACGGCAAGCTGCGCTTCCTGGATGCCGGCGGCCACGTGGTGCAGGATGGCGTCGCCGCCGCCGATTACGGCGAATACATCGGCGAGTTGGCGCATCCCTGGACGTACCTCAAGACCAGCTATTTCAAGCCTCTGGGCTACCCCGAAGGCGTCTACCGTGTGGGGCCTTTGGCGCGGCTGAACATCATCGACGGCTGCGACACGCCGCTCGCCAGCCAGGAGTGGGCCGAGTTTCGCGAGTTGGACCGCGGCGCCGTGCTCAGCTCCTTCCATTACCACTATGCCCGCCTGGTGGAAATCCTCTACGCGCTGGAGAAGATCGAGCAACTGCTGCAAGCTCCGGACATTCTCGACCCCAACGTGCGGGCCCTCGCCAGCGCCAATCAATCCGAAGGCGTCGGCGTGGCCGAAGCTCCGCGCGGCACGCTGATGCATCACTACAAGGTGGATCGCGACGGCCTGATTACCTGGGCCAACCTGATCATCGCCACCGGCCATAACAATGCCGCCATGAACCGTGGCGTGCTGCAAGTGGCGCGCCATTTCGTGCAGGGCAACAAGCTCACCGAAGGCATGTTGAACCGCGTCGA
>CAYWHA010000125.1:0-4965 GCA_964457555.1 uncultured Solibacteraceae bacterium
GCCTCGGCGGACCTGATCGACGCCACCTTCGCCGCCGGCGTGAAAAGCGGGTACAAATTCACCGTCACGGGCAACCAAAACGGCTATGTCATCAACGCCAACCCCGAGACATACGGTACCACCGGCAACCGCACCTTCTTCTCGGACCAGACCATGGTCATCCGGGCCAACGACGGCGCCGAGCCTGCCACTGCATCGAGCAAAGAGTTGCGCTAGGTTTCCCGTAACCTTTCCATTCTTTGCATACTCTATACATTTGATTAGCAACTGCATAGATCATTAGGGGTTACGCTGAATCGTGTCCCAATCGCCTGAGCTGGAAGGACCGACGCGCCGCCGGTTCTACGTAAGCGCCATTTATGCCATCGGGGGAATCATCGGCGCGGCATTGAGCGCGCCTGCCCTGGTCTACCTGTTTTCTTCGCCGAAGTCCCGCCAAAACAGCCAATGGGTGGAAGCCGGCGACGTGGCCAGTCTCGAGCCGGATCAGCCCGTGGAACTGGTGTTCCACCGCAACCGCGTCGATGGATGGAAGGTGGTCAGCGAGAAGGGCACGGCTTGGGTGGTGAAGAACCCCGACCGGAGCGTGACCGCGTTCGGCCCTCAATGCACCCACTTGGGGTGCGCTTACCATTGGGAGGCGAGCAAGGACGAATTCGTCTGCCCCTGCCACAACTCGGTGTTCTCGCTCGATGGCAAGGTTCTTTCCGGGCCGGCGCCGCGCAGCCTCGACCGCTTCGAAACCAGGATTGAGGACGGTAAGCTGCTGATCGGCAGCCTGCGCCCGTCCTCCGGGATCCCTGCGTGAAACCGCACTGGGAGGGAGTCGCCGAGTGGCTGGACCGGCGCACCGGCGTCCGGACCGCCCTGCGCCACTTCCTCGCCGAAGAGATCCCCGCCTCGAGCGGCTGGCGCCAGGTGCTCGGCAGCGTGGCCGTATTCCTGTTCCTGGTACAGGCATTCACCGGCGTGCTGCTGGCCATCAATTATGCGCCCACCCCCGGCGACGCCTATAACAGCCTGCGCTACATCCTGACCGATCTCACCGGCGGCCGCCTCATACGCGGCCTGCACCACTGGGGCGCCAGCATGATGATCGTGGTGGTGGCGCTGCACATGATCCAGGTATTCCTCTACGGCGCTTATAAGAAGCCGCGCGAGACCACCTGGATGCTCGGCGTGGTATTGCTCCTCGTGACTCTGGGATACGGGCTGACCGGATACCTGCTTCCGTGGGACAACCGGGCGTACTGGGGGACCGTGGTGGTAACCCAGATCGCCGGATCGGCGCCTGTCCTCGGGCCGTATCTTACGCGGTTGCTCGGCGGGGGCGGCGCCGTGGGGGTGGTCACCTTCGCACGCTTCTTCGTCATGCACGTGATCGTGCTGCCGCCGCTGACGCTGGCGCTGATCGCCCTGCATGTTTTCCTGGTTCGCAAACACGGCGTAACGCCCGTGCCGGGGGATGAGCTACTGCCGAGGAAGCAGTTCTACCCTGGCCAGGTTTTCAGGGACACCGTCGCCATCTTCGTCGCGTTCGCGGTTCTCTTTACCATGGCGGTGGCCGTCCGGGTCCCCCTCGAGCAACTGGCGGACCCTTCCGACACCACCTATATCCCCCGCCCCGAATGGTATTTTCTGTTCTTGTTCCAAACCCTGAAGCTGCTGACCGGACCGCTTGAGGTGGTCGGCAGCGTGGTTTTGCCGGGTCTGGCGGTGATGGCGCTGATTCTGGTCCCCTTCATCGACCGCGGCACAATGCTGAAGGTCACCCGCCGCACCACCGCCATGGCGTTCGTGGCGCTGGCGGCCATCGGCTGGACGGGGTTGACGGCCATGGCCGTCGCCACCAAGCCTGCCGCGGCCCCTGCGACCGAAATCGATTACTCCGGCCCGACCGATTGGATGCAGCTCTCGCCCGAAGAATTGGCCGGCATTGCCTATTTCCGCCAGGAGAACTGCGTCGCCTGCCACGCCATTGGCGAGGGCGGCTCGAAGCTGGGCCCGGATCTCACGCTAACCTCGATTCACCGCGACGCCGCATGGATGATCCAGCATTTCAAGCAACCGGGCCTGGTGCGCCCAGGCACTTCCATGCCCGCCATCCAGCTCAACGACGCGCAGTTGAACTCGCTGGCGGCCTTCCTGCTGAAACTGAATCCCCGGAACGCCACCGCGCTCCGGAACGCGCCCGATTTTGCCACCCAGGGCGCGCTTGTCTATCAGGCCAACGATTGCGGTTCCTGCCACCGGGTGAACGGCGTGGGAGAAACCGTTGGCCCTGCGCTCAACGGACTTTCCAGGCGCCGCAGCCGAAGCTGGGTAGAGCAGCACTTCGCCGATCCCGCCAATCTCTCGCCCGGCAGCATGATGCCGCCCTTCAAATTCTCACCCAAGGACCTGGACAATCTCACCACCTACTTGCTTGCCCTCCCGGAGTAGGTGCTAACCGAGCCGCAAACGTAAGAGAGCGGTTGCCGGCGCAAACATACACGTTGCCATTTCGGACGCGCGTCGCTAGCTCAGACTAGCTATCGCCGCGTTCAGCAATGGCAAAAACCGAGGCAGCAGAATCGCCGCCAAGGCAAAAACCGCCGCCCACCCGATGAAATCCAGCACCTCCGGCAGCACCGACAGACGCCGCACGGGAAATTCCCGCGCCACGCGAGCGCGCACCCCCGCGGCCAGGCTGGGCGGCGCGGAGATGCCCGCGAACGCCGCCTCGAACGTGGCATCCACATCCGCCAGCGCGTCGAGCAGCGCACGGCATTCCTCGCAGTGCGCGGCATGATCGCCGGCGCCGCCGCGTACCAGGTCTTCGAAATCCGGGCAGGCCATTACGCAACTCCCTTCCGGACGCGCTCGCTCGCCAGCTCTTCCGCCAGGCTTTTCCGGGCGCGAAACAGGTACGTCTTCACTGTGCCCACCGGTAGGCCGAGCATACTCGCTACCTCATCGTAAGATTTTTCCTGCATGTAGAAAAGCGCCACCACCTGCCGGTACTTGGCCGGCAGCCGGTCGAGCAGCGCGGCCGCATCCGGAGGCCCCGCGGCGAACCAGTCGGCGGTGGCGCGCCGTTCCACTTCCCGGCGCGGGGCCGCGTCTTCGAGCGACGCCGTGCGCAGGCGGCCGCGGGCAAGCGCCGTCAGACATGCATTCCGGGTAATGCTATAGATCCAGGTGGAGAGCGACGATTCGGCGCGGAAGCCGGCCAGTCCTTTCCACACCCGCACCAGCGCGTCTTGCGCCGCTTCCTCCGCGGCGCCCCTGTCCCCTAGCATGGAATAGGCGAGGCGAAAGATCTTGTCCCGATATTCGCGGACAATCCTCTCGAACTCTTCCTCCATAGACCTATTTAGACCACAAACCGTGCGCCGATGTTTCGAAACATTCGCCGAAAATCGCCGGTCTTAATGGACGAGGAGAAATAGAAAATGCCCGAACTCGTACTTGCCTTCGTCTTTTTCTGCGCTCTGGCGGTAATCCTAACGGTGCTGTACCTGCGTCATCGTAATCAGGAGTTGTTGCACCAGGAGCGCATGGCTGCGCTCGAAAAGGGGGTCGCAGTCCCGGCGACGCCCGAGCCCGCTCCCTGGTCGTCGCGCGTCTACCTGCTTCGCGGCCTGATCTGGACCTTAACCGGCGTGGCGCTGGCCATCTGTCTGTTCGGCATTTCATCGACCTCGCAGCGCCACGAATCGTACGAATCGAAGGCTTATGACGCCCATCAACTCTCCCACAACCTCGATATCCCGCTCGATCAAGCCATGCAAATCGTCGAAAAGGACCAGGCCGCCAGGACCCAAGGCCCGCCAGTGACGATCGGCTTGTTGGGCCTCATTCCCTTTGCCGTCGGCCTCGCTTACCTGGCGTTCTACTACACCGACCCATCGCGCAAGCTCGGCGCGGGCCCAAGCTAACTCACATGAGTCTTGCTACGCGAGCGGCATTCGTCTTGGCTTTTGGAGCGACAATGCAGGCCCAACCGGCAGCTCAGCGCTCCGTGCCGCGGATCTTCGATGTCGCCTCCATCGAACTGAACCGGACAGGGGGCGAGAGCCGGCGTGCGGGTACGTCTCCGGGGGGCATGTTCACCGCCGCCAACGCGAGCCTCAGGCTACTGATGTCGCGCGCGTTCGGCGTCGCCGAGTTTCAGATTGAAGGCGGCCCGGGCTGGGTCGATTCGGACAACTACGACATTGCGGCTAGAGCGGATACTCCCCTTGAGATGACCCGCGAAGAGTTGAGGCCCTGTCTTCAGGCGCTGCTGGCGGAACGGTTCCGGCTGAAGACGCACCGCATCACGAAGCAGGGGTCCGTGTATTCGCTGGCGATCGCGAAGAACGGCCCGAAGCTGAAGGAGCATGTCGGCGGCGGAGCGCCGGGGATCTCTTTGTCCTCCGATTCCGGAAAGGCGGTTATCGAAGGCGCAAAGGCCACCATGGCAAGGCTTGCCGAGTACCTGAGCGGGCAGGCTGGCCGCCCCGTTGTCGATAACACGGGAGTGAAGGGCGACTACGACTTCCGGGTCGAGTGGGACCCGCGCGATGAGACTGTGGGAACCTCCGGGCCGTCCATCTTCTCAGCTCTCCAGGAGCAACTCGGGCTCAAGCTGGAGGGCGCCAAAGGGCCGGTTGAGATTGTCGTCATCGACAGCGTGGAAAGACCCTCGGCGAACTGATTACGCAGCCGGTTCGACGACGGCCGACATCGACCCTTGCGACCGCGGCAGGCGCCAGTCCGGCCCGTACGAGTGCACCTGGTCGCGCGCGAACTCCGCCTCCCCCAATTCGCACTTGATGAGCACCGTCCGGTTGTAGCGGTCCACTTCCTCCGCGTGCCGGTACGCCTGGTCGAAGCTGAAGATAAAGATCTTTTGCAGCATCTCAATGACGTAATCGTAGGTGTGATCGTCGTCGTCCAGGAGAACCACCTGGTAGAGCGGGACCATCTGGTCCCGTTCCA
>CAYWHA010000126.1:0-4928 GCA_964457555.1 uncultured Solibacteraceae bacterium
TGCGGCCGGTATAATACAGAATCCGCTCAGTCGTAGTGGTCTTACCGGCATCGATATGAGCTGCGATGCCGATATTCCGCATTCTGTCGAGCGGTATTAATCTTGCCATAACAAAACTGCCGGCTGCTTTTTCCTTACCACCTGTAATGCGCGAACGCCTTGTTGGCCTCCGCCATACGGTGCACGTCGTCCCTCTTCTTGATGGCCCCGCCGCGCATATTGGAGGCGTCGTTCAATTCGTTCGCCAGTTTCTCGCCCATGCCCTTCTCCGGGCGCGACCGCGCGTTGCCGATGATCCAGCGCATGGCCAGCGAGGTCCTGCGGTTCTGCGGCACCTCGATCGGCACCTGGTAGTTGGCGCCGCCCACCCGCCGAGTCTTGACTTCGAGCAGCGGCTTCGCGTTCTCCACGGCTTTCTTGAAAGCCTTTAGCGGATCGTCGCTGGTACGCTCGCGCAGTTTGTCCATGGCCTCGTAGAAGATCCCCTGAGCGGTGTTCTTCTTGCCTGCCCACATCATGGAATTGACAAACTTCTCCACCAGGGTGGAGTTGTAGACCGGATCCGGCGCTACTTCACGAATGACGGCTCTTCTTCTTCGTGGCATACGTTCCTACGTTTTTGGCCTCTTGGCTCCGTACTTCGACCTGCTCTGCCTGCGGTCGGCCACGCCCGCGGTATCCAAAGCGCCGCGAATGACGTGGTAACGCACACCGGGGAGATCCTTCACGCGGCCCCCGCGAATGAGCACGATCGAGTGCTCCTGCAGGTTGTGCCCGACCCCGGGTATATAAGTGGTCACTTCAATTCCGTTAGTCAGCCGGACGCGCGCGACTTTCCGCAGCGCCGAGTTCGGCTTCTTGGGGGTGGAGGTGTACACGCGCGTGCAAACTCCGCGCTTCTGCGGGCAGCTTTCGAGCGCCGGGCTGGAGGTCTTCCAGCGTGGCGGTTTCCGCCCTTTACGCACAAGTTGGTTAAACGTCGGCACGAATTATCCTCATCGCGTAGCGAAATCAAGCATGTCAGCTAATCGAAACACTAAAGTGGAGCAACCACCCACGGCCAGGCCCCTTACGGAAACCCGGAAAAATACTACTGGTCGCAAACAGCGAGGATTACCTGCTTCGGACAGGCCCATGTTCAGTTCGGCGTAACCGGCTGAACCTCGGGGCCTCACCCCCGGCCGGACCCGCCCTACAGACGGGTGGTAGCACAGGAGCAGAAAGCGATTCTCGCGAAACTCTTAAATCATACCCGATTTCCCCCACTTGGCGCAACTGGAAGATTTATTGCGGTCCAAACATCCGATTTTGAGGGTGGGTTTGCGGGAACGAAGCCAAGTCGGGATTTGACGAAACAAAGCCAATTTTGGGGGTTTGACGAGTGCCTGCTTGAAAACACCGAGAAGATTAGAGGCCGTTCGAGCGTTATGGGGTTGTCCGAGGTAGCAAGGACCCCCGTCGACGTCGCCGTCGCAATGCCCCTATCACTGAGCATCCGGGATTCCAGTACCACCGTATTGCATGACGCTTCCTGGCCAGGAAGGGAAGGATGTTGAGAACTCACGTTCGCCAGCGCAAGCCTCAACTGCGATTTCAGATTAGCAGGCGGGGTGGGGGCAGACCGGAGGGCGCAGGGACGCGGCGGCTTGGAAGCTATTGAAAATGCGAGCGCAAGATTTTTTTGGGTTTGCGGTGACTGAGGCGAGAAGGGTCGACGCGTTCGCTGCGGGATCTCGGGCCCAGCCGCCGCCTATTACACCCTGTCGTCGGCCAGCATCCCGCTGGTGGGCCTCCCAGCGGATGAAACCAAGCGGTTGCCGCGCTATCCGATCTTGCCGGCGGTTCTTATTGGACGGCTTGCGGTCGACCGGCGCTTCGAACGGCGCGGTTTCGGTGAGTTGATGCTCATCGATGCCGTTCATGGGACCAGGCAGGCTTCGGCGGCTGCGTTCGCGCTGCTTGTCGACGCCAAGAACGATCGGGCGGCCGCGTTCTATGAGCGCTACGGGTTCCGTGCCATTGCGGGTAGGCCGAGGACTTTGTTCCTGCCGTTGGCTACGGCGCAGAAGACGCTTCTTGGCTGACTTTCCGAAAACGCGCGGATCGGGGCCAGGTTCTTCAATACGGCCTACTGCCGCGGCCCCGATTTCACCACTTCCGCCGGACACCCGTCGGCCATCAGCTTAAAATTCTCGATGAACCGCGCCGCCAGCGAACGGTACTTGCGGTCGTAGTCCTCCCGGTTCCCCCACGTATTGGCCGGGTTGAGAATCTGCGAGGGAACGCCGGGGCACTCGGTGGGAACGTCAAAGCCGAAAACCGGGTCGGCTTCGTATTTGACGCCGGCCAGTTTTCCCGTGAGCGCCGCGTCCAGTAGCGCGCGGGTGTGCTTGATGCTGATCCTCTTGCCGGTGCCGAATGGGCCGCCGGTCCAGCCGGTATTCACCAGCCAGCAGGTCGCGCCCGTCTTCAGCAGCCGCGCTTTCAGCATGCCTGCGTAAGTATAAGGGTGGTGCACCATGAACGGACCGCCAAAGCACGTGCTGAAGGTGATTTCCGGCTCCGTACCCAGGCCGACCTCGGTTCCGGCGATCTTGCTGGTGTACCCGGAGATGAAATGGTAAATTGCCTGGTCGGGCGTCAGCCGCGCGATGGGCGGCATCACTCCGCTGGCGTCGCACGTCAGGAAAATGACGTTGCGCGGATGCCCTCCCATTTTCGACGGCCAATGGTTGTCGATGTAATCGAGCGGATAGGCGCAGCGCGTGTTTTCCGTGAGCGTGTCGTCGTTCAGATCGAACCGGCGCGTCTGCGGATCGAGCGGCACGTTTTCCATGACGGTGCCGAAACGGCGCGTACAGGCGTAAATCTGCGGCTCGGCCTCCGCTGAAAGGCGAATCGCCTTGGCGTAGCAGCCATCCTCGATATTGAAGACGCCGTTTTCGCTCCAGCCATGCTCATCGTCGCCGATCAGGTGGCGCGAAGGGTCGGCCGAAAGCGTAGTCTTGCCCGTTCCCGAAAGGCCGAAGAAGAGGGCCACATCGCCATCGTCCCCGACGTTCGCCGAGCAGTGCATGGTCAAAACCCCATCGAGCGGCAGCAGGAAGTTGAGCACCGTGAAGATGGTCTTCTTGATCTCGCCGCCGTAGTTGGAGCCGCCGATAATCGCGAGGCGCTGCGCGAAATTCAGGATGATGAACGTCTCGGTGCGCGATCCGTCGATGATGGGGGAACCCTGGAACGAGGGCGCGCAGATCACGGTGAACTCCGGCACGTGGTGCGCCAACTCCTCCGTGCCGCGAATCTTCATGAACAGGTTGCGCGCGAAGAGGCTGTGCCAGGCCTTTTCCGTAATGATGCGGATGGGCATGCTGAAGTCCGGGTCCGCGCCGGCGTAGCAATCCTGCACGAACACGTCGCGGCCTTGCAGAAATCCCTGCATCCGCGCCAGCAGCGCGCTGAACTTCTCGGTGCTGAACGGGCGGTTGTAATCGCCCCACCACACATGGCTTTCGGTCGATTGCTCGCGGACCACGAACTTGTCGGCGGCGGAGCGCGCGGTGTGTTTCCCGGTATTCACCACCATCGGGCCAAGGTGCGCTACGCGCCCCTCGCCCCGAAAGACGATCTCTTCGTACAGCGACGCGCTGGACAGGTTCCAGTAGACCCGGTGCAGGTTGGTCAGCCCGTGGTTTTGCAGGCCGTAAACACTGGCCCGTTTACCGGCTTCGGCCTGCGCCGGAGTGACGATATCCAGAAACGGGTTCATTGCCAGTCCCTCACAATCTTGCGGTTGCCCAGGTACAACTCGTTGGGCGCGGTCGGGTCGAGCGCCCACTTGATGCGCTCGATGCCCTCGGTGACTTCTTTGGGCGTCCCGCAGTAGCTTAACCGGAGGTGGCCCTCCATGCCGAATTCCTTGCCGGGAACCGTGACCACGCGGACTTTGTCGAGAAGAAAACGGGACAGCTTTTGCGAATCTTTTTCGTACGCGCTGAAGTCCGGGAAACAGTAGAATGTGCCGCCTGGCTTCACGGTCTTGATGCCGTTGAACGCTTCCAGGCGGGTCATCATGATGTTGCGGTTGTTCTCGAGCGTGAGCCGCAGACTTTCAATGGACGATTGCACACCGGTGAGCGCGCCTACCGCGGCCCACTGAGAAGGCGCGGCCGGCCCCGAAGTCTCCTGCGACTGGATGTTGGTCATGGCGCGAATCAAGTCCTTGGCGCCAACCGTCCACCCGATCCGAAAGCCCGTCATGGCATACATCTTCGACACGCAATTGATCACCACCAGCTTGGAGCTGTCCACGTTGAGATCCTTGCTGAAGCGGTAGCAATTGGTGGGCGTGCGGCCGTCGAATATCAGGCGGTTGTAGGTATCGTCCATGATCAGATACAGGTTACGCCGCTCGCACAACTCCATGACGCCCGCCACGAACTCGTCCGAATAGATCACCCCGGAGGGATTGTTGGGGCTGTTGAGAATGACGGCCTTCGTATTCGGCCCCATAGCCTGGGCCATCTCATCCACTGTGGGCTGAAACCCGCCGTCGGCCGCGGTCACGGCGATCGGTACGCCGCCGGCGATCTTCACCATCTCCGGGTAGCTGACCCAGTACGGCACGGGGTAGACGACTTGCTCCTGGGGATCGAGAATAGCGTGCAGCAGCACCATAATGGACTGCTTGGCGCCGCTCGATGCGATCACGTTCTCCGGCGGCACCAGGCGGTCGTAATGCTCCTCGGTGTATCGGATAATGGCCTTCTTGAGCGCCGGAATGCCGTCCGCGGGCGTATACTTCACATCGCCGGTACGGAGCAACGCCGTACAACTTACGATGGCGTCAATGGGAGCTTTGCTCTTCGGCTCGCCCCCGCCCAGGTGGATCACGGGTTCGCCTTTATCCTTGAGCAAAGCGGCGGTTT
>CAYWHA010000127.1:0-4469 GCA_964457555.1 uncultured Solibacteraceae bacterium
GCCCGATGGAAGAAGGTGCCGTCCGGATGGCTGGCGACGAATGCGTCCCAGGCCCGTTCACCGGCATCGTCGAGCGGTCGGCAGGTGAGGGGCATGCGTCAGGGATGCTTTCGCAAGTGGAGCGGTGCGGATGATGGATAAGATGTACGCGCGGCGCCTGTCTACCTGCTTGGAAGAATGTGGCACCGCATCACGGGGCACCGACCGCAGCGCCGTCGCGGCGGATCGATAACCGTTGACGCTATGACCTCGGATCGCTTACGGCAAGGCGGCAAGTTTGGTGCGCGATCAAGGGACGATCCTGGTGCCCGATTCCCCAGCCGAACGCAGCCCGGTGACGTGCCGCATCTGCGGCAGCGGTTCTGTTCGGAACTTCCTCGCACGTGAGATGATGTACGGCCTGCGTGAGCCGTTCGAATATCTCGAGTGCCACGCCTGCGGATGCGTGCAGATCGCGGCCTACCCCGACGATATCGCCCGGCATTACCCCGACAGCTACCACTGCGGCACCGCGAGCAGGACCGCCGCCACGGCAACGCTTGGCGAGTGGTTGAAGGACATGGTCAAGTCGTGGCTGTTGCGCATCCCTGCCCTTCGGGCCGCCTGGTTGCGCGCACCCTCGACCCGGGCCTGGTTGGCCCGCAACCCTCTCCTGGCGCACTACCTCGATCGCCTGGATAACTCCGAGGCCAGGATTCTTGACGTCGGTTGCGGCGAGGGCCTGTGCCTGCAGCATCTCCGCGCGATCGGCTACCGCAATGCGGAGGGTGTTGATCCCTTCATCGAGAAGAACCTGATGTATCGTGGGCGCCGGCTGGTCACGAAGGCGAAGCTGAGCGACATGACCGGCAGCTACGACTGCATCTCGTTCCACCATTCGCTGGAGCACATGCCTGACCAGGCGGGTGTCCTGCGTACGGCGCGGGAGTTGCTGGCTCCGGGGGGAATCCTGATCATCCGCATTCCCGTCGCCGGCGGCGCGGCCTGGCGGACATACCGCGAGAACTGGGTGCAACTCGACCCGCCGCGCCACTACTACCTTCATACGGAAGGCAGCTTCCGCCTCCTGGCGGACCAATGCGGCCTGGCGGTGCGGAGCATCATCTATGACTCTGACGGGCTCCAGTTCTGGGGCTCGGAGCTGTATGTGCGCGACATCCCGTTGCGGGATCCGCGCTCACCCTCGCAGGGCAGCCAGGGCATCTTTTCGGCCGCCGAACTGGTCGAATTCAACCGCCGCGCCGCGGTGCTGAACGCCGCGAACGACGGCGACCAGATCGTGGCCGTCCTCGCCGCGCGCGCCTGACGGACGTGCCCGGCCGAGCGGGTGGTCGCATTCCAAAACCATCGCGGCACGGCGGAACAGTGGATGGGGGAGGCAAGAAAGCCCTCCCCCGGACCCGGCTCTCGTGCCGACGCTTCGCCGGCAATGCCGTCGTTCCGACCCGGAGTCCCACGCGCACGGCGATCAACGGCCAGTCGTCGCGGTTCCATTTGCCGTCCGGACCATCCCACCGTTGCGGAAATCCAGGAGTGGGCGCAGGCTTTCGTTGCGATGGGCGGAAGGGCCGTCATCGGAGGAATTTCGCCTTATATCTCGAAAGGGTTCGAGCAAAGAGGGAAGCATGCTGTCAGGGTTATGGGCAACGGCGCGGCGCGCAGCCCGCGCGATCCCCGCCGTAGAGCGCTATCGCCTGAAGCGATATTCGCAGATGATTTCGCATGCGGTCGGCCATCCGAGACCGATTATCCCGCGCGTCATTGTCCCCGATATCGCTCCAACGTCCGAAGACGAGCATCTCGCGGAGAGGCTGTTGAATGCCTACAGGCTCTGCAAGGCCGAAGAGCGCGGCGTCGCCGGACCGGACGTCTGGTCATCGATACGCAACCAGCAGGACCCGTTTTTCGAAGTTTTAAGCGACGGCCAGCCAAGGCAGCTTGCGGCCTATCTGTGCAACATGTCGCGTCTCGATGCGACGGTCGGGGTTACGCAAGGGCATTTTGAATATCGGCGGATACTCACAAGTCCTGAGTACCAATACCTGATAGCGTTGATGATCAAAGACAAACTGGTGTCCTTCGCGGAGGCCACGGGGGCGCTCTCTCCCGAAAATCCGGAACAAGGACCGTGGGGGCGTAGCCTCCATCTCGAGACGGACTCAATAGTCGATCTTATCGAGACTGCAATTAGTCAGTCCATTCGTCCTCCGCCAATCGATGGCGGGTTGCTCAAAATAGAGTCGCGCGGGGGATTGTTTCACGACAGGGATGTTCACGCGCAGTACGCCGCATGGAGCATGAAGCAGATTGCCGGCCTTGGCGCTTCCATCTGCGAGATCGGGGGAGGAGTCGGGCGGGCCGCCTATTGGTCTTGTCGTTTTGGACTAGGCAATTATAGCATCCTCGATCTTCCGCATATAAATGTATTACAGGGGTTCTATCTCCAGAAATCCCTTCCTGGTGAGCACATTGTTCTCTTTGGAGAAGATGGCACACAAGGGAAAATTCGCGTTCTTCCGTATTTTGTGAAGGAGACGATCCCCGACGACGATTTTGATCTGATCCTGAATCAAGACTCGCTCCCGGAAATCAACGCGTCGGTTGCGCTGGATTATCTACGATGGATAAAGAAAAAATCTCGAAAATGGTTCTACAGTATCAATCAAGAGGCGGCTGCCAGCTATAGTCAGACATGGAATTCTGATGTCTTGGAACAACGGCAAAACATTGTTCCTAGAATGGTTTCGCATGTTGGTGGATATCTGCGGATCTCCCGCTCCCTATATTGGCTCAGAAGGGGCTATACCTGCGAAATATACGATGTCTCCTAACGAGATGTACTTTGAGGTTTGATCGGCCGGGTACGCACGGAACGCCCTGCCGGTGAATCGTTTGTCGTCCACCCCACACTCTGATAATGACCACAACCACGATGAACAGACACCCGGATTACGCATGCGGCGGTTGAGCGACGGCCGCTGGATGTTGGCGTTGGCGCTGCTCGCCTGCCTGGGTGCGGGAACGATCGGTGCCTTCCTGCTCGGTCAGTACATCGGATGGGATCAGCGCAACTATCATGTCTATGTTCCCTATTCTTTTCTGAACGGAGGACTGCAACGAGACGGGGCGCCGGCCGGGAGTCAGAGCTTCAACAACCCCCTGCCATTCCTGTTCTGGTATTGGATGTTGCGTGTGTGGCCTCCGGTCTGGGTCGGAATCGTCACTGGCGCGATACAATCCATCTCCCTTTGGCTGGGGTTGGTGGCGTGCTGGATTGTCACGCGCGGTGTCCGCCCGGGCCTGCGTGTGGGCTGCCTGGCCTGCGCCTTCGTCATCAGCCTTTGCAGCCCGATGCTGACCGAGAACCTGGGCAGCTCGTTCATCGACCTGATGCTTGCCGGGCCGGTGCTGGCGGGCGTGGTACTGGTGCTTTTGGCCGGGCCGGAGCCGGCGGGCCGGAGCTTCGCGCGCCGGCCGTTGCTGTGTTGCGCTGGCGCCGGGCTGTTCGCCGGCGTGGCCGTGGGGCTGAAGCTCACCAATGCCACGTTCGTGGTGGCGTTGGCCGCCTGTGTGTTGGTGGGTTGGTCCGCGTGGCGCCAGCGCCTGCTGGCCCTGCTGTGCTACGGCGCGGCCAGCGCGCTTGGTTGTGTGGCCTGCCTCGGCCCCTGGGCGCTGCACCTCTGGCGCATCCACGGCAATCCGATCTTTCCCTATTACAACGCGCTTTTCCGGTCCGCCGACTTCCCGTTCGTGAACGTGCGCGATGCGAGATACCTGCCGCACACGCTGCTCGAGGCCCTCGCTTATCCGCTGCGCATCGCGACCGCGCAGCCCGAGACGTCCGAGTACGGTCTGCGCGATTGGCGTTACCTCATGCTCTTCGCGGCCGCCGGTTTCACGGTGGTGGCCCTGGCGTGGCATCGTTCGCGCGCAAAAACCGCGACCGCGCCAGCAGCGATCGCGCGGCGGCGGCTGGCCGTCTTCCTGGTCGTGGCCTGGGTCGTCTGGTTGCCGCAATTCGCTGTCCTGCGCTACATGTTTCCCTTCGAGCTGCTGATCGGCGCCGCCGTTGCCGCGCTCGCGGTGGAAGGGGCGGCAGTTCGATTGCCCCTCCTGTTGCCGCCTGTCATGGCGGCGGTGGCGATCGTCACCTTCCAACCGAACTACCCTGCCCGGCGTCCCTGGCCCGCCGACTGGTTCGAGCCGCGCGGCTTCACGGAGTTGCCGGTCGCTGGGGTCTATTTTCTGGACGACTGGGCACTGGGCTATCTTGCCGCGCTGCTGCCCGCCGGGTCGCGCCTGTTCCTGCCGGACCGCAGCGTCGAATCCGGCGGCATGCCCATGGCGGCGGGCGACGCCACCGTCTTCGCCCGCCGCATGCGCGCCGCGGTGGAGGCAGCCGAAGCGCCGCCCCTTGTTGCCATTGCCTACGACAGCCTGTCGTGGCGGCTGCGCGAGGTGCTGGGTGG
>CAYWHA010000128.1:0-4192 GCA_964457555.1 uncultured Solibacteraceae bacterium
GGCTACCTGCGCGTGGATTGTGCGGGAAGCCATCGGACGCCTGCTCCACCATCACAGCCTGGTGGAGGCGACGGTGTGGTCCTTCGCGGTGATGATCATTTCGATGGGCGCCAATGCGGTGCGGTCGCGGTCCCTGGGCCGCACAGCCAGGAAATACAATAGCCAGGCATTGGAAGCCGACGCGCTTCATTTCCAAACGGACATCTGGAGTTCGGCGGTGGTCATTGCCGGCCTGGTCGCGGTGAAGATCGCGGATGCGTTTCCGAGTGTCGGGTGGCTGCGGGGCGGCGATGCGGTAGCGGCGCTGGGCGTCTCAGCGTTGATCGTGCTGGTGAGCGTCCGATTGGGCCGGCGCACCATCGATGCGCTGCTTGACAGCGCGCCGGCGGGCATGGAGCAACGGATCGCGGTGGCGGCCGAAGGCGTCGAGGGCGTGCACAACTGCCATAACGTGAGGATCAGGGCTTCCGGGCCGAGGATGTTCGTCGACCTTCACGTGCTGGTGGACGGCGGGCAGACGCTGGCGCAGGCCCACGACCTGACGGTGCGCATCGAAGCGGCCATTCAGGAGATCGCGCCGCAGGCGGACATCACCGTGCATCCGGAGCCGTTGTGATCCGAAATCGATGGCGCCCCGAGCGAATCTGCCGAGGGGGCTGTCCCGGGAGCAGGAGCTTCGCGGTTGCGTTGGCTGGAATTTCGACGTCGTAGGTGAGCCGCGCGCCACTGCGGCGCCAACTGCTGGAAACGGCGCCGAGCGGCGTCTGGTACCTGGCCTGGGCCGAAACGATGTCGCCGACGGGGGTAGGGCGCAGCACGAGGCGCTCGTCCGGGGGACGCGAAGCATCGAAGTCGATGCCCGCCAGGTACCGGTAAAACCACTCCTCGGCGTGTCCCAGCATAAAGTGGTTTTGCGACGAAGCCGGGTCGGCGTCCCACGCTTCCGTGAGGGTCGTGGCGCCGTTTGAGAGTTGCGCGGCGTAGCTTGGCGGCTCGGGGTTTGACAACATGTCGTAGACCACGTCGGAACGCCCGCCTTCGCTGAGCGCCTGAATGACGTAATGAAATCCGATATCGCCGGCGGTGGTGTGATTGCGGTGCGCGACGATGTCCCCCACCAGTTTGTCAAGAACCGCGGCGCGGCGTTCCTCCGGGACCAGGCCGAGAGCCAGAGGCATGGCGTAAGCCGTTTGGCTGCCCCGATCGTACACGCCGGTTCCCGGATCGAAAAGCTGAGCGTTGAAGGCGGCGCGCGTAGCTTCGGCCTGGCGCGCGAAGCTATCTTCATCGGCGGTCTTTCCGAGCACCCGCGCGATGGCGCGCATGGTCACCAGGTCCTGATAATAGATCGCTGTCGCGGTGACTCCCAGGCTGGTAAGCTGCGAAACGCCGGGCCGCCTGGGCCCGATGTCGTACCAATCGCCCAGGCCGTAGGCGATGATGCCGTTGACCGCCTTGCCGGCAAGGTAATCGACGTAGCGTTGCATGGCGTCATAGTGCGCGGCCAGAGTATCGCGATCGCCGAAGTGCTTATAGGCCAGCCACGGGCACAGCACGACGGCGCTGCCCCACTCGGGAGAATCGCGGAAGCCATTGGCGAAAACCGTGTATTCCGGAGCGATATCGGGGACCAGCCCCTCGGGGGTCTGCGCTTCGGCCATATCGTCGGCGATCTTGCGGTAGAGGCTGGCTACGCCGTAGTTGTACATCACGGACGATCCCAGCAGATGATCCTGCTCCAGCCATCCGAGTTTCTCGCGATGCGGACAATCGGTGAGCACGTTTTGCATGTTGCTGAGAATCGCGGCGTCGATCAGCTTGTGGATGCGGTTGAAGAGGTCGTTTGAGCAGGAGAATTCGCCGATCTGCGGGGCGGCGGCGTGGATAAAGCGTCCCTCGATGGCGGCTAGCTCGGCGTCGCCGGATGGTTCCACTTGCACGTAGCGAAAGCCGTAATAGCTGAATCGCGGACTCCAGGTTTCCTCGGCGGTTCCTTTTAATGTGTAGGAGAACCACTGCGGGGCGCCGGAACTGCGCTGGGAAACCAGGCCATTCGCGTCCAGCAGCTCGCCCGGTATCATCTTCAGCGACGCGCCCGCCGTTCCGCGGACGGTAATGGCAGGCCAGCCGGAGAAGTTCTGGCCGAAATCGTAGACCTTCACGCCGGGACGAGGCTCCGTGGTCTTCACCGGGTGGAAGACTTGCATGACGCGAATCTCGGGGTTGACCTGCGCGACAAGATTTCCGCCGGGACCGGCAACTTCCAGCGCCGGCGCCCACTCGCGGTCGTCAAAGCCGGATTGGTCCCACCCGGTTTGTTCGAGCCTTGCGTCGTAATCCTCTCCGCCATACGCGTGCGAGACCACGATGGGCCCCGGATGCCACTTCCAGTGGGCGTCCGTAGCGATCTCGGCGCCGCCTCCGCCGCGGTACCTCACGCGGAACCGCGCGATCAGTTGCGGTTGGCCGAACGAGCCGGTGAACTTGGTGTAGCGGCCGGGAATTCCGGGAACATTGAAAAAGCCGTTCCCCAGCATCACGCCGATGGCGTTCTCACCGGGCCGCAGAGCAGCCGTGACGTCATAGGTGTTGTAGTAGACCGTCTTCCGGTAATTGGTCCAGCCCGGCGCCAGCACCGCGTCGCCGATCCTGCGGCCGTTGACGGTCAACTCGTACTGACCGAGCCCGGAAATGTCAATCGCGGCGCGCGCGATGGGCTTGTCCAGACGGACGGCGCATCGGAAGATCGGCATCCGCAAGTCGGTGACGGCGCCATCCGGCTCCGCGGCGATCCACCGGGCGTTCCAATTCTCGGCGCGGCCCGCCAGTCCGGCCAGCGTGAGATAAGCCAACAGCTTGAGTAGCGGCGTGTGAGAGGCCATACGAGTGAGGCCAGCGCTACATGTACATGCCGCCGTTGACGGACAACACGTGGCCGGTGATGTAAGAGGCTTCGTCGCTCACCAGGAATTTCACGGCGTTGGCGATGTCGGCCGGCGTGCCCATGCGGCCCAGCGGGACCGAAGCCAGCATCTTCTGCTTGAGTTCCTCCGGGAGGCCGGCGGTCATATCGGTGCCAATGTACCCGGGCGCCACGGCGTTCACCGTGATTCCGCGGCTGCCCACTTCCTGCGCCAGCGCCTTGGTCATCCCGATCAGGCCCGCCTTGGAAGCGGCGTAGTTGGCCTGCCCCGGACTCCCCGCCTGACCCACCACCGAAGCCATATTCACAATGCGGCCCCAGCGCGCCTTCATCATGCCGGGAAGCGCCTGCTGCGCAGCGTAGAACGCGCCAAAGAGGTTGATTTTGAGCACCAGGTCCCAATCCGACAGCTTCATACGCATGGATAGCGCGTCGCGAGCGATGCCGGCGTTGTTGACCAGCACATCGACATGGCCCTTCTCGGCATTCACCTTGGCGAAGCCTGCCTTGACGGATTCGGGCGAGGAAATATCCAGGTCCAAGGTCATGGCCTCGCCGCCGGACTCGCGGATTTCCGCGGCCACTTTTTCGTTGTTCTCGACTTCCGGCGACGCGACCACAATGAAGAGACCGGTCCGCGACAACGTGAGAGCGGTTTCCCGTCCGATGCCGCGGCTGGAACCGGTAATGAACGCAACTCTACTGGACATGCTTTCTCCTGGCGATGTTGTAGTATTAAACTCAATCATAACTTATGCCCTATCGCGACCTGCGCGCGTTCCTTCAAGCCCTGGAAGACAACGGCGAACTGAAGCGCATCCCGTTTGAGGTGGACCCGGTGCTCGAGATCGCCGAGTTCGCCGACCGCTCGGTGAAGAGCGGCGGACCCGCGCTGTTGTTCGAGAAGCCGAAGGGGCACGACATTCCGGTGCTCATCAACGCCTTCGCTTCCATGCGCAGAATGGAGATCGCGCTCGAAGTGGGATCGGTGGAGGAGGTGGCGAGGCGCATCGTGGATCTACTGGAGATGCGCGCGCCCGAAGGACTCATCGGCAAGATCAAGATGCTGCCGAAACTGGCCGAGATGGGATCGTTCTTTCCGCGCACTGTCTCCACGGGCGCGTGCCAGGAGGTGGTGCGGACCGAGGGTTTCTCGCTGCGGGATCTGCCGGCGTTGCAGTGCTGGCCCGAAGACGGCGGGCGGTTCATCACGCTGCCGCTGGTCTTTTCGCGCAACCCCGATACGGGCAAGCGGAACTGCGGCATGTA
>CAYWHA010000129.1:0-4169 GCA_964457555.1 uncultured Solibacteraceae bacterium
TTCACGGTCAGGGCGCTGAAAATGGTTCCGATTACCGTCAGCGCCCAGGTACCCAGCGCGAGCACCAGCAGCAGCTCGGCCAATTGGTTGGTCCAGTGCACATTATAGAAGATGCCGAAAACCGGCAGCGAAACCAGCTCCACGGCCAGCAACAGGACGTAATTCGCCAGTGCCTTTCCCAGAAACAGCGATGCTCCCGATATGGGAGCGGCGATCAAAGCGTCCAGGCAATCGTTGGGAAGCTCGCGGGCGAAGCTGCGGTTTAGAATGAGCGTGCCGGCGAAGGCGAAGACAATCCACAACAGGCCGCCGGAAAGGGCTTTGGTGGTATCGGCCTCCGGATCGAAAGCGAAACTGAACAACAGCAGAATGACGATGGCAAAGCCCAGGGACGCGTTGATGGCTTCTTTGGTGCGCAATTCGGCGCGCAGATCCTTCACGGTCACCACCAGCGCCGCATGGAAGAACCCCATCAGCCCTCGCCGTAGCGCGCGTAAACCAGCCCCGGGTCGGCCGTCATTTCCGCCGTGCATGGGCCGTGAAACGCCACCTTGCCGCGCGCCAGCAGCGCGACGTGCGAGGCAAGCTCCAGGGCTTCCCGCAATTGGTGGGTCGACATGATAATGGTCTTGCCTTTGGCGAGAGCCTCGCGGAGCAGGGTCTGGAGCACCGCGATGGCGCGGTCGTCGAGCGCGGTGAACGGCTCGTCCAGCAGGAGCACCGAGGGGTTGTGCAGAAAGGCGCGGGCCACCGCCAGGCGCTGGCGCATGCCGCGCGAGAACTCCCGCACCAGCCCGTCGCGCACACGCTCGAGACCGGTGCGCTCCAGCCATTCCAGGGCGCGGGCGCGCGGATCGGGCAGGCTGTAGAGCCGGGCGTAGAGCGTCAGATTCTCGAAGGCGGAAAGCTCGTCGTAGACCGAGATGCCGTGACCGAGGAAGCCGAGATGGCGGCGCGTATCGGCATCGCGTGGCTGCTTGCCGCCGATCAGGATCTGGCCGCGTCCCGGCCGCGAAAAGCCGGCAATGGCGCGCAGCAGGGTGGTCTTACCCGCGCCATTTCTTCCGATGAGCGCCAGGCAGGCGCCCGCGTCGGCCTGCAGCCGGATGTCGCGCAGGGCGGGGAAGTCGCCGTAGAACTTCCAGACGCCCTCAACCGCGACCGCGGTCATGATTCTCCTTGGCGGTCCCGGACGCGCGGTAGAGGATCGCGAAACCCAGCGCCAGGATTCCGAGCGCCAATCCGAGGATGGGCCAGACCTGGCCGAAAACGTGCGGCAGGGCCACTACCACCGTCGGTCCGGTATCGGAGGCATCGGCTGGCGAGTCCGCTGGGGCGGCGGCGGCCACGGGCGAGCCGGTCAATTGGACGTTGTAAGCGGTAGCCTGCAGCCCGTAAATGCGGGCTTGGGTCCGCGGTTCCAGGCCGAGGTCGTTGAGCTTTTCCCCGGCGATCGACACGCCATTAGGGGTCACCAGATAGGTGTTTTCGTCCTTTGAGACGATCTTGCCGGCGTACGGCGCGCCTTCGGCATAGGGCACGGTGTAGTCGATATCGATACGGGTTTCACCGGGCTTGATGGGAAAATTCACGCCAAACACATCCGGCGCGGAGGTCTTCACCATGGTGGCGGGGATGCCCATGCCATTGGCGTCCGCGGCAGTACCGTTCACCTCAGCCTCGCCCTTGGCCGCTGCCGGTACCCACACGTGCAGGGCGCCGCCGGCCGCGTCGTTCCATGAGGTCTTGCCGTCGTTCTCCAAGATATAAGTCTCGTTGACCGTCAGTTGGCCGCTCGAAGGCTGGAAGAGGATCATGTGCTTGGAGACCTTGGCGGCGCCCGGCTGTTTGGACGAATCGTAAACGTCGAGCGTCAGGCCGGTCGAGGCGGACCCCGGCGGAAGCATGTGGATGTAGCCGACGCCCTCGTAAGTGGTCCGGATCATGTTGGGCTTGGCTCCATCGGGCGAGTCGTCGATGGAGAAGTTGCCCTGCGCGTCCGTCTTGGCCTCTTCGGCCAGTTGGAAGGCAGTCACCAGCTTATAAAAGCCGACCGTGGCGCCGGGCTGCGGTTGGCCCGTGGTGCGGTTGATGACCGTGCCGGTGACGGCCGCCATGGCGGGCAGACAAATGAGCGGAACGAACCCAATCCACTTCATGCCTGGGCCACCTTCATGGGCTTGCCGCATTCGCCGCAGAACTTCAGCTCTTTCTCGAACTTTGCCCCGCAAGATGGGCAAATCAGGCTAGTTACTGGCTTACTGGCAGGCGGCTTTTGCGGTGTTGGAGCGCTTGGCGAAACGAACCCATTTTCGGCGATCCGGGCCTTCAACCGGTCCACTTCGGCAAGCACCCCGGCCAGTTCCTTTTGCAGGTCTTTCTTGGTTTGCTGATAATCCTGGTCGGAGAGCTTACCCACCCGGTATTCGAACTGGAGATCGCGCAGGTTCTCATAGATGGCGGCCTTCCGCTCATCCAGGTGAGCGAATGGCGAAACGGGCTCAGGCTCCGGCAAATCCTTTGCCCGGACGCCGAGGAGAAACGCGATAACGGCGAGCGCGATAATGCAGGCGATGGCAATGATCAAATGAACGTCCTACTCCAGGTTTGCGAGGTCCTTTTCAATCTGGTCTTTGTACTTCTCCAACTCCGGGTCGTCGATCTCCAGAGCGCCGGCTTCGGGCAACGGCGCCGGCTTCCGGTACTTCCTGATGAACAGCCAGATTACCACCAGACCCAGACCCACGCACACGTAGGGCACAATCCAGCCGAGGGCGTTGGGCGGCGCCAGATAGACGCCGGCGCCGTAATCGCGCACGAAGGCCTGAATGATCTGGTCGTCGCTCATGCCCACGGCCTGCATCTTCGCGATGCGCTCTTTGTCCGGCTTGGAGGAGCTGCAATCCAGCATGGCGCAGGTGGACACGGAATCTCCGCAGCCGCAGCGGCACTTCAGGCGCGCGCCCACGCGGCGCACATCGAAATTGGGTTTTTCCGACGCGGTTTGCGCCAGGGCGGCCACGGCCACCAGCAGGACTAACAGACTACTTCTGAACTGTCGCATTCTTACTCACGACGCCCACCACTTGGGTGCGGGCGTACTGCATCTTGATTTTAGCGGGAATCAGGCAAATGAGGGTGCCGCCGATCAGCACCAGGCCGCCCAGCCAGACCCAGGAGACCAGCGGGTTGACGTAAGCCTGGATGACGGCGCGTTGGTTGTCGTCCGACATGCCGGCGAAGTTCAGGTAGAGGTCCTCATTGGGGCGTATGCGCAGGGCTACCTCGGAGGTGGGCTGCTTGCTGGCCTTATACATGCGCTTTTCCGGCCGAAGGAACCCCAGGTCCTCGCCGTTACTGAGCACGTCCAACGTCGCGCGGTCGAACTGGTAGTTGGCGTTCTCGCCGTGCTCCAGGTCGACCATTCTCAGGTCGTAGCGGCCGATCTTGAACGAATCGCCCTTGTTTAGCTCCTTGACGTCCTTGGACTGGAAGGCCTGGCCGGTGAAGCCGATGAACATGAGTACGATGCCCATGTGGACAATGTATCCGCCGTAGCGGCGCGTGTTGCGGTGGGTCAACTCGACCGCGGCCCGCAGGAAATTCATGTCGTTCTTTGCGGCGATGGATTTCGATCCCTTATAGAACTCGGCGAACACCGTGAGCGCCACGAACAGGCAGAAGCCGAAGGAGATGAGGGCGTAAAAACTGCGCATGCCGGCCGCAATCAGGGCGGCCACCAGGACCACGGACGCCACGCCGGGCCATTGGAAATTGCGGCGCAGGCTCTCGACCGAGGTCTTCCGCCAGGAGAATAGCGGCCCCACGCCCGTCAGGAACAGCAGGAACAAGCCGATGGGAACCATCAGGCGGTTGTACCACTCGGAATCGAGCGAGATCTGGTCTCCGGAGAACGTCGCGGAAATCACCGGAAACAGCGTGCCCCACAGCACCGCGAAGCAGCTTGCCAGCAGGATCAGATTGTTGAACAGGAAACTCGATTCCCGCGATACCACGCTTTCGAGCTGCGCCTCGCTCTTCAAATAATCCAGGCGCTCCAGAATGAGAAAGATGGTGGCGGCGATGCCAATTGCCAGGAAGCCGACGAAGTACTTGCCGATGTTGGAGCTGGCGAACGCATGTACCGATTGCACAATGCCCGAGCGCGT
>CAYWHA010000130.1:0-2100 GCA_964457555.1 uncultured Solibacteraceae bacterium
TCTCCCAACTCGCTACTTCGCAAAAGCCCACACCATAACCCCGAACAGCCCGAGCGTGAAGAAGAAGCCGCCGATGCCAAATACACCGGTCATAATCGTTATGAACAACAGCCCCACCAAAATGCTCCCAGACGCGCCGAAGACATATCCGAACAGCTCCACCGACCCTACTACTAATCTGATAAAAGTTTTCATTATTTTAGTCCTGACCGCGTCGCGGAATACCCGGCGTTGGCGTAGGAGTTGGCGGCGTTGGCGGCGTAGACAGAACTCGCAATCATCATTATATGTCATCAGCCAGTTCAACTTTTAGATATTTATTCATGGGTTAGAAATTCAACCAATACGTCTTCCGGCTTTACCCCCCTCAACTCCACCATCTTCCCGAATCGCTGTCCCCATAACTTAAAATTACCATCGCGCTGTTTAATGATCGAAATTACTTCGGGATTCTTATTCGGGTCGAACTCCTGATCCCAAGTTCCCTCCTGTTCCTCTGCTTCTTTTATTTCTTCTGCGGGTGTTTTATCGTTCATTTAATTTTTCTTCTGCGTTTCTTTTTTTTGTTCTTTATACTTCTTATAAGCATCTCGCACCATTTCCACTGCTATCTCCTTTGAACCATCGGCCTGTCCTACGCCATTCCAAAACCCTCCCATTATTTCTTCTAAAACTTTCGCCTCGATCTGCCGGATGCGCTCGCGCGTGACGCCAAACGCCATTCCTACTTCTTGAAGTGTATGAGTTATACCATCCTTAATTCCAAACCTCATTTTTATTATCTGGTCTTCTCTTTCGCTAATCATACATTTCGTTCGTTCAGGGCGTTTTTTACGACCTTTCGGCATTTTCCGCATATCTTTTGCCGCCCGGTGATGATTTGTTTTATCTGCTGGACGTAAATCTTGGGATATTTCACCGTCCAACTGAACTTTAACTTTTTGCAATTCCCGCAACGCTTTATGAGTATCATGGTAATACGATGGTTATTCTTTTCGGCTTTTCTTTCCCCGCAAACAATGAATTATAATACATTTTCCGTTCGTATAAATTGATTCCCCTCACATTATATCCATCCCACAGTAAGGTATGGAATATCTCGCTTTCCGTCAGTTGCCAACCCTTCCAATCTACCGCTTTCAACCCTTGAATTATAGCACGTTTTACCTTTGGAATCAAACAGAGAAATCTGAACAACCTATATATATTCCTAAACTTATTGGTAACCCCTCCTATTTCCTCCCTTTTTTCGCTTATTTCGAGCAATCTTTTCGTTTCTCCCGCGAAATTGGCTATCATGGCCTCTTTGGTCGTTTCGGACATCAGATCGTTCAACCTGTACCGATATGCGTCATCATACTCAAAGAGAGTTGCTACTATTCCCGCAAAATCCATCGCAACCAGAACATTTATGCCTAACGAATTAAGGAAATTTAATATGAATAGATATATTTGCAGTGTAGTCGGAGTCCAATATTTTTCTCCAATATACCAATTCCATAAACATTTATCCGCAAATTCATTAAACACTCTCAATTTCTTTTCTGCTTGGAATATGATAAGTGGATTTTTCAGATATTCCCGCAAAAATCTCTTTACCTTATCCACTTCCGCCATAGCTTTCGGGAAGTCTTGGTATGTAGGACTCATGCCTATTCTCGGAATGTCCGTGCCGTGATAATAGGTAAATATCCCTTTTCCCTCTATCTCCTTTACCTCGCGCGACATATATGTTACAACATCCGCACCAGACAATGCCTGTTTGCGGCGATATTTGTATATCTTTTCGGGTGCTACGCAGGGGATGGGAACAAGTGTCATTTTTTATTGTTTGCCAACCAATTAAGTAGTCCTTCGACCGTTTCGGGTTGTATTCCTCTATTCTCTGCGTTTTCTCGCGCTCGTAATGCAAGAGTCCATATCATTTCTGCCATTTCCCACTTTATGAATGAATACGATGATATATCATCTGATTTAGGTTGTAGCAATAATGCATTTCTAAGTTCTTCTTGCGCTAAAAGATATTCTTCTGATTTAAGATTTTCTTCTCGTTTCTTTATACGAAAATCCTTAAACTCTTTCCAACTTTTTGCTAAATCT
>CAYWHA010000130.1:2200-4135 GCA_964457555.1 uncultured Solibacteraceae bacterium
GCCCTGCCCTTTAAGGGTTTTGATTTCTTTCTCATAGTTCAGGAAAGTATGGATAATATATTTTATCGACTGCGTTTTTGATGACTTTTAATATATCTTTTCCATGTACTTTTATATGACAAGTCTGAAAACCAATCTTCCATGGATAAATGATATTCGCCGCCATATTTTTAGGAACAAACTCTTTATAAATCACCAAAGCTATTCTGTCCTTTTCTTTGCGACTTATCTTACTTTTTGGCTTCTTTTTTATCATTGTGGCGTTTGGACTATATTTCTGATGGCTTCGTCTACGGAGTTTTCGTTGCGAGGGAGGAGGACGACACTTCCGCAGGTCAAAATGCCAGATGCAACGCCAATCGCGTTTTTGACTGCGCCCATAACAACATCAAAACTGTCAACGATACCTGCACTAAACATATTTACATACTCTCCCGTCTTTGAATTAAACCCAATTCCTTCCTCACCCGACCCTAAATTTTCAAGTAAATCTTCTTCGTCTGCGCCAGCATTTTTCACAATTTGAATCATAGGCTGTTGTAGTGCTTCAAATAAAATCTCCTTTCCAACCGTGTCGGGTGGTGCATGTTTACCCATCAAAGCACCACACGCCTCAGATAAAGCAACGCCCCCGCCGGGAAGAATCCCGTTCTGCATCGCGCACCATGCCGAATTGATAGCATCCTCTACTTTGTCGCGTTTTTGACGCAACGTAGATTCAGAATTAGCCCCCACATAGTAACGAGCCGTCTTAGTGTTCAACCGAGCCACACGAGCCAATGCATCATCAGAGCCGTCCACTTTCAGACCCATAAGGTGATTCGATAGGTCTTTGATGCCGTCAATGAACGTATCATCCCGATTCACGGTTATCTTGCCGAACTGACCTAGAAATCCCATGTGAGCATCTTTCATCTTGATACCTGAAGCGGAACTGATTACCCTACCGCCGGATGCCTTCTCCAAATCTTCCCACCACAGGTCGTTGAATACGGTCGGCATCTTGATGACCAAGAACCTGATTCCCAGCGTCTGCGGCGCACGGGCGAGAATAAACGAGTTCAGGATTGGAGCATCCATCTCATCGCAGAAGATAACCAAATCCTTTATCCCCTTCTCGATAAGTTCACCTACCAACTTTTCCATTTCGGACTGTGCGGTTATCTTTGACTTCGCCAACAGAACCAATGGATTTTCAATGGTCGCCTGATAAGTGTAATTGTTCCCATCAGCATCGCACATATACCGCGAAGCGTAAGTAGCACCATCAATTTTGATACCCGTCCCGATAGTGTAGGAATCTTGACTCGTTTTGCTGGATTCCCAATTTATAATCCCATCCTTGCCGATTTTGGAATAAATCTCCGCAATCATCTTCCCAACCGAAGGGTCTTCGCTCGATACCGTAGCCACCTGTTCGAGCAATTTGAAATCTATCACACCCTCTTTATCCACCACTTCCTTTCGTTGCGATTTCAACGACTCTTCGATTAGCGGAATACAATCATTCAAGGATTTCTGTATCTCCATAGCTGATGCTTCGTCGAGATGCTTGATACCTTCCTCCAAAATAGCGGAGGTCAGAACGCAGGTTGTGGAACTTCCATCGCCATTGGCGCGATTTGCCCTTGATACTGCTTCGCCCAATATGTTCCTTCCCATCTCTTCCAATGGGTCGGCAAACCTTATCGCGCCTAAAATACTGATTCCGTCGTTCGATGGATAGTGGAAAGGCGACGCGAAAGATTGAATCAAACTGTTCTTGCCTGATGTACCGAGAGTTCCAGCGACGGCTTCGGTTGCTTTTCTTATGCCATTCATCAACCCATTCCTTGCTTCTTCGCCTTTGAACAAATTGTCTTTAGCCATTTTGTTTTAATTATTTTTTATAGCTTCGGGAAACTCGCGGGGGAATAGGGGATCACTCTCTTGAAT
>CAYWHA010000131.1:0-4096 GCA_964457555.1 uncultured Solibacteraceae bacterium
CGGCGACACCGATGGTGGCCGATTGCCAGGTGACGGCCTCGTCGAGCTCGGCGACCGAGACGTTGAAGCTTTGGCGTAGCTGGTCCTTGAGGGAGCGGACAACCTGGCGGCGGTCCTTGAGGGACCGGGCGTGCTCGATGCGGATCTCGAGAGTGAGCTGAGCCACGGGCATAACTATCTCGGGGGATCAGGGACAGTGTAAGACCGGTTGGACCGGGCGGAGCAAGTTTTTTCGCGGGTTGCGGGCAACGATCTGCTACCCGCCGATCACTCTGCCAGCTTCGCCAGTTGCGCGGGGGTCGGCTTGGGCGTGAAGGCGCTGACGAGAATGAGCGCGGCGACGGCGGCGAAGAGCGCCGGGAAGATGGCGTCGCGGTCGGCGATGATCGGCGGAAACAGTGATTTAAGGCCCGGAAAATTCAACGCTAGGTTCGCCGAAATCCAAGTCCACTTAATGGGCTCCCAAGTTAGGGTGACCAGCGTCCCCGCGCCAATGGCGGCGACTGCTCCCCAGGCCGTGGCGCGCTTGGAATAAAACGCGGCCAGCACCACCGGCGTAACCGCGGCCGAGTAGATGGTGTAGGCGTAGAGCATTTTGGCCAGGATGCTGGGCGCGTAGAGGGCCTGATAGAGCGCCCAGGAGCCGAGCAGCACCACGGCGAGACGGGAGACGATGAGGATGCGCTTGTTCGACGCGCCCGGTGCGATGTAGCGCACGAAGACATCTTCAATGAGATTGCTGGCCGGCGAGAAGAGATAATTCGAGGCCGTGGAGATGACCTTGGCGAAAACCGCACCCAGCAGCAGCGCGCCCATGAGCGCAGGCAGACCGTGGCGCGCCGTGTACGGGATGATCTCGTAGGGCTGCGCGGCGACTTCGCCGGTGGGATACAGTGCGGAGCCGATTACGGCGATGGCGACGATCAGCGTCTCAAGCACCACGGTGCCCAGAATCCAGCCGACAACGGAAACTCGCGCGTCGCGCTCGGATTTGGCGGAAAAGAACTTCTGATACATCACCTGATTGCCGAGCATCAACAGCATGGTCGGCACCATAAACTCAAGCGCCTTTACCAGCGTCAGGTTGCCCAGCACTTCAAAATGCGTGGCAGGGAGCGCGGCGTGCAGCCCGCTCCAGCCGCCGGCCTTGGCCAACAGCATGGGCGTAGCGATGATGCAAATAACGGTGACGAGCGAGCCGATGGCCACATCCATATAGGCGACGGACGACATGCCGGCCATGGCCGTGGTGACAATGACGAAGATGGCGATGATCCAGGTGCCCCGTTCCGGCGTGAGCGAGTCAGGGAAAATCAGGTGCAACACATTGCCGCCACCCTTGAACTGATAACTGGTGATGGCCACGTACGCGAAGAGGATGGCGATGGTGCCGAGCACGCGCGCGGTCTGGTTGTAGCGCGCTTCGAGAAGATCGGGCAGGGTGAACTGCGCGAATTTGCGGGCGCGCGGCGCAATAAAGTAGATGAGCAGCAGGCCCAGCCAGCCGCCGGCCGGCAGCCACAGTGCGGCGAATCCGTTTTTGTAGGCGTTTTCCGCGCCGGCAAAGAGCGAGCCCGCGCCGATCCACGAAGTGAGCAGGGTGAGGACGAGGACGACGGCGGAGAGCGAGCGACCGGCGACGAGGTAGTCGGCCTTGGTTTTGACGAGCAGGCCGCGATGGACGGCCACTGCCAGCAGCGCTGTGGCGATCACGACCAGGACAACAACATAGAGAAGAGACATCCGCGGAGTTCCTCAGCGCGACACGAGAAGATTGAGAGCAGTGTACCGGAGCGACGCGACGAAGTGCTGCGGTTTTCGCCCGCCGTCAGCTCTCCGTCACCTTCAGATAGGTTGTGTAGGGCGCATCGCCGAGGTCGACGAAGGGCCGCATGCGTAGCGCGCTGGCGCCGGAGCCGGCGATCCACTCGTGGCCTTGTGCCGCCGTTTGTTTGGCGTCGAGCAGCGCGGCACGGCCCACGGGTCCGAGCGACGAATCGCCATCGCGCAACGCCATGAGCACCAGCGGGCCCGTCACCAGCGCCATCACGTCAGGATGTTGCGCGTCGACAGCGTCAAGCCGTGTCGCGAACGGCAGATCGAGCTCGATACGATCGCCGTTCTTCCACTGGCGGCGAATTTCAGCGAAGGTTCCCGCTTCAAGCTGGCGCGAGTCGCGCATGCCGCTCGCGGTGAGCGACGCGCCCTTGGCCCACGCAGGAATGCGCAGGAAAACGGAGAACTCGGCGGGCGAGGAGGCCGTAACGTCGAAGCGAATATGGCTCGAGTAGGGATACGCGGTGGACTGCCGCAGGGCGAACTGCGCGCCGCGGGCATTCCAGCGCAGAGTAGAGGGCAGATAGAGGTTCACGTAGACTCCGCGCTCGCTGCGGAAGTAAGCGCTGATGCGGTAATCGGCGGCGATTTGCGGCAGCGTGCCCGAGCAACACGGCCACTTGGCGCCGTAGTAGACCCGCTTGGCTTTGAAGGCGTAGTCGGAGTAGTAAAACGACGAGCCGTCGGGTTGCAGCGGCCGTGCGCCGAGCACGGTGTTGAAGAAGACCTGCTCCATGCTGTCGCCGTAGCGGGGATCGGCGGTGATGCGCAGGAGATAGCGCGCCAGCTTGAAGTGCGCGTAAGCGCCGCAGGGAGTTTCAAAGCTGGCATGGACACTGTTCAAGCTTTCGCCGAGTGCGCCGCTGCCGGGCTCGATGAAGTGCTCGCGCGGACCCCATCCGCCGGTGGCGTAACTCTGCTGCTGTACGAAGTCGAAAGCGTTGGTTGCGGCACGGAGATATTTTTCGTCGCCGAGTGCGAGATAAGCCGTGGCCGCGGAGCCCAGCGCATTTACATGGCTGTAAGCATGGCGGCCGGGAAGCGCATTTTCTCCGCGAGAGAGAGGATCGAAATACTCGTGGAAGATGAAGCGCTGTGCCAGATCGCGGTAACGAGGATTTCCCGTGCGCTGCCAGGCGAGGAACTGGTTTTCCGGCATGGTGTAGGTCTCGTCCCAAACGTGACGAGTGAAGTTTTCGCCGGCGAGGATGGGCGTTTCCTGGTGCGGCATGGCCTTAGGCGGCAGGTACGGCAAGACGATGTCGGTGGTGCGCGCGAGGACGTCGAGGGCAGCGGGGTGGTGCGCGAAAACATGCGCGTCCGTGAGGCCGATGGAGAGCTTGTCGTACATGTAACCGGGGAAGGCATAATTCTGATAAAACTTGCCGATGGGCTCGAGGGTTGCCGCGTAACCGCGAATCATGCGGTCGATTTTGGCGTAGGTGGCGGGATCGCGCGTGACAGCGTACATCCGCGAAAGGGCCGAGATCCACTGCCCGAAGGGACAGGCCGCCGCGAAGCCATCGGTCGAGTACCAGCCGCCGAGTTCGTCGCCTGGCGTGGCAAGCCCCTCGCGAAAACGAAACGGCCGCAGCAGGCCGTCGTCACTCAAGTTGAGCAGCACCTGGCGGCATTGCTCGAATTGCTGCCGCGCCGGTCCGGGTCCGAGATCGACCTGCGCATAATGCACCTGGTTGAGCAAAGTGGGGCGGAAGGCCGGCAACGCCGCGCCGGGCGATGGTTGAGGGCCGGCTGGGAGAGCGGCCGAGGCCACGCGGTGGGTGCAGATGGCAGCCGTAGCCGCAGCGCCCCACCGCAGGAGCTGGCGTCGCGAGCAGTTCAGGCGAGTTGGTTTCATCGTACCGATTTTAACGTCTGGGATCCGCGGGTGCGGCCAGGTTTCCGGCGGACTCGGCTCGTGCTTCCGCGCCGTCCCCCGTATCTTCCTTGACAACTTCTGCATCAAAAGTAATGGAGCGATGGTTGACGCGCAGCGCGGCTCGCGCTACTCTCGCAATACTGGAATTGGTACTCAACCTCAATCCGCGGCCCTGCAGGACACCCCAGAAGTTGGACCCAGTAGTGCCCTGCGCTCTTCGACTCCTTTCAAAATCAGCCGTTTGCCAGCAAGTGCCCGGGGGGCGCTTGCGTTTCCGTCGTGCGCTGCCTACTCACCTTAAATACAATTCACCCTCCGGGAGGACATTGACCCTTTGAAGATCGCTTTGGAGATCACGCCAAACCTCGAGCCCCTGTTCGG
>CAYWHA010000132.1:0-4024 GCA_964457555.1 uncultured Solibacteraceae bacterium
TTTCGGCTTCGCCGTAAGCGCCCAACTGTTCGAGCAGGTTGATGGAAGTGATGATTCCGCGCCCAGCGCATCCTACTCCGGGTTCCGGTCCGCCGGACTCGGTGCAATATGTGTTGCCGTAGCCGCGGCGGCGGATGTCCGCCAGGGCGACGTCTTCGCCCTCTTCGCGCAACGTGTCGAGAACCGTTTTCTGGGCGAGGCCTCCCAACAGGAGGCGTGTGGAGTCGGCCTTAGGATCGCAGCCGACCACCATTACCTTCTTGCCCATTTCAGCCAAGGCAGCAACGGTGTTCTGCGTTGTGGTGGATTTGCCGATTCCGCCCTTACCGTAAATTGCTATTTTCCTCATGTTGGTTCGGTCTCCTCGTGATCGACTGCATATGGACCGGCTGCGGCGAGCTTGGCGCGCAAGCGGTCGGGTCGCAAATGCGGTCCGCCTCACAATGCCGGCAGACACGCTATTAGGACAAGTAAATGGGGAAGCACTTCAAGGCGGGGAAGCTTGAACTACTGAACGCTGGTGGCGGAAGGCCGAGCTTAGACGACTTTGTCTACCAGTGTTCCAGACTCTCTGAAAAAATCAGTACAGCTCTCAATTGCAAGACTACCACATGTTGTAGGGAATCGCTCTATCAATTCTTTGGATCGTGCAAATAGTTCAAGGCCTTAAAACCCTAAACAGGTCTTGTCGTCAGGAGCGCGGCGACATCGGCGCTTGAGTTCCCCTCTGGCTTGATAGCGCAGCCCCACACGATGCAGGGTCCCGACCGAGTCGCATGGCCTTCCATAGATCGCGGAGACCTTGGTCCGTGGCGAACGGCCTGGGCGTCCGGAAAGGATAGACAGAGCCGACTCGCTCCGACTAGTCCTTTTGGAGCATCACGGAGGTCGACTTGACGAGCACCGTGACCTTGTCACCCTTCTTGAGGCCAAGATGTTCCGCGCTTCGCCGCGTGATCACGCTCTCGATCCGGTTTTTTCCGATTTTGACGACGACATGAGCCATGATATCGCCTAGCGTCACCTCTGCGACTTTTCCTTCGAGCTGGTTTCGCGCTGATATGGGCATGACTTAATGATGCCACGGGAGCCACCCGCCGCGTTGGCGGCGCGGCGCATGTGCAGCACGCTGGCGCGTGGTTGGGCGTATCAGTACCGATAAGTCGTTAGGGACGACTTGAAGTCGGCTTGCGGCCGCGGATGTGGTGGCAGGCGCCGAGCGCAATGCCTGCGACGTCCTTGCTCGCTGGCGTACCGCTCAAAGGCTGCACGGCGATTGCTGGCGATAAGACCACCGGCGCCATGCAAAACGCCCGGAGGCGCAGGCCTCGCATCCTTCACAACCCATCGGTAACATCCCAACCTAACTTCTCAAGCCCCGCCTCGACATTAGACAGCCGCATCAGCAACTGTTCCTGCTTCTCCTTGGACGCCAACTTCAGCAGAACCCGCTCCACCGCCTCATTCACCGACTCTGCCTGCTGCTCCAGGTACTGTTGGCCCTTCTTAACGTTCTTCCGGAAGTCCGCCAGCCCCGGGACATCCTGGTACGCTTGCCCCAGCGTGGGCCCGACCGGCTGCCCGCACAGACACACCCGCAAGCGGAAGGCCGGCCCGTCATCCACGGGTACGATGTCGGCGCCCTTCCTCAGCTCCACGAGACATGCTTCGAGGATCACCTTGACCAGTTCCCGCGCCATTACGATAGGTGAAGCCCTTCTCTTTGAGCGGTATGCCAGCGAGCAAGGACGTCGCAGGCATTGCGCTCGGCGCCTGCCACCACATCCGCGGCCGCAAGCCGACTTATGGGGAGTAATCTTCCCGGCGTGCGGCCGACCGGGTCGCGGGGCGCGCGCCATCGCGATCACGCTGTCGCGCGTGATACCCGGAAGCTCCACAGAGGTGATGCGCAGACTCCCCATCGTCTACCGCTCAGGTATAGGCGGTATCCTCGAAAGCGGGAGGACCCGAAGCCGATGACCATTGCTGCTGGATTCCTGTACTCGGGCGGCGTGTTGCTCTGCGCCGATAGCCAATTTACGGTAGGCCCCTCGAAGATCGACGGCCTTAAGGTCGGGCACTTTGATGCCAGTTGGGGGAAGGTGGTCTGCGCCCTCGTCGGAAATGTTGACTACGCGGCGGCGGCGTTCCAGGCGTGCGAGCGGGAGAAGGAAAAGATCAAGACGAAGAGGGACCCGCGCGCGGCCATCGAAGAAACCCTTAGCGCGTTCTACGAGCGCCACGTATTCGGCCACCCGAGCTACGAGGACGGCGACGTAGAGTATAGCCTGTTCTTAGGAATACGCCAAAACGGTCAACCAGCGAAACTGTACAGGACCCAGGAAACTGTTTTCAGGGAATTGAAGGCCTTTGATTGCGCCGGTAGCGGCGAGGATGTGGCGCGTGATTTACTGCGTCCACTTTATCGCTCTGGAATGAGTCGCAGCCAGGCCGTGGCGTTGGCATCCTACGTTGTTTCTCACGCAAAACATCACGTCCAATACTGCGGGGGACCAACACTCATTCGGGCATTGGACAATGACGGCAACGTCGAGGAGATGGACGCCGGCGCGCTCCAGGATCTTGCTTTTCACATGGAAAAGGTAGGGTGCTGGTTTGTATGCGAAGCCCAGAAGTTCATGCTGGGGCACTGGTCCGGTGACGATGAGACCTTTCGGAAGAGGTTGGAAATCCTAAATGAAAGAGCGGTGCACATCCGTTCGGTGTGGAACTCTATGCCATCAGTCCGGTTAGATCATCAATCGACCATACCCGATCAGACGGCCCAGACGCCATGGCCGGAGTGACTCTCAGCGTTTTGGGCGAACTCGGGGGGGCGGGTCTCGGGACAGGGTCTCGGGGACAAGGGTTTCGGGGACGCAGGCTACCAAACTCCTAAACTCCGGAGGCTGATACACTTTGGGGTCTGTCCCCGAAACCCTTCCTACACACCTAGAACCACCGACCCGCCGAAGCTGCGAGGGCCGTTGTGAGCGGTCCAGAGACCCTCTCAGCAACCTCCCTGGGGCTAAATAAACCTTCGCAAAGACGGCCCGCCCGACCGCGCTATGATACCATCAGATCCTAAATCGAAGAAAGCGTATGGGATTGCTGGCCCTCTGGCGTAATCGCAGCTCGCCAATGCCCTCCCCGGTCCAAGGCGAGGATACGCGGTGGCACCAGTTCCGCGAAACAGACGCTGTGATTGTCTTCGTTCATGGCGTGCTGTCCTCCTCAGATTCCTGCTGGTTCAACCCCACGTCTGGCGCCTTCTGGCCGGAACTTGTATCCAAGGACGAGGCATTCAGCGACTCGTCAGTATTCCTAGCTGGCTACCACACTGGTGTTTACTCAGGTGACTACAGTGTAGCGGACTGTGCGCGCGAACTGCTCGGTAACCTGCTACGACCTATCGACCCTGGCGGCGCCCCTCTCCACCATCAACGCATAACGCTAATCTGCCACAGTCTGGGCGGTGTCGTGGCGCGATACATGCTGGAACGGTGGCGGGAGCAGTTCAAAGACAAAGCCATTGGCCTTATTTTGTTGGCATCCCCATCCCTCGGCTCGCTATATGCCAATCGTCTAGCTAACGTAATAAGGCTAATGCACCACAAGACCGGACGCCAACTGAAGTGGACCTCCGACGACTTGGTCGATCTCGACCGGAGATTCCGCGATCTCGTCAAGGAGCGGCTAATACCTGGCCTCGACGGCCTGGAGGCGGTTGAGCACAGGTTCCCTCTTGGCCCTCTGATCATCCGCACGTGGCTGCCTCCGATTGTCGATGTTGCCTCTGGTGCCCGGTACTTTGGAGATGTAATCCGAGTCGCGGGGACTGACCATTTCAGCATCGCGAAGCCGGACCGGGAAAGTCATCGCAGCCACTTGGTGGTCCGGGATTTTTACACGAACTTTGCCTCGAGTGCGCCTGCCATAAAACGGTCCCGCCCGACTGGGATGGCACAGACTAGTGGCCTGTCTCTGAGAAACTATTAGCATGGTGGCGGCATCTAATGTGATA
>CAYWHA010000133.1:0-3648 GCA_964457555.1 uncultured Solibacteraceae bacterium
TGCCGATGTTGGAGCTGGCGAACGCATGTACCGATTGCACAATGCCCGAGCGCGTGAGGAACGTGCCCAGGATGCACAGGAAGAAGGTGGTAGAGACCAGCACGATGTTCCAGATCTTCATCATGCCCTTCTTCTCCTGCATCATGACCGAGTGCAGAAACGCCGTGCCGCTGATCCAGGGAAGCAGGGAAGCGTTCTCCACGGGGTCCCATCCCCAATAGCCGCCCCAGCCGAGGACGTGATAGGCCCAAGCCATGCCGAGCATAACGCCGGTGCTTTGGAAAAGCCACGTGACCAGCGTCCAACGGCGGGTGGTATGGATCCAGCCATCGCCCGCCTGCCGTGTGATGAGCGATCCGATGGCGAAGGCGAAGGGAACCGCGAATCCCACGTAGCCCAAATACAGCATGGGCGGATGGATCGCCATAGCGGGGTATTGCAGCAGCGGGTTGAGGCCGTTGCCGTCTTCGAGCGCCGTGATGCGCCCGTCCATGGTCACCATGGTGAAGGCGTTGGCCACGAAATTATTCATGACCAGGAAGAAAATCTGGATGGTCATCAGCACGCCCGTGACGTAGGGCATGAAGTCGCGGTGCCGGCGGCGGTTAGTGAACGCCACCACCATGGAATAGGTGGCCAGCAGCCAGCTCCACAGCAGCAGCGAGCCTTCCTGCCCGCCCCACCAGGCCGCGTACTTGTAGAGCAGCGGCATGGCGCGATTGCTGTGCTCGGCCACGTAGGCGAAGCGGAAATCGCTGGTCATCAGCGCGTGAACCAGGATGCCGGCGGCCAGGGTGACAAGCACCCAGATGGCGTAAACGCCGCGCTGCCCGCTGAGAATCAGGAAAGGCTTGCGCTTGATGCGGCCCACCACCGAGGCCAGCGCGGAATAGATGGCGATGCAGAAGGCCAGCAGGAGGGCCAACGAACCCAGATTTTCCATAGAACCCCTCGACGACTAAATGCTGCTCTTGCCGGTGTTGATGTTGGAAGGCGCCTGTCCGGGCATCTCTCCCGGTTTGGCGGCGTATTTCGATGCGCACTTGGCTTGAATCTTGCCGGCGCGGAAGACGCCGTCGCGGTCGAGTCTGCCATCGGCGAGGGCTTGGGACCCATCTCTGAAGGTGTCCGGAAGCGGGTCTGAGCCGACATAGGCGACCGTCAACTTCGTCTTGTCCTGCACCAGCACGAACTGAACGCCGGTTCCGGCGCGCTTAATGGAGCCGCTCTCCACATCGCCGCCGACGCGGAGCCGCGCCCCATAAGCCTTATCCCCCATCTTGCCAAGCTCAGCGATGGTTTTGTAATACGTGGCGTTGGAATTCCCCCCAGCCACCGCTAGATAAACCAAAGTTCCGAGCACCACTACGATGAGAGCGGCGAACTTGCCGTATTTCTTCATTCCGTTCCCTCTAAAGCATTTATTGTACAACGGCACGGCGGCGTCAAATCGGATCGATTTCATCTCTTTTGAGGGAAGCGGGGACCGCAAATGGGGGTGGGTCGCCCCCAGGACGTTTCAGATGCGGCGATGAACTTGGCCGCGCCGTTCGACGGTTACCACATTCACGGTCCTTGCATCGTCGTCCACCGCGAAGATCACGCGCCAACCGCCGACCCGAGACTTGCGTAGTCCGGCAAGGTTCGTTAGCAGACTCGACGTCCGCGCGTCCCGTGGCGACTCCCCAAGCTGGTCCAGGCGTCGAAGAATGCGGTCCCGCGTATCGCGGCCCATAGCATCGAGGTCTTTGGCGGCTCGGTGTGACAGCCGGACCTCGTAGCTCACAGGCGGCGGGTCCGCCGGTACTCTTCGAGCGAAATAGTCCGCCCATCGCGGATGTCGTCAAGACCTTCCGCGACGGCGGCCCCGGTCTGCGGGCTGAGGGCGGCGCCGGAATCGTGCAGGTCCGCCAGATAGTCCAGCGCATCGGAGAGTCGTTCTTCGGGTAGCGCGTCGACAAGCTGATGGACGTTCTCGCGGGTGGTCACGGTGGCCTCTTCCCAATTTTACCGCTTCCATCTGCCAAAATATCAGTGTCGCCATGACCGAACGCCTCTACTACACCGATTCCTACCTGCGCGAGTTTCCGGCGCGCGTCGTCGAGCGCTCCCCGGACGGGCTCACGGTTTACCTGGACCGCACGGCTTTCTACCCCGCGTCCGGCGGGCAGCCGTCCGATGCCGGCTCCATTGCGGGCGTCCCCCTGATTGACGCTGCCGATGAGGGCGAACGCATCGCGCACCGCGTGGCCGCGCCGCTTCAGACGGGGCCGGTCGATTGCGCCATCGATTGGGGACGCCGCTTCGATCACATGCAGCAGCACAGCGGCCAGCATCTGCTCTCCGCCGTCTTCGAGGAGTTGTTCTCGCTGCGCACCGTCAGTTTCCATCTGGGCGCCGAAAGCTCCACGATCGACCTGGAAGGCGGTCCGTTGGAACCCGCGGCGGTGCGGCAAGCCGAGCGGCGCGCCAACCAAATCGTTTGTGAGAACCGGCCGGTGGCGGTGCGGTTCGAGGACGCGGGCGAGGCGCGCGACCTGCGCAAGCCGTCGGACCGCGAGGGAACCTTGCGCATCGTTTCCATCGAAGCGCTCGACCGCAGCGCTTGTGGGGGCACGCATGTGCGCGCCACCGGCGAGATTGGCCCCATTCTGCTGCGCAAGATCGAAAAGGTCCGCCAGAGCACGCGCGTGGAGTTTCTTTGCGGCGGGCGGGCCATTGGCCGGGCGCGCGCCGATTACGAAGCTCTGTTGAAGGCCAGCCAACTGTTTTCCGCGCCGCTCGACGAGGTTCCGGCGCTGGTGGCGGCCCAACTGGAAGCGGCCCGCGCCGGCGAAAGGGCCAGCCGCAAGCTGGAACTGGAACTGGCGGCGTACCGGGGAAGGGAATTGTACGAAGCGGAGACGCCAGCGCCGGACGGCGTGCGGCGGGTTACGCGGCGCGCCCAGCGCGGAAGCCTGGACGACTTGCGCGCAATTGCCCAGAGCTTCACGGCGCAACCCAAGGCGATCTTCCTGGCGGCGCTCGACGACCCGCCCTCGGTGCTGCTGGCCGCGTCGGCGGATGCCGGAGTCGATTGCGGCAAGGCGCTCAAGGCGGCATTGGCCGAGGCCGGCGGGCGTGGCGGCGGCAGTCCGCGCATGGCCCAGGGCAGCGTACCGGACCGGGCTGCGCTGAACCGCGTGTTGGAGAAACTGTAGGGGGATGGACCGGGGAGCCCACCGCATTTGTGGGTCCGTCTGCCTTCTTCGGTGCGCAATAGAAAATAGATAGACCAGAAAGAAGGCAGGCCAGGAGGCCCGCCCCACTTGCGCCCGGACCTGCATTTGCACTATCGTCGTTTCGTGACCATAACACGACGCACCGTTCTCTCTGCCATGTCCGTGGCTGCCGCCGCCCAGGCGCAGCGCCAACGGGTTCCGAGCTGGAAACCCAGGATCGGCGTTCTCGGCCAGTTTTCCGACGCGAACCTGGAGTTCATCAAGGCCGAAGGCTTCACGAGCTGGCAAGTCCAGCTCAACCCAGACCGTTTGGACGATGCCGCCATCGCATCGATCAAGGACAAGATCCAGGCGTCCGGCATCTACGCCTCTTCGGTGGGCTGCGACGGGAACCACATTGACCCCGACCCGGCGGCGCGCGCCCGCC
>CAYWHA010000134.1:0-3568 GCA_964457555.1 uncultured Solibacteraceae bacterium
CTACTCGCCCTCTCCGCAGAGCCCTTGGTACGTCTTCGCTTTTTGGATATTGCGATTATTGCGATCTACTTTGCGATGGTGATCTGGATAGGTTTTTACCTGAAGGGTCAGGCCAACACCAGCGAAGAGTTTTTCATGGCGGGCCGGGAGATGACGGCGTGGATCGCAGGTTTGAGCTTTGTGTCGGCGAACCTGGGGTCGCTGGAACTGATGGGGTGGGCGGGCTCGGCCTACCAGTACGGTATCCTCGCGGCGCACTGGTACTGGGTGGGGGCCATACCGGCCATGCTGTTTCTGGGCATGGTGATGATGCCGTTCTACTACGTGTGCAAGACGCACTCGGTGCCGGGGTATTTGAAGCTGCGCTACGGTCAGGGCGCGAGCACGGTGGCGGCGGTCTCGTTCGCCTTCATGACGGTGCTGATGAGCGGGGTGAACATGTTCGCGATGGCGGTGGTGATGAAGGTGGTTCTGGGGTGGGACCTGAACTTCTCGATCATCGTCTCGTCGCTGGCGGTTGCGGCGTATGTGGCGCTGGGCGGATTGCGCTCGGCCATCTTTAATGAAGTGCTGCAGTTCATGCTGATCTGGGGCGGTGCGCTGCTGGTGCCGATACTGGGATTGGTTGAGACGGGCGGGTGGACGGGCTTCAAGGCGCGCCTGGCGCACAACATTCAGACCGGATTGACGGCGCCGGGCGACTACACGCACATGTGGCGCTCGATGGGGCACTTTGCCGATAACCCGATGGGCATCCACTGGACGGGGATCGTGTTCGGCCTGGGTTTTGCCATCAGTTGCGGGTACTGGACGACGGACTTTCTGGTGGTGCAGCGGGTGCTGGCGGCCCGGAACCTGCGCTCGGCGCGGATGGCGCCGGTGATCGGCTCGTTCTTCAAGATGGCGGTTCCGTTCATCGTGATCCTGCCCGGACTGCTGGGGCTGGTGGTGCTGACCAACCCCGATGGAAGTTTGCTGCACCTGGTTGACCAGAGCCTGGTGACGCCCGGCTCCGGCCTGCACAGCTACAACGAGGTGCTGCCGCTGATGATGGTGCGCTACATGGGTCCGGGATTGCTGGGGCTGGGCATCACGGCGCTGATAGCGGGCTTTATGAGCGGCATGGCGGGCAACGTGAGCGCCTTCTCGGCGGTGTGGACCTACGACATCTACCAGCCGCACATCCGCAAGAACGCGCCCGACGAGCATTACGTTGCGGTAGGGCGCTGGTCGACCATACTGGGGGTGGTGGTCTCGATCATCACCGCCTACCTGGTGATGCATGCGGCCAGCATCATGGACTACGTGCAGGCGCTGTTCAGCTTCTTCATCTCGCCGCTGCTGGGGGTGGTGCTGGTGGGCATGTTCTGGAAGCGGGCGACCAAATCGGGCGGTTTCTGGGGTCTCTTGCTGGGCACGCTGACCTCGATCGGATTGTGGGGGTGGGTGAAGGCCGACCCATCGGCGCTGCGCTACGTGGCCTTCTCGCCCGACGCCAAGACCATGGCCGAGAACATGTACCGGGCGCTGTGGTCGGTGATTGTGTCGATGGGCGTGAACGTGGTGGTGAGTTTGCTGACCAGGCCCAAGACCTTGGCCGAGCTCGACGGGCTGGTGTACGGGGCGACCAAAATTCCGGAAGAAGAGCCGGTGCCGATCTACAAGAACGAGTGGTTCTGGACGGCGATAGCGGTAGTGGCCTTCGTGGGCCTGAACGTTTATTTCTGGTGAGGAATTGAAATGCAATCATCGCGCATATCGATCTGGTTTTTCATCGGCGTCATGCTCACCATCTACGGGTGGCTGATCCTGGCCTACGGCGTCTACGAGCTGGCCGCCGGAGTCAGAGATCAAGTGGTGCTGTCGGGCTTGCACGCGCCGGTATGGTGGGGCGGCGGGCTGGCCGCGCTGGGCATGTTTTACCTGATCAAGTTCCGCCCCGGCAAGGCGCAGCAGTAAGAGATGTACCGCCGGTTTCCAAACCGGCTGCAGGGCGGGTCTCCAGACCCGCACACGTGGAGGGAGCAGAGGCCTTCAGGCCTCTGAATCGCGCGATGGATGATGTGGGGCTTCAGCCCCGGAAGCACAGCAACCTTGATCGACTGAACCACTCAACCGGCAACAGCAACACGAGGAGCACGAAGATGACAGCGCAACGCAAGATGACATACGGGATCGTAGTAGGCAATCGCGGATTTTTTCCTGACCACCTGGCCAAGACCGGCCGCGAAGAGATGATGGCGGCCGTTGAAGCGGCCGGAGCCACACCGATCGTTCTCTCGCCCGAGGAGTCGAAGTACGGCGCGGTGGAGACCTACGACGAGGCGGCGCGCTGCGCGGAGCTGTTCAAGAAGCACGCGGAGTCGATCGACGGCATCATCGTCACGCTGCCCAACTTCGGCGACGAGCGCGGGGTGGCCGACGCGCTGCGGTTGTCGGGATTGAAGGTGCCGGTGCTGATCCAGGCCACGCCCGACCGCGCAGACGAGATGACCATCGCCACGCGGCGCGACAGCTTCTGCGGCAAGATGAGCGCGTGCAACAACCTGATGCAGTACGGCATCAAGTACTCGCTCACCACGCTGCACACCGAGAGCCCGGCATCGGCGGAGTTCAAGGCCGATCTCGACTGGTTCGGCCAGGTATGCCGCATCGTGAAGGGACTCAAGAACCTCAAGATCGGCGCCATCGGCGCGCGTCCCTCGGCCTTCAACACGGTGCGCTACTCCGAACGCATTCTCGAAACCGCGGGCATCTCGGTCGAACCGATTGACTTGTCTGAGATCTTCGGCCGCATCAACAAGATGAAGGACACCGACGACGCCGCGCAGGCCAAGCTGGCAGCCATCAAGTCTTACGTCACAACCGCGGGCATCCCTGAAGAGGCGCTGCTCAAGATGGCCAAGCTGGGCGCGGTGGTCGACGGCTGGATGAAGCAGACCCATTGCACGATCAGTGCGGTGCAGTGCTGGACCTCGATGGAGGAGTACTTCGGCGTGGTGCCCTGCACGGTGATGAGTATGATGTCGAACGAGCTGATTCCATCGGCCTGCGAAGTGGACGTGCCCGGCACGCTGAGCATGTACATGATGGCGCTGGCATCGGAGACTCCATCGGCCCTGCTCGACTGGAACAACAACTACGGCGCAGACCCCAACAAGTGCGTCTGCTTCCACTGCTCGAACCTGCCCAAGCATTTCTTCCAGGACGTGAAGATGGACTACCAGGAAATCATTGCCGGGACGGTAGGCAAGCTGAACACCTTCGGCACCTGCGTGGGACGAGTGAAGGCGGGGGCGATGACCTACGCGCGCTACTCGACCGACGACCGGCGCGGCATCATCCGCGGCTACACCGGCGCGGGCCGCTTCACCGACGATCCACTCGAGACCTTCGGCGGAGCCGGCGTGGCCGAGATTCCGCACCTGCAGAAGCTGCTCAAGTACATCTGCCGCGAAGGCTTCGAACATCACACCGCCGCCAACTTCAGCTCCGTAGCCAACGCCGTACACGAGGCTGCAACAAACTACCTCGGATGGGAAAGCTACCACCACGGCGCAGAAGAGTA
>CAYWHA010000135.1:0-3490 GCA_964457555.1 uncultured Solibacteraceae bacterium
TGCCCGTCGTCGGGTGCGGCCATGCTAACGAATTCACCGCGACAGGCCACTAGTACGTTTTTTATCATTGGAATCTCCCTCTTACTAACCTCGCGGATAAGGCTTGCAAGGAATACTCCAAAGAGGTAAGAACTTTGTGTCTGCGAAACGATTTCGTACGCGTGCGGACAGGCGGTGGATAAGTTCAGTCCACAAGCAGACACATCCAGACTATGCCTATGGAGGCGGTGCGAGCGCAACCCGTTATCATCAGCGCAACTTTTACACGGCGCGCAGGTTTTACTACGGCTGGCAACTGCGCGCAGAATGACATCCGTGCCTACTTACCCGGCAGGCACTGTAAGTTCAGGCACTGTCACCCAGGCGCGCTTGCGCCAACTTTCCATTCCCGCTTCGGCAAGTTGGACGCCCTTGGCGCCTTCGAGCAAGCTCCAGCGGAACGGCTCGCCTTTTACCACGTGGCGGAGGAATAGTTCCCATTGGCGCTTGAAGGCGTTGTCGAACTCGTCCTGCTCCGGCACTTTCTGCCAGCCATCGAAGTAGTTCAGGGGACTCTCGATATCGGGGTTCCAGATGGGACGCGGGGTCGCTCCATAGGGCTGGATCCAGCAGTGGCGCAGGCCGGCGACGGCGCTGCCCTTGTCACCATCCACCTGGAGGGTCAGAAGATCGTCGCGGCGCACACGCACGCACCAGGAAGAATTGAAATGCGCGATGACGCCGCCTTCGAGTTCGAAGGTGGCATAGGCCGAATCGTCGGCCGTGCAATCGTACGGGGCGCCGGCCTCATTCCAACGCTTGGGAATGTGTGTGGCGCCGAGGCAGGAGACCGCGCGAACGGCGCCAAAGAGGTTGTCGAGCACGTAGCGCCAATGGCAAAGCATGTCGAGGACGATACCGCCGCCCTCTTCCTTGCTGTAGTTCCAGGAGGGGCGCTGCGCGGGGACGGCGCCGCCTTCGAAAACCCAGTAGCCGAACTCGCCGCGGACCGAGAGAATGCGCCCGAAGAAACCCAGGTCGTTCAGAGTTTTGAGCTTGAGCAAGCCGGGCAGCCACAGTTTGTCCTGCACCACGCCATGCTTCACGCCGGCGCGTTCGGCCAGGCGATAAAGGTCGAGCGCGGCTGCGAGACTGTCGCAGACCGGTTTTTCGCAGTAGATGTGCTTGCCGGCTGCGATGGCCTGGCGGACGGCTGCGGCGCGGCGGTCAGTGGTTTGGGCGTCGAAGTAAATGGAATACGCGGGATCGGCGAGGGCCTTGGCGAGATCGGTGGTCCAGGGAAGGCCGTCGAACTCGTTGGATATAGCCTCCAGCTTGGCCGGATTCCGGCCGACGAGCAGGGGCTTGGGCATGATGACTTCGGAGTCACTCAGCTTAACGCCGCCCTGGCGCATGATGGCGTGGATGGAGCGCCGCAGGTGCTGGTTCAGGCCCATGCGGCCGGTGACGCCGTTCATGACGATGCCAACGGAATGGATGGTTTTTTGACTCATGACCGGCTCCGCAACGCTTCGATACACTGCGGATGCGCGCCCGGAGGCAGCGGAGGAGCTTCGATTCCTGCGCGGGGGAGGGTTCCATCGAGCTCCTGGCGCCAGTGAGCGACGTCGCCGGCGGGTCCGTAACAGTAGATCATGCGCATCGGCTTGTCGCCAGTGTTGGTCAACTGATGGAACACGGTCTGAGGTATGTAAACCGCCTGCCCGGCGGTGACATTGCTACGCTCCTCGCCCAGGCACATTTCGCCCGAGCCCTCGACGATGAAGTAGACTTCCTCCTGGTCCTGATTGTGCCATGGCACCTGGCCGCCGTTCGGCTCAAGGGTAACATGGCCGATGCAAAAATGGGTGGCCTGGATGGGGCTGGCGCCCCCGACCACGTTCTGGGTCTTGCGCCGCGCAGGGTAAGTGCGCCCGGGAATCTGAGAAAGGTCGGCAACGATCATGGTGGCGAATGGATCTCCCAAGGAATAGACTACAACGGCGCGGGGGGAGAAAGGGGGGAGCGGTGGCCGCGAGGCCGGCTACTGTCGCGCGCTACACGCCGATCCAGCTACGGGTGGCGAAATCGGCCATGGTGAGGACGAGGAGGATGGCCAGCCACAAGAGGCCGCCGAGGACCACTAACTTAGTAAGTTTGGTGCTGTGGCGGACGTGCATGAAGAAGAGCGCCACCAGAAGCATCTTACAAACGGCGATGGACAGAGCCACTACCACGTTGAACCGTCCAAGGTCGAAATAGGCCACGCTGGTGGTGAGCGCGGTCATAATCAACAGGGCGATCCATACGATGGCGTAGGTCTTGACGGAATCGACGTGCTCGGTGGTCATGGTTAGCCTCCGTGACGGTCAATCAGATAAAGTAGCGGGAAGAGGTAGATCCAAATGATATCGACGAAGTGCCAGTACAGGCCGACCATGTCGATGGGAGTATAATAGGCGGCGCTGAACTTACCCCGCTGGTTCTGATATAGCAGGAACGACAACAACCCGACGCCCACGACCATGTGCAGTGCGTGCAGGCCAGTCATGGCGAAATACAGCGAAAAGAATAACTGGGCGTGATCCTGAAGGCCGGGACCGTCCATGTGGAACGACGGGCCGGGGACGTGATGTTCCTGGAACTTCTCGTTCCACTCATAACCCTTGACGCCCAGGAAGACCATGCCGAGAATCAGAGTCAGGATCAGGAACACCATGATCTGCTTGCGGCGGCCGAGCTGACCGGCGCGCACGGCCAGCACCATGGTGAAGCTGCTGCAGAGGAGCACGGCGGTGTTGAGGGCGCCGATCGTAGTGTTGAGCGTGCGGCTCGCGGCGCCGAAAACCGCCGGATAGGTGGAGCGGTAGACGGAGTACGCCAGAAACATGCCGCCGAAGAACATGACCTCGGTGATGAGGAAGACCCACATCCCCAGAGAGGATGCGTCCTTCTGCTGCTCCGCGGAGTTGAACTGCTCGCGCAGGGCGGGCGATTCCACATGAGGTTCGCTAATCAACCGGAACCTCCTGGCCAACCGTCGCGCTGTAATCGTAAGCCTCGCGGGTGACGATCGGGATTTCATCGAAATTGTGCACGGGCGGCGGCGACTCGGTCTGCCATTCGAGGCCGGTGGCCTTCCACGGGTTGCGGCCGGCGATGGCCCCATACTTAAGCGACCAGGTGAGGTAGATCAACGGCATCAGGTAACCCACGGCCAGCACGGAAGCGCCGGCGGTGGAAAGCACGTGCAGCACTTGAAATTCGTCGGGATAGACGTGATAGCGGCGCGGCATGCCGAGGTAGCCCAGAATGAACTGTGGAAAGAAGGTCAAGTTGAAACCCAGGAAGATCACCAGGGCAGACAGCTTAGCCCATCCTTCGGGATACATGCGCCCGGTCATTTTCGGCCACCAGAAATGCAGACCGCCGAGATACCCCATGATGGCGCCGCCGACCATGATGTAGTGGAAATGCGCCACCACGAAGTAAGTGTCGGTAACATGCACGT
>CAYWHA010000136.1:0-3398 GCA_964457555.1 uncultured Solibacteraceae bacterium
AGCGCCGGTTTGAAATTCCGTTCTTCTTCCCTGATCTTTTCTTCCGGCTAATCTCCTGAAAGCTCTTCTTGCTTCTTCGCTTTGGTTCTTCTTCGGCTCGATTGTTTTGTTTTGATTCGCTCGGCGGCTGTGCTGCTGTTGGCGCGCGATGTGCCCGAAGCCGAAGCGACGTAAGTGCCAGTGCTGCAACACGTTTTTCTTCCCGGATTACCGGAACCGGAAGCATCAACGCTACTGCGATAAACCGGATTGCCAGCGGGCCAGCAAACTCGCCAGCCAGCGGCGATGGTATCGCAACCCCAAAAATCTTTCGCACTTTCGGCAGGGCGAAGGCACCGAGCGGGTCCGGGCCTGGCGCAAGGCCCATCCTGGGTATTGGAAGCCCAAGACCCCCTCCTCTGATGGCACTCAACCCATTAAGGCAGAAGCGGTTAACCCCGAGCAGACATCTCGTAACGTACCGAGACCTCTGCCTCGTACGTTACAAGATTTCTGCCTGGCACAGGAGCCCGCGTTTATCGGACTGCTCTCGATGTTCGCGGGCAGTACGTTACAAGATGACATCCAGCCTTTGGTCCGCCGCCTGATAGAACAGGGTTGCATCATTCTGGGGCGGGTGCTCCCAGAGCAACGCAACGAAAAACCATGTTCTGATTATGATCATCAAACGTCCCCTCCGACCTCATCGGCTCCGGGAGGTCCCCAGCAGTTTTAGCTGGGTGGACCACCGGTTGATTCGTCACCACCACCTGAAGTCCTGCGACCACCGGGCCTGGGCTCTTTATCTGTTCCTGGTCACCGTCGGCGACGCCCAGGGCCTGAGTTACTACTCCGAGGCGTCCATGAGCCGGCAGCTCAAGCTGGACTTGCTCGAACTGGCCTCGGCGCGGCAGCAATTGGAGCGGGCCGGGCTCATCGCCTATCAGAAACCTCTCTACCAGGTGCTGGCCCTGCCGGAGGTCTCGCCCGAGTCGACGCCCCCGGAGGCACCTCGCAGCGGGCAAACTCAGTGCGTTGGCGACATCCTGCGGCGGGTTCTGGCGGGAGGTCAGCCATGATCGATTACCCCACGTTCTGCCAAATCCGAATGCTCTTGGATGAAAAGCATCTCACCGCCGCCCAGGTCGCGGCGGAACTTCAACTGGACCCCAAAACCGTCGCCAAATGGGCGGAGCAGTCTCGCTATCAGCCGCGCCGAGGCGGCAAACGCGCCAGCAAGCTCGACGCGTTCAAAGGCCGGATTGTTGGCCTCCTGGAACGTCATCCCTACAGCGCCCAGCAAGTCCTCCAGGAGATCAAACCTCAAGGCTATGCCGGCGGTTACAGCATCCTCAAGGAGTTCGTCCGTCTGGTCCGCCCGGTGCGCAAACCCGCCTTCCTCATGCTGGAGTTTGCTCCGGGGGAATGCGCCCAGGTCGATTGGGGCAGCTTCGGCTCCGTCACCGTCGGCACCACCAAACGGCACTTGAGTTTCTTCGTCATGGTCCTGTGCTATAGCCGCCTCCTCTACGTGGAGTTTACCCTCTCCGAAGGCATGGAACAGTTCCTCTCCTGCCACCGTCATGCCTTCGAGTTCTTCGGGGGCATCCCCGCTAAAGTCATGATCGATAATCTCAAGGTCGGGGTGCTCGACCATCCGCTAGGCGCGGAGGCCCGTTTCAACCCCCGCTACCTGGACTTCGCGGCCCACCACGGCTTCGTCCCCGTCGCCTGCCAGGTGAAAAAGGCGAATGAAAAAGGGCGCGTGGAAAATGGCGTGGGTTACGTCAAAAAGAACTTCCTGAGCGGTTTGCAGATCCCCTCCTTCGAGGCCGTCAATCCCGCCGCCCGGCAGTGGCAGGACACCGTGGCCAACGTGCGTATCCACGGCGAGACCCACGTCAAACCCCTCGAACGGTTTGCCCAGGAAAAGCCCCTGCTCAAAGCCCTGCCGCTCCGCCCTTATGACTGCGGGGTCGTCCGGCCGACCAGCGCCAACAGTTGTTGCCGCGTCGTTTTTGAAACCAATCGCTACACCGTGCCTCACCTCTATGCCTCTCAGCAACTGAGCCTCAAAGTCTATCCTGACCAACTCCTGTGCTATCACCACGAAAAGCTCATCGCCACCCACCTGCGCGGTTACGAACGCCGCCAGGACATCCGCAACCCCGACCATATCCAGGAACTCCTGACCCAACGTCACCGAGCCCGCGACCAGACTTGCCTGCAAGCGTTCCTGAGCCTGGGACCGCAGGCCGAGCTCTACGGCCGTAAACTCCGGGAAAAACGCTTCAACGCCCCGCACCACATTCAAAAGATCGTCGCGTTGAGCCAACTCTACGGCCCCGACAAAGTAGCCCGCGCCCTCCAGGACGCCCTGACCTTCGATGCGTACGGCTGCGAATACATCGCCAACCTTCTGGAACAACGCGAGCGCCACGCCGTGGCGCCCTCGCCCTTGCACCTGACCCGCCGCCAGGACCTCTTGGAACTGGATCTGCCACCGGCCGACTTAAGTCCCTATGATCCCAATCCGTCATCTCCCCAACCATGAACCCCTCCCTCCTGGCTCAGCAACTGGACTACCTCAAACTGCCTTTCCTGAAGGCGCAATACGACGACTTGGCCCAGCAGGCTGCCCGAGAGCCCTGGACTCACGTCGAATACCTGGCCCGGCTCATCGACGGCCAATACCAGCAGCGCCGCGAGCGCGCCGTAGCCTTGCACGTGAAAGCCGCGCGCTTTCCGGTCATCAAAACCCTCGAGCAGTTCCAGTGGGATTGGCTCAAGAAGATCAACCGGCTCCAGGTCCAGGACCTTTTTCGCCTGCAGTTCCTAGAACACAACGCCAACGCCATTTTCCTGGGCAACGTGGGCCTGGTTAAGACCCACCTGGCCACCGCCCTGGGCTACGCGGCCTGCCTGGAGGGCCACTCGGTTCTCTTTGCCAACGCCATCAACGTCATCAACCAACTGAGCGCCGCCCAGAAAAGCAGCCGCCTCAAAAGTGAACTCCGCAAATACCTCCGTCCCCGGCTGTTGATTTTGGATGAGATCGGCTACCTGCCCATCGACCAGCATGGCGCCGACTTGCTCTTCCAGGTTATCAGCCAACGCTACGAGCGCGGTTCCATCGTGCTGACCACTAACAAACCTTTCAAACAGTGGGCCAGCATCTTCAACAACGACGCCACGCTGGCCTCCGCCGTGCTGGATCGGCTCCTCCATCATGCCGAGACGGTCGTCGTCGAAGGCACCAGCTATCGCATGAAAGACCAAATCCAAACCTGATTCGGTCTCCACCACCAGTTCGGGCGCAAAACCGGCAGCAGGAGCTGCCGGTTGTTTGCTTTTCGACCCTCCGATCGCTCAGATTCTGGAATCGGCGCTTTTCATCCGCGTTCGCGCCGCCGCTGACA
>CAYWHA010000137.1:0-3358 GCA_964457555.1 uncultured Solibacteraceae bacterium
GCCAGGGAATTGCGCGACAAGCGATTCATGAAGATCGTTTCGCTGGCGCCGGAGGTCATCTAAATGCCCGCCGCTCACAAGAAACCTTCCGCGCCGGTTCGCGTGGATTTCAAGAAGGAAGACACCGTCAAGGTGATTACGGGCCGCGACAAGGGCAAGACGGGACGCGTGCTGCGAGTGGACCGGGGAACCGGCAAACTGCTGGTGGAGCACGTGATGATGATCAAGCGCCACACCCGTCCCAACCCCGGCAAGCAGATTAAGGGCGGCATCGCGGAGAGGGAAAGCGCCATACCGGCTTCCAACGTGATGGTGGTTTGCCCCGCCTGCGGCAAGGCTACGCGCATCGGGCATCATGTCGATGCGCTCGTTGGCGGCAAGGTCCGCCGCAGCAGGGTCTGCCGCAAGTGCGGCCAGACGCTCGACGCTAAGTGAGGATTTCATGGCTGCACGATTGAGAGAGCAATACCGGCAAAAGGTGGTTCCCGCGCTCACCAAGGAGTTCGGCTACAAGAATGTGATGGCCGTTCCCAAGATCGAGAAGATCTCGATTAATATCGGACTGGGCGAAGCCACACAGAACGCCAAGCTGATGGATGGCGCCGTCAACGAGCTCGGCCAGATCGCCGGCCAGAAGCCCGTAATCACCAAGGCGGCCAAGTCGATCTCGCAGTTCAAACTGCGCGAGGGCCAGTCAATTGGCTGCATGGTCACTCTGCGCGGCGACCGCATGTATGAGTTTTTCGACCGGCTGGTCAACGTGGCGCTGCCCCGCGTGCGCGACTTTCGCGGCATCTCCAGCAAGTCGTTCGACGGACGGGGCAACTACACCCTGGGCGTCAAGGATCAGTTGATTTTTCCGGAAATCGATTACGCCAAAGTGGAAAAGACCAAGGGAATGAATATTTCCATCACCACCACGGCCCGCACCGATGCGGAGGGCCTGGCGCTGCTGAAGCAAATGGGAATGCCGTTCCGGCAATAGAGGAGAAGCAGAGACAACATGGCTACCACCGCCAAAATCGCGAAAGACCTGAAGTTGGATAAGATCCGCCATGCATCCCAATTGGCCAAGGCGGAAAAGAAGCCCGGAATCGACATGCTGCCGACCCGCCATCGCAACCGCTGCTGGCGATGCGGGCGCCCGCGCGCCTTCCTCCGCAAGTTCGGCATTTGCCGTCTGTGCTTCCGCCAACTCGCCCTCAATGGCGAGATTCCCGGCGTGATCAAGGCTAGCTGGTAGCGAGTAGGAGAATTATGACGAGCGATCCCATTGCCGACATGCTGACTCGCGTGCGCAACGCGATCCAGGCTCGCCACCCCAAGGTGGACGTGCCGGCCTCCAATTTGAAGGCGGAAATCGCGCGCATTCTGAAGGAAGAAGGCTACATAGCCAACTTCAAGGTGGCCGAAGAAGGCGTGAAGAAGACCATCAAGATCTATCTGAAGTACAGCGCCGCCAATGCGCCGGTCATCTCTTCCATCGAACGGGTTTCCCGTCCCGGACGCCGCGTGTACGTCGGTCAGACCGATATTCCGCGCGTGCTGGGCGGGATGGGAATTAACATTCTGACCACTCCGCGCGGCGTCATGACTGGGCGCGACGCCCATAAGGAGCATCTCGGCGGCGAGATCCTGTGCCGGGTTTGGTAGAACGATGACGACCAAGGAACACCTGGACAAACACGACCGGCAGATTGCCGCGATCCGCGCTTTGCTCCAGGAGGGCATGCGGCTCATGATTGAGACGCGCAAGGATTTGCGTGCGATAACGGCCCTGCAGAAGCGCACCGACGGAAAGCTGGAGGCGTTGATCGACTCGCTGCGTCGCGGTGGCAACGGTCACGCCAAAAGGCGTCTGGATATAGAGTAAGGTTCCATTATGTCGAGAATTGGTAAAAAGCCGATCCCGCTGCCGAAGGGCGTGAAAGTGCAGATCGGCGCACAACTCGAAGTGACCGGCCCCAAGGGTACGCTGTCCGTGCCCATTCCGCCCGGCATTTCCATCGAAGAGACGGCCGGAAGGCTCGACGTGAAGCGTTCGGGCGACGAGCAGGCGGCGCTGCATGGACTCACGCGGGCGCTGGCCGCCAACGCCGTGCAGGGCGTGTCCACCGGGTTCGTCAAGGAGTTGGACATCGTCGGCATCGGCTACCGCGCCGACGTCAAAGGCAAGGTCGCCACCTTCACGCTGGGCTACTCGCACCCCATCGAGGTCCTGTTGCCCGACAGCGTGGACCTCAAGATCGACAAGCAGACCCACCTGGTGCTGAGCGGGCACGACCGGCAGATGCTGGGACAGGTGGCGGCCAATATCCGTGCGCTCCGCAAGCCGGACCCCTATAAGAATAAGGGCATCCGCTACACCGGCGAAGCGTTGCGCAAGAAGGTCGGCAAGACCGGGGCGAGCGCCAAATGATTAAGAAAACCGAAAAGAAAGAAATTCGCAGCCGCGTTCACCGGCGCATCCGGCGCAAACTGCGCGGCACGGCCGAACGTCCGCGCCTGGCGGTATTCCGCAGTCTGGCGCACATTTACGCGCAAATCGTCGACGACGGCCAGAGCAAGACGCTGGTATCCGCATCTTCGGTCGACAAGGGCGTCAGGACCAAAGGCGGGAACGTGGCCGCGGCTAAGGCCATCGGCGCGCTGGTGGCTCAACGCGCTAAGGAGAAAGGCATCAGCCGCGTGGTTTTCGACCGCGGCGGTTTTCCGTACCACGGGCGCGTCAAAGCTCTCGCCGACGCGGCGCGAGCGGCGGGACTGGAGTTTTAATTCATGCTTAATTCAGGGAAACGCATCGATCCGGCGGCGCTCAACCTCAAAGAGCAGGTGGTTGCCATCAACCGCGTCACCAAAGTGGTCAAGGGCGGCAAGAACCTCAGCTTCTCCGCGCTAGTGGTGATTGGCGATCCGTCGGCTAAGGTGGTCGGTTACGGCGTGGGAAAGGCGAAGGAGGTTCCCTCAGCCATTCGCAAGGGAATCGAGGCCGCCAAGAAGAACCTGCGCAAGGTTCACGTGCTCGATACCACCATTGCGCACCAGGTTCTCGGGGTCTTCGCCAGTTCGCAAGTGCTGCTCAAGCCGGCCGCCCAAGGCACCGGCGTGATCGCGGGCGGGGCCGTGCGCGCCGTCCTGACGGCCTGCGGCGTCCCCAACGTCCTCACCAAGTCGATCGGCCGCCGCAACCCGCACAACGTGGTGAAGGCGACCATCGTAGCGCTCGAATCGTTGCGCGACAGGAACGCCGTGGCCGACATGCGCGGCCTGGCCGTGGAGAAACTCTGATGGACGGCACGATCAAAATCAAATTGGTGCGCAGCCCGATCTGCACTCCGGAAAAGCACAAGCGGATCGT
>CAYWHA010000138.1:0-3293 GCA_964457555.1 uncultured Solibacteraceae bacterium
CCCTGACGGGCGAATTCGCAAGAGGCGTTTTGGTGGCCCTGGCGCCGTACGTTCCATACGCGGTTGGCATCTGGCTGTTTTTCATGATCACGGCGTTCCATGCGGCGCTGTTGCGCTCGCAGGAGGAGTTGCATATTTCGGTGGTTGAAGCGTAGTGGCGGCAAACCTTGCGCAAGAAAACGCCCGCCGGGCATAGGGGCCGCGGCGGGCATTTGTTGGTTGTGAAGCGAGCGCTACTGCGGGGTACGCACGTGATCGCCTTCCTGGAATCCGGTACCTGAGACAGGAACGCAGACCGAGGACTTGGCGTCGACATCGGTGGCCTTGACGAAGCCGACGGTGGTGGTGAGGCGGCGGATGACTTCAAGCTCATCGTTCGCAGCCGGCCGGTCTGGCTATTGCACGTTACTTACCTTTCCATTCGTGAAGGTAACCTTCATGCCGTCGTAGTAATAGATAACCTTGGGGCCCAGGTTCGCCATCCTTTTCGGAGCACCCAAAGACGCCTGCACCTGATCGGGCGTCTGGCCCAGTTGGACCGATGCGGGTGCGGCGGGAGCAGGCGGTGCGGCGCCGGCCGGGGCAGCGCCATTCGGCGGCGCATCGCCGGTCGCTTCCTTCTCAGCTTGGTCGGCTTGCTGACCCTGCTGCTGAAGATCGGCTGTGTCCGTTGGATCGGGTGGGGGCGCAACGGCTGCATACGCGGCCTCAGTAGGCTTAGCCTGGGCCGAAGGCGGCGCTTGCGGGATTCCGCCCTTACCCTGCTTTGCCTGCAATTCCTGGAGCCCCTGGTCGATGTTCTCCCGCATGTGGTTCTGCATCTCCTGCAGGTCGGCCAGTTGCACGGTAACCGTATCGGATGTGTGGCACTCTCGCCCGCCCTTGCTGGCCAGCACCACCAGGTTCACCGACGTCGCGTTAGGGTCAGACCCGGGCTGTAGTTGCAGCGCATCGCCATCGCTGATCCCGCATTCCTGTCCGCTGGCATCTACCACGTCCAGCGCGTCTCCCGCCACAAACACATGCGGATGGCCGTCGGACAGCATGCGCGCAATCCCGCTGGAACCAGGGTCCCCATCCTGTTGCTGTGCGTTCTGCGCGGCTTCCTGGTTCTCCAGGGCCAGCTGGTCCCTCACCTCGTCGGCAATCTGCTGCTTTACCTCGGGCGTCATCTCTGGAGGGCCCCCAGCGGCCGACGGGGCGCCGTCTGTTTCGCCGGCCTCCTGATGCGCCGCATAGGCCGCCTGCAGATCCTGGGAAATGATGTAGTCCGTCAGCCAGTACGAGGCTGAAGGGTACACCGGGTATGGCGCAAAGAATCCGCCGTAGTAGCCATACCAGGGACTACCTCCCCAACCCCACCCGTAGGCGATGGGCGTAGTCCACGGATTGTAGGCCCATCCATAAAAGCCTGGGCCATAGTAAAAGCCCGGCGCGTAGACGTTCAAATACAGCCCGCGGTAACCATAGCCACGGTAATAGCGGTTGTATTCGTGGCCATGGTAGTAGTAAGCCCGCCGGCCAAAATCGTGCCCGTGGTAACCGTACCCACGCTGCACATATCCCGGGCGGCCCCGCTCCGCAACCAGGCGGCCATGGCCTGGGCGATCGACTGAGACTCTCCGGTTCCCATTCAGCCCATGGTGAATGTCCACCCCGCGCTTGGGGTCATGCACATCGCTCCTCGAGCCGTCGGGACGGGTGCGAACCGTGCTGCCGTTGGCGGCGACGTGATCGTTGCTTCCTCTGGGTGCGGGTCCGTGCCCGATCGGCGAGTGGTTGCCGGCAGGACCGTGAGAACCTGCGCCTCCGGGAACGCCCGCGCGGGTCCCGCCAGTGGTGGTTGGCCCGTGCGTGGTCCCGCCTGTCGTTGGCCCATGCGAGGCCCCGCCGGTGGTTGGCCCGTGCGAGGCCCCGCCGGTGGTTGGCCCGTGCGAGGCCCCGCCGGAGGTCGGTCCGTGCGAGGTGGCCCCGCCGCCCGTGGGTGCATGCGTGGTTGCCGGCTTGGGAGCCGGTGCCGCGGGCTTCTTTTGAGCGGCGGCTGCGCTTGCGAAGCAGCCCATGCCCAGCAGTGCGGCAAGAATCATTCCTGTCGAACCATTTCTCAAGGCATTGCGAAGAAATTGCATCGTCATCTCGTCCTCATTCCTTTTCCGGGGCCGCGCACCAACACGGATGCGCGAGCGCTCTACTCAACGTTGCTGACTTTTCCGTTGGTGAAAGTCACTTTCATGTCCGCGTAATAGTAGATTTCCTTGGTGCCTAACTTTGCCATTTTGACCGGTTGGCCGAAGGCAGCCGTCACCTGATCCTTGGTCTGGCCGAGGGCGATTGTAGGCGGGGGAGCATCGGCCGGCGGAGGGGGCGGAGCGATATCTGGCATTGGAGCGGGCGGCGCTGCCGGTGGGGGTGGCGCGGCGGCTTGGGCGGGCGGAGCTGCGTCGCCCTGCTGTGCTCCTCCGCCGGAATTGTCAGCGGGCTGAATGGAGAGCACCTCGGCAATGGTGCGCTGAAGGTCGTCCGCGGGCGGGATAGAGTTCTTGGGGAACGGGAATTTCAGCAAACCGTAGTAGCGAACATCGTTGAATGGATCGCTGTAGACGCTGAAAACAACTCCGTCCTGCTGAATGGTGATCGCTGTGACCCAGAATTTTTCGCCAGTGACAAACTTGCGCTGTGGAATGCCCGAGGTGGGCGCCGAGCCGGGCGCGTGCATCATCATGCCGCCCAGCCCACGGAACACGCTTCCGTTGCTTATCTGGAGGTGCCCGTCCCTATAGATGTTCAAAGGGGGGACGCCGGTATCCGTGCTGTACATGACCAGCCCGTCCTTTTGGAGCACGATCACTACGCCGGCTGTGACCAAATCGCTCCGGTCGGCGGTGATCTTCGAGAGGGTGTATTGATCCGTGAGGCGCTTTTGAAGCTGATCGGTGTTCTGCGCGTTCGATGCGGTCCCAGCGGTGGACGATACCAACAGTAAAAGCGTCGCGAATCCAATGCTAAATTTCATATGAACTTTCCTCGTCGAGAGGCGACAGGATTTTGGAGACAGGACCCCTGAGTGAATGTGCGGGAGTATACCACGGTGCTGGAGCGATGGTCATTAATCTATCTAAGTTTGAAGTTTAAGGTTGAATTGGCGATTGCCTCACGAAGACGGTCAAAATGGAGGGTGGCGGGTCCCGGTTTGGTGGGGCACCTGGAGCCAAGCGGCATTGCCCTTTGCCGGGCTGAATTCTGGTTTTTTCCGCGTTTGCTCCGGGTGCGGCGGTGTGCTAACCTTGATTTCT
>CAYWHA010000139.1:0-3221 GCA_964457555.1 uncultured Solibacteraceae bacterium
TTGCCTCTTAGTGGATGCTCGCCCGTGGCGGATTCGGCGTCCGCGGGGGCGGCTCCGTCGACGATTGGTAGCATCGCAGGATCCCTTTGCTGTCCAGGTACGCTTCGCAGCGCGTCATATAGCCGGCGTCGTTGCCGTGCCCGTCGAATTGGAGCGCCAGCAGGGGCGCGCCGGCGGCCTCGCGGGCGAAGTGTTTGATGTAGGAGTCCGGCCCGCACTTGAAATTGGTGATGTAAACCAGGTGCAGGTTGGGGCGGGCGGCAGCCACGTGGGCGGCTTCCAAAATCTTACGGCCGGAAATCCAGAACATGTTGGCGCGCGCATCGCGGGCCGGCTCCCTGCCGGTGACCAGGAAATCCAGGGGGATGACGTTGGCGCCGTAACGGTGGCGCAACTTGCGCGGAATATCGCAGTTCACGCCGCGGTCGTAGATGTTGTAGCTGCGGCCTGCGAGGACCAGGCCCGGCTCGCCGGTGCGATCGAGAACGGCGAGGGCTTTCCGGCCGGCTTCGAGCAGCTTGTCCTGGAAATCGCGCTGGGCGGCGTAAGCGGCGTCGGCGGCGCGGTCGCTTGCCCGCCGGGTCACGCCGATGCGCCGCATGGCTTCAAACAGCCCCTTCTTCACCTGGGCGGGTCCGAGCTGGAAATGCAGGGTTGGAATCAGGAATTTGTGGCGGTGCGGTTCGAGCGATGGGGCGGCTCGCAGGACCCAGGGGAGGGTCTGCTGCCAGGGGCAATAATGGGCCACGGAGCCATCGCCGCCGGTATCGGCATCGGCCAGGTTGGGGACCAGGATGTAATCGACGCCGGATTCCGCCAGCGCCTGCACGTGGCCGTGCGCCACTTGCACGGGATAGCAGGGCTGCGCCACGGCCATTTCGATTCCGGCCGCCGAAATGCGCGGGTCGGTGACCGGAGATAGGACGGTTTCAATGCCGAGGTCGGAGAAGTAGGCGCGCCAGAAGGGGAGTTGTTCGAACATCGACATGGCGCGCGGGAGGCCGACGCGAAGACCGCTCTTTTGAAGACCGCTCCTTGACAGTTGCGGCTCTGACGCGGCCAGCAGTTCTTCGCGGTAGGCGAACAGGTCGTCGATTACCGGCTTGCGGCCGGTGGTGGAAGGCTTGCGGAACTTATCGGAGCACTTATCGCCCCAATAGCTCTTCTGGCCCTCGATGACGAACTCCTTCATGTCGCAGATGTTGGAGCAGGCCTTGCAGACGAAGTCGCGCGTGGAAATCGCCAACTGGGCCAGGTCGTAGCCGCGGAACCGGCTGGAGGCGTTGGTGGCGGCGCGCCAGTGGCGGGCGATGAGCGCCATGCCGATGGCTCCCATCACGCCGTTATACGGCGGCACGGTGATTTTTTGGCCGAGCACGCTGGCGAAGGCGGCGGTGACGGCGTCATTATAGGCGGTGCCGCCCTGGAAATAGACCACCTTACCGATTTTGCGCCCGCGCACCACGCGGTTGAGGTAATTGAGCGCGATGGAATAGGAGAGGCCGGCGACGAGGTCCGGTATGGTCTCGCCCTTGTGCAGCCAGCCGGTGACGTCGCGCTCCATGAAGACGGTGCAGCGCTCGCCCAGGCGGGTGGGCGCGGCCGAGGAGAGCGCCAGTTTGGCGAACTCGCCCTTGATGCTAATGCCGAGCTTTTCGGCCTGCTCTTCGAGGAACGAGCCGGTGCCGGCGGCGCAGGCCTCATTCATGGCGAAATCCGTGACTACGCCGTTTTCGATGGAGATGAACTTGGAATCCTGGCCGCCGATTTCGAAGATGGTATCCACAGGCTCGCCGCCGAGAGTGTTGCTGATGTGGATGGCGCCGGTCTTGTGGGCGGTGATTTCATCGTTGACCACGTCGGCGCCGACGAACTCGGCGATGAGCTCGCGGCCGGAGCCGGTGGCGCCCACGCCGCGGATCTCCAGACGGCCGCCCCAGAGGCGCTGCACCTCGGAAAGGCCCTGCTGCACGGCCTCGATGGGGCGTCCGGCGGTGCGCAGATAGACATCGTGAACCACGGCGCCGAACTCGTCGAGCACCACCACGTTGGTGGAGACCGAACCGATATCTAGGCCCAGGTAAGCGGGGATGGTTTCGCCATCGGGCGGCGGCGCATAGAAGCCCACGCGGTCTCGCAACTGGACCACGTTTTCCGTGGCGAGCGGGTGGGTATCCTGCACGCGGTCCTCGGTATCGTGCTGGCGGAGGCGGTGGACTTCCAGGATGGAGCGCTTGCGGGGCTCCTCGGCCTCAAGAATGGCGGAGCCGATGGCGCCGGCCCAGGCGAACTCGGCGGGTACGAACAGGTCGGCTTCGGCCAGGGAAAAAGCCTCGCGGAGCGCGCCGGTGATGGCCGGGTTTTGCGAGACCGCGCCGATCAGCGCCACGGGCGCCTGCACGGGGCGTCCCTTGACGATGGCGCTCTTGAAATTGCGCGCCACGGCGTCGCACAGCCCGCGCAGGATTTCGGCCGGCGAGTAGCCCTTCTGCTGGGCGTGGATCATGTCGCTCTTGGCGAAGACGGAACAGCGCCCGGCGATGCGCGCGGCGCACTGGGCGGTACAGGCGACGTGGCCGGCCTCCTCGACGGAGTACTGCAAGCGCAGCGCCTGCTGATCGAGGAACGAGCCGGTGCCGGCGGCGCACTCGCCGGAGCGGTCGTAATCGACGATGCTGCCGCCTTCCAGGCGGATATATTTGGAGCTTTCGCCGCCGATTTCGAAGACCGTGCGCACCTGGGGGTAGAGCGTGCCGATGGTACGGGCGATGGCCTTGAACTCGTTCTCGAAGAAGAGGCCGAGGACCTTGGCGATAGCGCGGCTGCCGGAGCCGGTGACGCGAATGCCCTCGATGCGATCTTCGGGAATGGTCTCGTAGAACTCCTGCAGCAGGTCGTAGGTGGACTGAATGGGGCTGCCGGCGATGCGGCGATAGTCGGAAAGGAGCAGCGGGGCGCCATTCAGCTCCGCAAGGCGGAACTGGGGATGCGCGGCGCACAGGGAATCGAGCGCTGGACGGTCGTTGGAATTGCCCAAAGCGGCGAGCTTGAGGCTGATGGCTCCGATATCCAGACCGAGGTTAATGCCCATAGCAGGACTACGCCTTTTCAACAGTTTAAGGGCGCCGGGCGGCAAATTTCAACCGAATGAGATCTGAATGGGTCATTATGGCGCCGACAGGTCGCGGGACGGGGTTGAGTGGAATGGGCGGCTTTACAAC
>CAYWHA010000140.1:0-3208 GCA_964457555.1 uncultured Solibacteraceae bacterium
TCCAGGTTGCCGGCCACGGCGCGGGATTTCATGTAGGTGATGCCTTCCCAGGCTTCGGCATGACCCGCGAAATAGCTCTTGTAGGCGCCTTCCGATTGCACCAGGTCGCCTTCGCGCCCGTCGGGCCGCAAGCGCGTATCCACCGTGAATATCACTCCTTCGCCGGTGTAGGCGCTCAGGGTCTGGATCATGCGCTCGGCCACGCCGGTCCAGAAAACGTGCTCCGGAACATCGGCATCGGGAATCACAAAAACCAGGTCGGCGTCGGAACCCAGATCGAACTCACGCATGCCCAGGCGGCCGAGCGCGACCGTCATCATCTGGTCGCGCGGCTCGTAGCCCGCTCCGGCGGGCGGCGGGGCTTCCGCGATGGCGATGCGGTAGGCGGCGTCGATCACGCAATCCGCCAGGGCCGAGGTTTCTTCGAGCGAGTCGAAGATGGGGGCGCCTTCGAGCATGCTCCGCGACTGGATGCGCAGCATCTGCCGGCGGTAGAAGCGCCGCAGCGACCCGGCGTCCGCGAGCGTTTCGCCATCGAGGCGCATGCCCTGGCCGATTTCTTCGAGCAGCGCCAAATCGCGCAAGAGATCGTCGGCGAAATAGGGACTGTGCTCGAAGATATCCAGCACGCCGGCCGCCAGCGCCGCGTCCCCGTCCAGGCGGGCCAGCATCTGCGGGCTGGCGAAGATGTTCTCCAGGAAGTGCTCAAAGCGTTCCCGGCCGCGGTGAAGAGACGCGGCGGCCACAGCCTCCGCCAGGCGCGGTGCGCGCTGGTCCAGGTATCGCGCCAGGCTGCTCGGGGGCGCGGGCGGTTCCACTTCCTGTTCCGGCGGCGCAGCCTCCAGCGGCGAGCTGTAGTACATGGGCCGCTGCGCGTGGATCACGCGTTCGTAGATCTCCCGCACCGCCTCCAGGTGTTCTTCGAGGTCCCGTTGCAGCGTCTCGGCGGTGGCCGTCTGGCCGCTTCCGGCGGGGAGCATCTTGCGCGCCAGCAGGTCCAGCGCGTCCAGATCCGTGGGCAGCGTGTGGGTTTGCAGGTCTTCGTCGAATTGCAGCCGGTGCTCCAGGCGCCGCAGAAACTCGTAGGCGCTGGCCAGGCGCGCGTATTCCACGCCGGAGAGCAGGCCCTTATCGCGAAGGCGGAAGAGCGCCAGCATGGTGCCGCCATGCCGCACCCACGGCTCCCGGCCGCCGTGCAGGCGCTGCAGGCACTGTACCAGGAACTCGATATCGCGGATGCCGCCAGGCGCGAGCTTGATATCCGGACCGCCCTGGCGAGCCCGCCGCGCGCGGACACTTTCGTGGATTCGCTGGCGCGCTTCCGACACCGCCTCCACCGCGCCGAAATCGAGCGAGCTCTGGTAAATCAGCGGTTCCACGAAATCGAGCAGCGCCTGGCCCGGCTCCGGCTCGCCTGCCGAAATGCGCGCCTTGATCAGCATCTGCTTTTCCCAGTCGCGCGCGCGCTGCCCGTAGTAGGCTTCGGCGCCTTCCTCGGAGATGCAGATCTCGCCAAGGCTGCCATCGGGCCGCAGACGCAGGTCCACGCGATAGCATTGGCCGTCCGCGGTATAGGTGGAAAGCAGGGCCGTGTACTGGTTGGCCACCTTCTTATAGAACTCAATGTTGCCGATGCACGCGTCGCCGTCGGTTTCGCCGTTGCCGCTGTAGACGAACATCAGGTCGATATCGGAGCTGTAGTTCAACTCCTGGCCGCCCAGTTTGCCCAGTGAGATTACGGACAGGCCGCACAGCCGGCCGTCGGCCAAACGCGGTTCGCCGTGGCGCGCCGCCAGTTCCTCGTGAATGCGGCGGTAAGAGACGTCGAGCACGGCGTCGGCCAGATTGGACAGTTCCGTGGCGACGTCGGAAAGCGTGGCCACTCCCAGCGCGTCGCGAAGGACGATGCGAAGAAGTTGACGGCGGCGGAAGCGCGCCAAGTCCACAGCCTCCGGAACTCCCTGCGCATCCTTGCCCAGAAACTCGAACAGACGCTCGGCGTACTCTTCGGCCGTCAGCACGCGGTAGAAACTGCCGGAGTTGGAGACCTGCAAGATGCGCTCCGGATTCCGCATCACGGCGTCGGACAGGAACTTGCTGTGCGAGAAAACGCCTACCGCGCACCGCAGCGCCGCCGGCGAACTGACGATGCGGCTGAAGGCCGAAGGCGACTCCTCCCGCAGGCGATCCAGGTAGAACACCGCCTTATCGACGTCGGGCGCGCCTGCCAGCAACAGTTGAATGCGAGCCGCGATCCGTTCCGGGATGGCGGCTTCGAGCCGCGTCAGCGCAATCGAACTGTCCATGCGTCAGGCCACGACTGCAATTATATCCTCCGGACGCACCGGGCCGGGCTCGATCACGGCGGCATACAAGCCGCTCATCCCCCAGTGCGGCGAGGCGGGGTCGAGCGCCTTGACGCCGTCGTCGTAGATTTCAGTTTTGAGCGAGGGGCCATACGCGTCGAGCGCCGAGCAGGGCCCGCGCGGCTGGGTGATTTCGACGATCGCCCCGCCCGCGCGCAGGCGGTCGCCGATGCGGATCTGGCGCAGGTCGATGCCGCGCGTGGTGAGGTTTTCCCCCAGCGCGCCAAAGAAAAGAGGATACCCGCGGGTGGTGAGGTCTTCGATCACTTCGGCGGAAGCCAGCAGGATGGCCTTGCGCGGCCCTCCATGGATGCCGGGATGGGCGTGCAGATCGCCTTCGATACCAAGCGCGTCGATGGTCCCGCCCGCTATCGCCCGCTTGGGAAGACCTCCTAATGAAGTGCTTACCTGAACGATGACGCCCTGCATGATACCGATGGTACCGCCGCCGGTCTTAGCCGGCGGTTTCTTTGATCGTCGCCAGCTAGTTGAGGGGCGAAGTGTCCGAAACGACTACCGTCCTTTGGAGAAGGCAATGGCGGTTTCGCTGTCGGCGACGACCAGACTAGACGCAGACCCTCCGGCCCTCCCTAACGCCCGCGGCTCCGAATCCATTTCGGAGCCGCGAACGTAAGAGAGCGCTCGGTCTGCCTATCTCGACACCCTAGATGTCGTAATACAATGCGAACTCGTACGGATGCGGCCGCAATCTCACCGCGTCCGCTTCGTTCTTCCTCTTGTAATCGATGTAGGTCTCGATCAGCTCTTCGGTGAATACGTCGCCCTTCATCAGGAACGCGTGGTCGTCTTCCAGGCAGCTCAACGCTTCTTCGAGCGATCCC
>CAYWHA010000141.1:0-3180 GCA_964457555.1 uncultured Solibacteraceae bacterium
GCGGAGGTAGTTGCGCTGGATGGAATTGATGCGGCGCTGGAGGCGGTCGTAGACCTTGTCGCCGTAGTCGATGACGCGGCCCTCGCGGTTGGGCGTATCGGTGAACGTTCTTTCCTCCTTGTATTTCCAAAAGGAGGCTTCGCCACGCCGGATGCGACGGAGCATCCACTCGCAATTGACGAGGGTATCGACCAACATGCGGCGCTCAGGGGTGTCCGTGGGCCAGCGTTTCTGGTATTCGGCGATGAGGGCCTCGAGATTGGCGGGGTCCTCACCGGGGATGGTTTCGGCTTCGGCGTCAATGCCGGTTTTCAGGGCATTGAAACGGGAGGCGGCTTTGCCCTCGGCGGAGCGCGGGCCGGTTGACTTACGAGCGTTCTGACGATTCGCGTCGATTTGTTCGATGGTTGCCATAGATCCTACCTGGCTTGACGGTAGCAGGCGGGCAGACGGAGACTGGCTGGATGGCATGGTAAGTGGTTTGGATTCAACGAAATAATTCTTTAAAGTTGTTGTGACCGATGAAACGAACCAAGATCATTAGGTACTTTTTGGCGGGCCTGCTGTGCGGTTCGGCGGTGTTGTGCGCCGAGGACTCGCCATGGGCGCTGATGGACAACGGCCACTTCAAACGCGCGCGCGGGTTGGCGGAGCAGCGGTACCGGGCGAATCCCAACGATCCGGAAACGCTGTGGGCGATGTCGCGGGTCAAGCAGGAGTGGCACGATCTGGCGGCGGCGCTGGACTTCGCCGAAAAGGCTGTGGCGTCCAATCCCAAGGAAGCGCGCTATCACCTGCAACTCGCCGAGGTGGCGGGCGATTGGGCCCAAAGAGCGGGCGTGGTGCGGCAGATGTCGCTGGGGCGGCGTTTTAAGAAGGAACTGGATGCCGCGGTGGCGCTCGATCCGAAGAACATTGGGGCGCTGCAGGACCTGGTGGCGTACTACTTCGTGGCGCCGGGGATTATGGGGGGCGATAAGGCAAGAGCGCGGCAGATTGCGGCGCAGATCATGCAGATTGACGTGGAGGCAGGCTACATCGCGCAGATCCAGGTGGCGCGGTTCGAGCAACAGCAGCACGCTCCCTTTGAGGAGATCTACCGCAAGATGGTGGCGGCGCGCCCGGAATCCTACGAGGGCCACATGCAACTGGGCAGCTATCTGGCGCGCCGGAAGAGATACGACGAAGCGATGGAACAGGCGCGCGAAGCGCTACGTATCGATCCCGGCAGGACAAGCGGGCACGCGCTGGCGGCGGCTACGCTGGCGTATCAGGGCAAGTGGGGCGAACTGGATGCGGCTCTGGCGCGGGCGGAAAAGGAAGTGCCTGACGATCCGCAGCCCTACTTCCGCGCCGCCGATGTGTGCCTGAGTACGGGCGTGGAACTGCCGCGCGCGGAGCGCTATTACCGCAAGTACTTGGCGCAGGAACCGGAGCCGGACTCGCCAACGCCGGCATCCGCGCACTGGCGGTTGGGGCAAACGCTGGAGAAGGAAGGCCGCAAGGCGGATGCCATCGCCGAGTGGCAGACGGCGGTGAAACTCGACCCCAACTCGCGGGCCAAGGAGGATCTGAAGCGAGTTAAATAACGCAGCGGGCGAAGCTTTTGGTGGAGTAGGATGGAACGCTCTTTGATGCGCATTCGGACCGCTGTCATCGCGCTTGCGCCGGTGCTACTGGCGTGTTGCGCCCATCGACAATCCGAGACCGCGCCGGCGGGACCCGCGCTGGCGGTCCATTTCCACCGGGGAGCGGTCCTTTCGGCGAGTCCTCCGGGTGGCAGCTTGCGGTTCCTCCCAACGGCGGAGTTGGAACGGAACTGGAAGGGGATTCCCTTCGTCCGCTTCCCGGAACCGGCCGCCATGCCGCGGCGCCGGTAACGCTGGCAATGAGTTTCACGGCTCGCGGGATCGTCAGCGAAGGCGTCGATCCGAAGAATGCGGCATCGAATGAGACCGACGGTGCCCCCTGCCGTCCCGCGATTGCCCCGGAGGGGATGCGTGCGCTCGCGCCAGCGGAATCCTCGCAGCCGCTATCTTCAGCGATGGCTCTTACGAAGGAGACGCCAGGTTCGCCGCGGGACTTAGAGCCAAACAAATCGGCCTGTCAATTGTAGACCGCCGCATGAAGGTGGTTATCGACCACGTTGTCCACGACCAATCCATGGATGAGGTGGACCCCATCGTTTGGACAGAATTCCAGCCGTCCTTAGATGGTGAAGCGGGCTGAGCAGGAGGCGGCCCGAAGGCCGCCATCCACTCCGGGCTTGATTCGGCGCTCGGGTCGCATCCCTGCGTTGCCCTATCCTCCTATCAAGCTCTACTAGTTTACGGCAATCGCTGAAAGCCGCAAGAGCGAAATCATCCACTCTGGAAGAAAACAGCGATAAATCCCGGGGGGCTTGGGGGGCGGAGCCCCCCCATTATGGCGACGACCTTTTCCTTATGGACCTGCGCGGGAACAGATCTGCCGGCGTGCGGTAACCGAGCGCCTGATGCGGGCGCTGGTGGTTGTAGAAGTGGAAGTAGCGCTCCAGCGCCGGAAACAGATCGAGGCCGCCGGCGAAGACGCCGGGGTAGATGAGTTCGTACTTCAAGGACCGCCACAGACGCTCGATGAAAACGTTGTCCAGGGCGCGGCGTCGGCCATTCATACTGATCGAGATGCCGCGCTTCTTGAGCGGCGCCAGAAAATCGGGCGAGGTGAACTGAGATCCCTGATCGGAGTTCCAGATCTCGGGCTGACCGAATCGAAACGCGGCCTCCAGCGCAGCCAGGCAGAAGCCCGTCTCCATGGTATTGGAGAGTTCCCAACTGAGCACGAAGCGGCTGAACCAATCCATGACGGCCACCAGGCATTGGAAGCCGCCACGCATCGGAAGGTACGTAATATCGGTGCTCCAGACGTGATTCGGCCTCTCGATCGAAATGCCGCGCAGCAGGTACGGGTAGATCTCGTGGCCCGGCGCCGGCCGGCTCAGATTCGGTTTCGGATGAAGGGCTTCGATACCCAGAATCCGCATCAGCCGCTGGATGCGCTTGCGGTTGACCTGCAGCGTGACGGCCATCCGGCGGCTGCCGTAGAACGGGCAATCCAAGTACAGTTCGTCGAGTCGCCGCAACAGGCGCAGGTTCTCGGCGCTCTCCGGCCGCGGCTGGTAGTAATAGGTCGAGCGCGGCA
>CAYWHA010000142.1:0-3113 GCA_964457555.1 uncultured Solibacteraceae bacterium
CCATGGAGCCGCACCGCGACGACATCCTCATGCTGGGCAACCTGACCCACAACACCGGGCGCGCGCTGCTCGATGGCGCCGGCGACCATGGCCGCTGCTCGGGGTCGTACCTGACCGGCATCCAGGTCAAGAAAACCACGGTGGATATCAAAGCCGGCGTTTCCTGCGATCAGATTGTCGCGAAGCACCTTGCCGACCAGACGCGCTTCCCTTCGCTGGAAGTGGGCATGGAAGATGCACGCCAGGCGGGCGACTGCGATTCGGGCTACTCATGCGCCTACACCAATAACCTGTCCTGGAAGAGCGAAACCCAGCCGTTGCCGCCTATTCTCGATCCGCGGTCGCTGTTCGAACGCCTGTTTGGCAATGGCGTGATCCTAAGCCCGGAGGCCCGGGCGCGCGAAGCCGACTATCGCCGCAGTATTCTCGATTTCGTCGGCGAGGATACCAAGCGCCTGGAAGCCAGCCTCGGTCCCACCGACCGCCGCAAACTGGACGAGTATCTCACCTCCATCCGCGAGGTGGAGCGGCAGATTGAACGCACCGAGACCGCCAACGCGCAGATCGATCCGCACATGGAAAAGCCCTATGGCATCCCGGCCGATTTCGCGGAGCACTTCAAGCTGATGACCGACATGATCACCATCGCGTTCCAGGCGGACCTGACGCGCGTGGTCACCTTCCTGATCACCCGCGAAGGCACCTCGCGCCCCTATCGCGAGATCGGCATCGCCGATGGCCATCACCCGTGCACGCATCACCAGGGCAAGCCGGAACTGATCGAGAAGGTCACGCAGATCAATACCTATCACACTACTCAGTTGTCCGCCTGGGTGGATAAGTTGAAGTCCACTCCGGAAGGCGGCGCCCGGTTGCTCGATAACATGATGCTGGTCTACGGCGCGGGGCTTTCCGACGGCAACCGCCACCTTCATGAGGACCTTCCGACGCTGATGATCGGCAACGCCGCCGGCGCCATCAAGACCGGACGCCGCGTGGTATACCGCAAGGAAACGCCCATGTGCAATCTACACCTGGCGATGATGGACCGTATGGGCGTCCACATGGAACACTTCGGCGACGCCACCGGCGAATTGAGCTTCGCCGAGCTGACCTAGGCCACCATGCAATTTCCGTCACGAGGACCGCAGCCCATCGGCATCGTATTCGATTCCGATTTGGGCGATGGCGTGGATGGAGCGCTGGCGCTGGCGCTGGTCTACGGCCTGGAAGGCAAGAACGAAGCGCGCCTCATTTCCACCAGCACCACCAAGTCGAGTCTGAAATCGGCGGCGTTCGGCGATGCGCTGGCCAGGTTCTTTGCCGGTCCGCCGCCTGCCGCGGGGTCCTTCGGCGGCGGTTTCCAGCGGCCCGCCCCGCCCATGGGCATGGCCGACAACGGCAAACTGGCCGCCGATACCCCGGTCCTGAACGCCGTGCTGGACAAGAAAACGGACGACGGTAAGCCCGTCTATCCGAACGGGATCGTCAAGCTCAACGACACCGCCGACCCGGTCGCGCTGATCCGTAATGCGATGACCGCGCAAGTCGACCAGAATTGCATCGTGCTGCTGGCCGGCCCGGCCACGAATCTGGTCAAGGTGATGGATCTGGCCGGAACCCTGGAGCTGATCCAGCGCAAGGTAAAGCTGCTGATTGTGGCCGCCGGATCGTACCCGGAGGGGACGGCCGCCGATCCCCGCGTCAAGGCCGACGTGCCCGCCGCCCGGCGGCTGTTCGCCGAGTGGCCCACGCCGATTGTGGCCGTGGGCACGGAGGTGGGCGAGGCTCTGCCGTTTCCCGGCGCCAGCATCGGGAAGGATTTCGCATGGGTCCCGGCGCATCCCATTGTCGACGCCTACCGCGCATTCCGCCCCATGCCCTACGACGCTGCTGCGCCCTCCATGGCGGCGGCGCTCTATGCGGCCCATCCGGATAGCTTCAAGCTTTCGACTGTGGGCGCGATCGCCGTTCTCGATGATGGCCGCACGCGCTTCACGCCGAAGGCCGACGGGCACAGCCGCTACCTGACGGTCGACCCGGACCAGAAGGATAAGGTCATCGCGAGCTACGTCGAACTGGCCAGCGCCAAGCCCGCGCCCCGCCAAGGCGGCAGGGGAAGGCCCAACCAAAACATCCAGAAGCAGGACGTGCCGCCGCCGAAACCGCCGGAACCGAACAACCAGTAGGCGCCTGGAGGTGGGGCAGGCGATTCGCCTGCCTGCCGTTCTGCTACTTCGCGTCCCCGAACGTAACGGTGGATTGCCCTTCGAACTTCTTGTAGTTGCGGAAGTCGATGGTGTTGCGCGCGCAAACGCTCGAAGCCCGCTCGCAGCTCAGGGTTTCGGAATGCACCGGCAGGAGGTATTGCTCCGTGCCGCCCAGACGGACGTACTCGTAATCGGTCGCCGACTCCACGTGGTCGGTCAGGAAGTCGCCCGGGAACCTTCGCGCCTCCATCTCAATCCGCAGTACGCGGCCGGTCGCTGGATCGATCCACACGTTGCCGGTGTAGCCGGGAACGTAGATCTGGGAGCCGAATTTCACCTGCCAGTGGGAATTTTCGTGGGTAACGTCAAAACTGTATTCCTTGGCCATGACGCTGCCGGCTCTGGAATCCTGCTTGAAGTGGAATTGAGCGGCCGTGCCGGGATTGAAGAGATTGATCAGGACGGTCCCAAACTCGCCCGTCGACCACGCGCCGCCGGTATCGTCCATGGACCCCTTAAAAGGCTTGCCGCCGACGGTGATGTTCCGGTAGTCTTCCTTGCCGTTTTCGTAAACCACTTCCGTCGTGACGATGTCTTGGGCCTGCCACCTGGCCGGCGTCGACTCGCTCACGTAGCGCGTCACCAACTCCTGGCAGACGTAGTTTGGCAGCGTCTCTGTGAAATCCAGAGCGGCGTTGGCTGCTTTGCGAATGATCGGATCCGGCTGAACGGCGCCAAACGTCGAATCCAGGTCATCGCGGTCGGGGGATGGCTCACGGGAGGCGTCGGCGGACGTGGGAGGAACCGTGGCATCGGCCACCGTAGTTGGCGTCCTGCGCAACACGGGCCGGTCGGGGTCGCTGGGGGCCGTTTGAGCGGCAGGCGTGGAGGCATCCGCACGGC
>CAYWHA010000143.1:0-3024 GCA_964457555.1 uncultured Solibacteraceae bacterium
GCCCCTACTTTATGATCTCGGTTACGGTGCCGGCGCCAACTGTCCGGCCGCCCTCGCGAATCGCGAAGCGCAACCCCTTGTCCATTGCCACCGGCGTGATCAGCTCCACCTTCAGGTCCACACGGTCCCCAGGCATCACCATCTCGGTTCCTTCCGGCAACTCCGCCACCCCAGTCACGTCCGTCGTCCGGAAGTAGAACTGCGGCCGGTATCCCTTGAAGAACGGCGTGTGCCGCCCGCCTTCTTCCTTGCTCAGTACGTACACCGATCCCATGAACGTGGTGTGCGGCGTGATCGACCCCGGCTTCGCGATTACCTGCCCCCGCTCCACTTCCGTCTTTTCCACCCCGCGCAGCAGCAGTCCGACGTTGTCTCCGGCGCGCCCTTCGTCCAACAACTTCTTGAACATTTCCACGCCCGTCACCACCGTCTTGCGCGTCGGCCGGAAGCCCACAATCTCCATTTCCTCGCCAACCTTGCAGATCCCCCGCTCGATGCGCCCCGTCACCACCGTCCCGCGCCCCTGGATCGAGAAGATGTCTTCAATCGGCATCAGGAACGGCTTGTCCAGCACGCGCGCCGGCATCGGCACGTAGCTGTCCACCGCGTCCATCAGCTCCAGGATGCCCTTCTCCCACTTCTCTTCCCCGTTCAGCGCTCCCAAAGCCGATACCCGCACCACCGGCAGATCGTCCCCTGGAAATTCGTAGAACTTCAGCAGATCCCGCACTTCCAACTCGACCAGGTCCAGCAGTTCCGGATCGTCCACCATGTCCACTTTGTTCATGCAGACCACGATGCACGGCACTCCCACCTGCCGCGCCAGAAGCACGTGCTCCCGCGTTTGCGGCATGGGGCCGTCGGTGGCCGCCACCACCAGAATCGCCCCGTCCATCTGGGCCGCTCCGGTGATCATGTTCTTGATGTAATCGGCGTGGCCCGGGCAGTCCACGTGGGCATAGTGCCGCGCCTTGGTTTCGTACTCGATGTGCGCCACCGCGATCGTGATGCCGCGGGCTTTCTCTTCCGGCGCATTGTCGATGGAGTCGAAACTCCGAAACTTGATCTTAGGGTTGGTCTTCGCCAGCACCTTGGTGATGGCCGCCGTCAGGGTGGTCTTGCCGTGATCGATGTGCCCGATCGTCCCGATATTTACGTGCGGCTTGCTGCGATCGAATTTTTCTTTTGCCATAAGAAAATTACAATCTCCTTATCTCGTAGTCTTGCCCTGGACCTTGCTTACGATCTCTTCCGCGAGAGAGCCCGGAACCTCTTCGTATTTCCCGAAATGCATGGTGAAGCTGCCGCGCCCCTGCGTGCGGGAGCGCAATGACGTCGCGTAGCCGAACATTTCCGAAAGCGGCGCCATCGCCTTGATAATCTGGGTGGTCCCGCGCAGTTCCATGCCTTCGATGCGGCCCCGGCGGGAGTTCAAATCGCCAATCACGTCGCCCATGTACTCCTCGGGCACCACCACTTCCACCGCCATGATCGGCTCGAGCAGTACGGGCTTGGCCTTCCGCGCGGCCGCTTTGACCGCCATCGAACCGGCGATCTTGAAGGCCATTTCCGAGGAATCCACATCGTGGTAACTGCCGTCGTACAACGTCACCTTCAGATCGGACATGGGGTAGCCTGCCAGGATGCCGCCCTCGAGCGCTTCCTTGATGCCCATCTCCGTCGGATTAATAAATTCCTTCGGCACCGTGCCGCCGAACACTTCGTTCTCAAACTCGAATCCGCTTCCAGTGGGCAGCGGCTCGATCCGGATCTTCACGTGGCCGTACTGTCCGTGTCCGCCGGTTTGCCGCACGTGGCGGCCTTCGGCTTGCGCCTGCCCTCGGATGGTCTCGCGGTAAGCCACCTGCGGCTTGCCCACGTTGGCGCCCACGCCGAACTCCCGCATCATGCGGTCCACAATGATTTCCAGATGCAGCTCGCCCATTCCCGAGAGAATGGTCTGGCCCGTTTCCAGATCCGTGTTCACGCGGAAGGTGGGGTCCTCCTGCGCCAGTTTCTGAATCGCCATCCCCAGCTTTTCCTGGTCGGCCTTCGTCTTGGGTTCCACGGCGAGCTGAATCACCGGCATCGGGAACTCAATCGACTCCAGAACGATCGGGTGGTCGTCGTCGCAGATTGTATCGCCGGTCGAAACCGTGCGCAATCCCACCGCCGCGCAAATGTCGCCCGCCAGGATCTCCTGAATGTCCTCGCGCTTGTTGGCGTGCATCCGCAACAGGCGGCCAATCCGCTCCTTGCGGCGCTTGGCGACGTTGTAGACGGAATCTCCCGATTTCAGCGTCCCGGAGTACACGCGAAAAAACGCCAACTGGCCGACGTACGGGTCGGTCATGATCTTGAATACCAGCGCGGAGAACGGGTCGCTGTCGGAAGCCTTGCGGAACAACGGCTTCAAGGGATCGTCGACATCGCAGCCTTCGACCGGCGGAACGTCGAGCGGGGACGGCAGGTAATCCACCACCGCGTCGAGCATCGTCTGCACGCCCTTGTTCTTGAAGGCCGAACCGCAGATCACCGGGAAAATCTTCAGCGCGATAGTCGCCTTGCGGAGGCCGGCGCGAATCTCGTCGTTCGAAACCGACTTGCCCTCGATGAACTGCGCGAAGAGATGATCGTCGAACTCGGAAATCGCCTCGATCATTTTCTCGCGGTATTCCTTGGCTTGCTCCACCAGGTCCGCGGGAATATCCACAACGTCGAATTCCGCGCCCAGGGTCTCGTCATGCCACAGGATGGCCTTCATCTCGACCAGATCGACCACGCCCTTGAACTGGTCTTCCGCGCCTACCGGAATCTGAATGGGTACCGGCTTGCATTTCAGGCGCTGGACCACGGTATCCACGGAGTGAAAGAAATCCGCGCCGACGCGATCCATCTTGTTGATGAAGCAAAGGCGCGGGACATTGTACTTATCGGCCTGCCGCCACACCGTCTCGGATTGCGGCTGCACGCCGGCCACCGCGTCGAACACCGCCACGGCGCCATCCAGCACGCGCAGGCTGC
>CAYWHA010000144.1:0-1681 GCA_964457555.1 uncultured Solibacteraceae bacterium
CTCCCCACTACGCTATCAGGTTCGCACGGGTGGGGTTAAGAGCCGGGGTCAGGTTCTTGTTTTTTTAGCGAGGAAGTCCGTTTTTTTGTCGGCTCGCTTCACCCATGACTCTCCGATCAAGTCATTTTGCTTACGTCGGGTTCAGGGTCATCGCTCATGGGAAACGATGAACCGCCGCTACGACCATCAGTATACGCGAGCCGGTTCCTGCCGGTCACATCGAGGTTGTAGAAAAGAGGCATTAAGTGGCAACCAATGGGAGGAAACCTCTTATTCGCCGCACCTTCCCCATCAGAATAAAAAATCGCTTAGACAGGGGCGTAATCTCTTGCGAGATAGTACGCCTCCATCTAAACGATCTTTGGATTTGTACTACCCCTGTCGCATGACTACATGCTTACTTTAAGTGATTCATTGAATGAAATAAACGACGGCGGGACGACTGGTTTATGGCCTTACCCGCAGCACTAAGGACGATTCTAGCTAACCCGTTGAAGTTAGTGATTTCAATGGAGTTGTGTCCCGTGTACGTCGCCTCCAGTCCCTCAGGCGGTTGCCCCCTAGAACTAATGCGACTGCCTTCACTCACTAGAGAAGTGTATTCAGCCACTTCGCTTATTTCATTCAAAGAACCACTTACAAGGAAATTGTACCATAGAACGCAAAGTAAAGTCAAACAACCACTTATCCACACCTCACAGCATCATCCCTCCGGCTCAAAAGAACCTGTAGATCGTACTCGTGTTCAAAATGTTTCCACTTGTCAAAATGTCTGCGGCACATCCCCTCGTCGTAGATCGGGTTAGTCCTCTGGCAGATGAGGCAGGTGCGGGGGCTTTTAAGTCCCTTGTTTTTGGGGATAGTTCCTTTTGTTCTCATAACAATTTAAGTATGCGAGAAAAGATGAATTATATTTCCCCTTGGGTCTTTTGGCATGTACTGATTATACCATTACCCATTTCATGAATCAATGGTCAAGTCCTGTAAGATGCCAGCAAGTCCACCTATGTCCTAACCCGTGGCTTATCATGTAATCGGCTACTTTTATCGCCGCGCGGGGATTCATCGGAGTAGACGATATTCCGGCTTGCGGCGCGTATTGATTCCATGTCGCCTTCCCATTGAACTGTAGGATTCCGTAGGACATCACCCCATTTGAATCTATCCTCGCCACGTTGGTGTTTTGGCTTTCGCATCGGATAAGTTTTCTGAGGATTGTCGGGTTTTGAGTATTTTCCGTCAAATCGTCTATTTCGTCCTGCGTGTAGTGTTGCCAAACCTCCCTTAAAACCGATTTGTTGCCACCTATTTGCCCCTGTGGGGCGTTTAACGCTATTTTGGCGACTGGGGCGTTAGAAGGGTTATTTTGTCCGTTTTTCGCCTCGACTTCAACTGTTTCCGGCGAAAGGAACAAAACGAGGATCACCGACGCTAACGATATGCTGAGTATTGAACCAATGATGCATCTTATTTTATTTTGCATTAGTATCGGACGTTAATCGCATTTCCCGTCCAGTCCTGATGACATAACTGACTTTTAGTTTTTATTCCGCGCGACTTTGGGATGACTCGCTATTGCCGTGGGGTGAGCTACCTCCCCTCTCCTAGGCCTTTGGCTTGGGCCTGCAGAGCTTACCTGCACGGCAATAAAGAACCATCCATTGAGAACCGAGTAGACGAC
>CAYWHA010000144.1:1781-2968 GCA_964457555.1 uncultured Solibacteraceae bacterium
CGACTCCATTCTATCAAAAAACGGGAAAAAAAGAAAAGGGGATAACTTTTACATATAAAATGCCTGTTTTATGGGACAGGCGGCCCGAAGGTACTAATGGTGGGGTATATGGGCAGTTTTGAAATTGTCGATATGGTTCACTCCGGTGAAAGCGGATGTCGGAATGACAACGAATTTGTAGTCTGGATCGAGATAAAACTCGTTGAAAATATCGGCAATTTTCTGCGGATCGTAGTTTTGGGTAAGCTGATGCCAGCTATTGTGGTTCAATATCGGGATAAGCGATATATTGCTTTCATCGTCCGTGCCGCCGTTTGAGCGGCACTTTCGATGGTGTTTCGAGAGATTGGATTTGCAGTTCTTCCAATGTTTGTAGAGTTTATGATTTCTTTTCATTATCAACCTTCCTTTCTTCGATGTATGATTCGAGAATGATATTGCACTGTTTCGTCCAGCAATCGCCGTGAAAACGATCGTGGTAATCCACGCGAACGTGGTGGCCGTCCTTTTTCGTAGTAAAGGACTTGTGGGATTGCGAGCCGATGGGCAGATGGCAGAGATTGCAGTAGAGAGCCTTTCCTATTTTCAAGGATGCCTCCTTTCAGTTTTTTATGGTTTCTAAACATTCGGGGCATATCTCAAACTCCTGTTTGACGAACAGCCCTTTTTCTTTCAAGCTCTTGGCGATTTTATTTATATCCTCGTCGGAGATATTTACCCATGTCCCCAGCAATTTGACACGGGGACAAAGCGGGCAGATATGCAGAATGAACATCTTTGTATCTGACATATTCCCTCCTGTTAAATTGTGAAGGTACGGGGCGTTTGCCTCACCGATTAGAATAAGGACTTTTCTTATTCTAATCCGTCGGACAACCGTAACTAAACTTGTCTATTTTCGTTTTATATTGTGAAGTAGGTAGATTTTACTAGTCAATCACCTCGCTCGCCCATATCCAATTTCGGGGGCGAGTTTTTGTTTATACCGTAGGAACTGGGATGTCCTGTTTCTTCGTATAGTCAATAACATAGCTGTCAAGCTGTGAGATGACCAATGTAAGGACGGGCAAAGTTATCGCGGGGTCAGGAAGGGTTATTGAGCCGTTCGAGAGAGCCGTCGTAACGTAATCCAAAAGCAGAAGAACCGCGCCGACGAGAACTTTCACGCCGATGTCCAAAAGGGACTG
>CAYWHA010000145.1:0-2956 GCA_964457555.1 uncultured Solibacteraceae bacterium
TGATTTCGGTATTCTGAATTGGCCCAGTTCGGAATTTTGTTTCGGCCCACCCTTCTGAACAAAACGGGTACTCTGAGTCGGGCACTGCCCGGATCGGGGGAACACGTTGGAGTGGAGATTAAAGGTGGAACTTTTCGAAGAGATCCGCAGAGAATACGAGTTCGGTGTCGGAACGATAGCCGGCGTATCAAAGAAGCTGAAGGTGCATCGGCGTATGGTTCGAGAGGCAGTAAACAGTGCCTTGCCGAAGCCGAGGAGAAAGACAGAGCGTCCTCGTTTCAAGTTGGGGGCTGCGTCGGCCTTCATCGACCAGATTCTGGAGGTCGACCGAAAGGCTCCGCGTAAGCAGCGGCATACGGCGCACCGTATCTGGGAGAGGATACGCATTGAGCTACCGGAATGTCGGATCTGCGAACGAACCGTCCGCCTTTATGTCCACGAGCGGAAGATTGCGCTGGGCTTGGCCTTTCACGAGACGTTTGTCCCGCAGAGTTATCAGTGGGGCGTAGAAGCCCAAGTGGATTGGTATGAGGCGTATGCCGACCTGTCCAGCGAAAGGACAAAGTTGCAGGTCTTTTCCATGCGGAGCATGGCGAGCGGCGCCGCCTTCCATTGCGCGTTTCTGCATGCCACGCAACAGGCGTTTCTGGAGGCGCACGAACTGGCCTTCGCCTTTTTCTGTGGAGTCTTCCACAAGCTTCGGTATGACAATTTAACTTCTGCGGTGAAGAAGATCCTGCGCGGATACCGCCGCGAAGAGACGGCGCGATTCATCGCGTTCCGCTCACACTGGCGTTTCGAAAGCGAGTTCTGCACGCCGGGCGAGGGACACGAGAAGGGCGGCGTGGAAGGTGAGGTCGGCTACTTCCGGAGGAATCACTGGGTGCCAGTACCCGAGGCGATCGATGTTGCCGACTTGAATCTGAAGTTGCTGAAGGGGTGTCACGAGGATGAGCAGCGCCGGATTGAAGGCCGGGATCAAAGCGTTGGCGCTGCGGTGCTGGTGGAGCGCGAGCATTTGCTGCCGCTGGTAAGCGAGGGAGTGGACCTGGCGCAGACCAGCTTTCCGTTGATCAATGGGATGGGGTGCGCCAGAGTGCTCACCAACTTTTATTCGGCACCGTTAAAGTCCGGAACACAGGTGCAAGCGAAAACCTATGCCAGCAGCGTCGAGCTGTGGCATGACGGGGCCTGCGTGGCCCGGCATGAACGGTGTTACGGCCGGCAGAGGCAGGTGTTGGAACTCGAACACTATCTTGATGTGCTCTCCCGTAAGCCGGGCGCGCTGGCCGGATCGCGACCACTCGAGCAGCAGCGCAAAGCCGGCCTTTGGCCAGCCTGCTTCGATGAAATCTGGCAGGCATTGATGAAACGGCATGGCAAGCAGACCGGCACCAGGCAGATGGTCGAACTCTTGAAACTGGCAAAGGATGTTGGTCGCGATCGGCTGCGAGAAGCAATCGAAACTGCCTTGGCGACTGGCTGCACGGACGCCGCGGCCGTTCAGCATCTGGTCCATGCGCGTAATCTGAACCATCCCGTCTGTGAAGTGATGGACATCGGTTCGCTGGAACGCTATCAACGGCCACTGCCGGTGATGAATGAATACGACCAACTGCTGGCGATGGGCGGTGTGAGATGAGCGGTCAGATGGCGCACCTGGAAGATGCCGCGATTACACAACACTGTAAGGCGCTGCGGATGCCGACCATGGCTCTGCAGTTCAGCACGCTCGCAGAGCAAGCCATTCGAGAAAAGAAGACCCATCTGGGATATCTTGACGCGTTGCTGAGTGCGGAAATCGAAGAGCGGGAAAGGAACACCATTGAGAGACGGATCAAGGAAGCGCGTCTGCCCAGAGTCAAGACGCTGGAAGAGTTCGACTTCAACCAGTCCCCGCTGGTGGATGCAGCTAAACTGCGCGAACTGGCGGACGGTGGCTATATCGATCGCGCCGAACCGGTGCTGTTGATTGGTGATTGTGGAACCGGGAAGACGCATCTTCTTACTGGCCTGTGCGTGGCGGCATGCCGGCAGCGGCGGCGAGTTCGCTTCACAACAGCCGCCGCGCTGGTTAATGAGTTGGTCGAAGCGAAGCACCAACTGCAGTTGCGGCGAGTGATGGCGCGCTGGAGTCGGTACGATCTGATCGCGATCGATGAAGTGGGCTACGTGCCGCTCGCTGAAGTCGGGGCGGAGTTCCTGTTTCAGGTGATTGCCGAACGATCAGAAAGAACGGCTGTAGTTCTGACCACGAATCTTCCGTTCTCAGAGTGGACGCAGGTGATCCCGAATGCCCGACTCTGCAAAGCATTGCTCGATCGCATCACAGACCGGGCGCACATCCTGGAAACCGGGACCGAATCTTATCGATTCCGCAGGACACTCGACCGTCAGAAGAAAGGAGCAAAGGCAACAGAGAAGTAAAGCCGTGGAAATGACAGCCTTGGAAATCCCGCAACATCGGCGCGGGGCGGGATTTCCACATTCCCACCGCTTCGGCCGCGAGTCCTCTTATAGGACTTCGGTGGTCTGTGGGTAACTTAACGACGTCAAACGGCCATTGGCGGACATACTGGACTGCTTGATCTTACCTTCCACGGCTGGACAGATCCGATGATAGGTGTCGAAACGGCCATTTGACAAGGCTTTCAAACCAAGGTGACCAAAAGAAACACGGGGGCGGCAGGAAGAAAAACTAAGGTACGGCTCGGACGCGGCCCACGCAAGTCGAGAAATAAACTGGCTACGAAAGAAACGAGGGACTGCGGAGCCTTCCGACATCCGTCAAAACACTGGTCAATAGGTACTGTGAGGCACATCGGGTCGGCGATTCGAAGCGGGCCGACCCGCAAACTTCGTGACGAGGGTCTTATTTAAAGGTCAGGAAAACCCTGTCCGGAAACCATCAACCGCGGGTGGGCCAGATTAAATTGCCGAAGTGGGCCAATTTCAG
>CAYWHA010000146.1:0-2907 GCA_964457555.1 uncultured Solibacteraceae bacterium
TTCAGATCTCCTGACATACCCCAAAGGAATTGAGGTTTGGTGCGGGTTTCCCCGCGAGAGGGTGCGAACCTTAAAATGTCCGGTTTTTCGCGAACAAGGAGGGAGAAGGAGTCTCGATTTCCCTAAATGAGGGCATCTCAGGCGAGAAGGCCGTCCTTGGCCCTTTCACACTGCTTTCCAACTTAAACCGTTTAATAGCAAGTATTTCCATTTCCACGGGTGCGGACCTTAAAATGTCCGGTCAATGCTCTCAGCCCAGATCACCCATTTCTGCGAGGCTGGCCATGGCAATGAGGATCGGCCTCCAATCTACGTTTCGAATCTCATCTAAATGTTGTTGTAACGATGCTTCCTTGCCTCAAGGAGCGAACCTTAAATAGTCCGGTCTGTGTCTCCGGCCTGGATCCCGCAGGGTCTGTTTCGGTGCATGCAGTTTTAGCCTGGAAGGGGTTGGGAACGTTCCTCGATTCTCACAGGATGCTGACGGGGCGCGGGTTTCAGCCATTCAGGGTGCGAACCTTAAAATGTCCGGTTGCTTTACCGAGGGGCCGGCGGGAGAAGGGGGTATGCCCACCCAGCCCCTCCCCCTCCCTGGCCTCGACCTGCCCGAGGATCCCCCGGGTCTGGTTCCCATCAATGACCGCTGCTGCCTCCAAACCTGCCTGGGTAGAAGGATGGTGGCCGTCGAAGGCCGCCTTTTCGCCAACTACGCCCTGGGCGACGGTGCCGCCGAGACCATGGCCATGGTGAACCTCGTGGCAACGGGGGCAGCCACCCAGGTGGAGGTGGCCAAGGCCTTTGGCTGTTCCACCCGCCAGGTCCGGCGCCACCAGCGACAGCGGGACAACGGGGAGCCGGCCTCAAGTCGCCGCCGCGGACGTAAGCCGGGGGACACTGGCGTAGTCCGGATCAAGGCCCCAGAAGTAAGGACGGTCCGAAGATTAAAGGACTCCGGCACCAGCAACCGGGAAATCGCCCGCAAGATGGGCGTCAGCGAAACGGCGGTCCGCAAACTGCTCAAGCGTATGGGCTGGGAACCTGTCCCCACTTTCATTCAGCCGGCTCTACCCGGCCTGTCACTAGATTTCGGGGAAGGGATGCCTTCCCCGAAGGAAACGCTTCCAGAACCCGTTCCTCAGCCCAACCAGGCGCCCCCATTACCCCTCCAGGAGGCCGACCTACCTGAGCCTTGCCCCACCACCCTGGATACGGATCCATCCAACCGATGCTTCGACCGGATCCTGGCTCGTCTGGGTGTCCTGGATGATGCTCGCCCCCTCTTTCAAACCGGGCTCAGAATCCCCCATGCCGGGGTGCTGCTTGCCCTGCCCATCCTCCTCAAGTGCGGCGTCCTGGCTGCGGCCCGGGAGGTCTACGGCTCCATCGGCCCGGCTTTCTTCGGCCTGAGGTCCATCCTCCTGGTTCTCCTGTTCATGGCCCTCCTGCGCATCAAACGGCCCGAGGGCCTCAAAGAGCACGTCCCTGCCGAACTCGGCCGGTTGGTGGGCCTGGACCGTGCCCCGGAAGTGAAGACCCTGCGCCGGAAACTGGACCATCTGGCCAAGCTTCGCCGGGCGGAGCAGTTCGGCCAGGAACTGGCCCGCCTCAGGGTCGAGGCCCGGGGGGATACCCTGGGCTTCCTCTACGTGGACGGCCATGTCCGGGTCTACCACGGCAAGCACCGGCTGCCCAAGACCCATGTCGCCCGCCTGCATTTCACCCTGCCCGCTACGTCAGATTACTGGGTGAACTGCCAGGACGGAGACCCGTTGTTCATGGTCACGGCCAAGGCCAATGCCGGGCTCGTGGAGGTCCTTCCAGGCATCCTCGCCCAGTGCCGAAAGCTGCTTGGGGAGCGCCCCATCACGGTGGTGTTCGACCGGGGCGGCTGGAGCCCCAAGCTGTTCAAGGCGCTCCAGGCCGGTGGCATTCACATCCTGACCTACCGAAAAGGGAAGGTTCCAGACCTCCCCCTGAAGAAGTTCAAGCTGCGCAAAACCAAGCTCGATGGCCATCCGGTGGAGTATTGGCTGAACGACAAGACGATCAAGGTGAAGGTCGACAAGGGAACGTTGAAGCTCCGTCAGGTGACGAGGCTAAAGGGTGACCACCAGACCCAGGTGGTCACCACCAGGTGGGATCTCTCCGCCGTCGAAGTCGCTCACCGCATGTTCGCTCGATGGAAACAGGAGATATTTTTCAAATATATGCGCGAGGAGTTCCTGCTCGATGCCCTGGTGGACTACCACGTCGAGCCTGACGACCCGGAACGGACCATCCCCAATCCAGAACGAAAGCGACTTGAGAAGGAGATCGCCGCGGCGCGGCTGGAACTGGCCAAGGTCCAGGAGGAATATGGAGCGGCAGCGCTGGACAATGTCGAGGCCCAAAGACCTACCATGCGCGGGTTCAAGATTGCGCACGGCAAGCTGGGCAAGCAGGTTCGGGCTGCCAGAAACCGCCTGGAGGCCCTGGTGGCGCGCAAGGCCACGCTTCCCGTCCGGGTCGCGGTGGGGGAGGCAGTCAAGGACCCGATCGTCAAGCTCGCGCCAGAGCGCAAGCACCTCACGGACCTGCTGAAGATGGTGGCCTATCAGACCGAGAGCGATTTCCTGGCTCTCGTTCGCCCCTACTATGCTCGGACGGAAGATGAGGGCCGCACCCTGGTTCAGAACATCCTGGCCGGAGCTGCGGATCTGGAGGTCACGCCGACAGAACTCCGGGTGAAGGTGGCGCCGCTCAGCTCGCCCCATCGAACCAAGGTCCTGGCGGCCCTGTGCGCTGAACTCGACAAGGCGTCGGCCATTTTTCCGGGGACCCGGCTCAAAGTGCGCTACGCGGTCTCAAATCCCGGCGCCTGACCCGGGGGACCGGACATAAAAACAGGGGTGTATGTCAGGAGATCTG
>CAYWHA010000147.1:0-2827 GCA_964457555.1 uncultured Solibacteraceae bacterium
CGGATGGGAATCGTCAGTGACATGGCGCTGATGGCGCATTGTGATCGTGGCTATCCAATACATGATGGGTAACGATGGTGATCGCTCGTTATGCTTTAAAAGTCTGGAATTCCAAGCTCTTGAATAATCAGGTCTCGATGCTCAAGGTCGAAGTTTAATGGAGAGTTCCAGAGGCTTGGAACCGTTGCCTGGATGCGTTCTTGTCGCCTGACTCCCCATTTGGAATCACTACCCATAAGACAGGAGTTATAGGAGATGGCCTGGAGATCGCATCCGGAGCAGGAGTCTAGAAATCAAGTGCATATTTTCTGGCCCGCAACTTCCGGCACAGACTGCCAATTTTCCCGTGATATGAGCTTCGGCGCCCGCAGCGAATCCGCTACTTTCTTATTTGCCATGCAGAGACGCGCTCCTTGTTTCTCAGACCCGAGCGCGGCTAGTTTCTAACTCCAAAAGCGTGGCCATCACATGCTCGTAAGAAGCAAGTGCGCTTCCAAACCGCCAATTGAATGCACAAGAAGTGGTCAGAGACTGCAAGGGAAACTGTTTGGAGGATTTCCTTTCGGGAGTTATCGCGTGTGACTGCGCTACCGTGAGGAGAGGCGGTGTACTGGACGCGCTACAGTCTGACTCGACATTTTGTACGACGATTCGTCACCTTTGCTTTAGCTGAACCACAGTGATCGCGAGTTGAACGGCCGCTTGGCATTCGAATGCAGCCAATGGACCTGTGGCGAGGCTACGCGTTCTGCCATCGACTCTTGATTCCAAGGTCAATAAACAGCGTCAAGCAGACAGTGAACCATACAAAAGCCCTCATCGTGGAGTAACGCATCACGTTTCGGCAAACCCCACGAAATCCCGATCGCAATTCAGCTTCCGCCAAACCGCTTCTCAAGTGCAGAGAAATGGCATTCGGATTGCATCCTGAGTTGCATTCCGACCGTAGAAGTCTCTCGGACCGAGCAGATTCGAGCGGACAGTTCCTGAGATTGTTGATCACCGACTTCCGGATTCTGCGTGTTCGGACTCATAGGTATTCAATCTGTTAGCTAAAGGAAGGCGAAGACACAGCTCCAAAAGCCAATGGCGAGCTTGCCGAATGATTGGACGATTTGCTAGACCATAAACGCAAATCGAGAGCACAAAAATGGAGGTCGTCATGGTAATTCGATCAAACGGATCCGGTAGCTTCCCACAATCGAGGATGCTGATATATGAATGGCGCGCATTCATCCTGGAATTCGAGGATGAACATCTCACGAGGCATGGGCAATGACCCCAGTTACGACAATTCAGTTTTTCCTTCACCTGGCGAGCGCATGCATTCTCGGTGCGCTCGTCGGACTTGAACGACAGTGGCATCAGCGCATGGCAGGTACGAGAACCAATGCCCTGGTAGCAGCTGGAGCGTCTGCCTTCGTTATGGCAGGCTCTCTCATCGGCGGAGATCCCGCATCCAGCGGCCGTATGGCTTCAGTTGTTGTTTCTGGCATAGGTTTTCTCGGCGCGGGCGTAATCTTCAAAGATGGAGCCAGTGTGCAAGGTCTCAATACCGCGGCAACGGTTTGGTGTTCGGCTGCGGTAGGAGTCTTGGCGGGCCTTAATTCTATGAACCTTGCTTTAATGCTTGCAGCGACCGTGATCGTGGCGAACATCACCCTTCGGCCGTTACTTGACTTGTTTCATCGTGCGACACCCGCCACTGAATCAGTCGACGCACGATATGAGATCGTCATCATCTGTAGAAGCGCAGATGAAATGCATCTGCGGGCGCTACTACTCTCAACTATCTGCGGGACGGCAGCTACTCTGCAGGCTATTCATAGTGTAGAAGAGCGAGAAAAGGACCTTGCCCGATTGCGTACAGAGATTAGCACGCACGGACGGCAGAATGAAGTGGTCGAAAAGATTGCCGTACGACTCTCAATTGAACCAAGTGTGACGTCGTTAAGCTGGTCGGTAATGCTGGCCGCGGTTGGATAAGAGGCGGCCGATTATACGCGGCGGCCCATCTAGCATGAGTTGAACTTTATTGGCCGGCGAATAATCTGTTTTTGACGTTCCGGATCAGCAGGACAAGGGACCGCAAGAGGAGCCGGGACTGGAAGACGGGTGGCAGGTGCGGCTGCGGAGTTTGGAGCGCTGGCTCTGTGAACTCCTCATCAAGAATCAACAGCTCAGAAATCTGCTTGAGTCAGCAAAGCCACCGGAACGGGGAGAGGAACATGATCACAGTCCAAAGAACAGTTGAAGCGCTGTCCGCGCTCCTGCAACTCGGACCCATCACTGCAGTCTTTATCCGGCTTGTTTCACCGAAATGCTGGCCCCGTCACTCGATTGGCGAGTGAATCAGAAGCGGCCGCAAACCAATTACTCGCCATTGCGAGCGGGAACAAATTCTGCTGTTGCTCGCATGCTACCAGCCATCGAACCAAGGAGATTCAGCCGTGAATCCGATCAAGATGTCCGAACAGATCAATGATAATCGCCGCCGCTTCTTTGGAACTGCGGCCATGACGCTTGCTGCCACGCAGCTCGGCATGCTCAACCTCGCCAATGCGCAACCTGCAAGTCCACAGCAGGCACAACTCCCGACAACACAGCCGGGAACAAACACGTCGTTCCGTTCACTGAAGCAGATCGACGCCGGTCTGCTTAACATCGGATACGCAGAAGACGGCCCAGCAGATGGCCCCGCGGTCATTCTTCTCCATGGCTGGCCTTACGACATTCACAGTTTTGTCGACGTCACTCCTTTGTTAGCTTCGGCAGGCTACAGGGTAATCGTTCCCTATCTGCGCGGCTACGGTACGACGCGCTTTCT
>CAYWHA010000148.1:0-2812 GCA_964457555.1 uncultured Solibacteraceae bacterium
ATCGCGGCGGATGCGCAAGGGGCTGGCCAGCGCGGCGAGGCCCATCAGCGCGCCGTATGGACAAAGATAGCGGCACCAGAAGTTCTGCACGAAGACCGACGCGATTACCAGGATGGCGGTGACGGTGCAGCCGGCCAGGCCCAGGAAGCGGAAGAAGTTGAGCATCTTCACGTCGTCGACCACGCCATAAGGGCCGCCAAGAAAGGCGCGGATCGCGGGGACCGGCATTGAGCCGACCGCATAGAGAAACAGCCCCAGCAGGATGTATTTCAGAATGCGCAGCGCGACATCCGCGGGGCGCGGCAAGCGGAAATTGCGGCCGAAAATGCGGCGGCCCAGGCGCCACAAGTACTCGGACACGGTTCCCACGGGGCACAACCACCCGCAGAAGCTCTTGCGGAAAACCCACGATGCCGCCAGAAAGGCAATCAGCAGGAACATGCCGGCAGGGTGGAGCGCAGGCGCGCTGCCCGACATCAGCAGGACCTTGAGGTTCATCAGAGCGGCGATGGGCAGCCAGCCTTCGACGCCGGGTGGACGAACGGCGTACACGGAGCGGCCGCCGGTCTCGTAGTAACGGACGAACAGGTAGAACTCGAGGCCGATCCAGATATTGAGCGCGAGGAAGGCCAACTGAAAGGCGCGGCGCAGCGATTGCGAATGGTCCTTTCCGGCGCGCTTGCGCAGCTTCTTACGGGTCTTGACCGGCGGTGCGGCAATCGCGGCCATTGGCGTCCTTACTTGCGCGGCGTTTCGAGTTCCCGCACTTCCCATTCGCCTTCAGCGACGTAACCGGTCTCCAGATACGAGTGGCCGGTCACCAGGCCGAGAACAAACCAGCCGAGCACTAACGCGCCCACGGCGAATATGCTGTCGCCGATCATCCTCATCCAGCGCAGTTGGTTCAGATACCCGCTATGCAGGAACTCGGCCGAGCGCGCGTACCAGGTTCCGTACTGCACCGAAGCCCATGTCTGCGCCAGGCCGATAGGCAAGATGCTGATCAGCACCATCAGCGCGAGGCCGATGTTGATTGCCCAGAAAGAAAACGCCAGCGGTCCGTTCTTCCATGCTTTGCCCGGACGCAGCGCGCGCAGGCAGAACAGCATCAACCCCAGGCCGAGCATGCCATACACTCCGAACAGCGCCGTGTGGGCGTGCACCGGCGTGGTGTTTAGCCCCTGCATATAATACAGCGCGATAGGCGGATTGATGAGGAAGCCGAAGATCCCGGCGCCCACGAAATTCCAGAACGCAACCGCCACAAAGAAGTAGATGGGCCATTTGTAAGCGGTTACCCAAATGCGCTGCTGGCGGGAACGGGCAAGGCGGATGTTCTCCCACGCCTCGAAACCGATGAGCACCAACGGCACCACTTCCATGGCGCTGAAAACGGCCCCCAATCCCAGCACGATGTTTGGCGTCCCGGCGAAATACAAGTGATGGAACGTGCCGATGATGCCGCCGGAGAGGAACACCACGGTGGAAAACATGACGGCCCGCGTGGCCGTGACCGCGGAGAGCAGCTTGAGGCGCGTGAGCAGGAACGCGATCACCACGGTAGCGAAGACTTCGAAGAAACCCTCCACCCACAGATGCACTACCCACCAGCGCCAGTACTCAGCGGTGACAAGATTGCTTCGCTCGCCGTACATCAGCCCGGCGGCGTAGAACAGCGGGATGGCGATGCTCGACAGCAGGAACATCAGCAGCAGCGCATGGTTTTCATCGTGCCTGGCGATGGCCGGTTTCAACGCGCGCCACATCAGCCACAGCCAAAAGGTCAGGCCGATGAAGAGCAGGATCTGCCAGAACCGGCCCAAATCCACATACTCGTAACCCTGCGTGCCGAACCAGAACCAGAGGTTCCCGAGTTTGTGCTCGATGCTCATCCACTCGCCGCCCAGCGATCCCGCCACCACCAGAATCAGCGCGCCGAATAACAGATTGACTCCCAGCCGCTGGCCCTTCGGTTCCACGCCGCTGACGGCCGGCGCAACGTAGAGGCCCGTTGCGAGCCAGGACGTGGCAATCCAGAACAGGCCGATCTGCAGGTGCCAAGTGCGCGCCACGCTATAGGGCAGAATGCGATCGAGCGGAATTCCGTAGAAGCCGGACCCTTCCACGCCATAATGAGCCACAATGGCGCCGAGCCCGACTTGAACCACCCACAACGCCGCCACCACGAAAAAATACTTCACGGTGGCTCGTTGCGAAGCGGTGGGCCTGAGGCCGAGCAAGGGGTCGCTCTCCGGAAGAAGCTCTCCGGCCACCGTACGCGGCTGCGAACCGAAGTACCAGACCATGCCGCCCACGCCGGCGAGCAGCAGAACGAAACTGGCGATGCTCCACACCACGGTCCCGCTGGTCGGCTGGTTTGCGATTAACGGTTCGTGCGGCCAATTCTGCGTGTAGGTGACGTCCGACCCCGGCCGGTCGGTGGAAGCGGCCCAGGCCGTCCACCAAAAAAACGCATTCATTTGCCGCAGCTTGACCGGATCGCTCATGGCGCCGCGCGGGATGGCGTACTCGGAGCGCCCATTGGAGAACACATCGGCGTAGTGGCGGGCCAGATCCTCGAAGGCTGCGGCGCGAATGGGATCGAGGGTGATGGCGCGGGTCGCCGGGTCATAGGTATTGGTCCGCATCAGCAGTTGAAGGCGCGCCTGGAGGGCCGCCCGCTGTTCCAAGCCGAGCGCCGCGTAATTCGAGACGCCCGCAGCCTGAGCCCAGCGGTCGAGGATGAACATGCATTCGCGATGCAGCCAGTCGGCCGACCAATCGGGCGCCACGTACGATCCGTGACCCCAGA
>CAYWHA010000149.1:0-2767 GCA_964457555.1 uncultured Solibacteraceae bacterium
GGGCCTATACCAACGTTCCTGTCACCAGCCGCAAAGTAGCCGCTGATCGTTGATTAGCCTACGCTCTCATCGTACAGATTGAGTTGATGGCCGGCCTGTTGAGGTCCGATTCTCACAGGATCGAGCGGCAACCGTGTACTCATGTCGAGGCGGAAACTGCCGTAAGGATTGACATGGCCGAATAGCAGCGGCGTCAGCCCGCGGCGGTCCTCCTTTGTAAGCCGGCTCATCCAATCCTGACCGCCCAATACACGCTGGATCATCAAGGTGTTGATGTACACCATGGAGATCTGAACCAGATGCAGCGCCAGCATGCTGATCTCCTGCTCGTCGCGCTGATTGGTCGCAAAGTCCCCACCCTTGCCAAAGCGAATGAAATCGTTGACGTTGTTCCAGTGCTCAATTACGTTCAACGCTTCTTGAATCTCGTGCCGCAGTTCGAGAGAACCAAGATACCGGCACAGGAATATCGTCTTGCAGACCTTCCCCAATTCCGACAGTGCCCGATACGTTGGGTGCTGTACGTTCTCGCGAGTGAAGCGCCGCAAGATGTCTTCGGTCTGCGCCGTGCCGGTTCGTAACGCGGTGGTGTATTTGATCATCTGGTCATGTTGCTGGGCCATGAGGTCCCAGTGGATGGGTCGCGAGAGGATCAGTCGCAAATGGGGATACCGCTCCGATGTTCCTGCCTCCGGAATGTATAGCTTCTGGCAGTGAATTCCCTTTAGTCGCGGCAGCAGTTGAAAGCTAAGGAGGCGGCAGAAGGCAAAACCCACTTCGCTCTGTCCGTGACTATCGACGTACTGCTTGTTGATCGACATCTCGGTGCAGTGCCGGAGCACGCCCTCGATCATGGCGGCCACCTCGGAGGACGAGCAGGTCTTCAGTTGTGAATAGATGCAAGTAGCCCTACGCTCTACATGCCAATAAATCATGACCCCTGGACCACCATAGCGGGCGTGCCATTCCGTCATCAGATTCTGATCCCATGCCCCGAACTTCTTCGAGTCCGAGGCACAGGCGGTCGTCGCCTCGCCCCAGATCTCGGGCGACCGCACCTGAAAGATGGCGTTGGCGACAAGCGCGATGGCTTGCCGCAGACAATCTTTAGTAATGTAACGGTGCCGCACGTACAGCAGATCACGATAGGTGTGCCCGGCCTGGCCGGAACTCATGCGCCGCAGGCCAGTATTGCTGGCGATGCCGTACAGATCCAGCAGCAGCCGTTCGTGCAGCAAGTCGCGATCGAGGCCCTGGCGCGGTGTAACGCTGCGAAATACGTCGGTGAACCGGATACGCAGGTCGGCCTCTTTGAACATGTCGAGCAAACTTGTCATCGGCCAGTGCTCGATCAACCCCGCTTTGATCGCCGTTAAGTTCTTGGGTTCCTCCTGCGCTTCCAGTGGTGACAAGGAAATCCAGTGTCCACGTTTGTCCAGGAGGCGGACGTGTTTGTTGTCCGGCAGTTCCTGGTTGAACGTCTCCAGTGCCTGCTCCAACTCGTGGCGCATTTCGCCGATGAACAGTTTCTCGTCCTGGGGCAAGCGTAGCGCCGCATAATAAGCGTCGCGCTGGGCATCGAAGTCGGCGGGCAGATCATCGTCGGGATTGCGGTAGCGGTTGGCTCCGACTACCCAGATTTCCTTACAGCGCAGCCGCTCCCGAAGAGTTTGCAGCACGCAGATTTCATACGTCACGCGATTGATTCGCCGGATACCCTTTTTGTCCTCGTCATAGATTGCGTCTTCCCAAGGGCCAGGGACAATACCATCCAGCGGGACGTCCTCATCCAGTGGGTAGTGTCGCGCCTTGTTGTCCGAGTGTTTTTTCAGTAGTGCCAGCGCGCGGATGATGGGGCGATACCTGTCATTGTTGGACTGGAATTCCAGCGTGTCCAGCAACCGCGGCAGCAAGCGGCGGTAGTGGGAACGCCAGGAATTGCGCATCACCGTTTGTATCTGCTTGCGATACGCTGGTCCTGTGGATTTGAATTCTTTCACCAGATCCCGCAACTTCTGCTCGCTCACGACCGGATATACGACCTCTTTAATAACGCCGTCGGGATGTTCCAGCGCGGCTTCAGCCAAACGGAACAGTAGGCCGTTCTTACCGGCAACCCGTTTCAGTTCCTCGATCAATTGCTGCTCCACGCGAGTTTCTGCTTTGCTGACGATGTGATGCACAATCTCAAGCAGCAGGTCGACGAGGGTATCGGTGAGGTCCTGGCCGCGCACATGGCAATAGGCTGCCAGCAGCGTTGTCAACAGCGGCTCCGGATGGCGCCGCAGTTCGTACAGTGCTTCCACGGCGGCGCGTTGCCGAAAGCTTTGCAGTATCTTGGGTGGCACCGATGAAAATAAGTCTACGGGCAGTTGCAATCCACGCACACGGTCCAGTTTGTCGAGTTCCTGCACTACGGTTTCCAGGCTGGCCGGCCCAGCGTCGGTGCGTAATTCCTGTAACAGCGCCGGTACGAGTCGGGCTGCTGGTTCGGGGGCCACCTGTGACGGCAGCAAGAGCGCGTTCAACTTAACGCGAGTGTCCGGCGGCACCCGCTGCCAAACTGCCTCGCATAGCCTCTCGTCATAGGTGTGGATTGCAGAATGTACCAAGCGCTCGATACGATCTCCCGAGGGAGGTTCGATTTTCTGCGAGCGGCATTGTTCCAAAAGCGCCATTTTGAGCTGTTCCAAATGGCGACCATACGGACCCACCTTTTCAATCAACCAAGCGGTTAGCGTCGTGCCGTCCGAAACCGTTGCCTCGC
>CAYWHA010000150.1:0-2708 GCA_964457555.1 uncultured Solibacteraceae bacterium
TCTTCACTTGCGCACCGGCGGGCGGAAAGTGCTTTTCATACCAGGCGATGGAGCGGTCGAGGCGATCAACCTGATGCCTGGTCTCCGCCAGGCCATGTCCCTCGCGCGGATAGCGGACGAAAACCGTCTCGACGCCCACGTCCTTGAGCGCGATATAGTACTGCTCGGCCTCGGCGATGGGGACGTCGGGATCGTTCTCGCCATGCATCAGCATCGTCGGCGTGTGGACGTTGGCTACGTGTTTCAGGGCCGAACGCTCCCACGCGGTCTCCATCAAGTTGCCCTGATGCAAGAACTGACCGAACTCCATCTCTTCGTACTGGTTGTAGTAAGTCATGTAATTATAGCTGATCAAGTTCGAGATGCCCGCGATGGGGATCGCTGCTTTGAATTCGTTGGTCTGGGTGATGAGCCAGTCGCTGAGCTGACCACCGTAGCTGACACCCTCGATCCCCATCCGGTCGCGGTCGATCCAGAGATTGCGCCGCACCGCCGCACTGACGCCATAGAGCACGTCCTGGCCCTCGTTTCCGTCCTGGTCGCCGAAGACCGCATCCGCAAATTTCTGGCCGTAGCCAGTGGAGCCGCGATAGTTGACATTCAGGGTGGCCCACCCTCGCCCGGCATAGACCTGCGCTTCGAAGTTGAAGGCGGGACCGTTCTGGCCGTGCGGGCCGCCATGAATGCTGACGATGAGGGGGTGCTTGGAATCTGCCGTGAGGCCCAGCGGCTTGGTGAGGAACGCCTCCACCTCGAACCGATTGTCGTTGCTGGTGAACCATAGAGGTTCGACCTCGGCGAGCGCCTTGCCGCGCATCACTTCGGTGTTGAGGTCGGTCAACTGCCGGGTGCCGGTGGCGCTCTTCAAGTACAGTTCAGCCATGTCGCCCGGGCTGGTGTAGCTGTAAACCACAATGCCGTCCTTGCCCACCGACCACGACTCAACTGCGCCAAGCTCATTCACCACCATCTCGGGTGCGCCGCCCGGCACTCGCATCCGGTAAAGGTGGACGCTGCCGCGCTCTTGTGCCGTGAAGTAGACCGCGCTGTCCTTTCCCCACTGGGGATGGCTCTGACGATTGTCGATCGCGGCTCCGATCTCGCGGCGATCGCTCCCGTCCGACTTGATGAGCCAGACGTGCGTATCCTCCATCGTCGTCTCGCGGTCCGTGAGGCCGCGTCTAGTTCCGGAAAAGGCGATCGTTGTCCCATCCGGCGACCAGCGCGGCGCGTATTCGCAACTCTCGGTCGCCGTCAGCCGGCGGACGCCTCCATCCGCCACGTTCAGCGCAAACAAGTCATAATTGAAAAACTCATCCGAGTTGGGCTCGCGGTTGGAAGCGAACAAGATCTCTTTCGCATCAGGCGACCAGTCGATGGAGTGCTCGTTATAGGTCCCATCGGTCGCCTGCCGCACCTGCCTGGTGCCGGCGTCAACGATGAAAATGTGCAGCCTGCGATTGTCGTTGAAGTGACTCAAGCCTTCGCCCGCAGTCGGCTTGTAAAGATAGCGCGTGATCACCATGGGATCGCCGCTGGCTTCCCCCGTCTCAGGACCGGGCGTCGAGGAAACGAAAGCGATCTTCTTGCTGTCCGGAGACCAAGTGACATTCTCTCCCTGCCCGGGCAGCGGAGAGTTGGTGCCTTTCATAGGGGCGAGAAACGTTCGGGCGGAGCCGTCGGGGTGAGCGACGATCAATCCGGAGCTGTTGCCGTCGCTCCCCTGGAAGGCCAGCCACTGTCCGTCCCGCGACCAGACGGGGTTCGAGGCGGATTCCTTCTCACCGCCGAGGCGTCCGGCCTTCCCGGTCGCGAGCTCCATCACCCACACCTGCGAGTAGGGACGTCCAGAACGGTCACGATTCACCACCATGTACGCAACACGCGTTTCATCGGGCGAAAGGGCAACCGTACTTACCGAACGAAGTTTGTACAGGTCGCTGCTCTGGAACCGGCCGGTTTCATTTGCCTGAGCCGGAGGCGTGGGTACCGCGAGAGCCGCGATGGGAATGCCCGACGCAAGCACTAAAGTCGTCAGGACGAGGCGCGACATAGGTCCGCAAGTTTTTGGACCAGTCTGGTGGGGCATTCTAAGCGCTGACCTAGTTCTGGACCTTGGCATCATTCCAGCCCCATGTGGCATCAGGGCGGGTAAACGTATGTTCACTCCGAATTCTTGCCTCAAACGAGGAGAACCGGGGCGCTGTCCTACTCAAGAAACACCCCAGCTCATTCGGATCCGTGAACCTGGGGCATTTCGGCGGGGGCGAGACGCGGAATATGCCCAGCCAGCGTCTCAGCCTCCAGAGCAACGCCGCTCATTGCAGTCCCTGCAATACGTGGTCCAGGGCACCGCCTCCAAGCGCGCCTTGCTAATCGGCTCCCCGCATTCCGCGCAAATGCCAAATTCCTGGTGTAGAATCCGGGCCAAGGCATCGTCGACGGCACGCAGGAGCTTGCCGTCTCTCTGGCGCAACCGGATTTGCATGGCGACATCTGCTTCACCGTTGGCCATGCCGACCGGATCCCCGCGAAGCCCGCCTGCGGCGATATTGATGTCGCCCAGGCTCTTGCCGTCGGAGAGTTCTTGCCGCTTTGAAAGGAGAAGATTCTTGTAGCGAAGCAAATCGCTATTGTCCATGGCAGCCGCCCTGTGCCTCACGGTTCCCGTGAATGCCCGACACCGTCACTCAGATTATACCGCCAGA
>CAYWHA010000151.1:0-2702 GCA_964457555.1 uncultured Solibacteraceae bacterium
CTCTACACCACGCCCGGCATTGATGTCATCCGCTCAACCTCGTTCTATGGGTTGTCCTTTGTCCGTGTCGTCTTCAAATACGGCGTGGACTATCACTTTGCCTACAGCCAGGCGGCCATTGCGATGCAGCAAAACATCACTCTTCCCGGCGGCCAGGTCCCTCAAATCCAACAGAACAGCTCGACCGGAGAAATCTATCGTTACCAGGTGGTGGGGCCAAAGCATTTCGGCCTGACCAACCTGCGCACGGTCCAGGACTGGATCGTGACGCGGCGGCTCTTGACCATTCCCGGCATCGTGCAAATCAACAGTTGGGGCGGCACGACCAAGGAGTTCGAGGTCGAGGCGGACCCCCGCAAGCTGGAGACCTACAACGTCACGGTGCCCCAGATGCTGACCGCCCTGGGCAACGCGAACGTCAACGTCGGCGGACGCGAGATTCGGATCGGCCAGCAGTCGATCAACATCCGCGGCGTGGGCCTGATTGACGACGGGGGCGGAGATGATTTGACGCAGGGCCGAAAGGTGGACGACATCGAGAACGTGGTCCTGTCCCAATCCAACGGGGTGCCGGTGTTGGTCAAGGATGTCGCCAAAGTCACGGTGGGCTACGTGCCCAGGCTGGGGATTTGCGGGCGCGACAAGGAGGACGACGTGGTGGCGGCGATTGTGGTGATGAGCCGCGCGGAGCAGACCGCCAGCATGCTGCCAAAGGTCAAAGCCGAAATCGCCAGAATGAACCTCGACGGCTCTCTGCCGCCCGGAGTCCAGGTGGTCCCCTGTTATGATCGCGGCTCGCTCATTGGGGTAACGACGCACACCGTCCTGCATAATCTCATCTTCGGGTGCCTCTTGGTGTTCCTGGTCCAGTGGATTTTCCTGGGAGACCTGCGTAGCGCGATCATTGTCGGGGTGAACATCCCGTTTGCGCTGTTCTTTGCCATCATGCTGCTGGTGCTCCAAGGGGAGAGCGCCAACCTGCTCTCCGTCGGCGCGGTTGATTTCGGCATCATCGTGGATTCGGCGGTGATCCTGGTCGAGAATGTCTTCCGCAATTTCCAGAGGAACTCCGAGGAGAGGCATGCGTTGCTTGGGCGTCTGACGGACGGCTTTTACGGGCCGGACCCGACACTGCCATTGCACACCACACCCAGCCACGATTGGACCGACCGCCTGCGGCTGATCCTGATCAGCGCGCTCCAGATGGACAAGGCGGTCCTGTTTTCCGCGCTCATCACCGTGGCCGGTTTCGTGCCTCTGTTCACCATGCAGGGGGTCGAAGGCCAGATTTTCGGACCTATGGCGCGCACTTACGCCTACGCCCTCGGCGGGGCCTTGATCGCCACCTTCACGGTCACGCCCGTGCTCGCCTCGCTTTTTCTCCCCGAGCACGTGAAGGAAGCCGAGACGATTGCCGTCCGCCTGCTGCACCGCTCTTACGACCCCGCCCTCCGCTTCGCGCTGGCCCACCGCGCCATCACGGTCGGGGTCGGCGCCGTCTTTCTCGCCGTGGCCGCCTTCGTGGGTCTGCGGCTGGGCAGCGAGTTTCTCCCGCACCTGGAAGAGGGCAATTTCTGGATTCGCGCCTCGATGCCCATGACCCTCTCCCTCCAAGACGGCGAGGCGGCGACCAGGAAAATGCGCCTGATCCTACTTAAACACCCGGAAATCATCACCGTGATTTCCCAGCATGGCCGGCCCGATAACGGGAGCGACGCCTCGCCCTTCTCGAACGTCGAACTCTTCGTCCCGCTCAAGCCTTACGACCAATGGCCCAAAGGCTTGACCAAGGAGAAGTTGACCGAGCAACTCCAGGCGGAGTTCCAGAGCGAGTTGCCGGGAGTCAACTTCAACTTCTCCCAGTATATCCAGGACAACATCGAGGAGGCGATCTCGGGGGTCAAAGGCGCCAACTCGATCAAGATTATCGGTCCCAACCTGGAGACTTTGGAGAAGGTCGCCGCCCAGGTCAGGGACGAGATGAGCCAGGTCCGCGGCGTGGCCGACCTGGGCATCTTCCCGGTCCTGGGGCAGCCGAACCTGAACATCAAGGTGGATCGGGCCAAGGCGGCGCGCTACGGCCTCAATTCGGGGGACGTGAACTCGGTCATCCAGGCGGCGTTGGGCGGGGCGGTGGCGACGATGGTGCTGGAGGGGGATCGGCAGTTCAACCTGGCCGTGCGGTTTGCGCCCGAATACCGGGACAGCGTCGAGAAGATTCGGGACATCAAAGTGGCCTACCAGACCGGCGGCGGCGCCAATGCCTGCATCCCCTTGAGCGAACTGGCGACGATCAGCCTGGACACCGGGGCGGCCTGGATTTACCACGAAAGCACCCAACGCTTCATCCCGATCAAGTTCAGCGTCCGGGGGCGCGACCTGGGCAGCACGGTCGCCGAGGCCCAGGCGCGCATCGCCAAGAATGTGCGCCTTCCCAACGGCTACCGGATGGTCTGGGCGGGCGAGTTCGGGGACCTTCAGTCGGCCAAGGAGCGCCTGGAACTCATTGTCCCCATCAGCCTGGCGCTCATAGTGGGCTTGCTCTATTGCCTGTTCAATTCACTACTGGAGTGTTTCCTGACGCTTTCGGGGATTCCCTTTGCCATCGCCGGCGGCGTGTTGGCGCTCTACGTCTCGGGCCTGAATTTCAGCATCTCCGCCGCCATCGGTTTCGTCTCGTTGTTTGGCGTGTCGGTCATGAA
>CAYWHA010000152.1:0-2675 GCA_964457555.1 uncultured Solibacteraceae bacterium
AAAAACGTGGCGCTGAGCGGGGTCTGAGTAGCGGCCGAAAAACGTGGCGCTTTTGAAAACACTCGCTGTGGGGTGAGTAACACTTGTGACGGTATAACCGTTACAAGTCAAACCCCTCCGCGAGGCAACCAAGAGTGGTCACGAACATGGAATTGTGGAGCGAAGTGCGTCGTCGGGTGCTGACCGGCGAATTGACGAAGCGGGCGGCCCGGCGTGAATATCACCTGCATTGGGACACGCTCACCAAGATACTGCAGAACGAGGAGCCGCCGGGATATCGGAAGCGGAAAGAGCGAAAAAAGCCGATTCTTGGGCCGTTCATTCCGTTGATCCGCGAGATTTTGGAAGCTGACAGGCAAGCGCCGAAGAAGCAGCGGCACACGGTCAAGCGGATCTTCGAGCGACTGCGGGAGCAGGGTTACGCCGGCGGCATCACGGTCGTTCGAGAAGAGGTGCGTCGCATCCAACAGCGATCGGCGGAAGTTTTTATGCCGCTGGCCCATCGGCCAGGCGAGGCGCAGGCCGATTTTGGCGAGGCGACGGTCATTTATCGCGGCCAGGAGCGAAAAGTCGCATTCTTCGTGATGACCTTGCCGTATAGCGACGTCCTGTTTTGTCAGGCGTTTCCGCGTGAATGCACGGAATCCTTTCAGGAAGGGCATCGTCGGGCGTTCGAGTTTTTCGGCGGCGTGCCGAATCGCATCAGCTACGACAACAGCAAGATCGCCGTGTCGAAGGTGATTCAGAAGCGAGGCGGCGTGTTCACCGCCGAGTTCCTGCGGTTGGCGAGCCATTATCTGTTTGCTTATCACTTCTGCTTGGTTCGCCGGCCGAACGAAAAGGGGCACACGGAAGCGCTCGTGGGCTATGCGCGACGGAACTACATGGTGCCTGTTCCGGTGTTTGACGATTTCGAAGTCTTCAACGAGCAGTTGGCGAATTCCTGTCGAGAGGATCTTCAGCGGAAGTTGCGTGGAACGACCGGCACGAAGGCGGAGCTGTTGGAAGACGATCGTCAGGCCATGTTGCCATTGCCCCAAAACGCCTTCGAGGCTCGGCGTATGGAGCCTTGCAAAGTCAATTCGTTGTCGTTGGTGCGATTCGATTGCAACGACTACTCGGTGCCGACGCAGTACGCATATCAGGCGGTGCTGGCCGTCGGCAACATCGAGCGTGTGCGACTGGTCGTGCGGGACCAGGTTGTTGCCGAGCATCCGCGGGACTGGGGCAAGGAGAACGTCCATTACGATCCGGTGCATTATCTGGCCTTATTGGAGCGAAAGCCCGGCGCGTTGGATTTCGGAAAACCCTTTGACGACTGGGATTTGCCCGACTGTTTCCGCGTTTTGCGAAGTCGGTTGGAGGGCGAACTCGGTCCAATGGGCCGCCGCGAGTTCATCAAGGTGTTGCGACTTCGGGAATTGTGCGATTGGCAAGAATTGGCTCAGGCGGTGGATCGCGCATTGCAAATCGGCGCTATGACCGTCGAAGCGATACGGATCTTATTGCAAGACGGTCGCGAAGAGCCGGTGAAGTACTTTCGCCTCGACGGCCGTCCGCATCTGCAAGGCTATGTCGTCCCTCCACCGAACTTGGCCGTCTACAACACCCTTCGAGAAGACGGTCATTGCCAGGTCAACCATCCGACGCAAGGAGGTTTGGCATGAAGAAGCTAGAAACCCAAAGCACCGTTCTATTGAAGCATCACTTGAAGGCGTTGAAGTTGCCGGCGTTTCATGCGGAGTGCGAGAAGACGGCGGCCCGATGCGCCACGGAAAACGTCGATCATCTTGGCTTTCTGCTGCAACTGAGCGAATTGGAATTGATCCAACGCGAGAAGCGGGCGTCCGAACGAAGACTGAAAGCGGCGAGATTCCCCAATCCGAAAACGCTGGAGGACTTTCAGTTCGAGGCCCAGCCGTCGATTAACCGCATGCTCCTCGGCGAACTCCTACGCGGCGAGTATATCGAGAAGCGAGAAGCCGTGATCTTCGTCGGTAATCCGGGCACAGGCAAGACGCATTTAGCGACCGCGTTGGGCATGGCGGCTTGCCAACAAGGGAAACGCGTTCGTTTCTGGCGCGTGACCGAGTTAATCACGCAGTTGATGGAAGCTCGCGAAGAACGCTTGCTGACCCGAATGAAAACGCAGCTTGCCAAACTGGACGTAATGATTCTCGACGAGCTTGGTTATGTTCCGGCCAGCAAACTCGGCTCGGAACTGCTGTTCGACGTGATCAGCACGGCCTATGAACGCACCAGCGTGATCGTCACGACCAACTTGCCTTTTGAGCAATGGACCGAAGTGCTCGGCAGCGAGCGGCTGACCGGCGCGGTGCTCGACCGCCTGACGCATCGCTGCCACATCCTGGAATCCACCGGCGAAAGTTACCGTCTGAAGGACGCTCGCCGCCGAGTGGGCAACAAGAAAGCCGCCGCCAAAACATCGTTGCATGGCGAATCGGATGCGTCGGGCAAGCACGCTGTGTGGGGCCTGCCAGCATCGGCAAATGCTGCTGAAAACCAAGAAAAACCGGCGAAAACCGACGAATCGCAACGACAGAACTAATCGTTGCAACCGGCCCTGCCCTAGGGCAGGGATGCTTCTTTCTTTCTCAAAACCCCGGAGTTACAATAGAGTCTTCTTTCATCCCGAGCGCCACGCTTTTCAACCG
>CAYWHA010000153.1:0-2672 GCA_964457555.1 uncultured Solibacteraceae bacterium
GTTATGTATGAGATATTCAACGGGAATCCTGAACCGTGACAAGGAGCCTTATGAAAAGAATTATCATCGCGCTCGGATTTCTGGGGCTTCTGGGCGGCATCCATGCGCAAACCATTCAGTTGCCGGCGGGATTCACTGCAACCGCAAGCGGCGCGGTCACTTTCCCGTTCGGTTGCAATCCTGTGGTTCCATGCCCGCAGACGTTCCTCTACTTCCCATCGACAATCGTCACATTGGGCGCGAACATCACCGCGGTCGGAACTACCACGAGTTGGACAGCACAACTTGAGCAGGCGCCCGCATCGACAGGCCCGTGGACAACGTGCGGATCGGCCATCACCATCACTGCGAGTTCGACAGGAAGCGGCACGTGTGCACCGTCTACCTCATCCTATGTGGAGCTCGTGATTACGCCTGGAAGTGGGGGGGGATCGCTAAATGGATTAGTTTATGGGGAAACAGCTAGCGGAGGTGGTGGAGGAGTGTCGGCAGTAAGCGGAGTGGCACCGGTCGCATCTAGTGGCGGCACCACGCCGGCTATTTCGATGCACGTTGCCGATGCCTCCGACAACGGCTATCTGGCTTCTGCGGACTGGTCCACCTTCAATGGGAAGCAGGCGGCGCTCTCGCTAATCAAGGGAACGTACACAGATGGCGATCTCTGCACGTATACGGCATCTGGCACGCTTCTTAACTGCAACACAACACCGGGAAGCGGAACTACCACGAACGCCCTCACGGGCGCGGCGAGCGGCGGAGCATCTGCGGGAACAACGTTCAACGGCTCCTCAGCAGTGACCTTCGATTACCATACGCTCGGCGCACAAGTGAACCTGAGCCTGGTGAAAGGCACCTACACAGACGGCGACTGGTGCAGCTACACGGCGTCGGGCACGCTTCTGAACTGCAACAATGCTGTCCCACAGGTGAATCTCTCGCTGACTAAAGGCACATTTACGGACGGAGATTACTGCACCTACACCGCCTCTGGAACGGTTCTGAACTGCAACAGCGCCGGTGGCTCCATGACTTGGCCTGCTGGCGGTGCTGGCATACCGAACTACAACGGCTCAAACGCATGGGGAACGAGCTACAGCGCGTCCAACCTAATCCCGGCCAATTTCCTTCCTACGGGAACAAGCTCAACGCAAGGCGCTCTCCTGCTTGGCGCAGCAGGAGGCGCAAACGTCTATCTCGGATTCACGCCCGCGAACTGCACGGCGGGAACAGCGGCCTCAGACTGCATTACGAATGGCATGACCACGCTCGGTGATTTGCTCTACGGCGGAGCTTCTGGAGCTAGCACAAGGCTCGCAGGTCCGACCGGAGCGGCGACAACTGAATACTTCTTGACTGACACAACGACCGGAGGCAGCGCGGCGCAAGCTCCAGCTTGGGTATCCACAATTCCCGGTGCATCCGTATCGGGAGCGGTGGCGAGTGCGACCACAGCCACTAACGCAACTAACGCTGCGACAACCACAAAGTCCGACAACACCGCGTACTACCTCGGCCTGTGGCCCGCGAACACATCGAGCAATCAGGGCGCAATCGTTGTAAGCGCGACCTACAATCCGAGCACGGGCACGCTGACATTCCCGGCAGGAAGCATCATCAAGAGCGCGGATACAGGCTCTCCGGCGATCACGTTCGGCACGAATCTCATCAGCACGAACGTTAATTTCAGCGCACCGGCTCTCTTGTCCGGCACTCCATCCTCCGGCGCACAGGCTGCCCTCCCTTCCGGCTCCCACGGCCTCGCAGGTGACGAGACAACCACCGCAGGCGTTCCAGCCTCGGCAGTCGATTACTGGCGCTTCGACGCGACAGGCCACTGCATCGAAGGCTCGTTTAATGATGGCGCGGAGTCCTGCGCGGTGCTCGCAGCGGCAACGCAGACGCTCACGAACAAGACCATCGATGGCGTGACACCGACAACAATGGGCTACGTTGATGCGACCAGTAGCATTCAGACGCAGTTGAACGGGAAACAGGCAACGCTCACAAACCCCGTCACTGGCCCCGGATCAGGCGCAACGGTCGGGCACATCGTCACAATGAACAACGCAAGCGGCGACGTGATTCAGGACGCCGGATTTGCCTACAATGCGTACCCGGCAGCGGACATTGCGGCAGGCACCATCGCAACCGGCTTCACCTTCGCGGGCGCTCAGTATTTCTCCGGCGAGATTGAAAGCAATGCCGAGTACTCGAATGGAACTTGCACAACCTCGGCCACCATCGTAGCCGCGAACGGCAACCGCCAGAAGATCACATTGACAAACGGCGATACCTGCGCTCTGACCTTCACGCAGCCCGCAAGCGGAACGGCATCGATTACGCTCAAAGTCATCCAGTCCACGACTTCGAGCTATAACGGCACGATCAGCGGGTGCAAGTGGCCCGGAGGCACGGTGCCGACCATCACCGCGACTACTGGCGCGATTGACTTCATTAGCATCTACATGGACGGCACGAACGCCTACTGCGCAGCCCTGCAAGCATTCTCATGAGGCACGGAATGAAGAGACTACTTCTGTTCTTGCTGTTCGCGGCTCCGGCACTCGCTCAGACAGATGCGCCATTTTTCAATGCGGTCGCGGCAAAACCGGCGAGCACGCCCCAAGCCGCTGCGCCCACGTTCTCCCCAGCAGCGGGTGCAATCTCCAGCG
>CAYWHA010000154.1:0-2654 GCA_964457555.1 uncultured Solibacteraceae bacterium
GCACCGGCTCGCCTTCCCGGAAAAGGACCTTGAGCGCCCGGCCCGGCACCTGGAAAGCCACCATGGAGGACGCGCCCTGGGGCATCAGGGTGCCGCTGACGGAGATCCGCTCCGGTTCCCGCACCCGGGACGGCTGGGCCACCACGATGGGGGCCTTGCGCTCCACCGGGTCCGAGCCTGCGCGATGACCGCAGGCCAGCAGCAGAGAAAGAGAGGGTAGAAGAAGGTTTTTCAAAGACATGGAACTCTCCTGGAGCCGGAAGGTCACGACGGGAGGGAGGACCGGATGTCCTCGATCACGGCGGAGATGAACGGGCCGGTGCCTTGGAGGGTGCATCCGCCCTTGAGCATGGAAGCGAGGAGGCTCTTGCCGCGGACGTCCACGAAGGAGACCTCGCTCAGGTCGACGCTGATGGGCGTCTGCCTGGGCAGACGGGTCGCGAGATCCATCCAGACCTGGACGAGTTCATCCACCCATGGATGGATGAGCTTGCCCTCCAGGCGCAGCCTCACGACGTCTGACTCGTCTTCAATATGGATCCGCAGCATTCGGGGACTCCCAGCCTCTCATCCCCTAGAGCACAGCGGATGCCAAACCACGGCTTGGGTGTAACCCATGCAATTGTTTTAATTATGAAGATGCAGCCCAAGGCCTTCCGGCCGGGTGGCGAACCTTTCGGGACCATATCCTGTCATCTGACCGTATATTGTCACTTCCCGCGGTCGAGACCGAGCTTCTTCATCTTGAAATTCAAGGTCGTCCGTTTCAGCCCCAGCCTCGCCGCGGCGCCCTTCGGCCCTCCGACCACCCAGCCGCAGGCTTCCAGGGCCGCGAGGATGCCTTGCCGTTCCAGGTCCTCCAGGGTCGTGGCCGGGGAACCGGACAGGGACTCCCGGGGCTGGGACAGTTCCGCCAGCGGCACCCGCAGTTCATTCCCGGGGCTGAGAATGACGGACCGTTCCACGAGATTCTGCAGTTCCCGGATGTTTCCGGGCCAAGGCCAATTGACGAGAGCCTGCATGGTGTCCGCGGGGATGCGGTCGATGCGCTTGTCCATGGCCTTGGCGTGCTTCTGGGTGAAGTACCGGACCAGGTGGGGGATGTCCTCTTTCCTCTCCCGCAGCGGAGGCACGCGGATGGGGAAGACGTTCAGCCGGTAGAAGAGGTCGCTCCGGTAGGCGCCGGTCTCCACCATCCAGGCCAGGTCCTGGTGGGTGGCCGCGATCAGGCGCACATCGACGTGCTGGGTCCGGGTGCTGCCAAGGCGCTCGAATTCCCGCTCCTGGATGGCCCGCAGGAGTTTGGGCTGGAGCTCGAGGGGCAGGTCGCCCACCTCATCCAGGAACAGGGTCCCCTGGTGCGCCAGTTCGAACCGGCCGATCTTGCGGGCGATGGCGCCTGTGAAAGCGCCGCGCTCGTGCCCGAAGAGTTCGCTCTCCACCAGGCCCATGGGAATGGCCGAGCAGTTCAGCTTGACGAAAGTGCGCGCCTGCCGGCGGCTGCCTTCGTGGACGGCCCTGGCCAGCAGTTCCTTGCCGGTTCCCGTCTCACCAAGGAGGAGCACGGTGGCGTCCGAGGCCGCCACCGTCCCCACCTGGTCCAGGACGCGCAGGATGGCACGGCTCTCGCCGATGATTTCCTGGGTGGAGAAATCCCGCCGGACTTCCTCCTCCAGGTATAGCTTTTCCTCCGCCAAATGGTCCCGGGAGGAGCGGATGCCCTGGAATGCCAGGGCGTTGTCCAGGGCCACGGCGAACAGCCCAGCCACCTGCTCCAGCAGACGGAGAATGTCCTCTGTGAAACTGCCCTCCGACCGGCTCCCCAGCGTGAGAATCCCAAGCGCTTTCCCACGGGAAAAAAGGGGGACTTGGCAAACAGAACGAATGCCTTCCCGGATATGGAGGTTGCCGATCTTAGCCGGTTCAAGGGCCACGATCTGTTCAGGGCCCAGGATACGGATCTCCCGGGAGGCATAGACGGCGCTGGCAGGGACGAGGAGGTCGGGAATGGGCCCGCTCCCGATCCGGAACTGTCCGCGATCCGAGGGAAGGTCCAAAAACATCAACCGTTCCAAGTCCTTGTCCGCCTCCAACCCGGTCAGGCTCATGTAATGGTGCCGGGTCCGTTTCCAAAGGGCCGTCGAGATGGCAACAAAAAGTTCCTCGGGATCCAGGTGATCCAGGAGCAACTGGTTGATATGCAAGACCAGAGTCTGCCGTTCCAGCTCGCGGGCCAGCCGGTCCCGTTCCTCCCGGAGCTGGACTGCGAACGGGAGTCTGCGGAGGCGAAGGGAAATCCTGCCGACCTTCAGCCGGCCTCGGTCGATGCTCCGGGGTGGGATCGGGGGCATGGAATCGTCGCTCATCATGGAACCCAGGATATTTCAATACAGCCCACTCCGGCCGGGGGACATTAACTCATGGGCCAGGGTTGGCGTCATGATAAACCACCCGGTTCCACCCATCTTCCTAGGCCCGGTAGAGGGCAAGGCCGTTGAGCATCCGACGAATGCCCGCCATTGCCGAGCGCAGGTCCAAATCCTGCCCGGGCTTCGATGGGCGACCCAGATAGACGAAGAGCTCGGCAAATGCCGAGCTCTTCGAATTGGTAGCGGGGGCAGGATTTGAACCTGCGACCTTTGGGTTATGAGCCC
>CAYWHA010000155.1:0-2606 GCA_964457555.1 uncultured Solibacteraceae bacterium
CCTCCGGCGCCAGCGAAACGATCTTCATGAATCGCTTGTCGCGCAATTCCCTGGCAACCGGACCGAATACGCGCGTTCCGACCGGCTCTCCCACATCGCTGATGAGTACGGCGGCGTTCGAATCGAAGCGGATGTAGGTGCCATCCTTACGCCGGGTTTCCTTGCGCATGCGGACGATCACGCAGCGTACTACTTTCCCCTTCTTGATGGCCGAATCCGGAGCAGCCTCCTTCACGGCGGCGGTGACCACGTCGCCGAGCCCGGCGCGCAGACCGAGGTCGCCGCCGCGCGGCAGGATGCAAGAGAGCCTGCGCGCGCCGGAGTTATCGGCCACCTCGAGAATCGTTCGCATTCCAATCATGTCGCTTCGCTCCTGGGGCCGGAAACCGGGGGCCGGGGACCAGGGAAGAGCTGCGACGCTCATCCCCCGGCCCCTGGCCCCAGGCCCCTGGCCTCCGTTCTAAATCTTTACGTCCAGATCCACCGGCGGCGCTCCAACCTGGGCGGCCCGCCGCACGACGTCGGCCAGACGCCAACGCTTCAGCTTGCTCAGGGGCCGGCACTCCACGATGCGCACGATGTCGCCCGTCTTCGCGGACCCTTCTTCGTCGTGGGCGTAGAACTTCTTGCGCTTGCCGATGATGCGCTTGTAGAGCGGGTGCGGCACGCGGCGGCTCACCTCGACCACGATGGTCTTGGCCATCTTGGTGGAAACCACCTCGCCGACCTTCTCGTTCTTGAATCCCTGCTTGGCTTCCTGTTCGGCCATGTTACTTTTTCTCCGCGGGGGCCTGAGAGAGACCCTCCCGCTCGCGCAAAATGGTGTAGATGCGCGCTCGGTCTTTCCTCATTGCACGCACCTTCTTCAGCCCGTCCATCTGCCCCAGGGGCATCTGAAACCGTAGACGGAAGATCTGCTCGTCCATTTCACTCAACTGCTGCCGCAGTTCGTTATTGTCAAGGTCGCGCACCTTCTGGGCCTTCATATCGTTACTCCGCGTCTTCCCGGCTGATAAATTTAGTCTTGATGGCCAGCTTGTGGGCGGCCAGACGCATGGCACTGCCCGCCGTGGCCCGGTCGACGCCTTCCATCTCAAACAGGATCTTGCCGGGACGGACTACCGCCACCCACTGCTCCGGAGCGCCCTTCCCTTTTCCCATGCGGGTTTCGGCCGGCTTCTTGGTGATCGGCTTATCGGGGAACAGGCGGATCCAAACCTTGCCGCCGCGCTTGATGGAACGCGTCATGGCGATGCGGGCCGCTTCAATCTCCCGGTCCGTGACCCACCCGCACTCGAGCGCCTTGAGGCCGAAATCGCCAAAGGCGACCGAAGAGCCGCGCCACGCCTTGCCGCACATGCGGCCGCGCTGCTGTTTCCTGTACTTGACTTTCTTTGGCATCATCATGGCGGTTCGCTCTCCTCGTTACGAGTTCTCGCCTTCCGGCTTGTCGGGTTCCGGCTTCTCGGCGGGGGCCGGTTTCTCGGCGGGCGCCGGCTGGGTTTCCTGCCGTGCTTCCTGCTTCCATGAAGGCTGCTGCGGCGACATGAGCGGCGGCAGAATAGGCGTAGCCGCACGGGCGGCGGGCCGCGGCAAATCCTGAGGCGCGGTCTGCGTCGCAGGGCCGGCGGCTTCCGCGGCGGGCGCGGGCGGCGCCATGGGTGCGTGCTCGGGGGCGCGCTCGCGGTCCCTGCCCCTGCCGCGGTCGCTACGTTCGCGGCGGTCGCGCAGGTCCCGGCGCGGTTCCGCATCGTTCAGGAATCCGCCGCGCCGCTTGGTCAGGTCCAGGATTTCGCCCTTGTAGAGCCATGCCTTGATGCCGATCACTCCATAGGTAGTGTGAGCCTCGGCGAAACCGTAGTCGATATCGGCGCGCAGGGTGTGCAGGGGAAGCTGGCCTTGCAGGTACCATTCGCTGCGTGCGATTTCGGCGCCGTTCAGACGCCCCGACACGCGCACTTTGATGCCCTTGCAGCCGAAGCGCAGCGCCGAATCCACGGCCTTGCGCATGGCCCGCCGGAACGCCACGCGCTTTTCGAGCTGCAGGGCGATGGATTCCGACACCAACTGCGCATCCAGCTCCGGTTTGTGCACTTCCTGGATGTCGATAAACACCTCGCGCTTGGTGCGCTTGGCCATGTCCTGCTTCAGCTTCTCGATCTCCGCGCCCTTGCGGCCGATGATAATGCCGGGCCGCGACGTGCGGATGGTGACGCGCAGCTTGTTGCCGGGCCGGTCCACTTCGATGGCGCTGACCCCGGCCGATTTCAACCGGTCGCGCAGCCCTTCCTTCAGCTCCAGGTCTTCCTGCAGCAGCTTGGCGTAGCCGTGCTTGGCGAACCAGCGCGAGCGCCAGGGCTTATTGAAGCCCAGCCGGAATCCATACGGATGAACTTTCTGTCCCATCTATGCTTCCTTCTCCGTCACCTTAATCACGATATGCGCCGAGCGGCGCTGGATGCGGTAGGCGCGGCCCATCGGGGCGGCCCGAACGCGCTTCATGCGCGGCCCTTCGTTCACGTACGCCTCCGATACGAACAGGCGGTCCACATCCAGGTCCTCGAACCGGTTGGTGGCGTTGGCGATGGCCGATTGCAGCACCTTCT
>CAYWHA010000156.1:0-2562 GCA_964457555.1 uncultured Solibacteraceae bacterium
CTAGTGTTCCGTGTCAGAAGTCTTGTAACATGATCGCGATGTGTGGCGAAGGGTTCAGTGCCGTGCTGCTGTGATTGACGCAGGCATCTCCGAGGATGATGGCTGAGTTGAGATTGAGACAGCAAGGTGGGTGATGAAGTGACGGCTTTTGACAGGGGGACCGACAGCGTGGCCCTGACGAATCGGTTTGGGAAGGCTTTTGGAAGACTTGCGGACGCGGGTTGCAACGGGCTCTGTCAGGTCACTGCGGAAGCGGGTTTCGAATTGGCGAGATAACGGTCGATGCTGGCTAGGGCGGCGGCGGGCTTTTTGACGCCGTAACGGTCGTGAAGAGATTGCCAGGCACGTTGCACCTTTTGCAGAATCTCATCAGCCGTAGCTTTCCACTTAAATGGCTTAGGATTCTCATTCCGCCGGTCGAGGAACTGAGCAATATTCTGCTGCAATGCGATGACCGTTGCCGCGGGTCGGTACTTCAGGCATTTCTGGGTGACCTCTGCGAATACCCGTTCTACCTGATTGAGCCAGGACCCGCTGGTGGGAGTGTAATGAATATGGAATCGGGGATGATCTGCCAGCCACTGCAGCGCGTTCGCGTGTTTATGTGCCGAATAGTTGTCGATAACGAGATGAATCTCTTTATCGGGCGGCGACTTGGCTTCAATCATGGCCAGGAATAGAAGCCACTCCTGATGACGGTGCTGCGGATGGAAGGTGTAGACGATCTCCCCGGTGCCGATATTTAATGCTGCGAACAAAGTGGTCGTTCCATGTCGTTTGTAATCGTGGGTTTCGGTCGCACAGTGACCAGGCGCGCAAGGCAGCCCGGACTGCGTGCGTGTGAGCGCCTGAATCTGACACTGTTCGTCCGCCGACCACACCACCGAGTTGGGCGGCGGATGCAAGTAGAGCGTCGTGACATCTCCAGTCTTCTCGGCAAATCTCGGATCGTTGCTCAATTTGAACGTTTTCACCCGATACGGCTGGAGTTTGCACGCGCGCCAGATGCGGCTCACCGAGCAAGCGCTCACCTTTACCTCTTGGGCTAGACTCCGTGTGTTCCAATGCGTGGAATCGCAAGGTGTTTCCCTGGTCGTCTTTTGTACGATCTGTGCGATCTTCTCGGGACCGATGGTGCGCGGCCGGCCCGATCGCGGGGCGTCGTTCAGCCCTTCCATTCCCCGTTGCAGAAATCGCAGTTCCCAACGCGACACAGTCTGCCGTGCAATCCCCAGTTGTTTCGCAATCTCCTGCTTAGCCTTGCCCGCCGCCAACTCCGCAATGGCAATCGCCCGTTTTGCCAGCCTCACCGCGGACGTGCGACTGCCAGTGAGAGATTTCAGTTCCTCCCGCGATGGCTCGTCCAACTGGATGTTTTCGGCGCTCGGCATCGTAGAGAATGTGTACAGCCTGAGAACTTCTCGCCGCCAATAAAGTTAAATTACGATAGGTTTCGACAGCCCCACAAGCCAAGAAATCAGCCGCCAGCATTCGATCATCGTATCGCGCTAGATCCAGGGCATACAGTCAGCAACTCGCGGAAACGGCGATGCAGGGGCAGCACCAGCACTTCTTTTATCGAACGATTCGGTTTATGAGTAAGATCATTCTTGCCACGGCCCGTCGTGCGTCCCAGCAGGACCCAGTTGGCCGCACGATAGCAGGTCCCGCGGAACCGCTCAGGATCGACAAACGTTTCCAATAGATACACCGGATGCTTATAGAGCCGCTCCCAGTCGCCAGGAACCTGCTTGGCCATGCGGCCCAGAATGTGCGATGCCAGATGCGGAACCGTCACCCACGGCAGAATCAGAAATCGAGTATTGTAGGCCAGCAGATGAATATTGCGCCGCCGTGCTTCCATTCCCCAGCCGATGAAACGGTCACGGCACCCCAGATGCCGCGGTGAACTGGACCATGCCAGACACGCGATCATCTGCCCTTTCGCCGACACCAGATACTTCAGGTGCTCGCCCACAGGCTGCTCGTAACCCAGGTAGTGATACTGTTCGATCAGCCCATTGAATAAGGCCTCTCGCGGCGTTCTCCGCACCTGTTCGATGGTGAGCGGCCCCAAATCGCTCAGCCGACCACACACCGGCCTGTCATCCGGTATCACCGACTCGGGGCGCGCTTGTTTTCCCGGCGGATGGCGGCGTACCGGTGGCAGTTCGATCTCGCCGGCGCGTTCCAGCATCAACAGCAGGCCGCGACAGACCATATCCCGTAGCGCGCCGTTGGCTTGCTTCCAATTCCACTCCTCGCACAATTTCCGTGACAAAGCCCAACGGCTAGCTCCAGGATTCACTGCGATCAATCGCCGGATCGATTCGATTTCAGCGAGCTTGAAGATCCGTCCGCGATATTTCCACTCGATTGCCATCTCCTAAAGAAGCAGTTTGCCAGAGATGGTTTCAGAACGCAAGCCTTTTCTTGGTTAGCTTGAATTATTTTACTGGCTGCCCACGGCTGCGCCTGACTTGACGTACCATGCGTCTGATGCGCCTTCGATCGTTGCCCAACTCGGCCATGTTACAAGACTTCTGACACAGGACACTAGCC
>CAYWHA010000157.1:0-2560 GCA_964457555.1 uncultured Solibacteraceae bacterium
TCGGCGGTGTCGGGCATGAAGTTCCAGCAGCGGGCGCATTTCTGGCCCGGCGCGGGCGAAGCAGTGATTCTCACTCGTTCTTTGCCTTCAGCAACTACGACGCTCGAAACGTTCAGGAATTCCTTGAGGCCCACTTCGTAGCGCTTGAGCAGGTCGAACAGAGGGCCGGAGGTTTCGATCGTAAGCTGCGCCTCAAGCCCCTTGCCGATGTTCTTGGCCTTGCGGTCTTCTTCCAGCACGCGCAATGCATCATCGCGCACGGCGAATAGTTGCTTCCACTCCTCAATCAGTTTGGCGGGGTTCTCGGAGAAGATCTCTTCCGGTTTCGGAAACAGCGCCAAGTGCACGCTGATTTCTCGTCCCTGGACCGGCGGCAACTGCTCCCAAACCTCGTCGGAAGTAAAGGTAAGGATGGGCGCCACCAGCCGCACCAGCGCCTCGGTGATCTGCCACAAGACGGTCTGCGCCGAGCGGCGCGCCTGGCTGCTGGGCGCGAAGGTGTACATGCGGTCCTTGAGCACGTCGAGATAAAACGCGCTCAGGTCGACGATCGCAAATTCATTTACGGCCTGGTAGACGCGATGGAACTCGAAGGCCTCGTACCAGCCGAGGATCTTTTCGGTGAGTTCGCGCGTGCGGGCGAGCATGTAACGGTCGAGCGGCATCAGTTCGCTCTCGGGCACGCGGTCGCGCGCGGGGTCGAAGCCGTTCAGGTTGCCGAGGAGAAACCGGAAAGTGTTGCGCAGCTTCCTGTAGAGTTCGGCGCAACGCTGCATCAGGTTCTCGCTGGCCGCCATGTCTTCGCGGAAATCCACCGACGCCACCCACAGACGCACGATTTCGCCGCCCATTCTGTTGGCAATGTCGACGGGATCGACGCCGTTGCCCAGAGACTTCGACATCGCGCGGCCCTGCTCATCGAGCGTCCAGCCGGCCGTGGCCACGTGCGAATAAGGAGCGCGCCCGCGCAGCGCCACCGAGGTGAGCAGCGAAGAGTGGAACCAGCCGCGGTGCTGGTCGCCGCCCTCCAAATACAAAACTTCTCGCGCGCCGTTTCCGCCGCCCCCGGCCTCAAATCCCTTGTAGGCAGCGCTCAACTCCGGGTCCGATTCGCAGACGGCGAGCCAGCTTACGCCGGAATCGAACCAGACATCGAGAATATCGGTCTCTTTGCGAAACGCCGTGCCACCACAATCACTGCACTTTGTGCCGGCAGGCAGCAGCGCTTCCAAGGCCGTGGTGTGCCATGCCTCGACGCCTTCGCGCTCAAAAAGATCAACAATCCTGCGATTAAGGGCAGCATCGATGATGGGCAGGCTACAGCCTTCGCATAGGAACACCGCGATGGGCACGCCCCAGATGCGCTGGCGGCTGATGCACCAGTCAGGGCGCGTGGCGATCATGTTCGTGATGCGCTCCTTGCCCCACGCCGGGTCCCACACCACCTTGTCGATCTCCTCGATCGCAAGCTGCCGATATGTTGTTTCCGATCCGTCGGCGCGCTTCACGGACGTTTCAAGCGAAATAAACCACTGCTCGGTAGCGCGAAAAATAACGGGATGATGGCAGCGCCAGCAGTGCGGGTAGGAATGCTCAAGCTGAGCGCCGCCCATCAGCGCGCCGCGTTCTTCGAGCATGGCGACGATGACAGGGTTTGCGGCGAAGACTTTCATTCCCTCGAAGGCCGGCGGGTTGGCATGCGGCCAGACCGCCGGATCGACGTGAATGTGCCCGGCGGCATCGACGCGGCTGGTGGGGTCGATACCGTACTTCTGTCCGGTATAAAAGTCGTCTGCGCCGTGCGAGGGCGCGGTATGCACCGCCCCGGTGCCGGTGTCGGCGGTGACGTAGGTGGCCAGAACGCCCAGGACGGACCGCTCCAGGAACGGATGCTGGAAGGTGACGCGGTCGAGCACGGCGCCTTTGAAGCGAGCGAGCTCTTTGGTGGGTCCGAGCTTGCAGGCTTCGGCCACCTGCGCAGCCAGTTCGGCAGCAACAATGTACACGGGGCCATCGGTAGTTTCCAGCGCCACGTACTCGAAATCGGGATGGAAGGCCACGGCCATCGACGCGGGAAGCGTCCAGGGCGTGGTGGTCCAGATGATCGTCGAAACGTCGCGGCCGGCGAGCGCGGGCGCGATGGCCGCCGGATCGGAGGTGAGCCGGTAGCGCACGTAGATCGACGGGCTGGTGTGGTTGTCGTATTCCACTTCCGCTTCGGCCAGGGCGGTGCGGTCGTGGATGCACCAGTAAACCGGCTTCAGGCCGCGGTAGACGAAGCCCTTTTCAAGGAAGCCGTAGAACCCTTCCAAAGTCTTGGCTTCGTACGAGCGCGCCATGGTCTTATAGGGCGTCTGCCAGCGCCCGAAGCAGCCAATGCGCTCGAACTGCTCGGTCTGCATGTCGACGTACTTCTGGGCGTAGGCGCGGCAGGCGTCCAGCACCTCCGGCACGGGCATAGTCAGCTTCTTACGGCCCAGTTTTTCGTCAACTTTGATCTCGATCGGCAGCCCATGGCAGTCGTAGCCGGGGACGAACGGGGCGTCGTACCCCGCCATGG
>CAYWHA010000158.1:0-2534 GCA_964457555.1 uncultured Solibacteraceae bacterium
TCCAGGTCCTCGAACCGGTTGGTGGCGTTGGCGATGGCCGATTGCAGCACCTTCTCCACCGTGGGCGCGATGCGCTTATTGGCGCTGCGCAACCGGCTCAACGCCGCGCCCGCCTGCATGCCGCGGATCAGGTCCACGACCAGACGCGCCTTTTGCGGGGAGACCCGTATGTATCTGGCTTCCGCTTTGACTGGGGTGTTGGGTTCCATGCTTGCCTCGTTATGCCGCCGGCTTAGCCGTTTTCTCCGTGGCCGCCTTCACCGAGTGGCCTTTAAAAATCCTGGTGGGGGAGAACTCGCCGAGTTTGTGACCCACCATATTCTCGGTGATGTACACCGGAATGAACTTCTTGCCGTTGTGGACCGCGATGGTATACCCGACGAACTCCGGAAGAATGGTGGAGCGCCGCGACCAGGTGCGGACCACCTTCTTCTCGTTGGCGGCGGCCAGCACTGCCATCTTGGCTTCGAGATGCGTATCGATGAACGGCCCCTTCGCGACTGATCTGCCCATGGATTACCTCTTTTTGCTCTTCCGCGTCACGATCCACTTGTCGGTACGCTTGTTGTTGCGCGTCTTGAATCCACGAGTGGGCTGTCCCCAGGGGGTAACCGGGTGACGGCCGCCCGAGGTCTTGCCCTCGCCGCCGCCGTGCGGGTGGTCCACCGGGTTCATGGTGACGCCGCGGTTATGCGGCCGCTTTCCAAGCCAGCGGGTGCGTCCCGCCTTGCCCAGCGAAACGTTTTCGTGATCCACGTTGCCCACTTGCCCCACCGTGGCCATGCATTCGAGCGGCACGCGGCGGACTTCGCCCGAGGGGAGCTTCAGCAGCGCCGTGCCGCCCTCTTTCGAGACCAATTGCGCCTGCGACCCCGCCGACCGCGCCATCTGCGCGCCCTTTCCGGGCTTCAGTTCGATGTTGTGGACAATCGTACCGGCAGGCATATTATTCATGGGCATGGCATTGCCCACCAGAATGTCGGCTTCCGGGCCGGACATCACCTTCTGCCCTACCTTTAGCCCATCCGGCTGAATGATGTAACGCTTCTCGCCATCCGCGTAGTTCAACAGGGCGATGCGCGCCGAACGGTTGGGATCGTACTCGATGGCGGCGACCACGGCGGGAATTCCCGCCTTGTCGCGCTTGAAATCCACCATCCGGTAGGCCTTTTTCGAGCCGCCCCCGATGAAGCGGGACGAAATGCGCCCGGTGCTGGCGCGGCCGCCGGTGCGTTTCTTCGATTCCACCAGCGACTTTTCCGGACGCTCCCTGGTGATGTCGTCGCGCGAAACCACCGTCTGGAAGCGGCGGGTCGGCGTTGTGGGTCTATATGTCTTGATCGGCATCGGTTAAACCCCCGCGAAGTCGGGGACCTTCTCCCCTTCCTTCAGCTTGACGTAGGCCTTCTTCCAGTCCGAGCGATAGCCTGAGAAGCGGCCGCGGCGCCGCAGTTTCCCGTCGAAAACCGCCGTCCGCACCTCCTCGACCTTCACCTTGAACAGCTTTTCGACGGCGGACTTCACCTGCGTCTTGTTGGCGCCGAGCGCCACTTCGAAGCATAGGGTCCGCTCCGCTTCCTTCTTTTCCACGCCCTTTTCGGTAACCAGCGGGCGGCGAATCACTTCATAGACGGTCATTTTGCGAGCGCCTCCGAAAACTTCAGCGCAGCCGCCTGGCTCAGCAGCACGCTTTGGTGGCCCAGCAGGTGAAAGACATTCACTTCCCGCGTGGGGATCAGCATCACGCCCTTGATATTGCGAACGCCTAGCGACAGATTGCGGTTCTCGCCGTTATCCACCAGCAGCACGGTGCGGCCGGTCTCCAGCTTGGCTAGCGCGCCCACGGCGTCTTTGGTCTTAGGGCCGGCGAAGTCAAACGCCTGCACTACCTTCAGCTCGCCGTCGCGCACTTTGGCGGACAGTGCGGAGCGCAAAGCCCCCACTACCATTTTGTGGGGCAGTTTGTAGCTGTAATCGCGCGGCTGCGGGCCATGCACGATTCCGCCATGCCGCCAGATGGGCGAACGGACCGATCCGACGCGCGCCCTGCCGGTGCCCTTCTGCTTCCAGAGCTTCTTTCCGGACCCGGCCACTTCGCTGCGAACCTTGGTCTTATGCGTGCCGGCGCGCAACCCGGCCTGATACTGCTTCACGGCTTCGTACAGCAGGGCCTCGTTGACCTCTGCGCCGAAGACCTCGTCGGCAAGATCCACCTGCCCGACTTTCTGATTGTTCAAATCGAAGACATCGACTGTGGGCATGGTGAGTTACCTTTTGGACCTCCGCACCAGCACGTATCCGCCGTTGGGACCGGGAACCGCGCCTTTGACCACCAGCACATTGTCTTCGGTATCCACCTGGACCACTTCCAGATTGCGCACGGTCACGCGATCGTGCCCCAGGTGTCCGCCCATGCGCATGCCGGGAAGCACGCGAGATGGGTAGCTGGAAGCCCCGATGGAACCGGGAGCGCGGTGGAACATGGAGCCGTGCGAGCCTTCGCCGCCACGGAAGTGGTGGCGTTTGACCACGCC
>CAYWHA010000159.1:0-2479 GCA_964457555.1 uncultured Solibacteraceae bacterium
CCGGAGTTCCCGGATCGCTTCGGCTGCATCCAAGACAGCCGCGCCTTCTGCCAGCAGTTTTTCCAGTGGTACAACGAAGAGCACCGCCATTCCGGCATCGCCTTACTCACCCCTGCCGTGGTTCATTTCGGCGAAACCCAAACCGTCCTGGCCCACCGCCAGGTGGTGCTCGATACCGCTTACCAAGCGCACCCGGACCGCTTCGTCCGGCGACCGCCCAAACCGATGCTGTTGCCCTCGGAGGTTTGGATCAACAAGCCGGCGCCATCCGGCGAAAAGACGAAGGAAGGTAGTCAGTAAACTCCCATGCCGGGTGTCTCAAAGTGCTTGACACGCGCCGGAGTTCTCCGAACCCGACATGCTTGACCACATCGAGAGTCTCGCCCATCCTGGATCCGAATCGGCATAGAATAGTTGTGACATGCGATTCATTGCCATTTTTGCCGCTCTACTGCTTCAGGCCCAGACTTTGCCCCAGCCGTTTGACCGTGACGGCGCAAAGAAAGTGCTGGAGAACGACCGCGTTATCGTTTGGGACGTGGCCTGGCTGCCGCGCGTCTATCCCACACACCGCCACGTTTACGATTACGCCGGTGTTTATTACACCAGCGGCGACCGGGTCATTGTGTCTCAGGCAGGCGCGCGTTCGCCAACCCACACCAACGCCTGGGATACTTTCTTCTTCCGTAGGGGCGTCACGCACAGTGAAGAAGGGGCGGGCACGGAGCCGCTGCGGGCGGTATTCGTCGAGTTTAAGGAATCCGCGCCGGTGGGCGCCGCGGCGGGCGCCGCGGACACCGCTTCCGCAGGGCTCGGCAGGAAGGTCCGCGAGAGCGAGCGCCTGGTCATTTGGGAGGACATTGCCGCGCAGGATACTCAGCCGCCGGCGCACCGGCATGGAATGGATGCCGTGGCCGTCGCCTTCACAGGTCTGAAACCACGGATCACGTTCGTTCCGCGCGGGACCGTGGACCACGGGGAGGAGAGCGCTGGCGCGGACCGGGCATATTTCTTCGAGCTGAAGTAAGGACGCGGTTAGTTAAGTTAGTATCCTGGTCAACGCAGAGGAGGCACAGCGCGTCCGCGCGATGTACGAAGCTGTGGCCGGACCCTCTGGCTCCATTACCGACGTCGATGGAATCAAAGTCGGCGAAAAAATCAAACCGTTGCCGGTTGCCTTCGGTTGCGTGCGCCCCAGGCGCGCGTCCCTGTGCCGTCGGCGAGGCTGCCGGCCGCATCGAGCCAGCAGCTATGCCGGGCGCTCGAGCGGATGCCCCGCAGGTCACCGTTGGGCAGGTGTAGGATTCCGCCGCGGGGTTGTAGTCGGGGAACCCTACTCCACGCGTTCCCCTACAGCAGTAGGGCGCATCGCAGGGCTGAAGGCGCTCCTCAATTGTCGTGACGCGCGCCCTATACGTGAATGTGCCCACAACGGCTTGCCGGTGGGGCGTAATGCGCGCGGACCCAAAGCGACGGCGGACGGGTAGTCGCGGACAACCGATCACACGCCGTATGTGTGCGCATCAAAGGGCTCGGCTACCCCCAAGAGAACACTTACGACGCGTTGAGCATTTCTACTACGGCGTGATTTTCCCTAAGAATCTCCGCGACCTGTTGGACTGCCTTGTCGCACTTCGAGAGTTCAATGAGTTTCGCTGCCGGAAGGAGCCGCTCGATTCGCAGATAGGGCAGAGGGAGAAGTTCTACCGTTTGGGTGAATGCCTCCCACGCCACATTATTCGTGGCTCCAACCAGCATTGAGGAATGAAGCTGCATTTTCGGCGTGTAATCGAATAGCGATGCTTGTCTCTGGACTCGCTCTTGCAGCACGAGCTCAAATGGACTGAATTCGTGCAGGTGCTGCAAGGCGACGCGTAACTGATTCCCCTGGTGCCGAAGGACGTCCTTGAGCCGATCGCTGGCACTCTTCAGCTCTGTGTTTACAAAAACCTTTAGGCCGTTGGCGCGAAGGGAAATCGTCTGATGCGTTACCTTTCGATACCTCGGAGGTAGGGGACCGAAGGCAGCCCAGCAATATGGGTCAGCAAGCTTGAGGACGCCGACCTCACAGGCTTCATAGAAGGACGCAAACGCTTGGAGGCTTGCTTGCACTTGGAGCGCAAAGCCTTCCATCTGTGCGCGAACCCAACGGCGGGCGTCGTCATCGTCATGTAAGAGGAAGTAGTGGAAATGGTCTGGCTGGAAACCCGTAAACTCACTCATGCCGCTGTACTCCAGGAACTGGATAAACTGGCTAACCAAGAACCTTGATGTGTCGTCGGTAATTTGGGGTAATCGGGCTCGGAAGAGAGAGTGAATCTCCCGCCAAGTTCTTTTTACGAATTTAGCCGGCGAACTACCGGCCAGGCAGGTGAGGTGGCTACTCATCTGGTCGGCCGCGAAATCACCGCTTGCCTTGCACTCCACTAGTGGCCTGTCTCTGAGAAACTATTAGCATGGTGGCGGCATCTAATGTGAT
>CAYWHA010000160.1:0-2459 GCA_964457555.1 uncultured Solibacteraceae bacterium
GCCGCTTGAGTTTGAATCCGGCAACCTTGTGTCTCATCGGCTATTCCCCAATCTGGTCCTGCGATCCTTCTTCTTCGGGGCCTAAGTCCGGCGCGCCGCCAGTCTGCGGCGGCGGAGCGATCAGGCGGCCGTGTGCGTCAATGCGCATCCCGAGCGATAAGCCCATGTTCGCCAGGATTTCCTTAATCTCGTTGAGCGACTTGCGGCCGAAATTCTTGGTGCGCAGCATTTCGGCTTCGGTCTTCTGCACCAACTCCGCGATGGTCTGAATATTGGCGTTCTTGAGGCAATTGTAGGAGCGAACGCTCAGCTCGAGTTCTTCGACGGAGCGGTTCAGGATTTCGTTCTGCTTGTCGAGGCCGCGCTCGGAAATCTCCTCGGTCTGCTCCGCGACTTCCTCGAAGTTGATGAAGATGGCCATGTGGTCCTTCAACAACTTGGCCGCGTAGCCGATGGCGTCCTGCGGCGAGACGGCGCCGTTGGTCCACACTTCCAGGGTGAGCTTGTCGTAATCGGTCATCTGGCCGAGGCGCGCGGCTTCCACCGAGAAGTTGACTTTGCGAACGGGCGAATGCACCGAGTCGATGGGGATGTAGCCAAGGGCCAGATCCTCATCGAAGTTCTTGTCGGCGCTGACGTAGCCGCGCCCGGTCTTCAGGCGCATCTCGATGCTGAGCTTGCCGCCTTCGCTGACGGTGGCGAGGTGCAGGTCGCGATCGAGCACTTCGACATCGGCGTCGGTCTCGATCTGTCCGCTGCGGACGTCGCCCATATGGTCCACGCTGATGCGAACGGTCTTCGAGCCTTCCCCCATGATCTTGAAGGGGATCTGCTTGAGGTTGAGGATGATGTCGGTGGCGTCTTCGACCACGCCCGGTATGGGGCTGAATTCATGCTCGACGCCCTCGATGCGCACGGCGGTGATGGCCGCGCCTTCAATGGAGCTGAGCAGCACGCGGCGCAAGCTGTTGCCGATGGTGGTGCCGAAACCGCGTTGGAAAGGCTGCGCCGTAAACATGCCGTAACGCTCGGTGAGCGTCTCCGTGTTGGCTACCAATCTCTTGGGTTTTTGGAAACCTTTAAACATAATGAGTACCCCCCAATCCTACTTCGAGTACAACTCGACGATGAGTTGCTCGTTCAACTGGATCTGCACCAATTCGTCGCGCTTGGGCAAGCCCTGGACGCGGCCCTTGAGAGCCTCGCGGTCCACCTCGATCCAATTCGGGGCCGGGGCGTGAGCCGTGGCGTCGCGCGCGGCCAGAATGGTCGGGTTGTTCTTGCTGGCCTCGCGGACCGAAATCACATCGCCGATCTTGACTAGCGCGGATGGAATGTCGCACTTGCGGCCGTTGACGTCGATATGCCCATGGCGCACGATCTGGCGCGCCTGGGAGCGGCTGACGCCGAACCCCATGCGGTAAATGACGCTATCGAGACGGCGCTCGAGAGCGCTCATCAGGAGTTCGCCGGTGATGCCTTTGGCGTGCGCGGCCTTCTCGTAGGTGTTGCGGAACTGCCTTTCGAGTATGCCGTAGATGCGGCGCACCTTCTGCTTCTCGCGAAGTTGGAGACCGTAACCGACGATCTTCTTCGCCCGAGCCTGGCCGTGCTGTCCGGGGATGAAGTTACGCTTTTCGATGGCGCACTTCTCGCTGTGGCAGCGCTCGCCTTTGAGAAAAAGCTTCATGCCCTCGCGCCGGCATAGCCGGCAAACCGGGCCAATGTATCTTGCCAAGTGTCTCTCCTTACCCTTTCTTCAGGTGCGGTTTACGGCCATGGCCGGCCTTCATCCCGCTTCTCTTCCTATACTCTGCGCTTCTTCGGCGGACGGCAGCCGTTGTGCGGAATCGGCGTCACGTCCTTGATGGAGCGGACTTCGATGCCCGCCGTGGACAGCGCGCGCACGGCCGATTCGCGGCCCGATCCGGGACCGCTGATGCGGACTTCCACGGTGCGCAACCCGCTCTCACCCGCCTTGTTGGCGGCGGTCATGGCGGCCTGCTGCGCGGCGAACGGAGTGCCCTTGCGCGACCCGCGGAATCCGAGCGAGCCCGCGCTGGACCAGGCGACCGTGTTGCCTTCCTGGTCGGCGATGGTCACGATGGTGTTGTTGAACGTGGCCTGGATGTGCACGATGCCCGAATGGACAACGCGCTTTTCCTTCTTCTTGAAGCTCTTCTTCTTGGTGCTCTTTACAGCAGCCTTGGCGCCTTTTGCGGGCGATGCCTTTGCCATAGGTTTCCTCTACGTCTTGGAGGCCGACTTCTTCTTGTTGGCGACGGTTCCGCGGCGCGGCCCCTTGCGCGTTCGGGCGTTGGTGTGGGTGCGCTGGCCGCGAACCGGCAACCCGCGGCGGTGCCGCAGCCCCCGGTACGCGCCGATCTCGATAAGGCGCTTGATATTCATCGAGATCTCCTTGCGGAGATCGCCTTCCACCGCGCCCTCTTCTTCCAGGA
>CAYWHA010000161.1:0-2458 GCA_964457555.1 uncultured Solibacteraceae bacterium
GTGTCGAGCGTGCCGGTTTTTCTGCTGATGCTGGTCTTCCTGATGCGGTGGATTTACGCGCCCCACCAGTTGCGCTACGCGTATTGGGCGGCCTTCATCTTCGGGATTTGCTACACAATGCACCAGAGCCTGATCGTCGCGGCGCTGGGGTTTGAAGTCATGCTCGCGGCGGGCAACCGGCGCCTGGGCCGGGACGTATTTCTAGGGAACTTCATCGTTTACCTGCTCTATTGGCTGGCCTTCGAGATGAACGGGCAACGGCATCCCTTCAACAACATCGGGGCCAAGCCGGGTCTGTTGGTTCTGTTCAACGCGGTGGGGGTAGGCTCGCTCGTCGCCTCCGTCGTGCTGACGATGCGCACAAAGAAGCTCGGCACGGAGTGGCTGCCGGTGCTGATCATGTTCGGGTGCTGGTTGGTGGGCATCTCGTTCTATCTTTACGAGCCAATTTCGGGCATGACCGACCCGCCGATGCAGTGGGGCTATCCGCGCACGGCCGAGGGCTTTTGGCACGCGTTGTCGCGCGGCCAGTATGAACAGCCCAACCCGACGGACGTGCTGAGCGACCCGGGCCGGTTCCTGGGCCAGCTCGGGATGCTCATCGAGGGCATCGCCAACGAGTTCACATGGGTCTATATGTTCATCGCGCTGGTCCCGTTCCTGTTTATCCTCAGGATGCGGCAGCGGGAGCGGGCGTGGATCATCGGCCTGTCGGCGATGTATTTCTTCCTGGGCGTGTTGATGATGATCCTGATGAACCCGACTCCCGACCGGGCGTCGGCGGAGTTGATCCGGGTGTTCTTCACCTCCTCCCACACGATCGTGGCGTGCCTGATCGGCTACGGGCTGGCGGTCACGGCGGCGTTCATGGCGACTCATTACAGGCAGTTCCGGCTCTGGGGTGTGGCCGGGGGGGCCGTGGCGGTGGTGCTGGCGATTTATTGCCTGTGGGACGCCACGGGCAAGCATTACTTCGGGTTGGCGGGGCAGGTGAAGTTCTCCGAGTTGCCGCACTGGATCGGCCTGGCCTTTGCCAGGAACCAGGACGGGCTGCCGATTTTTGCGAACCTGCTTTTGGTGGGCATCGCGTGCGCGTTCGTGGCGGCGCTGCTGGCTTATCGCGAGCGGGGGCCGCTTCTGGTGACGCTGGGCCTCTTTGCGGTAATGCCCTTGTCTTCGGTGCTGGCCCACTGCTTTGACAGCCAGCAGCACAACCATTGGTTCGGCTACTGGTTCGGGCACGACATGTTCACCCCGCCTTTCAAAATGCCCGATGGAAAACCGATTTACCCGGAGATGACCAAAGACGCCGTCCTGTTCGGGGGCACGGACCCGGGCCGGTTCTGCCCCACCTACATGATCTTCTGCGAGAGTTTCACCCCGCACGACTGCCAGCCCGTCGAGGACCAGAAATTCGACCGGCGCGATGTCTATATCATCACGCAGAACGCCCTGGCGGACGGGACTTACCTGGACTACATCCGGGCGCATTACAACCGGAGCGCGGAAATCGATCCGCCGTTCTTCCGCGATGTGGCGCGCAATTTACTGCATGACCGGGAATGGGAGACCAATATCCTGGCGCGGGCGGTGGGTCCCCTGGACCGGTTCTTCACCGACCTGGGAGACAAGGTGGAGAAGCGGCGGCGGACCTTCACGTCGTGGTTCGTCGAGAAGGATTTCACCGATCTTCGGGCGTTCAAGGCCAAGCTGGCCGGCTGCCAGGACCCGCTCTCGAAGTATCTCTCCGAGAACCTGTCGCCCGCGACGCGCCAGGAGCTTTCAAGAGACGGGAACGAGGCGCAGCTTCGGCGGGACCTGGCGCGGGACCTGAACGGGCTGCTGGAGCGGGAGTTGGAGATCAAGAAGCAGATCGAGGCAAAGCAGCGGGAGAAGGGGGGGGTGGACCAGGACATCCTGGAGGGGAACACGTCGGAAGGGCTGCGGCGCAAACAGGAACGGCTGGGCAAGGAAATTGCCGCGCTCTCGGCGGTGGGTCCGCTCTACGAGCCTGAGCGGTTCAAGCAGGTGGCCCTGTCCGAGTATCTGACGGATTTCATCAAGGAAAACCCGCAGAGCCACACGCGCATCCGGCTCAACCGGCTTCTGCTGGAGGCGGCCTACCCCAAGGAGATCGCGGTCAGCCTGGGGGGAGTGTATCCGGACCGGGAAATCTACACGCCCTCTCCGGAAGACTCGCGGCGGTGTTTCCAGGAATACATGGCCGATGCGCAGCGGCGCATCCCCCTCAACCAACTCAAGCCGGGCGAAGACGTGAGGATCGTCGGCGACCAGGTCCAGGTCTCCGGCCAGGTGGCCGTCATGTCGATCAACGGGCTGCTCACCAAAGTCATTTTTGACCACAACCCCAAGAATGAGTTTTTTGTCGAGGAGAGCTTTCCGCTGGATTGGATGTATCCCTATCTGACGCCCTACGGGGTGATCATGAAAATCAACC
>CAYWHA010000162.1:0-2439 GCA_964457555.1 uncultured Solibacteraceae bacterium
TGACGGTGATCGCTGTCGAGGCCATGGCTCACTCTACGCCCGAAGGCATAGTAAGTCAATCAACTGACAAGTGGTTAGCTCGGTTGTAATCTATAACCGGCATTATCATAAGTAACTATTTCACTTGCCTGGCACAACTGTGCACCAACATAATGGAGTGAGAGACATCGCGATCATGCCGGCCAAAGCTGAGTGGTTAGTGCGACTTCCGGAGATCAGGGCAGCGTTGGAGCGCTTTGACGCGCCCGTCGTGGATCGCTCGGTGATCGAGAAGGTGTTCGGATTGAAGCGGCGGCGGGCTATAGAACTGATGCATCAGTTTGGTGGGTACCAGGCCGGGCATACTTTTTTGGTCGATCGGTTGCAGCTCCTGGGCCGGCTGGCGGCCTTCGAGGGTGAAGGTGACTATCACGGCGAGAAGCGCCGCCGTGAGCGCTTGCAAGGCTTCGTACAGGCATCGCGGGAACATCTGTTGGCGACCAGGGTCGTCATACCGCTGGTAAGTGCCGATGCAAAGTTCACGCTGGACGGTCTGGGTCCCGGCGTGCGACTCACCCCCGGTATGTTGTCTGTTGAGTTCGGTCGGCCGCTGGAACTGCTCCAGAAGCTGTATGCGCTGGCCCAGGCGATCTCGCATGAGTTTGAGAAGTTCGAAGACATGGCAAAGGCCGGCCCGGCGGCGGCGTGAGGAAAGTTTTCAATGGCAATAGATCGCGAACTCGAGGCGCCTGGACCCGGCTACCACCGCCAATATCGACTACAACGCCGGCCTGGCCACGCCGCCGCTAACCAACAGCGCCGCGGTCACCCCGGATTCCGCCAATACCGGCGTCGCCAGCATCGGATCCTCGACAACCGATATCAGCCTATTGCTCGACGGCCTTCCGACCACGGCCTTCGTATGGACCGGCAGCCAGGTGGAACTGGTCTTCACCTTCAACCCGCCCCAGATCATCAACCGGGTCACGATCTCCCTGCCGGCGCACCAGGGAATCTCACTCGTTGAGTTCACTTCCACCCCGGACGGCGTCCTGAAAGAAGACCTGGCGGCCGACCTGCCGCCGGAGAATTTAAGCATCGACGGCTCCGCGGGCAAGTATTCCGGAGACTGGATCGCCGATTTCGACCCCCGCAGCGTACAGCAGCTTCGCATTGTCCTGGCCGATTACGTCGGAAACCCCAGCATGACCATCCGCGACGTCAGCTTCTTCCAGCGGACCTTCAGCAATGCCGGCCTGGCGCAAACTCTCAAGATCCCGGCGCCGCAAGGAACGGTACTGTTCACCGCCGACCAGCATGATTCAAACACCCTGACATCGATCAGCCACCAGATCTCAACAGACGGCGTCCACTATACGGCCATCGTCCCCGGCCAGCAGCTCACCGTAGGCACCTCCGGCTTCTGGTACCGCGCCAGCCTGCAGCGCCTGGACGCCAACTTCAGCCAGGCGGCCAGCCCAATCTCCGGCCAGAACCCCAGCATCAACACCAGCACCACGGTCTCCAGCATCACCACGGTGGACATGGGGAATGGCGCACTCCAGCGCAGCATTAACCTGGCCGCGGCGGCGGGAACGATTACCCTGAACGAAACCCCGCTCGATGGAACCCTGGTGATCTACCAGGGCGCCGTCGTCCTGGCGCCGGCGGGATATTCGGTCTCCGGCAATGCCATCACCTTCCCCCAGACGCTCACCGGCATCACGCTGTTCTACCAGGAAGCAAGTTTCAGGGGTATTGGCGTTTGATATGAACTATAGTTCACATCAAATTCACACCGGCTGGACCCGATTTGCGTGTCCAAACCATAGTTTCACCTCAAAATTCACACCGTTTGGACCCGATTTGCGTGTTCCCGGAATCCCACGGCCGCCAAAAACAGGGAGGGGTTATAACGAAACCCCCCGGTCGGGATGCATTTACCCTGGTCTCTGTCCATCCGGTGCCTGTTTTTTCTTTTCCAGCCGTGAGAATCGCCTTTTTGAACAAATCGGCGTCAAGCCCAGCCTGGAGCCGCCACCTTGCCGGTGGTATGCGGCGGCGGAACACCGCTTTCCGGCGGTCCGATGGCACGCCGGCGCAGCTCACGTTCCGCCATTCCGGCGGCAAGGCGGGGACTGCCGGAAGCCCGGTCTCGATGGGAATCACTGGCGCCGCCTGGTATGACGTTCTTCATTTCCTGCGTCGCCGCTCCTGGCAACGCCGGGATACTTCGTTGAGGAACATGCCAGGAACTCCCGGGTCGTAGCTGCCGTTCTCCTTGTCGATTTCCTCCAGTACGCCGCGTAGCAATTCCAGGTCGTTATGGGCGGCGTTCTGGAGGTCCCGGATCATAGTAGGATCGGCGGGACGGCTGGCAATACGGGAAGCCAGTTTGTGGATTATGACGGCTGCAGTAGGCGCACTGGATTGCGGGATAGAAGAAGGAGGCTGAGGTTG
>CAYWHA010000163.1:0-2432 GCA_964457555.1 uncultured Solibacteraceae bacterium
CGGGCTTTCTCGGACGGGGGTTCAACTCCCCCCGCCTCCACCATAATAGAATCAATAACTTACAAAATATCGTAAAAAATATCGTGCAAAATTGTGCAAACGCTGTAGAGTAAGGGGCATGAAGCTCCTCGTGTTTGGCCTTCCGATCACTTCGGCAGCGTTCGCCCAGGATGCCCGCCAGATCCTCCTCGTTCAGGAGCGTGATGCGCAGGTTGACCGCCTCATGCCGCGCATCGCCTACGAAGTCGCCCATCCCTACGTCCACACGGCCTTCGCCGTCTCCAGTCCGCCCGCGCCGCCCGCACTGACGGCCGTCGAGCGCGATGCCGCCATCCGGAAGCTCGTCAAGGATTCTGCTTCTCCTCTATACGTGACCGTGGACAACGAAGCCTGCCTCGACAATGGCGCGGTGACAACTACCGCCGCCAAGGGGAAGTAACCATGCTCAACGCCCAACGCCGCCACCGGCCGCCCTGCAAGAAATCCGAGTGGGACCCAGGCTACACCAAATGTACCTGCCCTATCGTGATCCGGGGCACGCTGAACGGGAGCCATATCACCATCTCCACAGCCAAGTACCTTCCGCCAGAGAAGGCGCGCGACCTGGAGCTTGCTCGCGGCCTGGCAATCACATGGGAACGTGCGGGGAAACCCGTCCGCCTGGAAGAATACGCGCCCGCACCGGCGGCGGTCCCCGAGCCGGAGGCGCCACCCCTTCCAACCGTCGAAATGGCCGTGAACGCTTACATGGAGGACGCCCGGGACCGGGGCAACGGCGAGGCCAGCCTTTACAAGAAGGCAACCATCTTCCAGCGCACCGAGATCATCAACCCGCGCCATCGGAGCGGCCCCAAGCTCCCCGCCGATACCACTAGCCTGCTGTGGTTCTGCAGGGCGAAAGGAATCCGGTTTCTCTCGGAGCTCACCCTCGCGGTTTTGTGCGAATGGCGCGCCACCTGGAAGGTCAATTCCCTTGTGCGCGCGAAGCGCCAGGGCCTCGTGATCGGGTTCCTCTGGTTCTGCGAACGCCGCGGCTGGTTCGACCGCAACTACGCCGCCGACATGACCGCCGGCCTAGGCCGTATCGAAGTGAAGGCCACCCAAACCGGGTACTTCCCACCCAACGAATACCGGGCCATCATCGACGCCACCTACGCCTATAGCGACCGCCCGAGCGTTGACAAGCACAATTCCATGACCCTCGGGGGCGAGCGTATCCGCGCGCTCTCGGAGTTGATGCGATGGACGGGCCTCCGTATCCGCGACGCCGTAACGCTCGAACGGTCCCGCCTCTCCCATGATCCCCGGACGGGTATGTGGAGCGTAATCGTGTGCCAGAAAAAGACGGGCGATCCGGTCTACTGTCCGATTCCGCCCGACGTGGCGCCACTGCTTCTCAACGTGCCCGCGAGCCAGAAGGGCAACGCGAACGAGACGTACTTTTTTTGGACGGGGCAGGGGATCGCGAAGACCATAGTGTCGAACTGGGAGCGAAGCTACGCCAAGCTGTTCAAGATCGCGGGCCTCAACAATCCGGACGGAACACCGAAACGCTGCCACCCGCACATGTTCCGCGATACGTTCGCGGTGGAGTCCCTGCTCTCCGGTATGCGGTTGGAGGAAGTTTCCACGATCCTCGGGCACTCATCGGTCAGGATCACAGAGCGCCATTACATGCCATGGGTGCGCGCCCGGCAGACCAGCCTCAATCAAGCCGTGATGGATTCCTGGCTGAGGCAGGGAAAAGTGAAGCCGCCATCCAGCGCCGGCCGCAAGCGCGCTCCTGTCATCCCGATGCCGGTTGCTTCAGGGGAATAGGATCACGCAGCCGGATTCGAGCATCGGCGGAGAATACGCTGCACAACGCTCTCCGGTATCCGGTACATCGTCTTCCGCGCCGGTTTGCCACCCTTAACCTCCGGTGTAAACTTCAGCACGCCAGGCTCACCTTTCACGAGTTGGCGAACCCGCTCCAGGCTCATGCTCAGCATCCCGGCGATGTCGTTGATGGTGTAGTGCTTCTCGATCATCGCGCCCCCGTGACGTGCGCCCGCACCTGGGCGATGGTATAGAAGTGCACCGCGAACAGCGCCCGCTCCGCGGCGATCCGATCCGGGTGACGCTGCAATCCCCGATACCGGTCCAAAGCGTCCACGGCCTGCGCCAGGTTGTCGAGAAGCGCCGCTTCCACAGCCGCTCTTTCGTCAGGCGTCTTGGCCTTGTGCGCATAGGGGACCTGAAACCAGTACCGCCCCTCATAGCGCGTACGATCGATGATCTTGACGCTGATCGCGGGATCGTTATCCTGATCGACGCCAAAGGTCCGGCAGGCCAGATCGTAGATCTTATCGTGAAAAGCCGCGACCTTTCGCTCATCGAGCGGCGTCATCCAGTCGTTGAACGGATACTTCTGCTTATTCATGTCCCTACCC
>CAYWHA010000164.1:0-2374 GCA_964457555.1 uncultured Solibacteraceae bacterium
TCGAATCGCTGCGGCTGCCGGCCACGCTGGCGAAGTTGGCCGAGCGGCGGCAAGGGCTGGTGCTGGTGACCGGTCCCACGGGGTGCGGCAAATCGTCCACGCTGGCGGCGTTCATCGACATCGTGAACACGCGGCGCGCGGCGCACGTGGTGACCATCGAGGATCCTATCGAATACCAGCACGCCAACCGGAGCGCGGTGATCGAGCAGATTGAAGTGGGCCGCGACACGCCGGATTTCGCCGGCACGCTGCGCAGCATCGTGCGGCAGACGCCGGACGTGATCCTGGTAGGCGAGATGCGCGACGCCGAAACCATCGCCACCGCTCTCACGGCGGCGGAAACCGGTCACCTGGTGCTTTCGACGCTGCACACCAACGACGCCATCCAGGCGGTGTCGCGGATTCTCGATTGCTTCCCCGCCGCGAACCAGCCGCAGATCCGGCAACAATTGTCGCTGGCGCTGCTGGCGGTGGTCGCGCAGCAGCTTGCGCTGGGCATAGACGGGACGCGCTATCCCGCGGTGGAGATCATGATTGCGACCGACGCGGTGCGGGCGCTGGTGCGGAAGGGCGACGACCACCAGCTTCGCTCCCAGATTTCGACGGGGCGCGCCGAAGGCATGATGACGATGGAGCAATCCCTGGCCGACCTGGTGCGCGCCGGCCGCATCACGCAAGACACCGCCTACGCGCACTGCTTCCGCACGGACGACCTGCAGCGGTATTTGGGATAGCCGCCGCGGTTACTTATCGAGGATTGGGGAGCAGCACGGCGTTTGGACCGGCGCCGGTTCCATCAACTCCGCCCGTGTTCCGTTCGGATCGAAAAGACCGAGCTGCCACTTGCCATCCCGGCCGATTTGAGGCTGGCCCATCTTCAGGCCGCGATCGGCCAGGGTTTGGTGCGCGGCCGCGATGCTCGGAACGCCAAGGGACAGGTGATTCGAGCTGCCCAGCGACCGGGGCGACGGATGGGGCTGGTTGAGCATGTACTCCATCCAGTCCTTGCCGTCCGGCACGCGCATCATGACCCAGTCGGTTCGCGTGTCGTTGGAACCGCCGTGCCAGAGCAACTCAAAGCCGAGGATGTCGTGGAAAAAACGGTCCTCGGCGTCGCGGTCCTGGACGGTGAAGCCGACGTGATTGATGTGCTCGGAAATGCGTGTCTCCGACAGGGCCTTGCCGAAGTTGCGGGTTGCGAGCGAACCGGGGCGGTACTCGACAAAGCGGACGTCGTGGCCCTCGGGGTCCTTGACGGCGAGAGTGAGGTCCCCGTCAGGGCCTGGCTGAAGCTTGTCCGGGACACTCACGCCGCGGCTCGCCAGGTAGTCGCGCAACTGCGAGGCATTGGTGGTTTCGAAGGCGATGTGGGAGAGGCGGTCTTCGGTGTCGCTGGCAAGCGTGGGGGAAACCTGGATGTACTGCCGGTCATTGACCTTAAAGCAGACCGCCGCGGGACCGCCGGCGGGGTTTTCGACGGAAAACGGCTCGGCGAAGCCCAGATACTTCCCGTAAAAGTCGCGGGCGGCGGCAAGGTCGTTGGTTTTCACGGCAATATGCGCGACGCCAACGATGGGCGGACGCTTGGGAGGGGTCTGGGCGGCGGCGGCTAAGCCGAAAACGATCGGCAGAGCGGCACGGAAGATCACGCGGGCATACATAGCTGCCAGTATAGCCCCCATCGAACGGCTAAAGGGCGGAGCGGGGAAGCATGCGCAGGACGGCCCCGACCGCTTCTTCAAGCCGGGCGCTTACCAGGGAAGAGAGTTCCGCGCCGAGGGAGAAATCGGCGCCGGCGACGGAGATCATGACGGCTTCCGGGGCGCGGCCGTAGAGGGTGCGGGCGCCGGCCAGCAGGGCTTCGGGGGTGGCGTGGTGCGTGAAAGCGGCACTGGCGGCGGGGTCGGGGTCGATGCGGTGCTCGAGGATCGCGCCGGGGTCGCCCGTGGCGGCGGCATCGATGAAGATGGCGAAATCGGAGCGGCTGAGCGGGTCCATGATCTCGGGCGTGAGCTGGTGCAGGCAGAGGATTTCGATGGAGGGGTCGGGCGGGCATTCGAGCAGGCGTTCGGCTACGCGCCAGCCGAAGGCGTCATCGCCGCGGAGCGGGTTGCCGTAACAGAGGATGAGCACGCGGGACATGGAGGTCGGCGCCCTAACCAAGAGACCGCCGGCAAAGACCGGCGGCGGCACTTGGATCAGTTGCTCAGGGTATCAAGCAATTTGCCGTCGTGGGCGCGGAGGTCTATTTCCAGGGCCAGGTGGCCGTCGGCGTGGGTAGAACAGCTCAGGCACGGGTCGAAGGCGCGGATCACGGCTTCGACGCGGTTCAACATGCCTTCGGTGAGCTTGTTGCCCTGCACGAAATGGCGCG
>CAYWHA010000165.1:0-2367 GCA_964457555.1 uncultured Solibacteraceae bacterium
CGCCGGGCAGTTTCGATAGGGCCGTTTGAACTGGCCCGCTCGCGTTTGCGGGGGACGCGGCAGCTATGGGATTTGGTGGGGCGTTTGGTACTTTCGGGGCGGGGTTTCGTGGGGCGTGGGGTGGCAGGCGGCGTCGGAATGTCGGTGTGGTTTGGCGTCTAGCGAGTCCACAGGAACGCCGGCGGAGTCCGAAGCGGCAGTTCTGAACTCCCCGCGTCGGCGGCGGACACACCGATGGCGTTGGCGCGGAGGCGCGCAGAGTGCCAGCGATCGAGTCTGGTTATGAGGAATCGGCGTAGGCATTCCGGCGAATGGCGCGCAGGCGGATGTCGCCGGGTGTGAGCCTCTCGGTTACGATCATCGGCGCCGCGCACTTCGGGCAAGGCCATGTGCTCGGGGCCGGTTTGATAAGAGTGGACGAGCTTGTAGGCGGCACATCATCGAGCAATTGACGAGCGAGGGCTACCAGCCGCGAGCGGTTGCGATTCGCAAGGAATCCAAAGTGGCGGATGCGAACCAATCCTCGCGGCAGCACATGCAGCAGAAAACGGCGGAGGAACTCATCCGCGCTGACGGCCATCATGCGTTTCTTGTTGCCGTGAGCATAGTCCTTGTAGCGAAACGCGACCTTGCCGTCTTCGTAGCCGATGAGGCGATGGTTGGAAATGGCGACGCGGTGCGTGTAACGAGCGAGGTATTGCAGGACGTACTCCGGCCCCCGGAACGGCCGTTTGGCGTATACGACCCAGTCCTTTCGGAAGAGCCGTCGAAGAAACTGTCGGAATTGCCTGGGATCGGCCAAGCTCCGTAGTGGACCGTGGAAAGCGAGCTTGTGCGCCCGGTAGAGACGTTTCAGCCCGTCGACGAACTTGCCTCGAAAGACTTTGCTCAGGACTCGGACCGGAAGGAAGAATGCCGCCGGTGGCCGGATCCAGCGGGAATGGTCCGGCGCCAGGCCGCCGGCGGGGATGACGCAGTGAAGATGCGGATGGTGTTGCAGGTTTTGACCCCACGTGTGCAGCACGCTGAGAAAACCAACTTTGGCGCCTAGGTGTTTCGGATCGGCGGCGACCTCGATGAGCGTCTCGGCGCTGGCGCGGAAAAGGAGATCGTAGAGAACCTTCTTGTTCTGCAAAGCCAGCGCCGAAAGATCGTGGGGAATTGTGAAGACCACGTGGAAATAGGGAACTGGAAGCAGGTCTTCAGCTCGCTTAGCCAACCATTGCTCGCGGGCGTTGGTTTGGCACTTTGGGCAATGCCGATTTCGACAGGAGTTGTACGAGATGGCCTCGTGACCGCATTGGGGGCACCGGTCCAGGTGGCCGCCGAGAGCCTCCGTGCGGCAGTTGCGAATGGCTCGCAGCACTTTCAACTGCGGCCAGGCCAGGTGGGCTCCGTTCCGATCAATGAAGCTGTCGCCTGCCGCCCGAATGATATCGGCCACCTCGAGGGGCAGCCGGCTCATTTCTTGACCCGCTTTCGCGACCGCTTCACGGCATCCGGCTTGGACAATTCGACGGCTTCGATTGGGCTGCTCACGGCCTGCAGATGACGGCGGGAGAGATGCAGGTACACCGTCGTGTCCGCGAGTTTCGCGTGCCCCAGGAGAACTTGAATCGTGCGCAGGTCGGCGCCGGCTTCCAGCATGTGCGTTGCGAAACTGTGCCGCAATGTATGCGGAGAAACGCGCTTCTTGATTCCGGCGCGCTCGGCGGCCTCTCTGACCGCCACCCACACGACCTTATGGTTCATGGGGACGTCGGCGCGCCAGTTGTTCACCATGCCGGGGAACAAGTAGGTTTTCGGCTTCATCCAGCGCCAGTACTCGCGCAGCGTCTCCAGCAATTTCGGACTGAGCAAGACATCCCGGTCGCGGCCGCCCTTTCCATGGTGAACGTGGATCACCATGCGCTCTTTGTTGATATCCGCGACCTTGAGGCAACACAGCTCGGCCCGCCGCAATCCTGTGGCGTAGAGGGTCATGAGGATGGCACGGTGCATTAGGTTGCTGGCCGCATCGATCAGGCGGGCAACTTCGTCCTGGCTGAGCACGGTTGGCAGCGGGCGCTGTCGCTTCGGGAATGGAATATGGTCCGGAAGGTACGGCCGGCGCAGTGTCTTGACGAAGAAGAACCGCAGTGCGGCCCCGCGCTGCTCGACGGTGCCGGGGGCCAGCTTAAGATCGCGAAACAGATGGACCTGATACGCTCGGATGTGGTCCGGCCCGAGCTGATCGGGACGTTTCCGGAAGTACGCCGCAAACTCCTCGACGGCGCTGATGTAGCTTCTTACGGTAGTCTGGGCGTAGTTTCGACGCTGGAGCTCGTCCAGCATCATTCTTCGAAGATGGGTCACAGGGACCTCCTT
>CAYWHA010000166.1:0-2345 GCA_964457555.1 uncultured Solibacteraceae bacterium
CTCCCTGCTCGGGCTTACCTGCGCCGTGGCGCTTCCGATAAGTCCTAACGTTTCTCACCCGCGATTCGGCGTTCCAGCGTAGACTAACGATATGCATCTCGATTACGGGGACTCGGTACAGGTCAGGTCTGCTGATCCAAGCGAGCCTCAGAAGGCGGGAAGCATCGTTGGCATTACGCCTGTGGAGACCGAAGAGCAGGCTGTCTTGTTTGGCAGTCCGATAGGCACGGTCCTGTACACCGTCGAGTTCGGGGACGGGTCGGATGCCCTCATCCCTGAAGTGAACCTGACGGCCCTGGACGAGTAGCACGCGCAACCTGGATGAGATCCCGTCTATTGAACCTTTCCGGCTCTGGCGGCTTCTGCGTAAGCGATAAGCTCGGGGCGCAAGTCCGGGGTACTGGACAGAAACTGATCCGCCATATCCGCCAACTGCGGGTAGTGGCGAACCCAGTGGCCGATGCCATGTAGCGCACTCTCGCGGCACGCGTCATGAGGAATGGCAAGAATGACGCGCAAGGTTTCAATCAACTCCGTCTCCAGTTGAGCTTGTACGAGTCTTTCTGGCTGGAAACGATCAAGCACCTCATCGAACCACATGTAACAGGCGCCATTGAGGGGGTTTGCACCCTCTTCATCAAGATGTGAGAGGTGCGAAGAACAACGCACCGCCATCACCTGTTGGAACAATGGCACAAACGATCTCAGAGCCCTAAGACGGCACGCCAAAGGCACTCCCTCATCGAGCAACGTTCCCATGAAATCTGGCGGGCGCTGGTAAAACAGATACCAAAAACCTTGGTCGACCTGCTTATCGGAGAAGCGCGAGAGCAATTTGCCCGAGTGCTCGAAGGTTTCGGCGATATGCGCGACGACTGTCTCCGGCGCTTCGGGCCACTCTTCCTCGCCGGTAGAAGTCACCATGGCGTCGTCAGCGTAGTACCACGAACGATGGCTGACTGGGTGATCGAAGACGTGATCTATCCACACCTGCAGCGGCTGAGCGCTACCCATAAACCACCAGATTAACAGGGTCGGAGCTTACCCTTTTTTGAGACGTCTACGGCATCGCCGGGCTGCCAGCCATTGTCCGCCGGCGCTGTTCGAACAACGCAGCTAACGGTCTTCCGCCCGGTCGGGAATGATATGTGGAGATGAAGCAAACTTGTTTGCCCGGCCCTCTGCCCTGAGTGAACAGTTTTGAGATAATGAGGTCGGATCGGAGGAGATATGACGCACGCGTTCACTCGCAGAACGGTGGTTGTGCTGCTAGCCGTTGCGGTGGGCTACGGCCAAGGCGTCACTCGGCCGTCCTTCGAGGTGGCATCTGTCAAGCCATGGCAAACTGCTTCCGATGACCGGACCAGTGAAATGGCCGTCCTTCTGCAGTACGCGTACGGCGACGTCGGCACCGTGAAGGTGGACCCCGGTCAGGCTCGGTTTACCGGCGTAGCGCTCAAGGACCTGATTTCGTTCGCGTACCGCGTGAAATCGTTCCAGATCTCCGCACCGGGGTGGATGAGCGACGCGCGCTACGACATTGTCGCCAAGGTACCCTCCGGACTGCCCACCGGCTTAGTTCCTGAGATGCTTCAGTCGCTGCTGGAGGATCGCTTTAAGCTAACGTCCCACCGCGCCACCAAGGATTTCGATATCTACGTCCTTTCGGCTGAGGAAGGCCGACTGAAGATTCCGCAGAAGCCCGCCGATTACAAGCCTACCTCCACGAGCGTTACGGTAGCGGAAACCATGGAGTTTTTAGCGGGTGGACTTTCACGGTCCATGGGACGGCCCGTCCTAGACCAGACCGGTCTGAACGGCGAATACATGGTTCCGCGTGATTTCAGGTCCCTGGTAATGAGAGGATCTCTCGGAGAACAGTTGAGCGCCACTGCGGAGCCGGAAAGGGCCATGGAAATCCCCTCGGCGGCTGAAATCCGCCGATCGCTTCAGGCTCTGGGACTGAGCTTAGACTCTCGCAAGCAAACCCTGCCGCTTCTTGTCATAGATCACGCGGAAGAGACGCCGACGGAAAATTGAAACGGAGCGACCTGTCAACCCCTTTTTGAGGTCGACAGTCAGCTAATTCCGCAGCGGATGCGCGTCGGGAACGACAAGTGGGCTTCACGTACTTCGACTTTTGCGATTACGGACCCGATCGATCCGTTTTGACGCCCGAAATGTCGAAGGGATTGAACCCCGTTTCTTGGCCGCGAAGGCGGTTTCCGACCCGATCTTCTGCTTCCCAGGCTTACGCGCCTGCACCGTCAACGAAAACTTCGCCACGGCGCCTTGGTGAACACCCAAAACCGGCCATCGATGATCACCTGAAAACCGGCCAACGA
>CAYWHA010000167.1:0-2329 GCA_964457555.1 uncultured Solibacteraceae bacterium
GTGTTCAAGCCGTGACGCTTTGCGCTGGAGATCATCGTGAACAACACGGCCGCCGTCCGTCCGCCACGCTCGCTGCCTGCGAACATCCAATTTTTTCGGCCGAGTGCGATGAGCTTTAGCATCCGCTCGACTGCGTTGTTGTCGATCGGCAAGTCGCCGTCTTCCGTATAACGGCGCAGGGCGGCCCAGTTTGAAAGCGCGTAGCCGATCGCTTCGCCCAGCGCGCTGCGAGGCAAAACCTTGGCGTATTGTTCGTCGAGCCAAGTCTTCATGGAGTCCAACAGCGGCACGGCCCGCTCCTGGCGCATCGCCAATCGCTCGGCCGACGAAAACGCCTTTGCCGACGCCTCGACTTCGTAAAGTTGTTGGATGCGAGCCAGCGTCTCTAGGCCAACCGCAAGGTTCGTCTCTTTCGACTCGAAGAATTTTCTGCGCGCGTGGGCCCAGCATCCAACCTCGACGATGCCGCCCAGCCGAAACAACACGTCGTAGCCGGCATACGCATCCGCCTGGAGATAACCGCGAAAACCTTCGTCGGGTTTGCCGTGTTCGTCGCGCCGCAGAAATCGGAGCGGCCCGGCGCGCTGGCGGGTCATGGTGAAGTCGAACACATTGAACGGATAGTTGTCGTCACCGCGATACGCCCAGAGCCTCGCCTCTTGCGTCTTGCCGCGGCCCGGGACGAGCACCGGCACCGGCGTGTCGTCCGTGCCCAACAGCTTCGAACGCAGCACCAGCGCGTGCATCAAATCATACAGCGGCAGGCAGAGTTCGCCGATCTGACGCATCCAATCGGACTGCGTGCTGCGGGAAATCTCGACGCCCGCGCGGCGGAACTGCCCGTTTTCCTGGCGATAATACGGCGAGTGATCGTCGAAGCGGCTGACGGCCGTAAATGCCACCAACTCCGGCTCGGCATTGCCCTTTTCAATCGGCTGGATCGGCTTCTCGGCCGTCACCACGCCCGATTGCTCGCAAGGGCAAGCATATTTCAGTTGTACGTACTGGTTCACATAAAACCGAGCCGGATCGAAGCTCAGCCGCTCCGTGACCACTTCACCGATCACCTGACGCGGCTTTCCGCACGGGCAAGTCTTTTCTTCCTCGGGAATGTCGAGTACGATCCGCCGTCGCTCGATGTCCTTCGAAAACTGCCGACGTCCATGGCCTTTCGTTTGTGATTGGGGCTTCTCCATTGCTTTCGTTTCAACCACGGCAACAGCCGGCGGCGCCGAACCTTCGGCCGACATGTCGAACAGCGGCAGTTGATTCGGATCGACATGCTCGCTTCGCGGCCCGTACATGCGACGCAACAACACGTCGAGTCGATGCTCCAACTGATCGATCTTCCGCTGCGATGCGTCAAGCTGCTCTTGCTGCTGAACAATGATCTGGCGACAAAGTGCAAGATCGTTTGGAAGCGTTGTCGCAGTCGTGTTCATGGCGTCCTGTTATAGTGCCATGAAAATTATCGTCAAGAGCAAAACGGTTCCTGCGGAAAAAATCTTTTGTCACCCGACGCGGCGATAACGCTTTCGCTGTTTCACGCTGCCGAGATCGATGCCGCGCAACAGGAGTGTCAACTCGGTGGCCGAGAGCGCCACGCTTTTTGCATCGGCGTCGCATCGCGGCAATTGAAATGTTCCTGCTTCAAGGCGCTTCGCCCAGATTGCGATTCCATCGCCGTCCCAGTACAAAAGTTTCATCCGGTCGCGGCGGCGATTGAGAAACACGAACAGCCCGCCGGAAAGCGGATCGCGCCCGAGATGATTGACCGCGAGCGCAAACAACCCGTCAAACTGTTTTCTCATGTCAGCGGGCGTCGTACTCAAATAAATGTCCACCGGCAAAGCAAGACTCAACATCGTCCTTGCTCCCAAGCGTTGAGCAGCGCCGCGACGGCCGTAGGTTCGGTGTTCGCCGGCATCCGCACCATCACGCCGTTGGGCAACGCCAACTCGATCGCCGCAAATTGCAACGCCGTCGCCATGTTCAACGTCGCCGCGTTATCGGGAACCAGCCGGACGGACGCAAACCTTGTGCGGCCGCCATCGGCGTTGGTGTGGTTGCCGTTGCCGCGGTTTGAGGTGGCGGCATTGGCCCGCGATTTCTCGGCCCGTGCCGTGCGGCGTCGTTTCAACTCGCCGCGCCAAGCGTAGAACGATGGCTCCGTCAGTCCGTGCTGACGGCAAAACTCGCGAATGGACAGCCCGCTCCGCTGTTGTTGGTCGATACTTTTTCGCCAAAATCGTTCCTTCCCCACGTCGCGTGCCGGACCTTTGCAGCTCATGGCTCTCTCCCGAGGACTTCGTTATCAAGTTCCCCCTCA
>CAYWHA010000168.1:0-2309 GCA_964457555.1 uncultured Solibacteraceae bacterium
CTGTTCGATGCCGAGGGTCTTGCTGCCACGCTGGTAGTGGAGCACGTCGCCAACCTCGTAGCGCGCGGCCCAGGCGCGGTCGGCTCCGGTCATATCGGAACGCGGCGCAAGGACGCGCAGTTTGTGGTTCTCGGATTCGACGATGCCGCGTTCCTGCAACTCAGAGCGGACCGCCTGATTGATCGCGCGGCGCGAAGCATTGTCGGGTGAAACGATGATGGTATTGGCCGGATTGTCGGCATAGTTCCGGGCAATCGAAGCGATGAGCTTTTCAGGGTCGGCAATCTCCGTGACGCGCCCCTGCTGTTCGAGAAGCGCAACGCCTTCGGCAACTTCACCACGCGAAAGATGCTCGACGGCGCGCAGCAAATCCGGGTCTTTCTGGCGGACTATTTGATCAAGTCGCGCGGTGTTCATTCCGGCATCGACCAACTGCTCGAAGGGTTTTCCGGCTTCGACGCCTTGATGCTGGCGCGTGTCGCCAATGAGGAGAACCCGGTCGCCGGGGTCGAGTTTGGCGAGGAAATCGCGTACCTGTTTGGTGCTGGCGAGACTGGACTCATCCACCATATATAGGTGGCGTTCCGGTGTCGGCTGCTTATGCCGGGCGAGGAAGCCTTGCAGCGTATCAGCATTGATGCCGGCATCGCGGAGCTGATGCGCGGCGCGCGAGGTCGGGGCAAAGCCCTCGACAATCATCCCGCGCTGTTCGGCGGCCTCACACACGGTTTTGAGTGTGGTGGTTTTGCCCACGCCGGCGCTGCCTTGTAGGCCCTGAATTCTGTCGCGCGAGGTAAGAATCTTTTCCGCCGCCGAGCGTTGCGAGGAATTGAGAATCGGGTATTGAGCCGTGTGCGCCACGGCCTGCTGAACAGGCATGATCTGTTCGGTCCGTCCTTGCCCTTGGCGCATTTGCCGCAGGATTTCCTTCTCAGCCTGGATGGTTTCCGCTGTGGTGAACTGCCGCGCGGAACCGTGCTTCGGCGCGGTGACAAGCTGAAACTCGCCGGAGGCCAGTCTCGCCTCCACGCTGGTGCGAACCTGCGCGTAGGTCGTTTCGCCCATTCCGCGCCGCAAGGCATCGCGAAAGAGGGCGCGCTCGTCGGTGACAGCTTCGCGCTCGAAGCTACGTTCGCGTGCAAAGGTCACTGCTTCTTGCGCGGCCTTCTGCGCCTTCTCGGGAGCGCGTTCGGCGGATTTCTTTTGAACGCGCTCGCGGGCCTCGGCCACAATGCGATCCGGTTGATTGCCGAACTCGGTCGCCAGATTGCGATGCGCCGCCAGCACTTCGGCAGGCGACTGAATCTGCTTCTTGTCGCGAGTTGCATGGGCGGCGATTTCCGCAGCCTCGTAGCCGGAGAGACCATTCTGCTGCATGTGCGCAAGGATCTGGTTCTGGCGCTGGCTCGAAGCGTCGAGATACTCCTGCGAGTAGCCTTTGATTTCCGGCGCGCCGCTCCTGCCGGGCGCGATATCGTAGCCAAATTCATGCAACCGAAAGGTCAACTCCGATTGATAGACGGCAGTGGCGAACTGCTGCGACTCGAAAAAACCGCGCTCTTGGAGCGCCCGCGTGCTTCCATCGGCACGCTCGGTGACATTGAAGATGACGGCGTGCGTGTGAAGTTGTGGAGCAGCATAGCCATCGACGGGACGCGATGTGTCGTGCTCGAATTTTGCGACGATGAATTGGCCGGTGGACTCGGCAGGCCGATTGCCACCGAGCCGCGCCTGTGTGTACCGTTCCAATTCGCCGAGAGCAGTCGTTACTGCCATGCGGTGAGCCTCGCGGACCCGGGTATCGCCGCCAACAAGGGCGGTCAGCGAAACCGACTTCGGCGCACTAAAGGTCGCATCCCACCCGGCGCGATGCTCAACGGATTTGACTGTTTTGCCGTCTGCTCCTTGATACTCAAAGGACTGCCGATGCTGAACAAGTTGCTCGCCAGTCTGCGGGTGCTGGCCATCCGAGAGGCGGTGAAACTCCTCGCTGCCAACCGCTCCAGCGAGGCCGTATTTTTCGGCAAGCTGTCCTTGCCACTCGCCCTGCACGGTTTGCCCCTGGCTCCAGTAGCTCTGGTCCGGCGAAGTGAATTCCTGCTTGTGGTAGTTTTCGAGCTTGCCTGCGGAAAGGGCTTTCGAGATTTTCAACATGGCTCAGTCTCCCAATGAAAAGCCGCTCTGGATGGCTTCGGCGCTTTCTTCGATGGTCTCCGGCTCCGCCTGCTTTTTTGCAAGCGTCTTCGGGTCGAAACCGAGTTCATCGTCGTCCAACGGGCGCGGAACAAAAGATGGCTGCGTTGCCGGGA
>CAYWHA010000169.1:0-2300 GCA_964457555.1 uncultured Solibacteraceae bacterium
ATCGTCACCCGCGAGCGCTTTGTCTTCGCGGACTTGCTGATTCCCGCTCCGGAAGCTGCGGGCAACTGAGAGTCTTGGCGCGCGCGCCACTCTCCCGCCCTAGGCGCAAATACAAAGACGCGCCGAGGGCGGGGCACCCAGTATTGATGGGCGCATCAATAATCGACGCCCTTGATGTACTCGCTCTCGGGAACCTCTTCAAAGAGATACGAATTGTGTCGCGTGAGCCAATCGGCACGCTGATTGGATACGGTAAAGTGTTCGCCGGTCTGCGTGTTGCGGATGACTGTCTGATCGAGAAGGATGTTCGAAAAGCCCGCCGTCGATCTTTCGGACTGATCCGACTGCCGCCTCGCGGAGTCGAGGAACTGTTCCGTTTGCATCTGGCTCTGCTCAATCTGGGCGTTCACCGCCGCCAGCACGACCTGCGTGTTGCGGTTGTAATTGGTATAGATCGCGGTAATCGTGGCGGCGTCGTTCGCCATCACCTGCGGCGGCGCCGTGATCTCAAAGACCGTCACCTGGTAAGCGCCGAGCGTCTGCGGCGGCGTCACGATCATTTGCGTCACCATGGCTTGCGCGCCGCGGCCGTCGTGCGCATCCACCTGGCCGTAGACCGCAAGATTCTTGCCGCCGAAGTTGGCCGGCAGGTTCCGCGTGCTCTGGATGGTGATGGTGGGGGACGGCAGGCCAAACTTCTGCGCAACTTGTTCGCTGCCCTGGACGAATAACGTCGCGGCATCCGCGCTATAGGGAACGGCAATAAAGTTTCCCGGTGCGGCGCCGCCCGCCATCAACACCCCGGCTTGCGGGCTGGTGGGATCGACCACCGGAACCACGAGACCGAAGCGCAGCTTCTCGCCATTGGGGCCCTAGGCGATCACGTCGCCGAGCTGCGCACTGATCACCGTCCATCCTGGCGGCAGGCCCATGGAGCCTGAGCCATCGGGAAAGATATACCGCGTGAGGTTTTGTGCCGGTTTGGCAGCAGCCGGAGGGCCGCTTGCCCACGTCGTCGTTGTGCCGAGAAACAGTGTTGCTACAAGGGGAAGAGTGAGCCTGCTGGGGAAGCGCATGAGCGGCCTCCGTGCGTTGGGAAAGTTCGCCACGCACTACTGAATAAACCCCAAAAGGAAGCAATAAGTTTCGCACCGAGGTTTGGACGCGCAAGTGTTTCGTCTTCGCGGGCTTTTCAGTCGCTCAGTCGTTAAGTCTTTAGTTTCTTAGTCCCCGCAGCGCCGGATACAGCTTTCTCCAGCGCGCGTAGCCGGTTTTGTAGGCCGCCATGTCGGTTGGGTCCGGCTTGATCGTTTGCGCCACCTTGATGGCCTGCCCGCATGCCTCGTCGAGATTCTTCCAGTGGCCCGCGCCCACGCCGGCCATCAACGCGCAACCGAACGCGCCGCCTTCCTCGGCCACCAGCACTTCCACGGCTTTGCCGTAGATGCCGGCCTGGATCTTGCGCCACAGAGCACCGCGTGCGCCACCGCCGCCCAGGCGAATCGCCGTCACAGGAATGCCCAACTCGTGGAAGAGAGTGAACGAGTCCTGCAACGAATACGCCACGCCCTCGAGCACGGCGCGCACAAAATGCGGCCCGGTGTGCTGGACGCCGATGCGTGCGAACGCCGCGCGCACCTCGGGATCGAGATGCGGCGTGCGCTCGCCGAGCAGATACGGCGCCCACTCCAGGCCCTCGCTGCCTGCGGGTATTTTTTCGGCGCCGTCGCTCAACGCGTCGTAGCTCTGACCGGCAAAAAACGTGCCGCGCAACCAGTTCAAGCTCAACCCCGCGCTCTGGGTTACGCCCATCACGTGCCACAGGCCCGGCACAGCGTGGCAAAAGGTGTGCAGACGGCCCTTGGGGTCTTTCGTCGGCTCGGCGGTGGCCGCAAACACCACGCCCGAAGTGCCGATGGTCGCCGAAACGCTTCCCGGCTGCAGAATTCCCATGCCCACTGCGCCCGCGCCCTGGTCGCCTGCACCGGCCGCGACCGGAGTTCCCGCTTTCAGTCCCGTCAGCCCTGCCGCTGTCTCGTTGATGCGCGCGCAAATCTCCGGCGACTCGTAGACCCTGGGCAGCCAATTCATGTCGATCCCGGCCGCCTCGGCCACTTCGCGAGACCACCGGCGGTGCGTCACGTCCAGCAGCAGAGTTCCGCTGGCCTCCTGCACATCGATGGCAAACTCACCGGTGAGCCGGTAGCGCACATAATCCTTGGGGCACATTACGTGGCGGATTTTTGCGAAGATCTCCGGCTGGTGCGTCTTGACCCATAGCAATTTGGTCAGCGTGAAAT
>CAYWHA010000170.1:0-2294 GCA_964457555.1 uncultured Solibacteraceae bacterium
GCGGACAGTCCTCAGGTATTCCGGATATTTGCCCGAAAGTATAGCGTGCCTGATCTCACGCATGATGTCAAGGTACCGTTGGATGTTGTGCCGCGTCGCCAGCGCCGCATATAGAATCTCCCCGGACAGATACAAATGGCGGAGGTAAGCACGGGAATATCTTCTACAAGTATAGCACCCGCATTTTTCGTCCAGCGGGAGGGGGTCGTCCCGGTAACGGGCATGTTTGATCGCCACCTGCCCCGCGGAGGTGAACAGGCTCCCGTTTCGGGCATTCCGCGTAGGTAGCACGCAATCCATCATGTCCACACCGCGAGCCACGTATTCGGGCAGCTCGGCCGGCATTCCCACGCCCATCGCATAGCGCGGCCGGGAGCGCGGCAGAATATCCTCCGTCGCCTCCACCATCTCCATGCTCATGGGCCTTGGCTCGCCCACCGACAGCCCGCCGATGGCATAACCGTCCGCGTCCAGCTCCACCAGCGCGCGGGCGCATTCCCTACGCAGATCCGCAAACACCGAACCCTGCACAATCGGAAACAGCGCGTGGCGCGTGGCGCTTCCTTCCATGGCCGCGCGGTGGCGCGTGGCGGCGCGCTCCGCCCATCGCAGCGTCCGCCCCAGGCTCTCTTGGGCAACTTCGTGGCTGGCGGGGTACGGCACGCACTCGTCGAGCGCCATCAGGATGTCGCTGCCGAAGGCCAACTGCGCGTCCACCGTCGATTCCGGGGTAAAGGCGTGCAGGTCGCCGTTCAGATGCGAGCGGAATACCACCCCGTCCTCGGTGACCTTGCGCAGCCCGCTCAAGCTGAAGACCTGAAAGCCCCCCGAATCGGTGAGGATGGCGCGCTCCCAGGACATGAACCGGTGCAGCCCGCCCATCGCGCGGATCAGCTCGGTCCCCGGGCGAAGCGACAAGTGGTAGGTATTCGCCAGCAGGATGCGCACGCCCAGGTCCTCCGCCAGGTCGCGCCCGGTGAGTCCCTTGACCGTAGCCTGCGTCCCCACCGGCATGAAAACCGGGGTTTCGATGGTCCCATGCCCGGTGTGCAGCAACCCCGCCCGCGCCCGTGTTTCGCCGCACTCCGCCACCACTTCAAACGAGATCTGCCGCAACCTTTACAGTAACGCAGCAATGCGCTCGGGTTCGATCCAATGCTTTGACGCGGAGACGCGGAGGCGCGGAGGAAACGTCTAGAATACCCGTGCGCAAATCGCGCGTGTGTTCCTTGGCCCTAATTCTTCTCCGCGCCTCCGCGTCTCCGCGCCAGGTCTTAGGTTCTGTTGTATGATGAACCTGACCCAATATCCTATGACCCGTAGAAACATGCTTGCCACCGCGGCAGCCGGCGCCGCCGGCCTAGCCGCCGCCCCCGAGACTCCCAAGGGCGCGTTCTTCGAATTGCGCTACTTCTACATGCGCAACAGCCGGTCCAACCAGGTGCAGCGTACCGGTAATTTCATCTCGACTGCCTACGTCCCGGCCGCCCGCCGCGCGGGCATCTCCCCCATCGGCGTCTTCAACGCCGTGATTGCGCCCGAAGCGCCTTTCCTGCTCCTGCTTTCGGGCTACCCTTCCCTGGCGGCCATGCAGGCGTCGCTTGAGAAACTCGCTGGCGATGCCGATTATCAAAAGGCCCACGCCGACTTCAATGCCAGCCCCGACCTGCCCTACAGCCGCATGGAAAGCACCCTGCTCCGCTGCTTCGACTCCCAGCCCGCCATCGACCCCGGCCCCGCGCCCGAAGGCCGCGCCACCCGCACCTTCGAAATGCGCACCTACGAATCCGATAATGAGGCCACGCTCAAGCGCAAAATCAAAATGTTCGGCGATGGCGAAGCCGCCGTCTTCCGCAAGTCCGGAATGCAGCCCGTCTTCTTCGGCGAAGCCCTGGTCGGCCCCAAACTCCCCCGCCTCACCTACATGCTGGCCTACCCCGACATGGCCGGCCGCGACAAGGGATGGTCCGCATTCAGCGCCGACCCCGACTGGCAGAAACTCCGCTCCCAGCCCGGCTACTCCGACGCCGAAATCGTCTCCAACATCAGCAACGTCATCCTGAGGCCCGCCGCCGGTTCCGAAATCCGCTAGCATGTGGGACGGATCGGGGCGCTGCCCTTACTGCGGCCGCCAAGTCATGTCCACACGCACCGGAATGTCGTTCTTAATCGGCATCGCAAGCAGCGACGGCGGGTCGATCTTGAAGTCCGAAACCTTCGCCGGTATGGTTCCCGTCAACCGCATCGCGTTGCCCTGCGCCGTCACCTTGAATTCCACCTGCTTATACTGCACC
>CAYWHA010000171.1:0-2232 GCA_964457555.1 uncultured Solibacteraceae bacterium
CTAGCCTGGATTTCCACGGAGCGGAATTGAACTAACACGGTGGGCTCGCGCGTCCTGATCGGCAGGAGGCATCCGGCTTCTGTGCCCGGTTCCCGGCAATGGCGAATATCCAGCGGATTTAACGTCCAGTGTAAGTGGTCAGACGAAGCCGCCGGCCCTCCCACCAAGGGATGGCTACGGGTCGGTCGCAAAGTCCGGACGCCAGGACGATGGGCAGGTGCGCCCGCCGGTGAAACTCGACTCGCACCTCTTGGTCGGTTATCTCCACTTGCGCTGGCATGTCTACCAAGTCCTGAAAGATCCGGCGGGCGTGCGCGTCGGCGTAACCGCGCATCTGGCGGGCCAGTAGCCGGTAAAGGCCGCTGGCGACGACCAGCAGGGCCATGTCAAAGTCCACTTTGAGTCCGACCGCTGAACTGAGCGCGTCGAGGTGGAAAAAGCGTACGGCGTCACTCAGACTGTTTTCGATGAGCATCCGGTGGGCGTAGCGGGTGATCAGGTCTTGGACCGGTGCCTGGTGTTGATTGGTCAGCAAGACGGTGGGCTGCTCGTGCCCCAAGTCGAGCACGAAGATTTGGCGGAAGCTATGACCCTCCAGTTTGACCTTCTGTTCATAAACTCGCGGCGTGCGGTACTGGCGGGTGGGCACGTCCAGTTCCACCTGCCGCCAGGCTGAGCGGGGCAGCGCATAGACTTCCTGCAACAGTTTAGGGAAGCGGCGGCGCAGGGTGATAAAGTCGATGTGCAACTCCTTATCCAGCCGCGCCAAATTGGCATAGGTGGTCAGTTTCGAATCAAAGACCAGATGCTTGGGCCGCCGCCCGTGAGCCTTCTCCCAGAAGGCGATGAAGGCGAAGATCTCGTCGGCTTCCTCGCCCTTGCGCAAATCGGCATTGGAATAGCAGAAGCTGTGGCTCTGCTCATCCTGGGCTAAAAACGCCAGGATGCTGGGCTGGCGGCGGCTGCGCATGGACACGTAATGAGCCTCCACTTGGGGATCCTTCCCGTAATAGGGCACGGAGTGGAAATCCAGGTTGAAGGAGGAGCCATCCCAGAGTTTTCGCGTCCGGCCTTGATCGTGCCAGGCGGCCAAGAGCTTTTGGGTCTGGGCGGGGGTGATCCGGCAGGAGTATTCGCAGAAGAACCCTTTCTTGGGGCTGACATTGAGGCCGGAAAACAAAGCCAGGCCCTCATCGGCCACCAGGGGCATGACGTGGCTCTTGCGTTCCAGCGACCAGAGCTTGAGGCTCAGGCAGGCGCGCAAGGCATGAGCCGGCGGAATCATGCGGGAACCGGGCAGGCGGGCGGCCTGGGCCAGGGTCTCCACGGGCAGGCGAGCCAGTTCGGGCAGGAACAGGAACAGGCCGCCACACTTGGTGAGGAAGCGGCGCGGGGCCAAGGAGAAGGCGCGCACGTCGGCGACGGCTTCGACCGTGGGCCGTGGGCCCTGAGGCCGCTCCTCATCCAGGCGACGGGGCAGCGCGGCAAAGCCCTCGGCCCGGAGGACCTCGCGCACGGCCGTAGGGCTTAAAGGGAGCTTTTGGGCTTTGAGCGCTTCACTGATTTCATAGACCGAGTGATTTTGTTTGCGCAGGGCGATGATGAGTGGCCGGGCGGCGGACTTTTTGGGCTGAGTGCGGGGGCCAGGGCGAGTGGTGAGGAAGAAGGCGGGCTGCGGGTCATGGCAGAAGCTGTGGCACAGGACGCGGAAGGCGCCTGGGGAGTAGCCATAAGCGCGGGCGACCTCCTGTGAAGGGCGGCCCTCGACGAAGTAAGCGCGGAGAGCTTCGTATTGGCGCTGTTTGGGAAGGGCGGGTTGGAGGAAGAAGGCGCTCGGGTCCGTTATATTGAATGGTTCTCTGATAACCATGTTCTTACATTCACATATACATTATATGGTGTCAAGGGCGAATTAGATCGCAAGGCATTGTGGTATAGAATATGGCATAGATCTGGCTAAAATGGCGGCTCATCGAGAGTTATGGCTGGGTATGGCCGCGGGCTAAGCACTTGATGATTACATCATTACATACCGCATCATGATGTATCCGAGCACCTATTGACTAACCCTCTGTTGACGGTTACTCGGAAGGAACCAGCAGGGGAGGCGGCCGCAAAGCACCGCAATTACAGCAGCATCCCAGGGCCCGGCGGCGTGTCGAGACAGAAGAAAGACCGGGGTATCCGGTCGCCAGCGTTACGCGAATTGGTTCCCGTGGAAATCCAGGCTAG
>CAYWHA010000172.1:0-2226 GCA_964457555.1 uncultured Solibacteraceae bacterium
GGTCCCGTCCTGAAATAGGTTGGTACTTTGGAATGAGAAATCTAGAGTATCATGAAAGTAATTCGATATAGTCATGCCTTCAAAATGCAGTTGGTCCGGGAGGTTGAAGGCGGCCAACGTTGCGCTTGGCAGGTGTGCCAGAAGTATGACGTGGGCAACGGCACTGTGCTGCGCTGGGTGCGGCAGTTTGGCCGCGGCCAATATGGAAAGGTCATTCGCGTGGAAAAGCCTGAAGAGATTAGTCAATTAGCCCGACTGCGCTCCGAGCTGCGCCGAGCCAAGGAAGCCTTGGCCGACACGCATATGGAGTTGGCGCTGGAGCGGGCCTACCTGGTCGAGGCCTGCGAGCAGCTCCATCAGACGGTGGAAGGGTTTAAAAAAAAGCCCGGTGGCGGGCGGTGCACCGGGCGGTCCAAGCCGATGGGCAGGTGAGTGGGGTGGGGCTATGCCGGTGGGCGGGGATGACGCCACAGAACTATTATGCGCGTCGGCTCCAGCGGCGGCGGTGCGAGGTGGAAGTGGGTTTGGTCCTGGAGTTGGTGCGGACCTACCGGGGGCAACAGCCGCGCTTGGGGGGCAGGAAGCTCTACCATTTGATCGCGCCCGAGCTCAAAACCGCAGGCGTGAAGCTGGGGCGGGATCGGCTCTTTGAGGAGTTGGGCAAAGCGGATTTGCTGGTGCCGAGAAAGCCTTCACCCTGGCCGAAAACCACACAACAGGACCCGAATCTGCCGGTGTTCCGCAACCTGATCCAGGGGCGGAAGGTGAGCGGCCCTAACCAGGTGTGGGTCGCGGACATTACCTACATTCGTACTCGGCAGGGATTTCTCTATCTGGGGCTGATCACCGACCTGTGGTCGCGCAAGATCGTGGGTTATCATCTGGGCCCATCGCTGGCGGTCGAAGGAGTCTTAAAGGCGCTGCGCATGGCCCTGCGCGGGCTCCAGGATGGCCAGCGACCCATTCACCACTCGGACCGCGGGTGTCAGTATGCCTCCCACGCGTACGCCAGCCAGGTGAAGCAAGCGGGCTTGCGGATGAGCATGACCGAGAAGAACCACAGCGCGGAAAATGCGGTGGCCGAGAGACTCAACGGGATCCTCAAACAGGAATACTGGCTGGATGCCGATTTTGCCGATGACCGGCAAGCCCACCAGGCGACGCGGCGGGCCATCCACCTGTATAACACCGCGCGGCCGCACAGCGCGTTGGCCTTGGCCACGCCAGAGGCGGTGCATCACGCTGGCCAACCCCAGAGGGATTGTGCCCGGGCTTGTGAGCACCGGGGACGCAAAGCCAAAGCTGGATTGTGAATAACTCGCCCGCTGCAACTCCCCCCAGACCCCCTCCATGGGAGCGCGTCCGTTTTCGGCCGCAGGGGGGCGCGTGCTATGGAGCACGAAGCCCGCCCCCCTGCTGATACGGTTTCCACAGCTACTCATCCGCTGGCGAGGAGAGCCCGGAAAAGCTCCCCGCAGCCAGCGGTGAATAACTGTGCCGCGCCGAAAATGAAATGCAGTGAAAAACTTTTGCGTTCGAGGTATGATTGCCGCGACCGCATCGCCCCGGGCGGGACACGGTCCCTCCCCTGCGATCCCGCGAGGATTAAAACGAGTTCACCGGCCCGCCCGGCGGCGTCTGTCCCGAAGTCTGAGAGAACGATAGCCCGCGAGGCTCCTGGTATCAGGTTGACTTACGACAGCGCCACGATGCCATCAATGAAGGGCAAAGTTATGAAAGAGTGGCAATGCATCACCCATTATGCCGGCTTCGATTGGGCCCGCGATCATCACGCCGTGGTGATCGCTAACCGGCAAGGACAAATCGTCGCCGACTTCGAGTTCCAACACACCCAAGCCGGCTGGCAGACCTTCCGCGATAAAACGGCGGCCTTTCCCAACCTGGCGATCTCCATCGAAACCAACCAGGGGGCCGCTGTCGATCAGTTGCTCCAGTTCGGGTACACCGTCTATCCGGTCAACCCGGTGGCCGCCAAAGCCTACCGTCAACGCAAAGCTCCCAGTGGCGCTAAAACCGATCACCTCGATGCTTGGAGCCTGGCTGACGCCCTGCGTCTCGATGGACAGGGCTGGAGAGCACTCCAACCCACCGACCCACTGACCGTGCAATTGCGCCTGCTCTGCCTGGATGAAGTCACCCTCATCTGCCAGCGCACCCAGTTGATCAATCAGCTTCAGCAAGCGCTGGTGGAGTATTTCCCCGCCG
>CAYWHA010000173.1:0-2172 GCA_964457555.1 uncultured Solibacteraceae bacterium
CGCCCCGGCGCGCAATCGTACGATCTGATCATTATCGGAGGCGGTCCCGCCGGACTCGCCGCAGCCGTCTATGGCGCATCCGAAGGACTGCGCACCGTAATCGTGGAGCGCGAAGCGCCCGGCGGACAGGCAGCCTTGAGCGCCCGGATTGAGAACTATCTCGGCTTCCCGTCAGGCTTGAGCGGCCGCGATCTGGCACGCCGCGCCGTCGTGCAGGCCACCCGATTCGGCGCCGAAATCCTCGCGCCCCAGGAAGCCACCGGGTTGCGGACTCACGACAATTACCGCATCGTCCGCCTCGCCGATGGCTGCGAAATCTCTTCGCAGGCCCTGCTCATTGCCACCGGGGTGCAGTGGCGCAAGTTGGATGTCCCGGGTATGGACCGGCTGACCGGCGCTGGCGTCTACTACGGCGCCGGCTCGACCGAAGCTCGTTCCTGCGGGGATGACGAGGTGTATATCGTGGGCGGCGCCAACTCCGCCGGCCAGGCCGCGCTGAACTTTTCCCGTTATTCGCCCCGCGTAATCCTGCTGGTGCGGGGGGAATCGCTCGAAGCCTCCATGTCCAAGTATCTGATAGACGAGATCGGCCGCACGCGGAACATCCATGTCCAATACCAGACTCAGGTCCTGGAAGTGCACGGCGAGGATCGGCTGGAGGCGATCACCCTCGACTGCCTCCGCAGCGGTTCGCGGGAGCGGATCGACGCCCGCGCGATGTTCGTCTTCATCGGCGCCCAGCCGCGTACGGAGTGGCTCAAGGATTTCGTGGATCGCGATGCGCGCGGATTCATCCTGACCGGCCCCGACCTGCTGCGCGACGGCAAGCCGCCCAAACACTGGCCGATGGAGCGCGATCCCGGCCTGTTGGAGACCAGCCTGCCGGGCGTGTTCGCGGTCGGCGATGTGCGCCATGGATCAGTGAAGCGCGTGGCATCCGGGGTGGGCGAAGGCTCCATCGCGATTCAGTTTGTGCATCAATACCTGAGTAAGGTGTAACATGACGCTCGCTGAGGAACTACGCACCGTACCGGAGTTCGCCGATCTGCCGGCGGACGGCCTGGAGTGGCTGGCTTCGCAGATGACGACCATCGAACTGGAACCGGGGGAAGTTGCCGTTCAAGCCGGCGAGCCGGCGAATCGGATGGTAGTGATTCTGGAAGGCGAGATCCGTTCGCCACTCAGCACTCCGGAAATGCCTGCGTGGTTCATCCGGGCACCCGGCGTCAGTGGAATGCTGCCGTACTCACGCATGAAAACTTTTCCGGCCACCGCGCGCGCCGTGGTTCATACGCGGGCTGCATATCTTCCGGCGGACCGCTTTTCGGAAATGCTGGAGCGCCTACCTATGCTGCAGCCGCGTCTGGTCGGCGTGCTCACCGACAGGGTGCGCCGCGTCGCCCAGATGCAAGTCCAGACGGAGAAGCTGGCCGCCTTGGGGAAGCTCTCAGCCGGGCTGGCGCACGAGCTCAACAACCCGGCCGCGGCTGCGCAGCGCACGGTGGGGACTTTGCGGGAAGCGTTCCAAACCTTTCGCGAGGCTGCCGCGCGGCTGAACTCGCACGAACTGTCGGCTGCCCAACGCGCGGCCATTCCCAGCCTTGAAAACGAACTGGCCCAGCGTGCAGCGGCGCCCCTCGACTCACTGGAACGTAGCGATTGCGAAGACCTCGTAACCGTCGGGCTGGAGCGACACGGCGTCGAGCGCGCTTGGGAGCTGGCGCCGATCCTGGTAAACGCCGGCTGCGACGTCAAATGGCTGGACGGCGTTGCCGAACAATTCCCGAAGGAGGCCCTGACGGATCTGCTCGCGCGAATCGCCGGTTCCGTCGTGATCGGCGGCCTGCTGGAGGAGATTGAACATTCCACCACCCGCATCACCGAGCTGGTCCGGGCCATCAAAGAGTACACCTACATGGACCAGGGCCCGGAGCAGGAAGTCGATATCCACCACGCCTTGGAAAACACGCTCATCATGCTGCGCTACCGCCTCAAGCACGGCGTGGAGGTGAAACTGAACTTCGACCGAAGCCTGCCGCACGTCTGTGCGCATGGCAGTGAGCTGAACCAGGTGTGGACCAACCTGATCGATAACGCCATCGACGCCATGAACGCCAAAGGCGAGCTGCGCATCCGCACGGCCCGCGAGCTGGAGCGCGTCCTGGTCGAAAT
>CAYWHA010000174.1:0-2157 GCA_964457555.1 uncultured Solibacteraceae bacterium
TGCCGCTGGTCTTTTCGCGCAACCCCGATACGGGCAAGCGGAACTGCGGCATGTACCGCATGCAGATTTTCGACGAACGCACGGCGGGCATGCACTGGCAGACCCACAAGCAGGGCGCGGAGCATTACCGCAGAGCGGGACATCACGGCCAGAAACGCTTGGACGTGGCCGTGGCGATTGGGGCCGACCCCGTCACCATGTATTCGGCGATTCTGCCATTGCCGCCGGACCTGGACGAGATGATCTTCGCGGGCTTCCTGCGGCAACGCCCCGTGGAGATGGTGAAGTGCCGGACTTCGGACCTGGAAGTCCCGGCCAATGCCGAGATTGTGCTGGAAGGGTACGTCGAGTTGGGGGAATTGCGGACGGAGGGACCCTTTGGCGATCATACCGGCTTTTATTCGCTGGCCGACGAGTACCCGGTTTTCCACGCGACCTGCCTGACGCGCCGCGAACAGCCGATCTACGCTACGACCATCGTGGGGCCGCCCCCGATGGAAGACTACTACATGGGCAAGGCTATCGAACGCATTTTTCTGCCGCTGATGCGCCTGCAATTGCCGGAGGTGCGCGATATCGCCATGCCCGCCGAGGGCGTGTTTCATAACCTGATCCTGGTTTCGATGCGCAAGTCGTACCCGGGCCACGCGCGCAAGGTGATGCACTCCATCTGGGGTACGGGTCAGGCCATGTTTTCCAAATGCATCGTGGTGGTGGACGAAGACGTGGACGTGCAGAATTCCCGCGAAGTGGCCTGGAAGGCGCTCAACCATATCGATCCGGAGCGGGATATCCAGTTTGCGATGGGCCCGGTAGATTCACTGGATCATTCGAGCCGCCTTCCGAATTACGGCTCGAAGATGGGCGTAGACGCCACGCGCAAATGGCCGGGGGAAGGCTTCACGCGCCCATGGCCCAACATGATCGAGATGACGCCGGAAGTGAAGCGGCGGGTGGACGCACTGTGGAAGCAGGCGGGGCTGTAGGTTTGCGGCCCTTCGCGACACCCTGATAGAATCAAGGGGTCCCTTGCGGTGGGTGTAGCTCAGCTTGGTAGAGCGCCGGATTGTGGTTCCGGTGGCCGTGGGTTCGAATCCCACCACCCACCCCATAGAGAACAAAACACTTACAAAATTCAAAACAAGGACGCTGTAGTGGTTCTCGGATTGGCGCATCGGTGCGCCCGGGCTACGTGGCCACTTCCGCAGCGTATCCGTTATGCCAGCTGCGTTGGCCGGGGCCGACGTCCCGCCACAGGGCGCGATTTGTGGCTGGTTTGTGGGGCGCCCGGCTCCGCGGGCTGTGAGGACCCGGTAGTGGTTCTCTGCGAGAGGCATCGACTGCCCGGACTATCGCCGCGGGGCGGCGTTCCGGCAGAGTGCGATGAAACCGGTTTTTCGTTCCAGTGTCCCTTCAGCCGAGACGACGGCATACTAGGGCTTTCTCCGGGAACGCGTCGTTCCATTTCGATTCGTGGATATCAACAGGAACGGAGTGCGTGGCAGGGGCGCGCTTCCTCCGAGCGCCGTCCGGGACGCATTCTCCGAGTCGCCGACGATCCGCTCGAAGCGAATCGTTAGCAAGGGCGTTTAACTTTAACGTTCCTTAACCGGGCAAACGCTCTGGATGGCCTTTCGGTTCAGTGTCAGAATTTCCCAGCTTGACGACAACGGGTCGGGCGTATACTCGGACTGAGCGGTCTCGGTCGGCGCGTGGAGCTGGCGCTCACCTAGGACCTCTGAAGAACGATCCGTGGACTTGCATCACAATCTCTTTTACAGTTATCGCGGTCCGACCGCGGACAACGCCGATCGCGACCGCCAGATCGAGAACAATCTGACTAAGGCCCTGATCAACACGTTGTCGCTGGGCGGCGAATCGGTCTGGCAACTTTTTCTCAGCGACCTCGGTCTCCCCGTTGCGAGGGACGCGAGGTTCCTACTGCAGCGCCGCGATCTTCCGTCTGGAAGTGCGTGCCAGAAGCGCAATCGTGTCCTTCTTGGCATCTCTCCGGTGAAATCGGCCTGGGAGCCTTCGCCAACCTCGCAGGCGGCGTACGTGAGCGTCCCCGATGCCTGGATTTACGGCGATGGCTTTGCGGTCCTAGTGGCCTGTCGCGGTGAATTCGTTAGCATGGCCGCACCCGACGACGGGCAT
>CAYWHA010000175.1:0-2140 GCA_964457555.1 uncultured Solibacteraceae bacterium
CCATGCTGACTCATCTGCTGGCGGAGAAGGGAATAAAGATCAGTCCAACTGCTCTTTCGGGGTACATGGCGAAATTGAGCGGGCCGATTGAGGAAACTCCGGTAAGGCCACGGAGAGAGAGAGCGCAGGCATCAACAAATTCTTCGCAGCCCCATAGAACTTTTGCAATGAAGCCGGACAGTCCGCTGTAAGAAAGGTACGATGCATGGCGCGAATACTCTTCGTGACGAGAAGTGCTGGTGGAGTAGAAATTGGAACTTTGCATCACCGGAGTACTCTGCGGAAATCGAATAGCGGTTCCTGGAATGTGCTCAACTCGTCGCTGATGAGAGCTGCAACGATGTCCTTGCCGAGTGACGACCGGTACAACGTCCTTCTTGCGAACAGGCCTGATGTTATTCCAGGCGAGAACAGCATAACCGTGCAGGGCATTTCGGGGAAAAGTCAGACAGTGGGTTCAAGAGGAGCAAAGTTTCCACGGCTGGTTTGGAGGCAAATTCGGCAGCGACTCTGCTCTGTGGATTTGGTAAACCGTGCGAAATTCAAATTCAACTCAACCTATGAGGTGAAGGGATGCCGAGAAAGATTCTGAGACTGCCAGTCGTATTGGATCGCACTGGTCTTTCACGCAGTACCGTGTATCAGCGCGTCACCGAAGGGAAGTTCCCAAGGCCAGTGTCGCTGGGGGCCAGGGCTGTCGGCTGGATTGAAACAGAGGTCGAGGAGTGGATTGTCCGCCAGATAGAGGTCAGCCGGGAACTCTGCGGCCAGAAAGCTGGCGTGAATCGTCTGTCATCTAGATGATGCTGGAGTTAGATTCAGGCCTGCTCACTCATCTGGAATTAAATTGCGAAAATTGGCAGAATTCTCGGCTGGGCGAGTTGCTGGCTGGCTATGCCGCAGTCCCGCAAAACGGCAACACCTTGCCGCCGCGCTGTGTCCGTTCCAGAAAGTCTGCCCAGTCCTGCATCATCCTGGCGCGTGGCTCCAGATAGAGGGCGTGATTGTACGCGGCGCTGACGGCGTTGCGTGGGGCGTGGGCAAGTTGCAACTCGATGTGCTCGTGGTTGTGGCCTTGCTCGTGAAGAATGGTAGACGCCAAGCCTCGAAAACCGTGCCCGGTCATCCGGCCTTTGTATCCCATCCGCTCCAGCGCCTTCAGGATCGTCATATTGGACATGGGCTTGTTCCGGTTCTGCTCGCCGGGAAAGAGCAGATCGCAAGACCCCGACAAGTCTCGCAACAGGTCAAGAACCTCAACCGTCTGCTGGGAAAGGGCGACAATGTGCGGCGTCTTCATCTTCATCCGCATCCCCGGAATCATCCAACGCTTCGCCTCCAGATCGAACTCCTCCCAACGTGCGCCGATCAGCTCACTTGTCCGGACAAACGTCAGCGCCATCATTTTGATGGCTAGCCGGGTCAGATGCTTGCCCTGGTACAACTCGATTGCTCGCAGGAGCGCGGGCAACTCTCTTGCGTCAATGCGGGCCATGTTCTTTTGGCGGGTAGGCTTGAGAATGTCCGATGGACGAATCTCGGCTGCCGGGTTGCGCTTGGCAATTCCGTGGGCCAGAGCGTAGCGGAAGATCATTCCGGTGACCTGGAGAATACGCTTGGCCATGTCCAAAGCGCCTCGCGCCTCAACGGCTTTGACCAACTGCACAACTTCCATCGGTTCAATTTCGTTAATCGGGCGATTTCCAAGAACCGGGTAGACGTTCGCGCGGAGTCTGCTCGCGGTTGTAGCCGCATGGTGGGCACTCTTGTTTCCACGCCAATGCTCTAGCCATAGTTCGGCGACCTTCTCAAAAGCGTGTTCGGTCGCTTCCCGGACAGCGGTTTTCTCGGTCTTGCGCTCAACCATAGGGTCTATGCCGTTGGCCAGTCGCTTCCTGGCGGCGTCGCGGCGCTCGCGGGCCTCGGCCAGTGAGATGTCGGGGTATCGGCCCAGCGCCATCAACTTCTCTGCGCCGTCAAAGCGGTATTTCCAGCGCCAAAGTTTTCCACCTGTTGGCGTAATCATCAGGTGAAGGCCGCCGCTGTCGGAGATTTTGTAAGGTTTTTCGCCGGGCTTGGAGCGCCGGATTTCGGTATCGGTGAGCGCCATCGGACCTCCGAATGTCTCCGAAAGTTGAAA
>CAYWHA010000176.1:0-2132 GCA_964457555.1 uncultured Solibacteraceae bacterium
TGAGCTCGGCGATTTCATCGATGTCTTCGAGGCGGGGGATGGTGTAGGCGGCTGCTGCGAAGCCGTGTTTGCGGGCGTTCTGGGAAGAACGGGCTTTGCCATCGGATGTGCGCGGGCCGGTGGAACCGCCAGCGTTGGCGCGATTGGCTGCGAATTGCTCTGGGGAAACGTAGTTTTGCATACAATACTCCTCGATTCAGAGTCGCATGGGGGAAAGTGCGGGTCCGAAATCGGAGGCTGTAAGCATTTGAAAGGAAAGGGACGATATTGCGGATTTCGATGTGACCGGGGGGCGGTAAGCCGAAACAAGGACTTGCTGGGATAACTGGCGGGCCGCAGGCGATTCGGTGTATGTTGAATTTGAGTGAAAGAGGCCCCAAAGACCGGTGAAGCAGCGCGGGTAACCATAATCGAGGGCGATTCCACGGCAGAGACTGCCATGCGCGCGATCCTGGCCCGCAACGGTTTCGACGTGAGTATTGCTCCACCGTGCGTGAAGCCGGATGCGGCGACCGACTGCGATCTGCGGTGTTGCTCAGACCGACCGGACCTCTTGGTGCTGGCGGTTTTGGTCCCCCGGTGTTGTTCGGGTGTTGAAGCTGCGCAGAAGGCGCTACGGCGATGGCCGGACGTGAGGATTTTGCTCACTTCGGCGAGTCCGGAATCTATGTGGCCGGAGAAACAGGTTGGACTGCTGGGCTCGATTCCGAAAGACGCATACGCATTCCTGGCGAAGCCATTTACGGCGCGGCAACTGACGGCCGCTGTGGAAGAGCTATTGGGGCGGTCGGCGGAGGATGGCCCGGACTAACACCGCCGGCGGAGACCGGCGGCGGTACGACCGTGACGCGTGGCAGTCAGACGTGACGCTCAGGCCCAGGGGCGCACTTCTATTGGCAATTAACGACCGCGCAGTCCGGTTCCTGGCATAGTGGCTATCGAGGTGCAACAGAGCGGCCATGCGCGCTAGCTGGCTGGCTGTGGCTCTGCTGATGGCTGTGGGCCCGGCGGCGTTCGGGCAGCGGCTTTATTGGGGCGTGGTGGGAGGGACGGGCCTCACCCCGGATTTTCCCGGCTACAACGTGACCACGCCGGCGGACGTTAACGGCAACCCGGAAACCAGCGTCCAGCGCATACCGGGCGCCAACGGCTTCATCTACGGTGGCATGTTGGAAGCCCGGCTCAGCAGCGACTTTGCTATTGAGGCGGACGTTTTGCATCGATCGCTGCCGCTTACCAGCATCAATTCGTCATTTCCGGCCAGCGGCCCCACGGTGTCGCAGAGTTACAACTTCCCGTCCGCGAACACCTGGGAATTTCCGGTGATGTTGAAATGGAATCTGCCGGCGCCGTTCACTTGGGGACGAGTCCGGCCGTTCCTGGAAGGCGGGGCGGCGTTCCGCACGTCGCAGAACGATATCGGCGCGCTGCCGTCGCAATTCGGGGCGACTGCGGGGGTGGGCGCGGCCATCCACTTCGGCAAGCTGCGCGTAGCGCCGACGATCCGGTACACGCGGTGGGAGAGAGACGCGGGCTTTCCGAATTATCCGACCAAGGCCGACCAGGTTGAGTTTCTGACGAGCGTGGCTTGGGGGACATCGACAGATCCGATCCATGCGACGGGGCGCCGGCTGAGCGTCGGGGTATTGGCGGGAGCATCCTTACTCGGGGAGTTTTACTATCCCGACACCGGAGTGAAGGAACGGATCGGCGATCTGGGCGGGGTTTCGGGGCAACTGGAACTGCGGCAGGGGCTGGCGGTGGAGATGGATGGCATCTACAAGCCGCTGCATGGGGACTACTTCACGGTGGTGACCTGGGATGTCCCGGTGCTGGTTAAATATCACGTGGCTAGACTGGGGCGGGGGCCGTTCGTGGAGGCGGGGCCTTCGTTGCGGGCCAGCGGCAATCTCAACGGGTACACGCCATCGCATGACGGGGTGACGGCCGGCGCCGGGGTGGAGACGCACACGAGCTGGGCGGTTCTATCGACGGCTCTGCGGTATACGCGGTGGACTAAGGATGCGCCTTCGATAAACGCCCCGGTTGGCGGAACGACCGGTTATGAGCGGACTAATGGCCTGTCTCTGAGAAACTATTAGCATGGTGGCGGCATCTAATGTGATATGCCA
>CAYWHA010000177.1:0-2120 GCA_964457555.1 uncultured Solibacteraceae bacterium
TGGTTGGCGTTAGCACGTTCAGTCTCTGGCCGGCTCTTGCCGGCGAACCCTCCACCCAGCCACCCGAGACCGCGCCGCCCCGCAACGAGGTTAAAGCGGCCGGTGCCCTCTCTGCCGAGGCCAGGCACGGCCTCCAGCCTGGCGCGGGCAAAGAACGGTTCGAGGAAGAGCGCGATGAGTATCGCGCCCCTGCAAACAAAGGCCAGACCGGCGGAGCAAAAGGCGCCGCCAAGACCCACTCCGGCCAGAGAGTGCCCCAACTCTTTCCTGGAAATGGCGGGCGCCCCGCCGAAAAGCGAACCACTAATGCCCAGGGCAGAAGCGGCTCCGCTAACGCCACCGAACTTCATCAACCTGGTTTGAACAAATCCGCAGGTGGCGCAAAAGCTGGCTCGATAGCCGACGAAACGGAGACCCAGCGCCGCCTGGCCGCGGCCGGCCTATCCGGCACCCGCCCGCCAAGCCTTGTGGCTGCGTATCGCGGTCCCGGCCCGGCGATCCTCGGCGGACCGGCGCTCTCCAGCGCCAGGAACGCCCCCGTCATCAACGGAACCGCAATGAAGCGCAAACCATGAGGAAAATCCGAAACCCCAAACCCCAAACCCGAAGGAAACCCGAAACCCGAAATCCGAAGGCATCCATCGCCAAGGCCCCTTCGGGCATTCGGATTTCGGACTTCGGATTTCGGGTTTTAGTTTCGCTGCTCCTTGGCGGCTGCGCGGTGGGGCCCAACTTCAAGAAGCCCGCCGCTCCGGAGGTGGACGGCTACACCCCCACTCCGATCTCGACCACGGAGGGCATGACCAACGTCCTGGGCGGAGAACCGCAACGCTTTCTCAATGGAACCAACATTTCCGGCGAGTGGTGGACCTTGTTCCACTCCAAGCCCCTCAACGCCTTGATTGAACGCTCCCTCAAGACCAATCCCAGCCTCAAGGCGGCGCAGGCCGCATTGAAGGTGGCCCGGGAAAACGTCCTGGTCCAGAAAGGGGCCTTTTATCCCAGCGCCGCGGGAAGTTTCAGCGCGGCCCGCCAGAAGACGGCGAGTGATCTCGCGCCCGTTCCCAACAACAACGAACTCAACTTCGACCTGTTGACGCCGCAGGTCAGCGTATCTTATGCGCCGGATGTCTTTGGCCTGAACCGCCGGACCGTGGAATCGCTCAAGGCACAGGAGGAACAAGCCCGCTTCGCCCTGGCGGCGACCCATATCACCCTCAGCGCCAATGTGGTTGCGGCGGCCATCCAGGAGGCCTCCTTGCGCGAGCAGATTGCGGCGACGCATCAACTCATCGCCATCAACACCAACATGCTCCAAATCCTGCGCAACCAGCTTGCCGAGGGCTATATCAGCCGGCTCGAAGTGGCGGCGCAGGAATCCCAACTGGCGCAGGTGGCGGCGACGCTGGCGCCGCTGCGCAAGCAACTGGCTCAACAACGCGACCTGCTGGCGGCGCTCTCCGGGGGCCTGCCCAGCCGCGAACTGGCCGAGCAGTTCGAGCTTTCGGGGTTGCGATTGCCGCAGGAATTGCCCTTGAGCCTTCCCTCGCAGCTCGTGGCCCAGCGCCCGGACGTGCGCCAGGCCGAGGAGAACCTGCACTGGGCCAGCGCGCAGATCGGCATCGCCGTGGCCAACCGTCTGCCCAACCTGATGCTGACGGCGGATGTCGGGACCACGGCGCTGGAGGCGGGCCAGATGTTCGCGTCGGGCACGGGCTTCTGGACCCTGGCCGGGACCGTGACCCAACCCCTTTTCCAGGGAGGCGCCCTGCTGCACAAGGAGCGGGCCGCGCGGGCGGCCTACACTCAGGCGGCCGAACAATATCGCGGGACGGTCCTGGCGGCCTTTCAGAATGTGGCGGACACACTCAACGCGCTCGAAGAGGACGCCAATGCCCTGAAGGCGGCGGCGGCGGCCAAGGACGCCGCGAACATCACCCTGGAACTGGCCAGGAGACAATCGCAGACCGGTTACGCCAGCTACCTGGTGCTGTTAAACGCGGAGCAGACCTATCAGCAAGCGGCACTGAACCTGATCCAGGCCCAGGCCAACCGCTATGCCGATACGGCGGCGCTCTTTCTGGCCCTGGGCGGGGGCTGGTGGAACCGAGGGGACCTCG
>CAYWHA010000178.1:0-2115 GCA_964457555.1 uncultured Solibacteraceae bacterium
TACTTTCCGGCGCAAAATTCCTGACATAAGTTTCTTGTTTTCATGAGGAGTCGCTGGGGCGGCGTGTTTGGTCGAACAGAATCGACCTGATGGGCCGTTGGGAATACCGCACTCCTTGACGTACGCCCTTTTAACGGAGCGCCCATCGGTTTGTCCAGAACATTTTTGTTTGAGAATGTCTTGACGATCGTTGGCGTTGTATGTATCATCATTACTGATGACACGTAAGCAGGCCACAGCAAGACGAGAAAAGCTTCTGTCTCGCCTCGCCGATCTCGGCGACATCCTGCGCGGATCCCTGCTCGAACGAACCATTCATCATTCCAGCGGTTGTCCAAAGTGTGCTCGGGGGGAAGGCCATCCTCTCTGGGTTCTCAACGTGGGTTATCCCGGTGGTCGTACCCGTCAGTTGAGCCTCCGCCCCGATCAGGTTCCTCAAGTCCGCAAGGGACTGGATCATTACCACCAAGTGAGAGAAACCCTGGAGGCAATCAGCGAACTCAATCAACAGATTCTGCGTCTGGATCGTGATGCGGCCAAGTCCCAGGAGACCGCGCAGTGATCGCGACGCGCCGCCTGCAACGGAGCCTGGCCGACGGAATCGTCTCCGAGACCGTTGACGACCTGTGGGAACCCTGGATGCGCCATGCCGATCAGGCGCTCGAAGACGAAGCCCTGCTGCTGATCATTCAACAAGAACTTGCGAAACGCTGCAAGAAAAGCAAGACCCGTGGGCGCCCAGGGACGACCGCTGAGATCATCCTGCGGATGATGCTGTTGAAACATTTTCGCGACTGGAGCTTCGAAGATCTGACACGCGAAGTGCGAGCCAATCTGGTTTATCGCGACTTCACTCGGATTGGAGGAGGCAAGGTACCCGATGACAAGACCATGGGCCGGTTAGCGCGTCAACTCGGGCCTGAGGTCGTCGAAAAGCTCCATCAACGGGTAGTGGAGATCGCCCTCGAAAAGAAGGTTGCGACGGGCCGTAAGCTTCGCGTCGACACCACGGTTGTTGAGACGAACATCCACTATCCAACCGACAGCAGTTTGTTGGGCGATGGCGTGCGGGTGCTCACGCGTGTCATGAAGAAGGTCCGTCAGGTTGCGGGCCAAGCGGGAACGGCGTTGCGCGACCGGACCCGTTCCATCAAACTCAAGGTTCTGGCGATTGCCCGTGCCAGCCGCAACAAAACCGAGAGCGGTAAAGAGAAACTGGAGCAGGCCTATGTGGCGCTGCTGGACGCCACCAGTCGGGTGGTCGGGCAGGCCAAGACATTTTCCCGAGAGATCGCTGAGCGCGTCAAACGGGGCAATCGTAAACTACTCGAAAAAGCCAAGCGCCAACTGGATGAAATGATCCCGCGCGTCCAGCAGGTTATTCGGCAGGCACGAGAGAGAGTGTTGCATGGTAACACTCGCGCGGAAGGTAAACTCGTCAGCGTCTTCGAGCCGGAGACCGAAGTCATTCGCAAAGGCAAGGCCAAAAAGCCGAACGAGTTTGGCAAGCTGGTCAAGATTCAAGAAGCCGAAAATCAACTGATCACCAACTATGAGGTCTTGGAGAAACGCCCGGCCGACTCGACCTTGTTGATTCCCTCGATCGAACAACACATCCGACAGTTTGGCCAGGCGCCGGCAGCGGTAGCCGCCGATCCGGGGTTCTTTTCTGCGGCGAATGAAGCCGCGGCAGAGACACTGGGAGTGAAGCGAGTTTCGATCCCCTCCAACGGAAAGCCCGGCAAACAGCGCAAAGAGAAGCAAAAGAAGCGCTGGTTTAAGAAGCTGCAAAAATGGCGCACTGGCTGCGAAGGCCGCATCAGCGTCCTAAAGCGCCGACATGGCCTCTATCGATCCCGATACCGAGGGCTTGTCGGAATGAAACGTTGGGTCGGATTGGGAGTCATTGCAGATAATCTCATCCACATCGGCGACCACATGGCCGCCCAAGATAAAGCCTGAAGTAACTCTCTCCACTCTCTTCAGATTCCCCTCCCCCAAAGCATCCAAAGTCGCTCGCCCTGACTTCATTCCCTCTCAACCAGTGATCTGTTGTCTCCTGCGGCCACAATAGAAGCCGTTTCGGACCTTTTGCGAATTTTGCGCCGGAAAGTA
>CAYWHA010000179.1:0-2109 GCA_964457555.1 uncultured Solibacteraceae bacterium
CTCCGTGCCGCCGCCCACCCGCGCGGAGCGTTCGAGGAAGCCGCAATGAGACGCCTGATTCCTGCGGCCGGCCGCCTTGGTTTTTGCCTGGCGCTGTGCGTCCTCCCGCTGTGGGGACAGACCACCCCGACCATCTCGCCCGCTACTGTCCCGAACGGGAACGTGGGTACCGTGTACGATCAGGAGCTCACAGGCTCCGGCGGATATGGAGTAGGCACCTACCAATTCACCATGTACTCCGGCGCGCTTCCTCCCGGCGTTTCGCTGCTCAACGAAGGCGGTTACGGATTTCTGGATGGCACGCCAACCGCAGCCGGGACATCCTCCTTCACTGTGCAGGTCAGCAACTCCTCCGATGTCGGCACTGTCACCGGAACCCAGGCTTACACCCTGACGATCTTTCCTGCCGGCCCGGCGATCACGACTGCCATTCTTCCGCCCGGGATCGTCGGCGTTGACTATTCGCTGACGCTCGCGGCCTCCGGCGGCTTTGGAGCGGGCACCTACAAGTTCTCTGTGTCCTCCGGCGCGCTGCCGGGCGGCATTACGTTATCCTCCGGCGGGACGCTGTCGGGTACGCCGACCGCAATTGATGGGTCTTGGCTCAACTTCGGCTTCACGGTGCAGGTCACCAGCACCGATGCCGTTGGCGACGTACTTACCGGAACGTGGACGCCCGTGATGTGGATCTATGCGACACCCCAGACAATTGCGCCTACCAGTCTACCCAACGGAGTTCTCGGCGCCGCATATCCCGCGCAAACGATCACATCCTCCGGCGGAAATGCCGGCAATCTCGGTTACATTTACACATTTTCGCTGTCCTCCGGGACGCTACCGCCTGGCATCACGCTGAGTACCGCTTCCAGCCCCGGGAGCGGCGGAACCGGAACCCTGTCGGGTACGCCAACGGCATCGGGGACATTCAACTTCACGTTACAGGTCACCAGCGGAGGGGACGGCGTCCCCACGCTCACGGGAACGCAGGCTTACGCAGTTACGATCTATACACCTCTTGCGGTCAACCCGGGGAGCGCCAGTTCAGGGACTGTGGGCGTCGGTTACTCCCAGGCGTTCACAGCCGCCGGGGCAGGGGGCGCTTCCACTTACACATGGTCCGTGACTAGCGGCGCGCTGCCACCAGGCCTGACGCTCTCCGCCGCGGGCGTACTGAGCGGGACTCCGACGGCATCGTCGAGCTATGCAATCACGGTCCAGGTCTCCAGCGTAGTCCCCGGGGTCGGGGTGTTCACTGCGAGTCAGGTGTTCACCGTAACGATTTACTCAGATCCTCCACTCACCATTTCCGGCAGCCTGGGAGGCGGTACGGTGGGCGTTCCCTATTCGACGGCGCTCGGCGCAGCAGGCGGGTACGGACCCAGCACTTACACATTTTCGATAGTCTCCGGGGCGCTACCGTCCGGCATTACCTTAACCGCCGGCGGAACGCTGTTGGGCACGCCGGCGGCAGTGGCGACATCCACCTTCACGGTGCAGGTCGCGAGCGCCGCTACCGGCCTTCCGTCACTCACTGCAACCGAGTCTTTCACGGTTACGGTCTACCCGAGCCTCGCGATCGCCTTGGCGACCGCAAGTTCCGGGACTGTGAGCGTCGCTTACTCCCAGACATTCACAGCCACCGGAGGAGGGGGCGCTTCGACATACACATGGTCCTTGTCTGGCGGCACGCTGCCCCCAGGCGTGACGTTCTCCTCCGCAGGCGTCCTCAGCGGGACTCCGACGACATCGGGGACCTTCCCTTTCACACTCCAGGTCTCCAGTTTGGTCCCGACAGTTGGCGTGCAGACGGCGAGTCAGGCGTTCAGCGTGGCGATCGCCGCCGTGGGTTCCCTCGCGATCACCGGCGCCCCGGCAGGCGGTACGGTGGGTGTTGCGTATTCGGGGACGCTCGGCGCGACAGGCGGATACGGAACCGGCACTTACACATTTTCGATAGCCTCCGGGGCACTACCGTCCGGAATTACCTTATCCGCCGGCGGAACGCTGTCGGGCACGCCGGCGGCAGTGGGGACATCCACCTTCACGGCGCAGGTCACTAGTGGCCTGTCGCGGTGAATTCGTTAGCATGGCCGCACCCGACGACGGGCA
>CAYWHA010000180.1:0-2091 GCA_964457555.1 uncultured Solibacteraceae bacterium
CGCAGGATGGCGGCCTGGTGCTGGGCGTGTGCAACGGATTCCAGATCCTGGTGGAAGCCGGCCTGCTCCCCGGCGCGCTGATCCGCAACCGCGGCCTCAAGTTTATCTGCCGCGAGTTGCGGCTGCGCGTGGCGACCGCCAATTCGCCGTTCACTAACGCGGCGCAGCCGGGCGACGTGCTGCGCATGCCCATCGCGCACGGCGAAGGCTGCTACTTCGCCGACGAGCGCACGCTCGACGAACTGGAGGCCGAGGACCGCGTGGCCTTCCGCTACGTGGATAACGCCAACGGCTCGCTGCGCGACATTGCCGGCATTCTGAGCCGGGAGCGCAACGTGATGGGCATGATGCCTCACCCGGAGCGCGCCACCGAGCCGCTGATGGGGACGTCGGACGGTCTGGTGGTGTTCCGCTCGATGCTCGAAACGGCGGTGCGCGTATGAACGCCGTCAGCATGACCCCAGAGTTGATTGCCCAGCACCAGTTGACGCCCGGCGAATACGGCAAGATTGTTGAGATCCTGGGCCGTGAACCAAGCTATACCGAGCTGGGCATATTCTCAGTGATGTGGAGCGAGCACTGCTCCTACAAGAGCTCGCGCCTGCACCTGAAGAAGCTGCCGACTCGCGGCAAACTGGTGGTGCAGGGGCCTGGCGAGAACGCGGGCGTCGTCGATATCGGCGATGGCTACGTCATTGCGTTCAAGATCGAATCCCACAACCACCCCAGCTTTATCGAGCCGTTCCAGGGCGCCGCCACGGGCGTAGGCGGGATTCTGCGCGACATTTTCACCATGGGCGCGCGGCCCATCGCCGTCATGGATTCGTTGCGCTTCGGCAGGCTGGACGGCGCCGTCAACGGGCCGCGCAACCGCCGCATTCTCTCGGGCGTGGTGGCCGGCATCGCGCATTATGGCAATTGCTTCGGCGTCCCCACGGTGGGCGGCGAGACCATTTTCGAGCCATGTTATGACGGCAACCCGCTGGTGAACGTCTTTGCCCTGGGCGTGTGCCGCAAGGAGGAAATCTTCTACGCCAAGGCCGCGGGCGTGGGAAATCCCGTAATCTACGTGGGCGCGCGCACCGGCCGCGACGGCATCCACGGCGCCTCCATGGCCAGCGCCGAATTCACCGAGGAGTCCAAGCAGAAGCGCCCGAACGTCCAGGTGGGCGACCCGTTCATGGAAAAGCTCCTCATGGAGGCCTGCCTGGAAGCCATGCATACCGGCGCCATTGTGGGCATTCAGGACATGGGCGCCGCGGGCCTGACCTGCTCCACTTGTGAAATGGGCAGCCGCGGCGGCGTCGGCATCGAGATCGAGCTCGACCTGGTTCCGCAGCGCGCCACCGGCATGACCCCCTACGAGATCATGCTTTCCGAATCGCAAGAGCGCATGCTCCTGGTGGCCGACAAGGGGCGCGAGGACGAGGTGTTCCGCGTGTTCCGCAAGTGGGGCCTGGACGCGGTGAAGATCGGCGCGGTCACCGGCGACGGCAAGCTGCGCGTCAAGCATCACGGCGAGGTGGTCGCCGAAATTCCCAACCGCGAGCTGGCCGATGAAGCGCCGCTCTACGACCGTCCTCATACCAAGCCTCTGACCGTCACTGGAGCTGTTCCCGAGCTGCCGGCCGGCGACGTTCAGGAAGCCCTTCCCGCGCTGCTGGCGTCCAGCGACCTGTGCTCCAAACGCTGGATTTGGGAGCAGTACGATTACCAGGTCCGCACCAACACCATCGCGGGCCCGGAGCGTACCGACGCGGCTATCGTGCGCGTAAAGGAAACCGGCGCGTCCATTGCGATGTCGCTCGACGGCAACCAGCGCTACTCTTATTTGGATCCGCGCGAAGGCGCCAAGCTCGCGGTGGCCGAGTGCTGCCGCAACCTGGCCACGGTGGGCGCGCTGCCCGTGGCGGCCACCAACTGCCTCAACTTCGGCAATCCCGAGCGGCCTGAAATCATGGCGCAGCTCGTGGAAGCCATCGAAGGCATCGCCGAAGCCTGCAAGTTCTTCGACACGCCCATTACCGGCGGCAACGTCAGCCTCTATAACGAGACGCTCGGCGAGGGCATTTATCCCACGCCGGTGCTGGG
>CAYWHA010000181.1:0-2084 GCA_964457555.1 uncultured Solibacteraceae bacterium
CTTACCAACATCATTCGTATTACAATTGAGAGGGTTCCCGATTCATTAGTGGAGAAATGAATCCCCCCATCACGGAGGCCCCGCCATTGGAATACCAAGGCGATAACAAGAGTGGGCCGTCACCCGCCATCGTCTTGCGATGCCTTTCGCTTCTCGTATCGGGAAGCATGGCGCTCGCTCTCCTATTGTGGGCACCCAATCAACAATTACTCACCGGCCAAGTCCCAGTCCCAGAGCGCCTTGCGACTTTGGAGTCTCAAATGAAGGACATGGCCGAAGTGAAGGCAATGGCGATCAAGGACGACGAGAAGATTAACACCTTCATTGGAGTGGGAACAGGGGCGTTCTCAACTCTGGCGATCCTGGATATCCTACAACTCTTGGCAACCAAGCGGCGAGGAAGCAGGAAAGACGACGGGTGACACCCAAGGCCGTCTTGCTGACCGTTATGCAGCAGGTCGCTGAATGGTTTGCCCTTCTAGTTGGGGCAACATGGCTGTGCCGCAGGTTCCTAGCTGTCATGAAGGCAACCGCAACCCTGATCGAGTCGATACTTCTCAAGATTGTGAGGTTCATCCAAGATGAGTAAAGGCGCAAAGAAAGCTCCCAAGAAGCCGAAGCCGGATGTAGGTCCCGCTCCGAACCCAGGTGGTCCGACCCAAGGCGGCAAAGGCGGAAACTGATTGCTCACCGCCGAACTGATCGCATGGTACTCCAGTTTTGTCATAGAGGCCGCGCTCATTGCGCGGCTTCTCGCATTTCGGACAAAGCTCCAGATGTTCTTGATATACCTACTCTTCGATCTCCCAAGGTGGGCGACACTGGCAGGGATCGACAAGTGGGGCAGCGCCAAAGTGTATCGGCAGGTATGGCTGTTCACTGAGCCGATCTCCATTGTCCTATTGGCGTGCGTAGGGGCAGAAGCCGTAGGGTGCGTGTTCTCGCGGGTGTTCCCGCGATTCGCCTACTACATCATCTGCGCCTCCAGCCTAGCCCTCGTCATCCTAGTCCCAAGCGTGAGCGATCTCCCCGATGAGCGGTTCTTCCTCTCCAGGGCCATCATTGCCGCCGTCATCATCGCTTCACTCATCACGTCGCAGTTGTCCAAGATCGGCGCACATGGGGCCATCCTAGTCGGCTTCTGCATCGCCGACCTCATCCAAAACATCGCCATCATCGGCGGCGCAAGGGGCGACATTACCCCAGGCGCGATCCTCGTATTCGAGCAAACCGCCTGCCTGATCCTGTGGCTGTGCTTCACTGGCGTCATTGCAAGACAGACTAACGGAATCCGAATCGCCGATTGAAAGGGGCGATGGCCGAAACACAAGAGGCACCGAATCTGACGCCACAAGTCTGGACGGAGACTCCCAAGCCCAAACTCCTCGCCAAGAAAGTCACACGCCGGAACCTCGCCTCAGTCCAAGAGAAGCACCTCCTCCGCAACATCGATGCGCTCATGGCGACCCTGTTCCCGGCCCTCATCGAGAAGGTCAAGACCGGCAACATCCAAGCCATCCGCCTCACAGCCGAGATCGCCAACCTCGTCAAGACCCAAGGCGGCGTCACCATCTCCCAGACGATCCTCCAGTCCAACAACAACACCGCTGACGGCGGCGCTCGCTTCAGCTTTGACTCCCTCGCCCGCAAGCTCGATGGCCGAGACTCATCCGCCAAAGGCGATGTGATCGACGTTCTCGCAGAAGAGTAGGCCCCATGGCGGTTTCCCGCTGGCACCAAGACATCGAAGTCCGACAACTCATCGAACACCTCAACTCCGAAGAGAAGTTCGAGCGGCCCGACAACCTCACCCCTGCCGAGATCCGCGTCATCCTGAAGGAGCTTGACCGCTGCCGCAAGGACTTCGTGTACGCCGCCCGCAACTACTTCTGGATCACCAACAAGGATCTGGGCGACCAACTGTTCACGCTGTGGCCGTCCCAAGAACTGATCCTTGAGAAGATCCTCGAACTCAAGGCCAAGGGCCGTCAGCAAAAACTGATTATAATAAAATCTCGACAATTGGGATGCTCGACATTGATAGAAGCTATAGTTGCTTGGCGCACGATGTTCTTCAGCAACGT
>CAYWHA010000182.1:0-2081 GCA_964457555.1 uncultured Solibacteraceae bacterium
GCAGGCCTTTGAGATACACGGCCGCGCAGATCGGCAAACTGATACGGGACACCCGCAAGAAGCTGGGCGTCACGCAGAAGGATCTCGCCCTGACCTCCGGGACGGGGATGCGGTTCATTATCGATCTCGAAAAAGGCAAGGAAACCTGCGAGATCGGAAAAGCCTTGGCAATCCTGAATACGCTCGGGATCAAGATCACCTTCACGCCGCCATCGGCCAAGGTGGGGTAAAGCATGGCACGAACTCTCGATGTCTACCTCCACAATGATCTGGTCGGCCATCTTGTTCGGGACGACGGCGGCGGAATGGTTTTCGATTATGTGGAAAGCTGGCTGAACAAGCCCGACGCCACACCTTTGTCACAGTCGCTGCCCCTGCGGACGAAACGGTTCAAGCGCAATGAATGCCGGGGCTTCTTCGCTGGTATTCTGCCGGACGAAGCCAAGCGCGAAATCATCGCCCGCAACCTCGGCATCAGCGCGCGCAACGACTACGCGATGCTAGATCGGATCGGCGGCGAATGCGCCGGTGCGGTCACCTTCATTCCGGCAGGGCAAGCCTTACCGGAGCGGAATTACAGCTATCGCAGGCTCTCGACAGAAGAACTCGCGGCAATCCTCAAGGAGCTCCCGAGGCGCCCGCTGCTTGCGGGCGAGGAGGGAATACGTCTTTCACTCGCCGGGGCGCAGGACAAAGTAGCCGTGCGCATGGAGAACGGCGAAGTCAGCCTTCCCCTGGGCGGCGCTCCCAGCACGCATATCCTCAAGCCCGCCGTGGAACATTTTGATGGCGTTGTCTTCAACGAAGCGCTGTGCATGAAGCTTGCCGCCGAAGCTGGTCTACCAGCGGCTACCGTGGAGACGATAAACGTCAGGGGCATTGACTGCTTGCTTGTGCAGCGCTATGACCGGATTCACAGGCAGGGACCGGGTGCGGAGGCCGCAGTCGAACGGCTTCATCAGGAAGATTTCTGCCAGGCGCAGGGCATAGTCCCCGAACGCAAGTATCAAAAGGAGGGCGGACCATCACTTAAGCAATGTTTCCGGTTGCTACGCGAAGCATCAAGCGCGCCGGTCATCGATCTGGCGCGCCTTCTCGAAGCGGTGATTTACAACTATCTCGTCGGCAACAACGACGCGCACGGCAAGAATTTCTCGCTTCTCTACCGCGGCGTCGGGACTGCAAACCTGGAGATCGGGCTGGCTCCGCTCTACGATGTCGTTAACACCTTGTACTATCCCGCGCTGAGCCGCGACATGGCCATGAAGATCGGGGGCGAATACTCGTCGGAGAAGATGACCGCCAGGGACTTCGAGCAACTGGCGGAGGAGGCGGGCCTAGGCAAGCCCCTAGTGCGTGGCCGTGTGGCGGAAATGGCCGATAGGGTCACCGCCGGTCTTGCGAAGGTCCAGATCGCGCATCCGGTCGCTGAGAAGGTGGCGGGGCTGATACGGCAGCGCGCAGAAAAGGTCCGGGACAGTTTTCGGAACTGAACTGCGGGGGGTCAAACGGACGTCTGGTAAGCCAGAAATGGGTTTGGGTTATTGTCCGCCGCCGGGCCGTGTCGAGGATCCAGATCTGGTGATCTCCCTGTGCGCCGCGTGTCATGCGCGCATGCACCGGCTGACGACGATCCCCGCCCGGGTAACGGCTGAGGTTCGCCCAAAACCGGCCGTTCCAGTTTCAGTTCGGCTTGGCGGCGTAACCCAGGAACTCTCCGGTATGCCGACCGTCTTCGTCCAGAACAGGGGGATGTTCCCTAAGAAACTGGCGATAATATCCCTCCAAACTGCCCGGGCTCATAATCACTGTTTGAATGTCCTTTTTCCTCGGCATCGGAACGCCGTATGCGTCTACGGAACTTGAAATGAATTTTATGGGCGGTCGGCCACGCAGCATCCGTCCAACGGCAACTTCTTCTACTGCGTCACCCGGGCAGTCGACCAGCTCATCCACAGGAATGTCCGGGTTGGATGCTCTTAGCGCGTTCTTGGCCATGGCCGTCAATTTGTCGAGGCTCTTATCGTCGACCTCGACGAACAGATTCAAATGGTAAATCCGTGTCATACACTACTCCTTGC
>CAYWHA010000183.1:0-2063 GCA_964457555.1 uncultured Solibacteraceae bacterium
AGGACCGTGGTTATAACCCTGGTTTACCCACACGATTCAGCGAGGAGCCCTTTTTGGTCAACGACACGGACAGCAACTCAGTCATCTCTCGCACAAGCCGGTTCATATCCACCCGGCCGATCGTCACCTCGCCCTTTCCCGCGTAAGCAAGCAACTGCCGTGAGAGGTCAGCAGCCCGAAGGGCGGCCTTCTCGACCTGGTCCAGATAGGAGTGGGCAGGGCTTTCAGGCGGCAGGACCATGGATCCCAGGTTGCAATTGCCCATGATACTGGTGAGCAGGTTGTTGAAATCGTGGGCAATCCCACCTGCTATAAGCCCAAGACTCTCCAGTTTCTGAGATTGCCGGATAGAGTCCCAGGTAGTGGTGTAAGAGCCGGGTAGGCAGACAGTTGACCACCGTTTCCCGTATGTTTGTTTTTGCCGAACGAACATAGGAAAGGAAAACGATGGCCAGAGAAAGTGTGGAGGGCCTTGCCGCCCTGGGCAAGGCTTTGGAGGAAGGGAGCGGAGATTTCTTGCTCGATCTCGTGAGGAAAGCCCTCGGGCACATCATGAACGCGGAGGTGACCAGCCTCTGCCAGGCCGAAGCCGGTGAAAGGTCCCCCTTGCGGGAGAACAGCCGGAATGGCTATCGGGATCGGGACTGGGAGACCCGCCTTGGGAGCGTCGATCTCCAGATTCCGAAGCTGAGGAAGGGGAGTTACTTCCCCTGCTTCCTGGAGCCGCGCAGGGCCTGGGAGCATGCATTCGTCAACGTGGTGGCCGAAGCCTACGTGTGCGGGATCTCCACCCGCAAGGTGGAGAAGCTGATCGAGGCCATGGGCGCCAAGGGCATGTCGAAAAGCGAGGTCTCCCGGATGGCCAAGGTTCTGGACGCCGACGTAGCGAGTTTCCGGGAACGCGCCCTGGCGGGAAGTCCGCTCCCCGCCTGAAGTCTATGAGGATGTCCAGCCGGTGGGCCTCCTCGTTGAACTGGAGGTCCGTGACCTCCCAAGGGGCCTGAAGGCCCAGCGCCATGGTGAAAAGTACTTTGGTGTCCATGGGACCATCTTCCCAGGCCCCTTCTTTCCAGGAAACCCAGTCAGGCCGAAAGGGATTCCCTGGCCCCAAACCCCTCAGCCCTGCGCTGGAATCCCGGCCGGCCTATACCGCCGATTACCCACACGAAATAGCGACGGACCCCAAAAAGGCGCTCATTCGCTACGACCTGGCACCAACCCTGCCGGAGATCATGGCAGACTCCACCCAGTTACAGCAGGTAGTCATGAATCTGGTCACCAACGCCTCGGAAGCCTTGACCGAGGTTGCCAGTGGATCCATCACCCTGCGCACGGGAGAGGTGTTCGCGGAAAAAACGTATGCCCCAGGTTCATCCCTTCCGGTTGAACTCAGTCCAGGACCCTATGTGACCCTGGAGGTGAGCGACACCGGCTGCGGCATGACCCCTGAAGTGATCGCCCGGATCTTCGACCCCTTCTTCACCACAAAGTTCACCGGCCGCGGGCTCGGTCTTTCTGCCCTGCTCGGCATTGTCCGGAGCCATGGCGGCGGGCTGAAGGTCTACAGCGAACCGGGACGGGGAACCAGCATGAAAGTGTTCCTTCCTTCTGCAGAAGCGCTTGCCTCCACAAGCAACCCTGTCTTTGAGTCTGTACCGTTGCGAGGAAATGGCACTCTGTTGGTCGTGGATGATGATGAGGCCGCACGCGCCGTGGCCCGTTTCTTTTCAGCCCACCTTGGCTTCCAGGTGGTGGAGGCCTCGGACGGAGAGGAGGCGGTGGCCATCTTTCAACGGAAAAGCGGTGATTTCGCCTTGGTGCTCCTGGATCTCACCATGCCCAGGATGGATGGCCGGGAAGCATTCCGGCGCATTCGCGATATCAATTCCTCAGCCAGGGTTGTACTTACCAGTGGATTCAGCGAAAGCGATGCCATTCAAGATTTCACAGGAAGAGGCTTGGCGGGATTCCTCCCCAAGCCTTATCAAAAAGCTCAATTTGAACAGGTCTGGGCTCTCCATTTAACCGGAGCTGGAAATTTTGCGCCACGGCCGATCCAATGC
>CAYWHA010000184.1:0-2032 GCA_964457555.1 uncultured Solibacteraceae bacterium
AGGGGAATCGAAGCATGGCGGTCTGGGGTGAATCGCTGTCTTCAAGGGTATACGACGACGGGCGAGTGGGGTAGGTTCGTGCGTTTCCACCCCAGAGCTCGCTGCGTTGCGTCGAGCTTTAGGATGGGGCAACCCAGCAATGAGCAATTGGGCGGACCGGCTTATTTGCGATTGATGTGCGCGTTTTCGAGCAGGGTATAGGGGTCGCCCGCGGCGGCCGTCACTGAAAAGTCGTGAGCGGTCACGGTGGCGTCGCTGACGGTCATGCCTTTCTGCGCGGCGATCTGGACATGTTCGAGCGTGATGGTGGTGATGGGGCTTTCGGGAAGGCCGACGACGATGCCCGCCTCCTTGGCGCCCGTCGCTTTCAGGTTGCTGATGCGGATGTCGTGAAAGTGCGGAGTGAGGCGCGTAACCGGCTGCGCGGTATCGTGCTGAGGAATGCGCGGGTAGTACTCGGTGATGAGAATGGGCGTGCCGACATTTTCCATGGTCAGGTCGCGGAAGTCGAAGTTGCCGATGTCGCCGCCGCGGTCGCGATTGGATTTAATTCGCACGCCGCTCGCCGTGTCTTTGAATTGAATGCGGCGGGCGCGGACGCGCTGGACGCCGCCGGCAATTTCGCTGCCCATGGACATGCCGTGGCCGTGGAGAAAGGTGCAGTCGGTGATGGTGATGCCGGTGGAGGGCGAGTCGGGACCGGGCGAGTTGGGCTGGCCGGACTTGATGGCGATATTGTCGTCGCCGGTGTCGATGGTCATGTGAGAGATGGTGACGTGGCTCGATGAAAAAGGATCGATGCCGTCGGTGTTGGGCGAACGCGCGGGGGCGAGGATTTTTCCGTTGCGGATGACGATATCGTCGGAGTAGTAGGGCACGACTTGCCAGGACGCGGAGTTCTGGATGGTCATGTTCTCAATGAGAACGTGGTGGCAGTGATCGAAGAGGATAAGCCGAGGGCGCATGGCGGCGACGAAGTTGGATCCGGCGCGATGGGCGTAGACTGCGTCCCACCAAGGTTTTCCGTTGCCGTCGATGATGCCGCCGCCGCGAATGACGATGTGCTCGGCGTTGGTCGCGCTGACGAGCGGCTGCAGAGCAGGTTCGCGCAACTCCTGAACCTGAGGATAGTCAGCTTTGTCCTGACTGCCGAGCAGGGTCGCGCCCGCATCGACTTCAAGGGTGATGTGGCTCTTGAGCACGATGGGGCCGGAGAGGAAAGTTCCCGAGGTGATTCGTACTGTGCCGCCGCCTTTGGCCGCGCAGGCGTCGATGGCGCCCTGAATGGCCTGAGTATCCTTGGTGACGCCGTCGCCCTTGGCGCCGTTCGCAGTTACGTCGCAGATGCGCGCGGCGTGGGCGAAGACTCCGTACATGGCCAGCGACGCTAAAAACAGCGTGCCAAGGATCCGGCGCGAAACGGTTCGCGCGCCAATGAAATCGACGGGTTGCGCCATGAAAAACTCCATTTCCTGAAAACATGCATTGAGCAATATGCTGTGTATGCACTATGAAGGATGCTTGTACTATGACAGGGCAGGTGAGGGCAATATGAATCTGCTGGCGAATGGTAAAGCGAAGCGCTGTGCGAGGCGCGGAATGGCGGGCCAGGCAGCCGGTGTGAGTCTGGCTTTCGGAACTGGCCTGGTGCTGATGGCGATGACGGCTGCGCCGCTGGCGGCACAGATGACGGATGCTACGGCGAAGCAGCTGCGGGAGAAGATTCGCGCGGCGTTGTTTGTGCCCGATCCGTTGCCGGCGCTGGACGCGAAAAACCTGGGGAGCTTCAAGGTTGAGCCGGGAGTGGTGGCGGAGCGCGTGACGTATGTTACGGAGTACGGACTGCGGGTTCCGGCGATTGTGTACAGGCCCGAGAAGGTGCGCGGCAAGATTCCTGGAATCGTGGTGGTGAACGGGCACGGCGCCGACAAGACGAGCTGGTACTCGTGGTACACGGGCGTGGAGTATGCGCGCGCAGGGGCGGTGGTGCTGACCTACGACATGATTGGCGAGGGCGAGCGCAACGACGATC
>CAYWHA010000185.1:0-1981 GCA_964457555.1 uncultured Solibacteraceae bacterium
AGGGGAATCGAAGCATGGCGGTCTGGGGTGAATCGCTGTCTTCAAGGGTATACGATGCCAGCAAGTCAGCGGTTCAGCAGGTCAGCGAGTCAGCGAGAAAGCAAGCTGGCTTACTTGCGATTGATGTGCGCGTTTTCGAGCAGGGTATAGGGGTCGCCCGCGGCGGCCGTCACTGAAAAGTCGTGAGCGGTCACGGTGGCGTCGCTGACGGTCATGCCTTTCTGCGCGGCGATCTGGACATGTTCGAGCGTGATGGTGGTGATGGGGCTTTCGGGAAGGCCGACGACGATGCCCGCCTCCTTGGCGCCCGTCGCTTTCAGGTTGCTGATGCGGATGTCGTGAAAGTGCGGAGTGAGGCGCGTAACCGGCTGCGCGGTATCGTGCTGAGGAATGCGCGGGTAGTACTCGGTGATGAGAATGGGCGTGCCGACATTTTCCATGGTCAGGTCGCGGAAGTCGAAGTTGCCGATGTCGCCGCCGCGATCGCGATTCGATTTAATGCGCACGCCGCTGGCCGTGTCCTGAAAGTGAATGCGGCGGGCACGGACGCGCTGGACGCCGCCGGCGATCTCGCTGCCCATGGACATGCCGTGGCCGTGGAGGAAGGTGCAGTCGGTGACGGTGATGCCGGTGGAGGGTGAGTCGGGACCGGGCGAGTTGGGCTGGCCGGACTTGATGGCGATGTTGTCGTCGCCGGTGTCAATGGTCATGTGAGAGATGGTGACGCGGCTCGATGAAAAAGGATCGATGCCGTCGGTGTTGGGCGAACGCGCGGGGGCGAGGATTTTTCCGTTGCGGATGACGATATCGTCGGAGTAGTAGGGCACGACTTGCCAGGACGCGGAGTTCTGGATGGTCATGTTCTCAATGAGAACGTGGTGGCAGTGATCGAAGAGGATAAGCCGAGGGCGCATGGCGGCGACGAAGTTGGATCCGGCGCGATGGGCGTAGACTGCGTCCCACCAAGGTTTTCCGTTGCCGTCGATGATGCCGCCGCCGCGAATGACGATGTGCTCGGCGTTGGTCGCGCTGACGAGCGGCTGCAGAGCAGGTTCGCGCAACTCCTGAACCTGAGGATAGTCAGCTTTGTCCTGACTGCCGAGCAGGGTCGCGCCCGCATCGACTTCAAGGGTGATGTGGCTCTTGAGCACGATGGGGCCGGAGAGGAAAGTTCCCGAGGTGATTCGTACTGTGCCGCCGCCTTTGGCCGCGCAGGCGTCGATGGCGCCCTGAATGGCCTGAGTATCCTTGGTGACGCCGTCGCCCTTGGCGCCGTTCGCAGTTACGTCGCAGATGCGCGCGGCGTGGGCGAAGACTCCGTACATGGCCAGCGACGCTAAAAACAGCGTGCCAAGGATCCGGCGCGAAACGGTTCGCGCGCCAATGAAATCGACGGGTTGCGCCATGAAAAACTCCATTTCCTGAAAACATGCATTGAGCAATATGCTGTGTATGCACTATGAAGGATGCTTGTACTATGACAGGGCAGGTGAGGGCAATATGAATCTGCTGGCGAATGGTAAAGCGAAGCGCTGTGCGAGGCGCGGAATGGCGGGCCAGGCAGCCGGTGTGAGTCTGGCTTTCGGAACTGGCCTGGTGCTGATGGCGATGACGGCTGCGCCGCTGGCGGCACAGATGACGGATGCTACGGCGAAGCAGCTGCGGGAGAAGATTCGCGCGGCGTTGTTTGTGCCCGATCCGTTGCCGGCGCTGGACGCGAAAAACCTGGGGAGCTTCAAGGTTGAGCCGGGAGTGGTGGCGGAGCGCGTGACGTATGTTACGGAGTACGGACTGCGGGTTCCGGCGATTGTGTACAGGCCCGAGAAGGTGCGCGGCAAGATTCCTGGAATCGTGGTGGTGAACGGGCACGGCGCCGACAAGACGAGCTGGTACTCGTGGTACACGGGCGTGGAGTATGCGCGCGCGGGGGCGGTGGTGCTGACCTACGACATGATTGGCGAGGGCGAGCGCAACGACGATC
>CAYWHA010000186.1:0-1978 GCA_964457555.1 uncultured Solibacteraceae bacterium
ACCCAACGAGGGATAACCAGGCCAAGGCGGGAGAATCCGTCGCGCAGGCTCGGGGCTTCATGCTCCGAGCCTGCGTTTTTCCGTAACTTCCGATTCTTTTGCCTTGCCATGCCTTAAAAAACCTCCTTGAAAGCCCGCATTCCCGGTGGGCGCGTTCGGCTGGTTTTGATTCACTCCGACTCTTGCGACGCATCGCCGCCGCCACGCAGCCGATAACTCTTGCCGGTGATTTGAAGGATTTCGGCGTTGGACAGCAGGCGGTCGAGAATGGCCGTCGCCGCCGGAACGTCGCCGATCAGCTTGCCCCAATCCTCCAACGGACGATTGCTCGTCATCATCGTCGAATGCAACTGATGCCGACGCATGATGATCTCGAATAGATACTCGCCCGACCGCTTCGGCAACTGTTTCAACCCCATGTCGTCGAGGATGAGCAAGTCCGGCTTGAGATACTTGGTCATCATCTTATCGTGGCCCTCAAAGGCTTCGTCGTGTAGAAAGTCGCGCACGGCGTCGAAGATCGAACGATGCAGTACGGTGAATCCGGCGTGGACCAATTGGCGGCCGATCGCCTGGACCAAGTGGCTTTTGCCGACGCCCGGCGGTCCGGCCAACAGTACATCCCGATGCTGACGCACGAATCCGCCCGCCGCCAAGTCGTAAATCTGCTTCCTCTTGATCGAACGATTGAAGTCCCAATGGAAGTCCTCCAATGTTTTTGGCTCGCGGAAGCCAGCGGCCTTCAGCCCGCGTTCGATCTGCCGCTCGCCGCGCACGGCCAGTTCGTCGGACAGCGCCAACTCTAAAAACTCGGCGTAGTCTAAGCGATTGCTCATGGCCTCCTGCAATCGCACTTCCAACGTCTGAGCCATTCCGCTCAGACGCAACATTTTCAGACACTCAGTCAACTTCGCGTTCATCATGCTTACGCTCCCTTCGGAATTGAAGTAAAGATGCGAGCGAATAGTCGCTCAAAGGACGAATAATCGGATGCGATTCGAGAAACTCGAATTGATGTTGCTCTTGGCCATGACGGACCAGCAGTTGACGAATCACACGCAGACGATAGGCGCCGTGCGTCAATGCCACGCGGCACGCCTCTTCCAAATCGTCGCTCGGATGCTTGCCCGCCAGGTGTTTTAAGCCAACCAGTACGCGCACGGCCTCGACGCCGCGAGCTTGTGTGGTCGCCTCGGCCCACTGCCGCGTGTTCGGCCCGACCGCCGCCACCTGCCGCAACAAGGCGCTGGTGCCGCGCTCGACGGCCGAGACTTTTTCCTTCGGAATGTGTGCGGCCGCCGTGCGGAACCGCCCCGGCTCGGCCTTCGCATGAACGGCAACCTGTTCCCAACGATCGTTGAACACGCGGACCAATCGGCTGTCCCATCGCACCCACAGCCGATGCCCCACGTATTCCGGCGGTGCAGAATAATAAGCCTTGTCCACTTCCAAATGCCCGTCTTGATGCACGGCGCGATGCGCCTCGTGAAAGAACGGGAATCGCTCGGCAGGCAACGGCAACAACGCCCGCCGCTCGGCTTGCACGAAGAGTTTTTCGACTTGCTGCTTCGTCGTGCCGTGGATGCGCCGATCGGCGACTTGCGTCTCCCAGTTCAACAAAAAGTCGTTCTCTTCGGCAAGACTTTTGAAGATGCGACCCTTCAAGGCGTTTCGCTTCACGTACTTCACGCCGCTCTCAACCTTGCCTTTGTGACGAGGCGTGTACGGCTTAGTCGGCAGAATCACCGTGCCATAGTAACGTGCGAACGATTGGAGCTTCGGATGGATTTCTGGATCGTACCAATCGGCCCGCGCCACGGCCGCCTTGAGATTGTCGATCACCAGCCGCTTCGGCACGCCGCCAAAATGCCGGAAGGCATTCTCCAGACACGTGATGAACGATTCCGTCGATTGCCGCCAGACCGCCTCGCTATACGCTTTCCGGCTGTAGCTCAACACGATGCGAAAGACCCACGGA
>CAYWHA010000187.1:0-1969 GCA_964457555.1 uncultured Solibacteraceae bacterium
CCGCCGGCGTTCTCCGCCACGTTGCCGCCGATGGTGCAGGCGCGCTGGCTGGAGGGGTCGGGGGCGAAGAAGTAGCCGCGGCCGGCTACGGCGAGCGTAACATCCAGATTGACCACGCCGGGCTCGAGCGTCGCGCGCTCGCTTTCCGTATCGATCTCGAGGATGCGGTTCATGCGCGCGAAGGCCACCACAATGCCGCCTTCCCGCGGGATGGACCCGCCGGAGAGCCCCGTGCCCGCTCCGCGCCCCACCATCGGGACGCCAAACTCATGCGCAATCCGGGCGATGGCGCTTACGTCCCCGGTTGTGCGAGGGAAAACGACCATATCCGGACGGCCCTTTTCGACGCTGCCGTCGTACTCGTAGAGCGCCAGATCCTCGGTGCGGTCCAGGCAGCCGCGCGGTCCCACGACAGCGAGGAGTCGGTCCTTCAAGCCGGCTGGCAACATGACTTCAGTGTAGTGCCAAAGGGGCGAATTGCTCTATTTGGGTGCGGCAAAACCCGCAAACGCAGTAATTGACACCGCAATTGTCCAGATAATGGAGGCTTTCGAATCTGGCAGTTAGAATGCAACCGCGTTGCCTGTGCAACTCACAAGAGCCGCCGACTATGGCGTGCGCGTTATGATACACCTTGCCGGTCTGCCGGAGGGAAGCCGCCCGAACCGTGCGGAACTGGCCGCCGCTGCCGAGTGTCCCGAGCAGTTTCTTTCCAAGGTGCTCCAAAACCTGACCCGGGCCGGCCTGGTCACCTCGCACCGCGGGAACACCGGGGGATTCGAACTCGCCCGCAACCGTCGCGGCGCGTCGCTTCTGGAGGTGGTTGAGGCGGTCGAGGGACCCATTCGGCTGAACCTCTGCCTGACATCGAGCCACGCCTGCGAGCGCCAGTGCTGGTGCTCCGCGCATCTTGTTTGGAACGAAGCCCAAAACGCCATGGTGGACGTTCTGCGAAAAACCAGCATCGGCGATCTGGCGCGGCAGGCGGCTGCCAGGAGAGAAGCAACTCCGGTCCCGGTTATCTGAAGCCGGCGGCTGCCGGCTCATCTAGGCCGCAGCCGCCGCAACGGCTGTGGGCTTCAATTTCCCCGCGCGCCATGCCGAAAACCGCAGCCGCAGCGCCGCCAGGACCACCATCAGCGCCGTCAGGGCGCACGTCGCCAGCGCCGCCTGCCAATCGTTCATGGTGCGTTTGATGGGATTCGCCCAGCTTCCATAGACCATCATCACGTGAACCCAATAGACCAGCAGGGAGGTCTTCCCCACAGTCTGCATCCAGCTCCAACCGGCGCCGACGCAGAACTCGGTCCACAGGTAGGCGCCCACCATCATGAGCAGGCAAATCCCCACGCGGATTAGGATCAGGCCCGGGCTATCGGTCCAGAAACTCGAGTTGGCATAGATGGAATACGGAACGTTAGAGAAGTATTGCGCCGTGAAAACCAGCGCGAAGCCGATGAGCACCGACCACTGCATGACACGCTCGATGCGGCCGGCATCGGTGCGCTTCACGACCGTTCCGGTGGCAAGGCCGAACGCGATGTAGGATGCGCAGGGGAAAAAGGCGAAGCGCCCCCTTCCCAGGCCCGGCGCAAGATATTCGTGGATCAGCGATGGGACGCCGCTCCAGTTGAGGTTGGCGATTACGGGCGAGACCGCGGCAATGGCCAGCCCCGCCGCCGCCGCGAAATGCGCGCGCGATTTCGAGGGCGCAACCGCCAAAACGGCCAGCGCCGCCATGCCCAGCCCCATGCAATTCAGGATGTCCACCTTGGTGATTTCCTGGGCGCTGGCGTGGGGTAAGCTGCCCGCCCAATTGGTGAGGCGAAACAGGTAGGCGATGCCCCAGACGTAGCCCGCGCGCCGCAGCGAGACGAGCCACCGATTCACGCGACGGGCTTCCCTTCGTTCCAGGCTCTCCATCTGGAACGCCAGCGTCATCCCCGCCATGAACAGGAACAGCGGCGCC
>CAYWHA010000188.1:0-1940 GCA_964457555.1 uncultured Solibacteraceae bacterium
CGGCGCAGGTAAGCCCGAGCAGGGAGTGAAAGTTGCGTCGCCGGGGCGCTTTCGATAAGCCCGTTTGAACGGAGCCGCTGGCGCTTGCGGCGGACGCGGGAGCTATGGGAAAAGCTCGCGGTTTTGGCCTTCCGTTTGGCTGAGCAAGTGAGGGAATTGTCCTGCGCGATCGGGCGTTGGCCGCCGTTGCCGCCGGGCACTGCGCCGGATTGAAGGTGCGTGAAGGCTGCGGAGGAGCAGGAAGGCGCCACGGCTTCGACGCGGGCACACTTGTCCTGTACGGGCCGAAGCCCGTTGGCCTCTCGTCAGGTAGCCGAGGCGGCTACGAGGAATCGTTAGGCGCATCCCGGTGCAGGCCGGCGCGGCGGAGCTGCGCCGGCGAGAGCCGTTCGCCGAAGATCATCGGGGTGGCGCAGACCGGGCATGGGAAGGAAGCCCGCGCCGGGTCCGCGGCGGGGGCGCTGAGTTTGGGTTCTACCTGCAGCAACTGCCGGGCGAGTTGCAGCATCTTCGCGCGCCGCGGTCCGGCCAGAAACCCGAAGAACCGGATGCGGACGAAACCGCGCGGCAGCGTGTGCAGCAGGAACCGGCGCAGAAACTCGTCGGCGGAAACGGTCATTTTGCGCTTCTTGTTGCCGTGCGCATAGTCTTTCCACCGGAAGGTGACGGACTCGCCGTCGAAGGCGATCAGCCGGTGATTGGAGATGGCTACGCGGTGTGTGTAGCGGGCCAGGTATTGCAACAGGTGATCGGGCCCGCGGAACGGCGCTTTGGCGTAGACGACCCACTCTTTCTCGCACACTGGCTCCAGGAAGGCGAGAAACAACTTCCAGTCGGCCAGATCCGCGAGTTGGCCCGCGAAAACGAGCTTCCCCGCGTGGAACAAGCGCTTCAGGCCATCACGCACTTTGGCCCGAAACACAATCTTCAGCACCGGTACAGGTACGAGAAAGTTGGGTCTGGAAGGGATCCAGCGCTTCCGATCGGGTGAGAATCCTCCCCCCGGAACGACGCAATGCACGTGGGGGTGATGCAACAGGTTCTGGCCCCAAGTGTGAAGAATGCTGAGAAAGCCGATGGCCGCCCCGAGATGCTCGGGATGGGCGGCGACCTCCAGCAAGGTGTCCGCGCTGGCCTGGAGCAGGAGGCGATAGATCTCCTTCTTGTTCTGCAGGACGAGGGCGGACAATTCATGCGGCAGAGTGAAGACCACGTGGAAGTAACCTACCGGCAGCACTTCGGTTTGCCGTTTGGCGATCCAACGGTCGCGGGCCGCCGTCTGGCACTTGGGGCAGTGGCGATTGCGACAGGAGTTATAGGAGATGGCCTGATGCCCGCACTTAGGGCACTGGTCGCGATGGCCGCCCAGGGCGGCGGTGCGGCAACGCGCGATGGCGCGCAACACTTTGAAGTGCGACCAGTGCAGCCAGCGCCCGCTCTTTTCGAGGAAGCGGGCGCCCGTAGCGCGAACAATGTCAGCCACCTCGACGGGTGGCAGGTTCATCTCTTGGCTCGCTTCACCTTTCCGCGCACGGTGGCGGAAGACGAGACGGGAATTTCGTCGAGGGGGTTGGCGACGGAGGTCAGATGCCTCCGGGACAGGTGCAGATAGATGGTTGTATCCCGGATGTCGGAGTGGCCGAGCAGTTTCTGAATGGTGGGGAGATCGGCGCCGGCATCCAGCAGGTGCGTGGCATAGCAGTGCCGCAAGGTATGCGGATGAACGCACTTGGTGATGCCGGCGCGCTGGGCGGCTACCTTGCAGGCGTGCCAGACGATTTTGTCGGTGGCGGGAGCGTCCACGCGGTGGCCATCCACCACGCCGGGAAACACGTAAGTGACTGGCTTCATCCAGCGCCAGTACTCGCGTAAGGCGTCCAGCAGTTTGGGACTGAGCGGCACGTTGCGGTCGCGCTTGCCCTTGCCCTCGTGGATATGGA
>CAYWHA010000189.1:0-1939 GCA_964457555.1 uncultured Solibacteraceae bacterium
CCCGCACCGGCCCCTCTCCAAACAGGAACAGAAAGGCGCACGATACCACCGTTGTCACGTGCGTGTCCACAATTGTCCACCACGCCTTGTTAAAGCCGTTATCCACGGCCGCAATGACAGCCTTGCCCGAGCGTAGTTCCTCGCGGATCCGCTCGAAAATCAGGACGTTCGAATCCACCGCCATGCCGACCGTCAGAATCACGCCCGCAATCCCGGGCAGGGTGAGCACCGCATGGAAATAGGATAGCGCCGCCAGAAGCAGAATCGTGTTCAGGAACAGCGCCAGCACCGCGTTGACGCCCGAACGCTTGTAATAGACCAGCATCACGAACACCACCGCCGTCAGCCCCGCCACGCCCGCCACCACCCCCGCATGGATGGAATCGGCGCCCAGCGAAGGCCCGATCGAATTCGTATGCGTGTATACCACGCCCGCCGGCAGCGAACCCGATTTCAGGTAATTCGCCAGGTCCTCGGCCTCCTCTTCGCTGCCCAACCCCGTGATGCGCCCCGAATCCTCGATCCGGCTCTCAATCGTTGCCACGCTGACGATCTGCTTGTCCAGAACCACCGCCAGCTTGTTCCCGATGTTGGCCTCGGTGTAAGTCCCGAAGCGCTTGCCGCCGTCAGGCGAGAGCGTGAAGTTCGTCTCCCACTTCCGCAGGTCGCCCTGTCCCGCGCGCGCGTTCCGCATGTCGTGGCCGGTGATGACCGGCAGCCTCGAAACCAGGTACCATTGCTCCCCCTCGTTGGCGGTGCGCGGCAGCAATTTGTAGAACTCCGTGTTGATCGGCCGGACTCCTCCGTGCGCGGCCATGCCAGCCTCTCGGCTCGCGTAGGGACCGTCCTTCACAGCCGTGATCTGTAGATTGGCAACCGTGCCAATCATGTCCTTCACCTGCTGCGGATCGTCCACGCCCGGCAATTCCACCAGGATTTCGTACTTGTCGCTCGAGCTGCCGTACTGCTGCACGGTCGGCTCGGTCACGCCGATATTATTGATGCGGTTGTTGATGGTCTGAATCGAACGTTCTACCGTGTCCTTCTTCAACTGCTCGAGCGCCGTCGGCTTCATCCGCAGGTAGTAGTCCGAGGAATTCACCGATGTCAGCACCCAATCCGTGTAGCCGTCCCCAATCAGGCTGCGTACCGCGTTCGATTGGCCCGGCGCAACGCCCTTGATATCGATCTGGATGTTGCCGGCCTCCTCCACCGTCTGCGGGTCGTTGCTCGAAAGCGACCCGTAGGTGATGTTCTGCTTCCGGAACGCTTCCGTAAGCTGCTCGATCACCTGTTCCGCCTCGCCCTTCACGGCATCCTGCACCTGCACTTCAAGCACGAGGTAGCTGCCGCCCTTGAGGTCCAGCCCCAGCCGGATATTGTGCTTCACGTTCTGCACCAGCCCGGCGTACGAGGTCGGAAAGTTGATGATCCCTAACACCGCCACCAGAATTACCAGCACGATGAAAACGGACCGCGACGTCAGATTCTTGTTCATGGGATCTTATTGCCTGTCAATAGTATTATTTCTTGCCTTCCGCCGACACCAGACTCGCAACCGAACTCCGCGTTACCTGGAGCTTCACCCCATCCGGCTTTACCCGCAACACCAGCGTATCGTCGCCGTCGATGGACACGATGGTCCCCACAATCCCGCCGCTGGTCGCCACCACGTTGCCGTTTTGCAGGCCCGCCAGCATCTTCGCCGTCTGCTTGCGCTGGCGCTGCATGGGCATGAAGAGCAGGAAATAGAAGATTCCGAAGATCAGAACGATTGGGAGGAATCCCAGCAATGAACCGGACGACGCCGGCGAGCCCTGCAAAAAGAGGTTTAAGAACACGTTGTGACCAAACAGGAAATCATCCGGCATCGGCGCAGTCCTGGCGGACAGTCCTCAGGTATTCCGGATATTTGCCCGAAAGTATAGCGTGCCTGATC
>CAYWHA010000190.1:0-1913 GCA_964457555.1 uncultured Solibacteraceae bacterium
GCGGCGAAGTGGTTGTGGCCGGGCGGCTCGGCGCGCTCCTGCAGGAATGGGATGCGGCGGGCGGTCTGGACGCGGCGGCCGTGCAGCGGGGTCCCATGACCGGGGGCTCGGCGCGCGTGGACTTGGGCGGGTGCGTTACTGTCGAAACTTCGCTCGACCCCACCATGCAACCGTTCCTCAACGATCACCGCATCGACGGGACGGCCGTGCTGCCTGGCGTAATGGGAATAGAGGGCTTCGCGGAAGCGGCGCTATCGGTGGCGCCCGGCTGGCAGGTTGAAGCGGTCGAAGACATCGAGTTCCGGGCGCCGTTCAAGTTCTACCGCGACGCGCCGCGTCCCGTCACCGTCGAGGCGCGGTTCCAACCGAAGGACGGCGGCTTGGTTGCCGATTGCCGGTTGACAGGCGTACGCGTTCTGGCCGGCCAAACAGACGCGCGGGCCGAGACGCACTTCACCGGCCGCGTCCGGCTGGCGAAGGAAGTGGAGCAGGCTTCAGCCTGCCAGCCAGTGCCGCACGGACCGGAAATCGACGCGGCGGACATTTACCGCGTGTACTTCCATGGCCCGGCCTACAGAGTTTTGAAGCGGGCCTGGTGCGATGAGAACGGCGCCGTCGGTGAGATGGATGCCGGCCTGCCGGACAATCATCAGCCCGGGGATCAGCCGCTTGCTATCGCGCCGCGTCTGATTGAGCTTTGCTTCCAAACGGCCGGCCTGTGGGAGATGGCGGTTCAACATCGTATGGGCTTGCCACGGCATGTCGATCGAGTTTCGTTCGATCGCGCGCCGGATGCCGCGGCCGGGCCATTGTTCGCGGTCGTAACGGCCGACCCCGCGGCGGGGAGCTTTGCCGCCGATGTGGTGGATCAGGCCGGTACGCGGTACCTGCACCTCGCCGGTTACCGCACGGTGGTTGTCCGCGAAAACGTGGATTTGCCGGCGTTCGCGGCCGCGCAGGCCGTGATGGCGTAGCGTGTGGAGATCCACTGGCTCGAACAGGGCGCGAGCGACATGCCCATGGGGGACTGGTGGCTGAGCGAGAGCGAACGGGCCCGCCTCGACGCGCTGCGCTTTCCCAAACGGCGTGCGGATTGGCGTTTGGGACGCTGGACGGCGAAATGCGCCGTCTCCGGATATTTGGACCTTTCGCGCAGCCCGGAGGCGCTGGCCGGCATCGAACTGCGGCCTGCGCCCTCGGGCGCGCCAGAGGTATTCCGCTACGGGCGGCCAGCGCCCCTGGCCGTTTCGCTCAGCCATAGCCGTAACACTGGGCTGTGCGTCGTCACGCAGGCTGGCGTCGAGGTGGGGTGCGATCTCGAAACAGTCGAGGCACGCGCCCCGGCATTTCTCACCGATTACTTCACCGATGATGAACGGAGGTTGGTGGCGCGAATGCCGGTCGCCGGCAGGGATCGCCTAGTGACCTTGCTATGGACCGCCAAAGAAAGCGTCCTGAAGGCGCTCGGTTGCGGCCTACGGTTGGACACTCGCTCGGTGAACGCCAATCCGTCCGACTTTCTGCAAGCGCGCGACGAGGGGTGGCATCGAGTGTCCGCTACGGAGACGAGCGGCAGGACGTTCGATGGCTGGTGGCGAGATTCGGGCGATCTTGTGAGGACTGTGGTCGTGTATCCTAAGACTCTCCCCCTCTGCTTACTGTCGATGCGATGGAAAACGATGCAGGACGACGGGGCCTGCGCGGAGACGATTTCGGCCAGATTTCTGCCATATGATTAGCGCCCGCTTCTGTGCGCTAGAATATAACTCAAGGCGATGAGGCAGCCACAGACAGTGCGGCCGGGACCCATCTTCTGGTTCAGCCCGTGCGAAGTTGCTGGATTTTCTTTTAGAATAAGCTAAGCGTAGATTCGCCGAAGGGCGGGAGTAATTCAGTGGTAGAATGCCAGCTTC
>CAYWHA010000191.1:0-1882 GCA_964457555.1 uncultured Solibacteraceae bacterium
GGGGAATGGCGCTTACATAAGGCCTAAAACCTTCTTGCCCAATTGTTTACGTCGATGGGGGTGCGGCACCGTTTCAAACAGAACCTGGCGGCTCAGGCGTTGCATTTCTTTCAGGGTGGCCTGGAGTTGGCGCCACTCCGCAATGGCCGTTCGCAACCATTGGAACTGTTCCTTGGACAGCGCTACGCTGACGGTTTTGCCTTTGACCTTGCGCGTCCACTGGTAACAGGGCCCCCCAGCCCCCGGCCCGCGATCTTGCACGTAGCCCTGGCTGATCCAGCCGACCCCGGCCAGACGGCGGCGCAACTGGGCGTATTGGGCCTCCGCAGAGGCGGGATTTTTCTTTGGCGTTGGCATCAACAAAAGTCTAGCATGGTTGTCAATAGGGCGGTATATATACCGCCCTATGTTGAACACGCCTTTCTTTCCCCGCTGGCGCTCCCGCCTCGCTCCGTTCGGTTCCCGCACCGCCCAGACCGTGCGCCGGGTGCGCTCCTACACCCTTTGCCAACTGGAAACCTGCTTCGCTCCCTGGGTGCCCTCCACCCTCTTCCCCAAGGCCGCCGACCACGCGAACAGCCGCGACTGCCTCTACACCCGCTGGCGCACCTTCTGGTGCATGCTCTGGCAGGGCCTCAACCCCGGCGCTTCTGGCCGGGAGGTGGTGCGCCAGCTCCAAGCCCTCTTTGGATTGGAGGATGGACCCCTGATTTCCGAGGAGGATGGGGCCTATTGCCGCGCCAAGGCGCGCCTCCCCTTGAGCGAGTTTCCCAAGGGCCTGGCCGCCACGGCTCAAGCGGCCGACCAACTGGCCCCACCCCTGACCACCCTCCAGGGCCGGCCCCTCAAGGTCATCGATGGCTCGGCCGTTACCTTGCCCGACACGCCGAAAAACCGGCGGGCCTATCCGCCCATCCAGTGTCCGGACATCCCCAGCTTCCCTATGATGCGTATCGTCGTCTTCTTCTCCCTGCTCAGTGGCGCCATCTCCGCCCTGGCCCAAGGCAGCTTGAGCGTCTCCGAACTTTCCCTGTTCAGCCTGTTGAGCAGCCAGTTGGTCCCCGGCGACATCCTGTTGGGCGACCGGGGCTTTGGCTGTTACCCGTTGGTAGCTTGGCTCTTCCACACCCTGAAGGTGGATTTCATCGGGCGCACCACCCGCCGCATTGATGGCCGACGACGCCTCCAACGCTTGGGCAAAAACGACTGGTTAATCCTTTGGAAAAAGGGGCCCAAGCCCTCGGCTTGGTTGAGCGCGCTCCAGTGGGCGGGGCTGCCTGCGGAAATAACCCTGCGCGCCGTCAAGGGCTCCTGTTATCACAAGGGGTTCCGTGTGCGCCAAGTGACGGTGGTGACCACGCTCTTGGACCCACAACTCTATCCGGCCCATGAGATTCTGGAAGCCTATCGGCGGCGCTGGCGGCTGGAAATGTGTTTGGATGATCTCAAGACCACCCTGGAAATGGACATGCTCCGCAGCCGCTCGCCGGAAATGGCCCAAAAGGAAATCTATGCCCGCCTCATCGGGCACAACCTGATCCGCTGCCTCATGGCCCAAGCAGCCTCCACCCATGCCAGGGCGCTGGACTCCATCAGCTTCAAAGGCAGTCTGGACGCTTTACGCCAATTCTCTCAAGCCATGGCGCGCGCCCGTTCCCGGAAAAAGCGCCGGCAACTGTGGGACAAACTGCTCGACACTCTGGCGTCCGATTCGCTCCCCGATCGGCCCGGCCGGCGGGAACCCCGCGCTGTCAAGCGCAAGAAAAACAAATATCCCCGCTTGGACGCGCCGCGCCACCAATTCCGCGATCATCCCAAGCGCAATGTCCGCCGCAAAAACGCCCGCCTCCGCAAGCTGGGTCTTCTTATGTAAGCGCCATTC
>CAYWHA010000192.1:0-1878 GCA_964457555.1 uncultured Solibacteraceae bacterium
CCGTGTTGCTTCGGCAAGCGTGCGGAGGCTCGAAAAATCCGCTTGGCGCCACGGTGGGCTATCGCGAGGGGCGGATGGGCGTAAGGGCGGCGGTCCGAGTCGTTCGTCTCAGCCGGTTTCGGCAGCCGGGAGGGCCTGCTTGTAATTCCACGGGAACCACCGGGTCGGATGATCGCCCGCCTCTTTGGCATGGCGGACGACGGCGTTAAGGTAATCCAACGGGTTGCCGCCACAAAGCCGGCAGGTGTGGATCAAGCTCATGAACAGGTCCCCCAGCCGAGCGCCGTTTTGGGTTTTGTATCCCAGCGAGTTTTTCCGGTGGAGGATCGCCATCTTCAAGGCGCGTTCGCAAATGTTGTTATCCAGGGGAGCTCCGGCTCTTTGGAGGAACAGGGTTAAGGCTGTCCAGTGGTTGCGCATATACTGGATGGCCCCGCCGAGCCCGGAGTTAGGTTCCACCCGTTTCTGTTCCAACTGCTGGCCCATCCACTGGTACAGTTCGTCCATCACTTTCTGACTGTGCTCCTGGTGGAACCGGAGCCGGGCTTCGGGCGAAAGGTTCTGCGCTTTAGCCTGCGCATCGTATTGGTAAACTTCCCCCAGGCTTTCCAGCACCCGCTGGCACTCGGCCGGGAAGTCGTCCGCGAGGTCCACGAACTGCCGTCTTCCGTGGCTGAGGCAATTGGCCAAAATCGTCTGGAACTCCTTGGAAGAGTTGCGCGAGAGCGCGTCGCACATCTGGATGGGCGGTGAGGCATCCTTGGCGCGACGGGCCAGCAACTGGTCGAGGTTCTCGCCGGCGTGACGGTGGCCGGTAATGAACAGCGCGATGCGATGGCCCTCCACCTCTGCCAGCAGGTTGGTGGTGAAGATGCCGGTGCGTTCTTTGCCCTCCGTCGAGGTGCCGCGTTCCTTGGCCAGGCTCTGCACCCGCATCGGGGTGTCGTCGTTGTGGATCAAGTGGCCCTGAGCCGCCAGGGTGATGAGGGCTTGCTGCACCGGTTCGAGGGCTGGGCCGGCTTTGGCCATGAGTTCCCATTGCGTGGAGGGGGGCAGGCGCACGCCCAGGTCGGCTTGGAGGCGGCTCATCCGGTAGTGCGGCAGGCCACCGCCAAAGCGATAATATCCCAGCATGGGACCGACGTTCGGATCGTACTTTTCCAGGCCCGCTTCCGGCGGTGGGGGAGCGGTGAAGGTTTTGCCGCACAGTTTGCAGCGCAGCTTCTCCAACTCGAAACGGGTCGCGGCAAACAGGGACTGGGCGCTAATGCGCACGATCTGGGCGGGCCGCTTGAGCCGGTAGAGTTTGCCTCGCTTGCAGTCCGGGCACGGATCGCCCGGATGGAGTTGCGGGTGGGGCACTTGGACCCGTTTGGCCCCGGGGTAGTCGGTGGCGGCCGTGCGGCCATGACCTTTACGCTTGGGCGCCGGCGCTGCCGCCGCGGGCTCCTGGGAGCCCGCGGGCGGCGGCTGGGGAAAAAGCCGAGCGGTTTTCTCGGTCTTGGCTCCGAAGATCATCCGTGCCAAACGGCCGATGGTGGTGTCCTTGGCTTCGATGGCGCCCATGAGCCATTGGAGGGTCCGCAATACTTTTTCGAGTAACCCAAAGGTCTCGGCTGGCAAGAGCGGCGCCAACTTCACGAGCAACTCTTCCACCTGGGCCGAGTTCAAACTGACGATCTCGGGGGCGGTGCGCTTAGCCATGGCCCGAGGCGCCGAGTCGGCGGCGAAAGTCCGCCCGCAACGGATACACCCACAACTGCTTGAGGGAGCGATTGGGCCGATTGGTCTGGTCGTCCTTGCCCCGCCCGGTGGTCAGGCCAAGGTAAATCCAGTTGGCGGCGCGGTAGCAGGTGCCGCGGAAACGCTCCGGATCAA
>CAYWHA010000193.1:0-1874 GCA_964457555.1 uncultured Solibacteraceae bacterium
TGGCGACGGTCATCTGCCCGGCAAGGCAGGATTGAAGCGTTCCCTGCGATTGCATTTCGCTCAACTTCTGAGCCTCGGATGCGTTCAAAAGATTGAGCTGCTGAACCTCGCTGTTCGTGCCGCTTGAAATGTCGAACTGACTCGAAAGAAGCGAGGAATTGGCCGTTGAGTTTTCGGTTCTGTTGGTCCGGTACTGGCCCACTGCGGTGAGGCAGTCGGGCGAGATGGAATCCGACGTTTCAACCATTGCAAGTTGCGAGATGCGCGCGCTGCCAAGAGACTGTCCGGCGAGGTAGCTGCTCGTGCCGCTATTCATCGAGACCGTGGCAGTCTTCCACGCCGTGGATGAGGTTGACGGTGAGTTGCTATTGAGAGCAATCTTGATGCCTGCCGTCTCGCCAAACATATTGGCGACGTTTGCGTTTTCGAGCTTGTGCAGCGTCGTTTGCCACTGCTGCTTGAGCGAGAAATGTGTGATGTTGTTTTTGACCATGTTGTACTGCATCTGGAGCGTGGTCAGTTGTTGGATCAGGCTGGCATAGCTGGTCGGGTCGAAGACGATGTCGCCGATCCCGAAGAGCGCAAAGCTAGGTGTTGCGGTCAGCAGAACTGCTGCCGCAATGACCAGCCACTTCTTTTGTTTGCTGCGTTGCGTTGGCATATTACCTCCTGTTGTTGGTTGAATTGGCTGCCGCGCCGCGTCACAGCCCTTCGTCGAGTAGCTCGCGGGCAATTCGAGGAATGACGACGATCCATTCCTCGCCCGCCTCCTCGATGGCCTCGGCCAGGGTGCAGCCAAACTCTTCGAGCCAGTCGGCACGATTGAGCACAAGCGCCACAGTCACCTTGTCGCTCAAGTTGAACGCTGCCCACGCATCATGACCGCGATGCATGGCGCGGCGCGAAACCTCGATCAGATGCCGCGATCGTTCGCTCTGCTCAATCATGGCCAGTCTCCGGCGCTACAGGGTTGGGTCCATGCGATGTTCCGCATAGGACGGGATCAGAATGTCGCGGCCCACATAGACGCGGGCGCGCGAGCCTTCCTTCAGGGTGATAACCGGCAGACGATTGAGAAAGTGATTGAGCACCTGTTCGCCTTCCGCTGCCGATTGTTCGGAGATACCATTGCGAATCTCTGTCGAAGCAGAAAGAGTGCTGCCGTTGTTGCCGATTTGCGCAAGGCCGCCGATACCGCCGATGGCGGCGGCAGCGGCGAATGCCTGGAAGTAACCGTGATCGACCTTGGTAGCGAGTCCCGTCGTGCCCAGCGGATCGAGGCCGATGTACTTGTCGAAGTCGAGCGAAAACCCATCCGGGCAGACGGCGCGATGAAAGGTGACGAACATTTTGCGCTGTTGGGCACTGCCCACGCTCTGCACGGTGCCGATCAGGCGTGTGCCTTGCGGCATGAGCAGTTGTTGATGATCGTGGGAGTAGTAGTCGGTGGTCAGCATGACCAGAATCGGCCCGTTGAGTCCGCCGTCGATGTGGTTGGTGACGACGCCTTCGAGAACCGTACCCTCGAAGATCCGAAAGAGCCGGCCCTGATACTGGTCAAACGGATACGGCCCCATTGGATCGGTTTTGGAGTTCGCCGCCGGTGATTGTTCCGATGTCGTCGCTGCATTGGAACTCCTCTGCGACGGCGCGCCATTCACTATTACTGCCTCTTCTGATTTCACGGAAGACGGCGCTTCAGCGCGTTCCGCAAGCACGGTGGCTGCCTGCGGATTCGGAGCTGATGGATTCGCAGTGTCACCCGCGTGCGCGAAATCAATCGCCATCGTGTCACTATTGATGGCGTCCTGCTTCTGCCTTTCACGCGCCAGTGCCCGTTGTTTGGCTTCGGCCTGCGCCTCGGAGACATTCGA
>CAYWHA010000194.1:0-1870 GCA_964457555.1 uncultured Solibacteraceae bacterium
CGGATGACCCCGGATACACTTGCCCGGCCAAGCCGCTCGTGATTTCGTCGACTCCGGTTAACAATCAATCAACGCAAAGTTCTCAGCCGGTGGCTGCTAAGTAGCGCCGCGCATTTTTTTGATAGCGCCCAGGAAGGAAGAGTGTTCCATGTTCGTCCAATCCATTACCGCACTCATGATTGCTTCTCTTACGTTCGCGCAAACTTCGGTTCCCGCCGCGCAGATTACGCCACCCCCTGCGCCGGACTCTTCGGTTCCGGCTTCGCAAATCGCGCCGGCGCCTGCCGGTCAAGTTGCGCCCGCACTTTCGGCGCAGGCCATCATTGTTCCTACAGGAACGACCATTCAGCTCACGCTCATGAGCGCCGTCAAAAGCAAGTCGACAAAAGCCGGGGACACTGTGCGCGCGGTGGTAGCGTTTCCCGTAACCATCGGGACTCAACTCGCCATCCCCGCCGGGGCTTTCGTGGATGGCGATGTCCTGCAGGTGACGTCGAGCCCCAAAGCCGGCCGGCAGCCGTCGTTTCGCGTCCACTTCACGCGTCTCGTATTTTCCAATGGCTATTCAGTGGCGTTGAATGGCGAAAACACGCAGGCGCTAGTCCTGCCACTCGATAGTGGCGCGCCGGCCAACGAAGTAGCGGAACTCGCGCCAATTCAGCTTCCGGGAACGCGCTTTGCCATGGGCGGCGGCCAGGAGCCGACCCTTCCGCCCCTTCCGCGGGTCGGCCCCAACCCCGCCGTCGTTGGCGGAGCCATTGGGGGAACCTTTGCCCTTATCGTCGTCGGAATTCTTGTCGGAGCGCATCACCGCGTGAGTAATACAGATTTCTTGCTCTACGACGCGGGCTGGCAATTTCAGATGATTCTCGATAGCCCGCTCACGCTCGATGCAGCGCAGGTTTCCGCCGCCGCTGCTACGCCCGGCGTGAGCTAGTCCGCTGCGGTAACGAGAACGACGAGTGTTTGCTTGCCGTCAAGCGAGAACTCGAGCGGAACGGTGCGATCGGTGGCTTCTCCGGCGTCGAAATCTCGCTCGAGCTTGCCTCCATTCGCGCCGGTGATAACCACATGCAGCTTGAGTGGGGGCTGCGTTCCCGGCTTGGCATTGGGCGATTGTTCGCGGCCTGCCGCTGGCGTGGCGGCGGGAGTCGAGGCCACAGGCGAAAATTCCAGCGTGTAGTTGCCTTTGGGCCAGACGCCGAAGTCGGCTTTGCCGCCTGCGTCGGTGGTGCGTGCCGCGCAGCCACCGCCCGGGTTCTTGCCCAGCTTCACGTCAATACCTTTGAGCGGCGCACCTGCGAAGGCAAGCTGAGCGATGAAGAAAAGTGCTGCCGCGGCCGCCACGGAAAAAGATTTGCAGGGAATTCGTTTCGTCTTGCTCATTGCGCCTCCGGGAATACTCGAGCATCGTATTCCGTCCATGTGAATTCTGTCATTTACCCGAATGGGGCATGGAACTATGGTGGAGCGCTGCTTTGCCCCGATGCGGCGAAACTGCTATGCTGCGGGCGCTACAGAAAAGCGATTTAGGCAGGGAGGGAACAGCGATGTGGTTCCTCGGCATGGATGTCGGTACGGGCGGAACGCGGGCACTCGTCGTGGACGCCGCGGGGAAGCTGATGGGATCGGCTTCGAGCGAGCATGCTCCGTTTCGCGCCGAGCATCCGGGATGGGCGGAACAGGATCCGGAGGACTGGTGGCGCGCGGCGCAGGACGCAATTCGCGGAGCGCTGGCTGCGACACCGGAGCCGCGAGAGCCGATTGCAGCGATTGCGCTCACCGGGCAGATGCATGGCGCCGTGATGCTTGACGAAGCGGGCGCGGTGCTGCGGCCGGCGCTCATCTGGTGCGACACGCGCACGCAGCC
>CAYWHA010000195.1:0-1855 GCA_964457555.1 uncultured Solibacteraceae bacterium
TTCTTGCGGTTCTTGGCCTGGGCATCTCCAGTTGCACTAGCTCCGGCGGCGGCACTGGCGGCAGCGGCGGCAGCGGAGGTTCCGGAGGCTCGGGCGGCGGCTCCGGCACGCCCACCGGAACCTACACCATCCCCGTCACCGTCACGTCTATGGGCGTTTCGCAAACCGTCGACGTCGTCCTCACCGTCGACTGATCGCGCGCCCGCATTCACTCCTTCACTTCTTTCACCCCACCAACCGATATACTTGTTCTTCGGGAAGCCTTCGAAGATACCCAAACCTACCCGGCGGAAACGCCACTATGAGGAACGCCAGCGCGTGACTGCAAAAGTAACCGTCGCCGATGTGGAGCGCGTCGCCGAGCTGGCGCATCTTGAGCTGACGCCGGAAGAGACCGGGCCCATGCTCCGCGACCTGAACGCCATCCTCGACTACGTGGCCGAGTTGAACCAGCTCGACACCTCGGGCATCGAACCGCTGGCGCAAGTGGGCGAACTTGAAAACGCCGCCATTCCTCCGCTGCGTGCCGACCGTCTCGAGCCTTCGCTCGACCGCACTGCTGTGATGTCGCAGGCGCCTGAAACCGACGGCGCATTCTTCAAGGTGCCCAAGGTGATTGAGAGATAGGTTTCAGGTTTCAGGGGTCGGGGATCAGAAAACGGAAAACAGGGAACAGAGATCAGGGAACAGGAAGCCGCAAAGGAACCACGATTGCCGAGTGACACCAAAAACACCGAGAGCTACGTTGAGAAGCCGAAGACGCTGGCCGCGCTGCGCGACGAAATTGCATCCGGCCGCACCAAGGCCACGGACCTTGCTGCCGGCTACTACGTGCGCATCGAGGAAAAGAACCCTCGGCTCAATGTCTACCTGAACCTGACCAAAGAGCGCGCCTTGGCGCAGGCCGCGCGCGTCGATGATCTCGTGAAGAAGGGCGATCCGCTGCCGGCTCTCGCCGGAATTCCCATGGGCATCAAGGACGTGCTCGTTATGCAGGGCGCGCCTTCGACCGCGGGCTCCAAAATCCTTGAAGGCTACCGGCCTCCCTACGACTGCACCGCAGTGGCAAAGCTCGAAGCCGCGGGCGCGGTGTTGCTGGGCAAGCTCAACTGCGACGAATTCGCGATGGGCTCTTCGAATGAGAATTCTGCTTACGGTCCGGTGCGCAATCCCGTCGACACCGAACGCGTACCCGGCGGATCGAGCGGCGGCTCGGCCGCGGCCGTGGCTGCAAATCTCGCCGTGGCCACGCTCGGCACAGATACAGGCGGATCGATTCGCCAGCCCGCCAGCTTTTGCGGCGTGGTCGGCGTGCTGCCCACCTACGGGCGCGTTTCGCGCTACGGGCTCATCGCCTTTGCGTCGTCGCTCGACCGTATCGGCCCCTTCGCCGCCAACGTGCGCGACGCGGCCACTCTTTTGGGAGTGATCGCCGGCCACGACCCCGAGGATGCCACCAGTTCCGCGGCTCCCGTTGAGGACTACGCCGCCGAGAGCGACAAGCCCGCGGCCGGTCTGCGCATCGGCGTCCCGGCGGAGTATTTCGCCGAGGGCCTCAACCCTGAAGTCCGCGCCGCCATCGAGAAGGGAATTGCCGCGCTCGAAGCCGCCGGATGCACCATCAAGCCGGTCTCGTTGCCGCACACCAAGTATGCAGTGCCGACTTACTACCTGGTGGCCACCGCCGAAGCCAGCGCGAATCTCGCGCGCTTCGACGGCGTGCGCTACGGCTACCGCTCGCCGCGTTCCAACACACTCTCTGAAATGTACTCGCACTCGCGCGACGAGGGCTTTGGCGCAGAGGTCAAGCGCCGCATCTTTCTCGGAACCTACGCCCTCTCGGCCGGCTACTACG
>CAYWHA010000196.1:0-1848 GCA_964457555.1 uncultured Solibacteraceae bacterium
CAGGGTCTTTTGTTTTGAAGCTCATAGGGCGGCGATAATTGCCAGACATTGTTTGGGATTGGAATGAAGTTGTTCACGAAACGCCGGAAGGGATTGTTGTCCAAGCTGATCAGCAAGCACAGCCAGCAGAGCGCTACGAATGAGGGCCAGGTTGGCTAGCAGGTCGGCTTGGCGGGAACGAGAACGGTCTTCGCCCATCAGCACGTCGCGTCGCCAGTGATTGCGGATTTCGACTCCGCCCCAATGTCCCCGGATCAAGGCCAGCCATTGCTGGGAGGTGTGCTGCTCTGGTGGCGCACTGGCGAGATAATATCGGGACTCGGTGGTGGTGATCCCGGTCCGCTTCTGGGTCCGGTGACTGCGGACGACGATTAAGGTCCGGGCAAAGGGGAAGTCGGCGGTGAGGGGTTCGATGGCGAAGGCGTGGAGTTCCCGAAGTTCGACGCGCCCGTGACCGGTGTGGCTGTCGGCAAAAAAGGGGTGTCGGGCACGGCGTCCAAACTTTGCGCCACTTTGAGTAAGTTGGGCTGGTTGCCTTTGATCTGGAGCAGGTAATCACCGCCTTTTTCGACGATCGTGCGGGCGTGGTGACGTTGGCAGTGCAAGGGGTCGGCCGTGATGATTTTGCCGTCCAAGGCGGGGAGCTTTTCCAGCAGTGCGGCGGCGGCCGTTTGTTCGCAGCGGGGCGTGCCTTCCTTTTGGTCGTACACCGCCACCGCTTGCGGGGCGCCATCCTCGTGCTGGGCCAAGGTGAGCAGGCCAATGTGGTCGCGAATCATTTTGCCGTCCAAGGCCAGGGCCTGCGGCAGCGTCCCGCTGCGGCTTTGCAGCCAATCGCTGAGCCGGCTGGCGAAGGCTTCGGGATCCAAGCGGGTCAGCACTTGGTAGAAGACACTGTAGCCGGGCACTTCATAAAAGGCGCGGGTGCCTTTTTTGAGCGGCAAGGCCAACTGCCGGCGTTGCGGTTGGGTCAGGGTCGTGGCAAAGCGGGCGATTTCGGCAATCTCCCGCCGTCCGGCCAGCAACGCCATCGCGATCAGCGTCAAGACCGGCCCAATCCGATAGCGGGTATTCTTGTCCCGCGGATCGGGTGCCTTCCGAAACACCTCCAGCAGGGAGCCCATTTGTTTGGCGTTGACCGGCAGTGTTCCTGAAGGCGGCGCACTCAGGCCAGCGCGACAGTCTTCGGGCACCCGCTGGGCCCGCAGTTGTCGGCCCGCTTCCGGGATCAGCGGGCGCAGCCACAGCCGCTTGGGCCGCTCATTGGGCACGTAAAAATCAGCCCGGTGACGGCTGTAGCCAGCGCTGTAGCCGACCGCTTCCCAGTTACTGGCCTTGTAGCAGGTGCCCGCGTAAGCCTCGGGATCGGTGAAACTCTCCGCCAGCAGTGGACGATAGCCGAAACGCTCCTGCCATTGCGCCGGCAAGGCCCGCAACGCCGCCCCCATGGCTTGCGAAGCCAAGTTGGGACTCTCTCCCTTGGCTGCCAGCACCAGAAACCGCCGGTTTTGCACAATGAGCTTCAATCGCTCCACCCGCTGGGAAGCGCTCCAGGAAATCCACAGGTCGCGGTCTTTGAGGGCGTAACAGGCCGGCCCCCAAACCAACAACGCCACAGGCTGGCCCTCCCGCGTCACCACTTGGCGCAAATAGTCGCCCACCGCTCGCCCGGCTCCCAAATAATGCTGCGCCGCCAGTTGCCCGTCGAACCACCCCACCTCATCGCCCTGCGGCACATGCACCGCGATCACCGCCGTATTCAACTTGCTTGGTTCACCGTCAGAATCTGTTTTCATCCAACCTTAGTGCAGCAAAAACCGAACAGTTTGTCTAGCGAAATCTTTTTAC
>CAYWHA010000197.1:0-1818 GCA_964457555.1 uncultured Solibacteraceae bacterium
TGGGTAATCATGGAAGTCTGCGGCGGGCAGACCCACTCGATCGTGAAATACGGCCTCGACGATCTTTTACCCCCCGAAATCGAACTGGCGCATGGGCCAGGCTGTCCGGTGTGCGTGACGGCGCTCGAATCGATCGACCGCGCCCACGCCCTGGCTCGACGGCAGGACGCGATCTTCTGCTCCTTCGGCGACATGCTGCGCGTGCCCGGTTCGGATGGGGACTTGTTCCAGATTAAGGCGCTGGGCGGCGACGTGCGGGTGGTGTATTCGCCGCTCGATTGCCTCAAAGTGGCCCGCGCGAACCCGGCGAAGAGCGTGGTGTTCTTTGCCATTGGATTCGAGACCACTGCGCCGGCGAACGCCATGTCCGTGTGGCAAGCGCGCGCGGAGGGTCTGGCCAACTACTCGGTCCTGGTTTCGCATGTGACCGTGCCGCCGGCGATGACCGCCATTCTGGAATCTCCGGGCAACCGCGTGCGGGCATTTCTGGGCGCGGGTCACGTGTGCGCGGTAATGGGGTGGGAGGAATATGAGCCGCTGGCGGCGCGTTACGGCGTGCCGATTGTGGTGACGGGCTTCGAGCCGGTCGATCTGCTGGAGGGAATCCTGATGGCGGTGCGCCAACTGGAAAGCGGCCGGCATGAGGTGGAGAACCAGTACGCCCGCGCCGTGGTTCGGGAGGGCAACCCCGAAGCGCGCCGCATGATCGCGCAGGTGTTCGAGCCGTGCGACCGGGCGTGGCGGGGGATTGGCATGATTCCCGGCAGCGGCTACCGGCTGCGGGAGGAGTTTGCGGCCTTCGACGCCGAGCGGGTTTTCGACCTGGACGGCATCGTCTCGCATGAGCCGGAAGCGTGCATCAGCGGGCTGGTATTGCAGGGCGCGCGGCGGCCGCTCGATTGTCCGGCCTTCGGGACTAGCTGCACGCCGGAAACGCCGCTGGGGGCGACCATGGTTTCCGCGGAGGGCGCCTGCGCGGCGTACTACAACTACGGGCGGCGGCGATGAGCGATTTCACGCTTTCCTGCCCGCTGCCCATCGCGCAACGCAAGACGGTGGTGTTGGGACACGGCAGCGGCGGCAAACTCAGCGCGCAGCTCATCCGCGAGATGTTTCTGCCGGCCTTCGACAACCCGCTGCTCAACCGGCTGGACGACCAGGCGGTGTTCGAAGCCGGCCCGGCGCGCGTCGCCTTCACCACGGATTCGTTCGTGGTCACGCCGCTATTCTTTCCCGGCGGCGATATCGGAAAGCTGGCGGTGCATGGGACCATCAACGACCTTACCATGAGCGGCGCGACCCCTCTGGCGCTAGGCGCGGCGTTCATCCTGGAGGAAGGTTTTCCCATGGAGGAACTGGCGCGGATTGTGGCTTCCATGGCGGACGCCGCGCGCGCGGCAGGCGTGCCCATCGCGACGGGCGATACCAAGGTGGTGCCTCGAGGCAAGGCCGATGGCATGTTCATTACCACCTCCGGCGTGGGCCTGGTGGCGGCGGGCGTGAACATCTCGGCGCGGCTGGCGCGTCCCGGCGATAAGATCCTGCTGAGCGGAACGATCGCGGATCACGGGATGGCCGTCATGTCCAAGCGCGAAGGCCTGGAGTTCGAAGGAGCCATCGAATCCGACACCGCCGCGCTGCACCGGCTGGTGGCTGAAATGATGGCGGCCGGCGAAATTCACGCGATGCGGGACCCCACGCGCGGCGGTCTAGGCGCAACGCTGGTGGAAATTGCAACGGCGGCCGGCATCGGGGTGGAAGCGGAGTCCGCGGCCATTCCGGTGCGAGAACCGGTCCGCGCGGCGTGCGAGCTGCTGG
>CAYWHA010000198.1:0-1799 GCA_964457555.1 uncultured Solibacteraceae bacterium
TGTATAGCGACAATTAGTTTTCCGGTCTGACGACAATTAGAATTCCCGGTTGGGCGAAAGGGTAGACTATTGCAAACCTCCATAGGAGGGAGGTTTGCGATGATGCAGGATCGACAGGTGAAGCGGTTGTGGCGTGCGTTGGCGTTGGGAAAGTCATTGGCTCAGTCGGCGGACAAGGCAGACATGGACGAGAAGACGGCGAGGAAGTATAGGCGGCTTGGGCGGCTTCCCAGCGAAGTCGCCCCTGAGCGGACATGGCGGACACGGGAAGACCTGTTCGCCGAGGTCTGGCCCGAGGTGCATGAGCAATTGTTGGAAGCGCCCGGCCTGGAAGCCAAGACGCTTTTTGCGTGGCTTCAAACGAAGTATTTGGGAAAGTTCGACGACTCGCAGTTGCGCAGTTTTCAGCGAGGCGTGAAACGCTGGCGAGCGACGGCGGGTCCGGCGAAGGAGGTGTTTTTCAGCCAGGTGCATCATCCAGGGCGGTTGTGTGCGTCGGATTTCAGCCACATGAGCAGTCTGGCGGTGACGATCGGCGGCCTGCCGTTCGATCATATCGTCTACCACTTCGTGCTGACGTACTCGAACTGGGAGTCGATCACGATCTGTTTTTCGGAGAGTTTCGAGAGTCTCAGCGAGGGGATTCAAAACGCCGTGTGGGAATTGGGTGGCGTGCCCCAGCGACACCGCACGGATCGGATGAGTTTGGCGGTCAACAACGGCTCGAATCGGAAGGAGTTCACCGAGCGGTACGCCGGGTTGTTGGGCTATTACGGGATGGAGATGGAGAAGATTCAGCCTGAGGAGCCGAACGAGAACGGCGATGTCGAGCAGTCGCATCGGCGATTCAAAGAAGCGGTGGAGCAGACGTTATTGTTGCGTGGCAGTCGGGATTTCGAGAGCCGTGAAGCCTATGCACGATTCTTGAGCGAACTGGTGGCGGCTCGCAATGCAGGCCGTCGGAAGCGATTTGATGAAGAGTTGCCTCACTTGCGGCGTCTGCCGGATCGGCGACGTGAAAGCTGCAAGCGGAGTTGGGCGCGGGTGGATACGGGAAGTTTGATCCACGTCGATCACAACACGTATTCGGTCCCCAGTCGATTGATGGGCGAGCGGGTTGACGTGCGGCTGTACGTCGAACACGTCGAGGTCTGGTGCGCCCAGCGGGAGATGGAGCGATTTCCACGCCTGCGTGGACGGAAGAAACATGCGATCAACTATCGCCACATTATCGACTGGCTGGTGCGGAAGCCTGGGGCCTTCGAGAACTATCGTTATCGGGAAGAGTTGTTTCCGACAAGCCGTTTTCGCATGGCCTACGACGCCCTGCGGGAATCACAGCCGGAGCGTGGCGTCAAAGAGTATTTGGGGATTCTCTATTTGGCGGCACGCCGGAGCGAGACGGCGGTGGACGAGGCGTTGCGAACGCTTCTGATGAGCGACCGCAGTGTGACTCGAAGTGCGGTCGAGGAGTTGGTCGAGCGAGCCGAGAAAGTTCCGGCGGTCACCGATGTGACCGTCGAAGAAGTAAACCTGTTGGATTTCGATGAATTGTTCTTGCACAAGGAGGTGTGGGATGGGTTCCAAGGGGGATGTGAAGGAGCGGTTGACGGCCTATTTGCGGGAACTGCATTTGCCGACGTTTCGGGAGTGTTTTGAAGAACTGGCCCGACGTGCGACGCAGGAAACGGCCAGCTATGAACAGTATCTGCTGGAATTGGCGGAGCGGGAATGCCAGGTTCGCTGGGCGAAGCGGACGGAGCGGCTGCTGCGTGATTCACGGTTGCCGCTGGAGAAGG
>CAYWHA010000199.1:0-1772 GCA_964457555.1 uncultured Solibacteraceae bacterium
AGGAATAGCCGGTGCGGAACTCATCGCGGACGATGAGAAGGGCGTGGTCCTCCCGACGCGTTCTTTTGCCCGGGCTCGGGGCCGACCAGCGGGAGGCGGTCGGTTCCCGCCCTGGGATTTGGTTTTTGACTTCGGTTTTGGTTTTGAACCACATCGGACCGATAGATTCCGCCCTGCCTTAAAAAACGCATACTGGGGGCCCTCAGTATTGATTCGGTTGTTGGATCATTGATTCGGTTGTTGGATCGGAAGCGGCATCGAAGGGATCGTCGCAAACGCTCCTAGACGATGAGAAAAATACCCCCGTGGTTTACCAGCCCCGGGGTTGTGCGGAGGGTTCCCCGGTATCGGGCGAACTTTGCCTTCGCGCCACTCCCTCTTCTCTCTACTGGTGGGTCATGTTCCCACCTCGGTGCTCGGCGAATCGCCGGGGCCGAGCTGCGATTTCTCTCCGCTTGGAGGAGAAAAGAATTTCATCGTCGCCGCTGCCAGTGCGCTACCGGATTCCGGCAGCGTCGCGGCGTGCTCAAATTCCTCCGGCGTCCGGTACCCCAAGGCCGAGTGCAGCCTCTGCCGGTTGTAGTAGGTATCGATGAACTCCTCCAGATGCTCGGAAAGCTCCTGCAGATCGCGGTACTGGTTACAATAGATTTCCTCCTGCTTCAGAGTTTTCATAAAGCTCTCACAGAAGGCGTTGTCGTAGGGATTCGCCGGCCGGCTCATGCTCGGGACGATGCCACCAGCCTGGAGCGCCGCTACATAGTCGGAGCAAGCGTACTGGATGCCCCGATCGGAGTGATGGACCAGGCCCGGAGGCGGGTGGCGGGCGGCGATGGCCAGCTGCAGCGCTGCCAGCGTGATGCGCGCCGCTAGAGTGCGATCCAGCGCCCAGCCCACTGCCTTGCGCGAGAAGCGGTCGAGGATCACGGCTAAATACACAAACTCGCCACGCAGACGAATGTAAGTGATATCCGCCACCCAAAGTTGATCCACACCGGTCAGAGTCATGCGCGCCGCCAGGTTGAGATGGACTTGGCAGTCATGCTGCGCATCCGTCGTGAGAATGAACTTGCGGTGGCGGATGGCTAGCAGATTGTCTTCCCGCATGATGGGCAACACCCGTTTGTGGTTGATGATCATGCCTCGGCGCTGGAGCGCTTTGGTTACCTTCCGGTAGCCGTAACGGCGATGATGCGCCAGCGCGATTTCCTGAATCGCCTGCCGCACTGCCATTTTCGCCTCGTCGGGCGCTACCACCTCCAACTGTCGGTAGTAGCTGGCCCGGCTGACTCCGGCCAGTTGGCACATCCGTTCGACTGTTAGTCCGCCTTGCTCTTGCGCCGCCGACCGGATTCCGTCGTAGACGCTGTGCCGCCAGGCGCGGTGTTCTGCCGGCGTCCTTCCTGGATTCTGAGCAAGGCGTTTGCGAAAAAATCGTTCTCCAACGTCTTTTCCGCCAGTGCTGACTTCAGTTTGGTGATCTCCCCGAGTAAGTGTTTCTCTTTGCGTTCTTCCGCGGTTGTTGCCAAATTCGCGTGCCGCGGCTCGGGACGCCCTTCGAATTGGTACTTCCAGGTATAGAGGAGCTTGCGCTGCAATTTCAGCTCGCGAGCCAGTGCCTCAATGCTTTCGCAGGTCTTCATTCGTTCGACGACCTGGCGTTTGAATTCCACGGTGTGACGACGCCACTTTGCTTTCTTCGTCATTTGTTCGCTCTCCGTTCCATGCAGAGTGCGTCTATTCACCGTGTCTCATTTTAGGGGTTCACTCCA
>CAYWHA010000200.1:0-1763 GCA_964457555.1 uncultured Solibacteraceae bacterium
CTCGGCTTTGGCTCTTTGAAGACTATCCGTTGGCATAGCAAAGGGCCGAAGTAAGTGGGAAAGAACATTTCTCGGGCTTCATGACAGGAGACAGCTTGGATGCGAAGCCGGAGAAACTGTCGATACCGAGGCCGCGTCCCCAAACCTCCGCGCGGAGCTGATGGAGAAGTTGTTGGGTGGATGTGCGGGGCCCTTGGGAACTGGCGGCCCACTTCGGTTGAGGCAGGAGTCCTTCGTTGGAATTGCCGAAAGCCCGTTGACCGGCGACGAGCAACATGCCATAGGCGGCGACGGTGAGAGCCGGGGCGGACTCGACCGACACCTCATTGCGTACCTGTGCTTGACCCACACCGAGGAGCGTCTTTTCGTCGCGGAAGTTGACTTCGATGTCCCAACGCTGGAAGTACGTTTCGATGATCGAGCGCGCATCCAGGGCGGGATCGGTGCAGATCAGAAATGCCGGCTCGCGATAGAGCAGCTTGGAACCTTTGCGCAGGCGATAGGCAAGTGGCGCGATGACGATGAGCTGGAGCAGATGCTCGACCCCGGCCGCCCGCCACAGCAGGTTGCATACTCGTTTGTAGCGGAGAGCATGGGTAATCCCGGAATGGAGGAAACTCATAGTCTCCCAGGGTTCGGACAGGTCGGTACGGAATTGATCGGGAGTCGGTGCGGCGTCACCATAGCGGAGGCGGCGTCCCCGAGCTTTGCTGCGGGCCGGATCGGGAGGCCAATACAGTTTGGCATCTTTACGAATTCGTCCCACACAGACCGTGCGAGGCGGAATCTGTTTCAGCAGGGTGGAGTTGGTGTAGCCGCCGTCGAAGGCCAGCAGGAGGATTCGTTCGGTGCCACCTTCATCTTGGTCGAGGGAGTTGCGGAGTTGGATCATCTGTTGCGCGCCACGGAGGCTGAGGCGGGACAAGTTGGCGTCGAGACGGTATTGTGCCCGATCCGCATCGGAGGCATCGCGCTTGGGCTTGGGTGGTGTGGGGGTATGAAGGAAGGCAATCGGAGCCAGTCGGAACACGCCCTGGTTGCCTGGCATGGCGGCAGAAATCTGCAGGAAGCGCTGGCCGCGGACGAAGTTGGTTTGAAAGCGGGGGCCGAGCGGATCCCGCCGCCAGGCGACCCCGGGAGTGTGTAAGCCGGAACGGCGCAGGAGGGTATCGTCCATAACGGCGCGAAAGGGTGCGCCGGCGGGCAACTGGGCGGCGACGGCGTGACGGACAACGGAAAACAGCTCGGGCACGGGAAGCCGATCCTGGGAGAAGAGACGATAAGCGGCGCTCCAATCCTGAAACTGAGAACCGGAAGTAGTGAGCAAGCCAGTCACGGTGTGGCGTCCGAGAGCGAGCAGAGAGCTCAGCGCGAGAGTTTCGGCGCGTGCGGCGACGCGGCGCTGGTCGAAAGCGGGGCGACATTCGTTCCAGAGCTGCTCGAACTGAGGAAGGATGCCGGTAGAGTTTTTTTTAGAGCCGAAGGCGGAGCCTCGAGGCGACGGAGGGCGAGAAGGGACTTGTCCTCGACGATCCACTCGACGGTTTCCCCTTTTGAGAACTCCATGGCCTGGGCGACGGCGGAGGGGAAATTGATATACCACTGTTCGCTGGCTTTGCGTTGGATGAGCTGGACTTTGGTGGGAAAACCCATAGGAAGATCCTTTCTGTTAACTAGTCATACAACTAGATATCACAAAACAGGCAGGATCACAACAGGAACCATCAAAAATGATTTTTATCTAGTGAATGGCCAAAGCCGAG
>CAYWHA010000201.1:0-1759 GCA_964457555.1 uncultured Solibacteraceae bacterium
GGCCATGACTCGGGGTTGACCGAATTTCAATGCCGGCGCCTTCTCACCATCTTCGTTGACAGTCGGTTGCACCACACGTTGGATGCTGTCGCCGCTCAAGCCGCTGTTGTGGCTGACGCGTTCAACCTCCAGCAAACGCCGATTGATCTGCCGTCCCATTTTCTGTAGGTACGGCAGATTGGCCAAACCCTTGTTCACACCGAAATCGTTCGGGTTGCGAAAGGTGCCTTCGGTCCGGCACCCTCGGCCCTCTTTGAAATACTGCTTCAGGTCGAAATTCTTGTATTGGATATGCAGACTGGGGTGCACGCCGTTCTGAATCACGCGCGTCCGAAACTCGCCAGGAGTCTTTTTCGTCACCACGCGGTCGAAGACGAGTTGGACGCGATCCGGCCTCCCTAAGTCCAGGTTGTCGCGGATGATCTCTTCGAAGAACTCCCGCCCGCGCAACGGACGGTCGAAAATCTGTGTCAAACTCACTTCCATCTGCCAGATCGACAGGTCCCACTCATAGCCTGCCTGCCGATCTTCGACCCGCAACGGCAGCGAAATGCGCTTCAGCCACTTGCGGAACACACCGTCGATATTTTCTGGCCCAAGCGCATCGCAGATCTGCTGCAGTTTCTCCGGCTCGGAACATGACAGGAAACCGTTGTCGAGAGCCTCGTAGCGAATCTTCCTCTTCTCCAGTTGCCGCTTCGCCCATTCATGCCCGTTCAAACATAGTTTGATTCCCCATGGCGCGTAGCTGCACACCTTGATGAATAGCGGCCCGAAGTCCTCATCGTCAATGTAGAAGTAGTAGTGGTTGACGTAGACCGCCTTGTCGCGGTTGAACTCGAACCGCCCGTTGACCTTCTTTCCGTTGAAGGCCTGCGCCTTCTCCTGTGCCACTCCGATGAAGACGATCTGATCTCGCACTCCGCGCTGCCTGCGGAAATCGTTGGCGATGTCGTCCTTCCTCTCCTTGTGGTTGAACTGGTAAATCGGAATCTGCTGTTGTTCGGCTTGCGCCTTTACCGCGTCGCGGAACTTTTCGGTCACTTGGCCCAACACCACCGGCGACGGAATCGGCTTGCCCAACTGTTGTTGCATGAACGTCACCAGTCCGCCCGACGTTGCCAGCCTGCCAATGTAACCGTTCAAGTACAGCCGGTCCAGGCATTCCACTTCCAGCGTCACGTGATCATGAAGCAGTTCCGGGATACTCGTCATGCCATGATTCTATGCCTCAGCCGGGTTTTGCGTTCTTTGCGCCTTTGCGGCTTGGCGTGAGATTATGGAAAGCCGTTATGACCGAGAACGAGATAGCTAAACAAATCGTGGACGCTGCCTTTCGCATCCACACCACCCTCGGCCCAGGACTGCTGGAATCGGTATACGATGCAGTCCTGGCACATGAACTCGGTCGCCGAGGACTCCGCACTGCCCGCCAGCAGCCTATCCCGGTAATCTATGACAATGTCCGCATTGACATCGGGTTCCGGGCCGATCTGATCGTGGAGGACAAGGTGATTGTGGAAATCAAGTCAGTCGAGACTCTCGCCCCGGTTCACAAAAAACAGCTCCTCACCTATCTCCGGCTGGCTGACAAGCGCCTCGGCCTGTTGATCAACTTCCACGTCGCGTTCATCAAGGAAGGAATCGCGCGGGTCGTCAATGGGCTTGAAGACGAAACTCACGCAAAGCCGCCAAGTCGCAAAGACGCTTAACGGTCAACGGCACCACCTCGTCGGTTTGAGGTCGAAGACCTCGCTAG
>CAYWHA010000202.1:0-1759 GCA_964457555.1 uncultured Solibacteraceae bacterium
GTTGGCCGGTTTTGAAGTGATCATTGATGGCCGGTTTTGAAGTGTTCACCGAGGCACGGCGCTCCACTCTGAGCAGGACCAAGAGTCCGATCACGCGAGACACAAAGCTGGCTGCATAAGGTAATAGGATCGACGCGGTCAGATGGTATTGATAATCAGCGCCCTCCCAGAACGTCAGCGGTCCTCCAGCTATGAGGCCCACGCCCACAGATACCAGTGATAGCCAATCCACACGCCTAGCCCGAGCAAATCGCCATCGCGTCAAGATGAAATCTGCGGTGAGGACCGCTGCTATGCTGCCCGTGACACGCGCCGCGATCTCCACGCCTCGCGTGATTATCATAGATTCACTTGTGCTGAGGGCCACCACGAGGATCAGGGTCGCTGCAAGAACGGCCAGCCGCAGTCTCAACGAACCCATAATTGGCGCCACGGCAGCTCTCCACATCCGAGTGCAGAATCGTGCAATGCCAAATAACGTAACCATCGCCAGGGCAATCCACTGAAATTGGTAGTGCCCGGAGTCCCCGCCCCACAGCGCTAGCGCGATATTCGCCAAGCCGCCCAGATCCGAGCGCCAGTGGTACGCGGCACGCTGGATCAGGCTAACGGCGAATAGTGTGGCCGCCATGGGGATAGCCAGTCCGAAGAGGCCGATGAACGTGACATCTTTCCGGCTCCGCGTTCGGGTGCCGAAGTTCGCTGCGAGCAACGCCAGCGGGCAGATCACCATGAGCGGCTCCGCAATTCGCGTCCAGATATCGCTGCCTGGGAGGGTGTTTCCGAGATCACTCCAAGCATCAGGCAAATAAGGCCTCACCCGGAGCGCCGCTGCGATTAGTAAAGCTGCCCCGAGTTTGTTTGTGAAGAAGGCGAGTTTGGCGCTCGTCCGCAGGTTCTGCAATCCCGTCACGAAAAGGAATACGACGGGAAGACCCAGAAAGAGGCTCACTTCGACTAGGGTAAGACTCCGCTGTAGCACGAATCTCAGAACGTTATTGAACAACACCCCTGTCGTCCCCGCGAGCCAGAGCATACAAAGCATCACGCAGCCTATTCGGAAGCCGATAGCAGGGACCACGCCGAACGATGCCTCCGCGAGTTGGAATAGGGATTTTCGTGTTCGGTGGGCGGCTAGGGCTGGGCATAGGAAGAAGAACACCGCCACGAGTGCAATCACCGTGCCCAGGGATGCGAGATAGAGAATTGGCGAGCCTATGAACGGAAAAGTCGTCGCCGGTACGTACCAAAAAAAGAAATTGAAAAACAGGGTTGCGAGGACCAAAGACGGGAGTTGCCAGCCGGATAGCATGGCAGGATCTTCGGGCAGATCGGTCCACCGTATGCGGCGCATGCTTTCATTAGACACCACAGCTTTTCGATCTGTTCCTCACGGGAACGACAAGTGGGCTTCTCGCCCTTTTGACTTCCGCACTTGCCGGCCCCATCGGTCACCGCAACTCCAAATAAATCATCCCCCTTTCCTTCCCACAACTTAACCCATCCAGCAACTCAAACCCTACCTACCCCCATGACATTCTGGAATTGGAAGGACATTCAGACAATCCCATGCAAAACTCACAACATTACGTTTCCCCAGAGCAATTCGCAGCCAATCGCGCCAATGCCGCCGGTTCCACCGGCCCGCGTACCCCCGATGGCAAAGCCCGTTCCGCTCAGAACGCGCGCAAACACGGCTTCGCCGCAGCCGCCTACACCATCCCCCGCCTCGAAGACATCGATGAAATCGCCGAGCTCA
>CAYWHA010000203.1:0-1748 GCA_964457555.1 uncultured Solibacteraceae bacterium
GACATGTCGGCGATGACCTGCTGCCGGAGGACGGCGACGACGCCATCCAGTAAAGCCTGGGATGAAGCAGAAAAGTTAGTTTGCATGTTTTCGTCTCCCGGTACCAAGTCGTCAAATCGGGAGCGGAATTCAGGGGTGCCGGCGAGAAGTCTCGATTAAATATATTTAACTCTGAATAAGTGCTTGGGTACCCTTGCATTCCGGCGGAAAGACACCCATAGTCACATCAGGCGGCATCCAGCCGCTCCTCTGATTCCCGGGCGGCGGGGCTAGCTACTCCGCCGCCATCCATCAACGGGAATCGGACGCCGGGATCGAGGAAATCTTGCACATCTCCAGTGCGGAACCACAGTGTTGCCCAAGCGCGAAGGCGCTGGTGCATATCAGCGAACGGCTCCTCGAACGGGCCATCGAACATTTCCGGCGGAACGGCTGGGCCAGCAAGTCCACGCTGCGGAAAGCCTTGGGGGTAAGCCCCAGAACCGCGACGAACGTCATCGCCTATCTGAGGGACGAACTCCAGGTGCTCGAGAAGAGCGGAAACGGGTACGTCTGGACGGGCAACATGGTCGTAACAGAATCCGGCAAATCGGGGGCAAACTCGGTCGTAATGAAATCGGGCAAATCGGGCAAATCGGGCAATGACACAACTACAGTATCTATACCTCTGTCATCGGCACGACACGACGCCAGGAAATCCCAAGAAGAAAATCCGCTCATGGTGGACGCGAATACGGACTCCGAGACGACTGCAAGTCCGCAGGTGGTAGAGATGAATGCAGACTTTAAGCCGACTGCTCAAGCCGGCCCTTTAGGGGGCCGGCCGCAAATGGAGGTAGAAGACGATAATTGGCTGGTCTACCAGATCCGCATCAGCGAGATGCTCAAGGTCATCGAAATCGATAATGCGAAGTGGGTGAGCGACAACCGGGCTATCGGACTGGCACATAAGAATCACAGGAAGCTCAAGCGTCCACTGGTCCACAGGGACACCAGTAATATTCGCAGCATTGCCCGCAGCCTCCGCAGGCTGAGTGTCCGGGGTAGCAATATCGAGTGCAGAGAGATGTTCCGCCTGGAGGGCAGGCTGACCAAGCATATCCCCGACTGGCGTAGCTGCATGGGCGATCCGATCGCCATGGCGATCCGTGAATACGGCTCGATCCCACCCTGGCTGACGGGCGACGACTACATCCCGGAGCCGCCAGATGATCTGGACATGCCCAACGAGCAGGAACTCGAAGACCGGGAAGCGTACTGGCTACGGGCGATGGAAGGCGCAGATAGCCCTGCGGCGCAGGAAGAGGATCTGACTACCCAGCCGACCAAGGAAGCGCCCCGGGTGGCCTCAGCGGCGCAAGAATTCAGGCGGGAATGGCCAACCCCGGTGGCGGCCCCCGAACCGCTGCATCAGCGTCTTGATATCGAACCGGCCGAGCCGGCAAGCACGGCGGCCGAAGAGGAACAGCCGGCCGCCCAACTGAACATGTCGGAACCCCTGGGGGCGGAGCTGCCTCTGCCCGAACGAATCAAGGATTTGCTGCGCCGGATGGACAGGTCCATGAGCATCAGCGCAATCGCAGATGCGTTGAGCGAAGAAGAGGACAGTGTTACGGTTACGCTGTTTCAGTTGCGAGACCAGCAACGGCAGGTATTCTCATTCCCGCCAAGTTTTTACAGTCCAGAGATGAGGTTCTGCCTGCGCTGACCGGCGGCACCCGGGCGGGGCCAGCAGACGCCGCCCCGCC
>CAYWHA010000204.1:0-1731 GCA_964457555.1 uncultured Solibacteraceae bacterium
TGGCCGAGGATGCGATTCGCGCGGCCATTGGCGACTGGAAGAAAAAGAACGATGTCGCGGAGCCGGCGCAAGCCGCGACAGTAACGGTGGCGCAGTAAGAACGAACGGATCCCCGGCAAGATCTGCGGTTTCCCACCCTTGCGCCAGAAAGAAGGCGCAAGGATGGGGCACGGAGCGTTTATGGGTGTATCCAGACCGCGGTAATGAAGAGGTAAGTATGTCGAACATGGTGAGCATCGAAACACAATCGTCGCAGGCGCCTTTTGCAGGCCAGCCGCAGACGGAGGCAAAGCCCGCCGCGGCTCCCAGCCAGGGTTTGCTGGTGACCGAGAAGGCCATCAAGCGCATTCGCTTGGCCATGGCCAAGGAGGGCATTTCGCCGGAAGAGGGCGGGCTGCGTCTGGGCGTGATGGGCGGCGGCTGCTCAGGGCTTTCCTACTCCATCAAGTTCGATACGCGGCCTCGCGAGCGCGACCGCATTTTCGAGTTCGACGGCGTGCGCGTTTTCGTAGACCCCAAGTCGTTTCTCTATTTGCATGGCATGACGCTAGACTACGAAGAGACGCTGATGCGGCAGGGATTCAACTTTATCAACCCGAACTCCACGCGCTCCTGCGGCTGCGGTTCGTCGTTTTCGTCGTAGAGCGTCGTAGGGTTCGGTTCAATTATGTTCAAGGTTCTCGATTCCGCGGTTCCCGTTGCCTGTTGGTCCTGTTCGATCGGCCACAACGATTCCACGCTTTTTTGCCCGCATTGCAGCAAGATTCAGCCGCCTCCCGGCGGCGATTATTTTTCAGTCTTCGGGCTGGAGCCGCAACTCGAGCTGGATTTGACGGCGCTCGAAAATGAATTTCACCGCCTCAGCCGCAAGCTGCACCCGGACCGCTTTGTGCGCGCCCTCGACAACGAGCGGCAGTGGAGCCTGGCCGACACGGCTCTCCTGAACAACGCCTACCGCACGCTCAAAGACCCCATCCACCGCACCGAGTATCTGCTCAAGCTGGAAGGCGCGGAGATTGGCGAGCAGCACAGCGGCAAGAATCGGCCCGCAAACGGGAAAGACGTTTCACGCGTTCCCGCCGATCTGCTGGAAGAAGTTTTCGATCTGAACATGCAACTGGAAGAGATGCGCATGGCCCGCAAGACGGGCGATGAAGATCCCGAGTTGCAGGCCAGCCTGCAGGCGGCAAAGAAAAAATTCGACGGGCTGCTGGAAGTTGTGGACAAGGACCTGCGCGCCGAGTGGAAGGCTTGGGATGCGGGCGATGAAGCCGCACGCAAGGCCGGGGAAAAAAGAATGGTGGCCCTGCTGGACAGGCGGCGCTACCTCAGCAATCTTGTTCGCGACGTAACCGAGACCCTGGGAGCTTAAACAAAAGACATGGCGGAAGGACGCGTAGTTGGAATCGACCTGGGAACCACCAATTCCCTGGTTGCTTATATGCAAGGCGATGCGCCGGTGGTGATTCCCGGCGCGGACGGCACGAATCTTGTGCCGTCGGTGGTGGCGCTTGACCCGATGAAGCCCGGGGGCGGCCGCCCTACGGTCACCGTGGGCAACAGCGCGCGCAAGGCGCTCATCCAGACGCCGGAGCGGGTCATCTACTCCGTAAAGCGGCTGATGGGCCGCGGCCTTGAAGAGATTCACGACGAGCTGAAGCTGTTTCCGTTCCGGCTGGCCGGGGACGTGGAAGCCGGCGAAGTGCCGCGCATCCAACTGGGCGAACTCAA
>CAYWHA010000205.1:0-1712 GCA_964457555.1 uncultured Solibacteraceae bacterium
CGGCGTACAACTCTTTCAGGTTGTTGTGTATCTGCTGCAACTGCGAACCGCCAACCTTCTCTTGAACCCATCCAGCCACAGCACGCTTTCCAATCGTGGCCGGGTCCATGCTCCCTCCGGCCACATTCGCCACGGTCTGCTTGAAACTCTTCGGTTCGGTATGCAACTGGTGTTCGCGGGTGAGTTTGGCCTTGTTCTCGGCAAACGCATCCATCGCATTGAGGATGTTTGCCTGAGTCTTCTTTATCCCCCTTAGATCGTGTCCGGTTATCTCTTGAACCTTGTCGTAGTAGAGATTTCGGATATTATCGGCGGCTTGTTTGTACGCCCTTGCGCGAACGCTTCCAGCGTCATCGGTAGCCGCTTTGTATAGAGATGTGGACCTGTCGTTAAGTTCCTTTCTGGCATCGTTCAACTCGCCAAGAGTTTTGAGTTTATTCAGTTTTCCTCTGAAGGAATCGAGCCATTCCGCATCCTCTGGAAAAAGGTTCTTCGACGTTTCCGTTGGCCGAAGAGCCGCAGTTGCCCCCGTCGGGTCTACGGGCCTATCGGCAACCAGTTCTCCAACTGCGTCCCCAACATTGTCTTGATACTGAGACGCCTTTTCAAAAAGATTCATCTGCGCAGCAAGAGCTTGCTTAGGGTCGTTTCCGAGTACCACTTTGGCGATTTCGGGATTGTTCGCCGCCGCGTATCTCATCGGTTCGGCAATGTCGTCGGCAACATCCTGAACAATGAGATTCTTATTGGAGCTAGGAGTTCTCGCCAATGCGCTGGCAAGTGAACTTTTCGCGGAAACGGGAGTCTTCAGCCAAGGAACATACGACCTATCGACAAGGCTTCCAACTTTTCCTCCCCCAAATCCCGTGATTAACCCACCTACATCTCCAGCCACTTCCGCCTGTTGCGGAGTAGCACCCAACCACTTCGCACCTTCCTTTGCGACCGTAGAGCCGATTGTTCCAGCCCCAAGAGCCAAAGCCGTTGCAGCCGGAGCGGCCACCCCACTAGCGATGATTGGGGCAGCTACCGTCGTATACTTTGCCACCTTCTCGGCGGTACTTCGAGGAGCAAGCATCTCATCAATTTCTTGAGGGGTAGAACCTGTACCAAGAGCCGTGACATCCAATACTGGACGAGCCAACGTCCCCCCGCCCTTCGCTATTCCCCCAATGATTCTCATGGGAAGAGGAGCATTCGCCTCTATTTGCGCAGACCTAGCCTGAGACTCCTCTGGAGACATGTCAGGAGACATTCGACTAAAGTTGGTATTCGCATCAGCGGCGCGATCTCTCAAGTACGCTGTTTCAGGGTCAAGACCTCCACGGTTCTGCATTTTGTTGGTATCGAACTGATACTTCAACTTCTGCGCTTTGGACACTTCCCCATAAGGAACATCGTGCTTCTTCCCGGCAGTATCCCACATGGGATACGTTCCCTGACCGGATTTATTGGAGAAGTCAACACTGAGAGATGGGGAACTCGACTGCGTTGCGGGTACAGTTTCCCAATCGTTCGGTTCTACTGTTTCCCAGTCGTTTGGCTCTGCGGTTGTCCGGGTTGCCATGTCTTACCTCCATCCGTAGAGTACCGATATTTTCCCGTGCTCTTCGAGTGCTGAACAATGGTCCCACCCGCAGTAGATCGAAGCTCTTTCGTCTTCGGTCCTTCAAGAGTCGAGGAAGGCTTATCGAGGTCTTCTGGTACAGGTA
>CAYWHA010000206.1:0-1708 GCA_964457555.1 uncultured Solibacteraceae bacterium
AATTTGCTCCATCGAGTAGCGTGGCCCATTTGAGAGAAGCAGCTTGACCAACGGGTATGGCTCCCGTTTCATGTTGTGGAAGCCGGGGACGCGCATGACCCTCGCTACCTCGCAGACCGCCCTGTCTGCCCCATAGGGTGCCAGCGCTTGCTGAATACCTCTCAGGCTCGACTCATGCAGATCGACTGTTTCCTTTGTGGCTTCGACCTTCTCCGTAAGGCACCAGTATAGGTGTTGGCCATGGCCAGTCCTCACCATGATGGTGGGCTTGATCACCAGAGACTCGGGCTGGAATTTCTCCGCCGCATCCTTCTCGTCAAGGTCAGCCCAGAGGCTCCGAAGAGAGCGAATGTTCTGCTTGCTCCGCCCCTTCAGGTCCGTCTTGTTGATTGTCAGGAAGATGCCTGCTCCCGCATGATTTAGCTCATCAAGGAGATCGCCCAATTTGCCGATGGAGCCGTGCAGTTGATGGACGAGCCCCTGTTCTTTTCGACCATCGTCATCACAGAAAGTCTGCCAAGACAAACTGGCTTTCATGGCCTGCTCCTCTGTGCAATTCAGCAGCGACATGAGGAACGGCAGCGTGTGTTCCTTAAGCCTTTGGGTGCGATCCTCTCGTTCCCCGGACTGTTCGAGGCAGTGGGTGTCCATCATTTCTCACCTCGCCGTGCCAGGAAGGCATCAAGTTCTGTGGCCGTGATCAGGGAACGGCCTCCGATCTTGATGACAGCGAGTTGACCGTCATGGATCAAACGGTAGACAAGGGTCCGCCCTATGCCGAGAGCGACGGCCGCATCCTCGATGCGGTAAGCCAGATGTGAGATTTCTTCTCCCGTCCTGGGTGGTTGGTTTTTGTAAGTTGGAGTCATCTCTGAACACCAATAGGAAGAACGACGACGCGTTCAGAGGAGTTCGCGGAAGTTCACTTCATTTAAAAACGCGTAAAGCGTATAATTGAATACCTCCTCTGACCGGAGATGGGAGAGAGATCGTCGATGCGGCGACCCAGAACTTCGAATGGACCCTATAGCCAAGCTCCGGAATCGGCCCGGAGCGTGGGTGAACGCATCCGGCAACTGCGGGTTGACTGGAACTGGACCCAGGCACGGCTGGCAAAGGCACTCAACACCGACCAGAGGACGGTTTCTCAATGGGAACGAGGGATCCATGCCCCCAGCGGTGCCGCCCTAGGTTCCCTGGTCTGGCTCACAGGGGTGTCTCCTGAAGTCTGGACCAGCGGCGATGGGTTCCGAACTCCGGATCCGCCCCAGATTGACCCTGGCCAATTGATGGAAGCGAATCGCAGGGGCCTTGCGATGATCCTCAATCCCGCTCCACCCGGCCAGATCGGCTTGGTAGACCTGGAGGATGAATTCAGTCCTGAGCATGTCGATATCAAGGCCGCTCAGGAACTCTTGGCCAAGGCATACCGAGAGGATCGAGCAGTCTGGATCGTGCATTCGTCTGGATGAGAATTGCCCGCAACCCTTGTGCTATAGCCATTCCCGTATCAAAAAAGTTGTGCAGCAGGTGTGCAGCGACATCTCGAAACCGATAGAATCAAGTGAACCCCGCAAGGGCATTCCCGATCATTCTCAGGCATACGAAAAAGCCTCGAACTGTTGAAGTTCAAGGCTTTGTTCATCGCACCGATTGGTAGCGGGGGCAGGATTTGAACCTGCGACCTTTGGGTTATGAGCCCAACGAG
>CAYWHA010000207.1:0-1707 GCA_964457555.1 uncultured Solibacteraceae bacterium
GTACATTGGAAGATGTGGAATGCCCTGAATGCGGGAAGTTCGGATGCAGTTGCCCCGAAGGAATCGAGGCGCGGAAAAATAAAGTAGAGAACATCAGCGACATTTCGGGCGCGGAGGGCGATCCGAATGACAGATAAAATAATAAAATAAAATATGAAAATCATAGAAAAGAAAGTCAATGTGGAAACTAAGATGGTGCAACTTACCACCACCGATGAGCGATGGTATAAAATAGGCAATCAGTTTGTTCCTTCGGTTACTTGGATAGCCGGTTTTTATCCGAAGGGCGTTCAATTCTATAAGTGGCTTGCCGATAAGGGATGGGATGAAGCGGAGGCGATCAAGCAGGCCGCCGGGGACAAGGGTTCAAAAGTCCACAAGGCGTGTGAGGATATTCTCTTGGGCCACGAGGTGAAGATGAACGATAAGTACCTTAATCCTTCCACAGAACAACAGGAAGAACTTACTGTCCAGGAATATGAGTGTCTTATGAGTTTTGTGGAATGGCTCAAGGTTACGAATCCCGAAGTGATAAAGACCGAGTATACGGTTTGGAATCAGGAACATAATTACGCTGGGACCATAGATATGAAGATCAAGATTAACGGCGAACCGTGGCTCGTCGATCTAAAAACGAGTTTGAGCATTTGGCCGGAATACGAATTACAGCTTTCGGCTTATCGCCATGCGGAAGATGAAGTTTGTAAAACCGCGATTTTGCAGATTGGCTATAATCGGAATAAGAACCAGAAATATAAGTTCACGGAGATAGAAAATAGGTTTGATTTATTTCTTTCTGCAAAGAAAATCTGGGAGCATGAAACGGAGGGGATCGCCCCGCTTCAGAGGGATTATCCGCTTTCATTGGAATGGAAATCCGCGAAGCAGGAAACTAAAATCGAAACCGAAGCAGTCGAGGACAAAAAGGTCGTCAATAAAAAAACAAGAAAATATGCCTGAAATAAAATTCGATTCAGTTTGGCTTAAAGCCAACGGGAATGTTTACGCAGGCGATAATATCCGTTTTTTGGACGCAGGAGAGCAGGACAAGGACAAGAATTGGGTATTTCTCGTCGGTGTTATTCCGCAGGGAGATAAAGAGATCGCCGTTCAAAAGAAGTTCCAACTTAATCGCACCAACTTCAAGAAAGTGTCGAAAATCTATGGTACGAACAGCGATAAGTGGGTAGGCAAGGAGATGAAGATTAAGTTCGTCGAGGTTACGAATCCTCGGACAGGAGAGGAGCAGGAGGGAATCCGGCTGATTGATCCCGCAAATCTTACGGGAGATACAAGCGGCGATCCCGATGATGAGCCAAATCCGTTTGACGAAGGATAACCATGAAAAACATAACGCCGATATTTTACGCGACAGTGGAAGATGGAAAATTGGTTCTTGAAAACCGAAGCCAGTTCAATCACTTCGTATCAAAGTACGAGGGAAAGGAATTGGCTATCATCATCAAGAAGTCGTCCCTTATCAGGACGAAAGCTGAAAATGCGTACTATTGGGGCGTTATTGTCAGGATGGTAAGCGACGAGATGGCTATTCTGCCCGATGAAGCTCACGACTTTCTGAAATCCCTATTTCTCAAAGTCGGCGTGGAAGTTGATGGGAAGCGGTATGAGATAACAAAATCTACCGCTTCCCTGTCGGTGGACGAGTTCGAGGATTATTGCCAAAAATGTCGGGAATGGAGCGCGAAT
>CAYWHA010000208.1:0-1706 GCA_964457555.1 uncultured Solibacteraceae bacterium
CAGTTGAGCGACGCGGTGGGTCCGCAGGTCTCGAGCCAGGACACTCCATCGGGCAAACGGCACTTGAGAATGTGCTCGATCGAGTTGTTCTCCTGGGTGTAATAGGCTCGCTTGCGATCCATCCATGAACAGGAACCGATGATTCCCATATGATCCTCCTTATTGACTGAAAGCTATGCCCGCATAACTATTCGGGCATGAGAACAAACATGAGCAAGGTCCCGGTCTTCCGGGCCATCGCAGGGATCGCGGCCTCTACGGCCATCGTGTGCCTCCTCGTCGAAGATGGTTCCGACGCCTTCGGGCCCGAGACCATCGCCTACGCACTCGCCGCCCTCCTCTCGCTGGCGGGCGCCTTCGTGCCGGCCTCAACTGCCCGCGGGCCCTTAACCGGGCCTCACCCTTCCGGCGACGAGGTACTCAGCCTCGATAGCTTCGGCCTCACGCGGAAGGAGAAGACCTACGTACTGGAGTCTCTCGCGGGCAAGCAGATCAAGGAGATAGCGAGCGATCATGGTGTCGCCTCCTCCACCGTCCGCACCGCCTTGAGCCTGGCCTACAAGAAGCTGAAGGTTTCGGGCAGAGCCGAACTGCTTGCCCTCAACGCATACTACCGGATCGAGTAGAAAAGGCTCGGGAGGCGCAGCCCGCGTCTCCCGAGCCTCCAGGATTTTTACCTTAAGCCGAGACCGTCACCCCCTCGAAGCGACCCTCAGTGACGTCCTTGCCGTTCACCGCGGCGCGGAGGACCACTGCGTAGCTGCCCGGAACGAGGGTGTCGGGCACGCCCGCCAGGACCGTGCCGGGCAGTATCATGGGATAGAAGGGCGAGCGGACCTCGACTCCCGCCGCGTCCGCGAAGAAGACCCCCTGCTCGGCTGCCTTCGGGTCGAAGCGGAGCCTGAGGCCCTTGACCTGGACCATGCCGCTCGCCCGGATGAGCCCCGAGTCCTCCCCCGCGGCCGTGACGGCGCGCAGGCTCGGGATGGCCAGATTGGGCCTCTCCTCGCGCACGATCGTCAGGTCGAGGAGGATCGAGTCCTCGAAAGCGCCCTCCGGCTTGTGGTGGAGCCGCACCTCGTGATTCTTCGTCTGGTCCTTCGGGAGATAGGACTCGTCGAGCGATTCCATGCTGCCCGCGGCGCTCATGTAGAATGAACCGGTGGGCGTCTTCACCGTCTTACCCTCGGCGAGCTGCTTCTGCAGCTCCTCCTTGAAGAGCTGCATGGCGGCCCGGATGTCGGTCTGCGAGAGAGTGGTGCGGCCGGCCGCCATGATCTCGACGAAGCGCTCGAACTCGACCACGTCCGAGCTGTCCGAGCGTACGATGAAGGGGCTCGGGCAGGTCTTTAGAGAATTCTTCAGCACTGCGATCTTGAGAGCCATAGAGATGCTCCTTCGCGCGCGGCGTACGCGTCCGCCGGCGCGTTTCGATTCGGTTGACCTCCGCCAAGGGAAGCCGGATCTCCCCGGGGAAGATCCTTTCGGAAGTCATTTCGCCCCCGGGGAGGCTTCGGACATGAGCTCGAAGACCCGGCAAGTGCCGGGTCAAGTGGACCAGGCACTTGCCGGGTCGCCACAGGCGGCTCAATTGGAGGAGGAGGAATTCTTCAGTGGTCGCGGAGGAATTTATCACTGAAGAAGTCGGCCGGGATCACTGAAGGATTCTCCCGGGATCAGTGAAGAAATCCTCCGGGATCACTGAA
>CAYWHA010000209.1:0-1701 GCA_964457555.1 uncultured Solibacteraceae bacterium
AGAATTGTCCAATACAAGATGATCCTGAAAAAGGACTTGATTCCAACACAAGAAGATGCTGAGGATGTGAAGAGGTGGGGCGTTCCGCGGCCGGATGCAATTACGTATGCAGAACGCAGAGGCGCTGACCCCGGAACAGATTCGAGGGTTCCTCCAGGGCAGCGAGACCATCGAGTTCCAGGGCCAGAACCGGGCCGATTTATACGGTTGGGTGCAGCGAGTCCTGGTGGCCCAAGAGTATGCCATGCAGGACAAAAAGCAGCGGGGAGCCGTTCGGGCCTACCTTGTCAAAGTGACGGGATTGAGTCTGCCCCAGGCGACGCGGTTGATCCGCAAGTATCGAGCCGAAGGAGTCGTAGAAGCGGCGCCCTACCGGCGGCGGCGCTTTCCGGTGAAATACAGCAAGCAAGACTTGGCGCGGCTGGCCGAAGTGGACCGTGCGCACGGCTGGTTGAGCGGGCCGGCGACGGTGCGCATTTTCCAGCGCGAGCACCAACAGTTTGGCAAGGCGGAGTATGCGCGTCTGGGAGGGATTTCGGTGGCGCATCTGTACAACCTGCGCGGCAGCGCGGCATACCGGAAACTGGCGGCGAAATGGGAGCCGACGCGGCCCACCGCCACCCTGATCGGGGAGCGGCGCCAACCCGATCCGCGGGGCCGGCCCGGCTTTCTGCGCATCGACACCGTGCACCAAGGCGATTGGAACGGAGTCAAAGGGGTGTATCACATCAATGCCGTGGATGCGGTGACGCAGTGGCAGGTAGTGGGCTGCGTGGGCCGGATCAGCGAGTACCATTTGCTGCCGGTGTTGGAGGCGATCCTGCATCAGTTTCCCTTTCAAATTCTAGGGTTTCATACCGACAATGGCTCGGAATACATCAACCACGAGGTGAACAAACTGCTCAAGGAATTGCTGATCGAGTTCACCAAAAGCCGGGCCTGCCGCAGCCAGGACAACGCGCTGGTGGAAGGCAAGAACGGGGCGATCATTCGCAAGCACATCGGCTACGGGCACATCGCCGCCGAACACGCCGAGGCGGTGCACAAGTTCCACACCGCGCACCTCAACCCATACTTGAACTTTCATCGTCCGTGCGGCTTCGCGACGGTGAGTTTGGATGCGCGCGGCAAACGGCAGCGGAAGTACAAGCTAAAAGACTATGCGACGCCATACGAGAAGTGGAAGAGCTTGCCGGAGGCGGAGACATACCTAAAGGCGGGCATGAGCTTTGCGCGGTTGGACCAAGTGGCGCAGAAGATGAGCGACACCGAATGGGCGCGGAAGATGACGGCCGCCAGGGTGGCGCTGCTGCGGCGCTGCAAGAGCGAATCGCCGGACGCTCGGGAGACGGCCTGAGGGAGGGCGGGAAAGGCTATGGAAATGCCGGGTCCATGGAAAGCGTGGAAAAGCAAAAGCAGCTTTTCCCCTCTTTCCACAGCCCCTTGGAAATCTCGCGGAAGGCGCGAGATTCCCACATTCCCACAGCCTGGCGTCGCCCCGGATGGAAAAGTGGAAAACCAAAAACAGGTTTCCCACTTTCCCACGCGGAGCTCGCGACGACGACTACGGGTTCTCTGTTTTCAGAACAAAAAACCAAGAGAGGAGATCGGCCGCTTCGCGGCCTCCTCATCATTTTTCAGGATCACCTTGTATTGGAAACCGAATCGGATTTCAGGATCATCCTTCGATTGGAAAATGCT
>CAYWHA010000210.1:0-1697 GCA_964457555.1 uncultured Solibacteraceae bacterium
TTTAACGCGGTTTGGAAATAATACACGAAAATACGATTGTTTAATTATGTTTTATAATAATGGCAAATGCCTGATTTCGATTCCTTCACGCAGAACCTCTTGGGTGTTGGCGACCTTGTGGAATCTGATACCAATAAAATCCGCACGCGGGGTGATTCTGCTATCGAGGGAAAGGTAGGCGAGGAGATAGACGTTCTCGATCTTCCCATGTCGGACGAGAAGCTCCTGAAGCTCCGAAATGACTGGGAGTCCGCTTATGCTACCTATGAATCAGCCGTAGCCATTCCGACGCGGCAAAGAAATCTGCGAAGCTATCTCGGACGGAACGGACTGGGCGAAGTTCCGGGGGAAGATGAGATAGTCGCCGCCAACCTGCAATTCGAGTCAGAAGAGACATTTTTACCTGCGGCGACGGCTCAAGACCCGTCTCCATTCGTTTTTGGAGCGAACGACCAAGGGGTGAACGCATTGTCCCAAAAGGTTCAGACGATGCTCCAGTTCCATGCGCAACAGCTTCTCCTGCGAAGGAAGATAGCCGTCATGGTCAGGCAGTGGTCAATCAACCATCTGGGGGTATTGAAGCCCGGCTGGAACGCCGACATCAAGGACGTTGCCATCGAGAACCGGAAGATACAGGACTTCATCTTTGACCCGAACGGATATGTGGATGTCTACGGAGATTTCAATTCATGGCTCGGAGAAAGAATCTATGTGACCGCCGAGAGGTTGTGCGACCTGTTCCCCAAAAAGACCGTAGACATCGTTTTGGAAGTCGATGGGAAAATGGGGACTAAGTGTTGCTATACGGAATGGTGGAACGACGACTACTGCTTTACGACCTTCAAATCCGGCTCAGGAAGGGGAGGGATAGTGTTGGACAAGCACAAGAACGAGTTTTTCAATTACGAGAAGCAAGAAGACCAAACACCCGACCCGTTGACCGGACAGGTGAAACCCGTCAAGCGGAATCACTTTGCCATTCCCAAGAAGCCGTATATCTTCTTGTCGGTATTTTCATTACAAGAGCGCCCTCACGACATCACGGGACTCATCGAACAGAACATCCCGAACCAGAGGAAAATCACTCGGAGAGTCGAGCAGATAGACAACAACGTCAGTCAGGCAAATAACGGACTCCTGTTCAGCGAGGACAATTTCAATCAGGAAACGGGCAAACAGGCGTATGACGCTTTGACCAAAAAAGGGCATGGAGGAGTCTTAGTTCCGAAGTCCGAGAAAGGTGCAGGCGCGGAGGGCGCAGTGATCCGCTTGGACGCTCCTAGTTTCCCCACGGCGGCATTTGACGACCTAGAGAACTCCGAAAACCATCTCCGTTCCTCGTGGGGTACGCAAGGGATAGCTTCACAACAGCAGAAGCCGGACGAAACAGCGAGAGGAATGACCTTGAATCAGGGACGGGATACTTCGAGGATTGGCGGCGGTATCGGGGATGTCATCGAGCAGTCGGTAGCCAAGTCGTGTTTTGACTGGCTCGTACAGCTCTATTGCGTGTTCTATGACGAACCCCATTTTGGGGCGGTCTTAGGTTCTGGTCAGGCGACGGAATATGTCGAACTGACGGCGCAAGAGATGAATCAGCAGTTGGTCGTCGGCGTGACTGCTAATTCGATGCAACCGAAAGACCAGATTTCGGAAGGCAATCAGGCTATGGCTTTGTACTCCGCAGGTGCTATCGG
>CAYWHA010000211.1:0-1687 GCA_964457555.1 uncultured Solibacteraceae bacterium
TGCTTCGGCAAGAGTGCGTGATGGGAAGGCGGATGCGGGGTAGCGTTCATCGCAACACGATGCGATGATTATGTTACCGAAAGAAAAGCGAGAGGAACTGGTTGCCAAGATCGAACCCCTGCGTCAACAAGTGGAAGCCTGGCGGAAGGCCCGTCGCCCCAACGAGCACATGCCCGAGTCGTTCTGGGAACCGGCGACGCAATTAGCCAAGGAATACGGGCTGGCGCCGGTGCAGGGCATTTTAGGGATCGACTATCGCGGCCTGCAGCGACGGGTCTCGGGCGTGCGCCCGCCCCCGCCGGCGAAAAAGGCGTTGGCCAGTTTTGTGGAGTTGCCCGCGCTTTCGCCGCCCCGGCGCACGGAGCACACGCTGGAACTCGAAGATGCCAGCGGGCGCAGGCTCAGCATCAAGCTTTCCGGCGGGAGCCTCTCCGAGTTGGCTCCGGTGATCCAGGCCTTCTGGAAGCCGGGGTTATGATCGCGGTGATGCCGCAGATGCGGCTGCTGGTGGCGGTCGAGCCGGTGGATTTCCGTAAGGGCATTGACGGGTTGGTAGCCGTCTGTCGGCAGCGACTCCAGGCGGAACCTTTCAGCGGGGCGTTGTTCATTTTCGGTTCCCGCAATCGCAAATCCATCAAGATCCTGGCCTACGACGGGCAGGGTTTTTGGCTCGCGCAGAAGCGGCTTTCAGCCGGCCGCTTCGGCTGGTGGCCCAGCGCCGAGAAAGGGGCCGTTTACGCATTGGAACCGGCGCAACTGCAAGTGTTGTTGTGGAACGGTGACCCCACCCGCAACACGGCGGCGCCGATGTGGCGGGCGATTGCCCCAGCGGCGTGAGGCCGCCAGCAGCGTGAAAAAAATGTCCGCGCCCACGGGCTCCAGGACTTGCGTTCCTTTTTTGCTCGTGTATCTTGAGGTCCGTGCAGAGCGCGTTTGCTTATCGCGGGCGTCAGGTCAGTGCCACCGAGATCGAGGGCATCCGCGCGTTGATCGCGGCCCATCCGGGGATGAGCCGCTGGCGGCTTTCCTTCAAGCTGTGCGAGGCCTGGAACTGGGTGCAGCCCAATGGCCAACCGCGGGCCATGCTCGCTCGCAGTCTGATGCTGGCGTTGCACCGCGCGGGCCATATTCGATTGCCCGCGCAACGGTTCCATCCGCCCAATAACGTGGTGCGCCACCGGGCGCCGGTAGTGGAACCCGAACTGCCCCTGGAGGGCGGGACGCTGGAGTGCTCGCTGGCGGAACTGGGCGCCTTGGAGATCCGGCAAGTGCGGCGCACGCCCGAGGAATCGCTGTTTGGTCGGCTGCTGCAAAGCCACCATTATCTGCGCTATACCCGGCCGGTGGGCGAGCATCTCAAGCACGTGGTCTATGCTCAGGGCCGCCCCGTGGCCTGCCTGGCCTGGTCCTCGGCGCCGCGGCACCTGGGTCCGCGCGACCGGTTCATCGGCTGGTCCCCGCAGCAGCGACGGGCCAACCTGCACCTGATCGCCTACAACACCCGCTTCCTGATTTTACCCTCCGTGTGCGTGCGTCACTTGGCCAGCCACGTGCTGGCCCAGGCCGTGCGTCAGCTCAGCGCCGATTGGGAGCGACTCTACGCCCATCCGATCTACTTGGCGGAGACCTTTATTGATCCGGAGCGTTTCCGCGGCACCTGCTACCGCGCCGCCAACTGGATTTACCT
>CAYWHA010000212.1:0-1641 GCA_964457555.1 uncultured Solibacteraceae bacterium
TGTCAAGGCAAAATAGAAATGTCCTATTCCCAGCAAAGTAGAAATGTCCTCTTTACACGGTAAAGCCGAGGGGTAGGGTTTAGAGTGGATTCGTCCGCGAGGGGTCGCGCCCGAGCGGATGCCCAAGGCCGAGGCGACGACGGAGCTGGCTCCGAAGAAAGCATCGGCATCCGACCCTCTGATGGCGGCGACGAAGTCGCCATCGGAGGGTTTTGGTTTTGGTTTTGAACCCATACTTTCTTTGGTGAGGCCCTTGAGGAGCTGAGGCCTTGGGCTATGAAACGCGAAAAATCGCCGGGCCGCTTTTGCCCGGCGCTCCTTTTGCCTTTTGTTGCGGGGCGCTGGCTCAACTGCGCGCATTCGATATCCTAGCGGCCTGGCGCAGAGAGGGACCAGACCGCAACGAAAAGTTGTTCATCCATTCGGGCTTGCGCTTAGGCTTAGCGGCCGGTTTCGGCGGTTTCGATGCCGTGGCCCTGGGCCGCGGCTGCAATTCGCGGATGGGTTGAGGGCACCGGTCCACGCGCACGTATTGGTCCTGGAATCGCACGGCGATCGTCGCATCCAGGCGTTGCTCGACGCGCACCATGGCCTTCCGCATGCCGGTCCGAATGTCCCGGCGGTCGATTTGATAGAACTTGCCGTCCCATCGGATGGTGTAGTCGTTCGTCACCTGCCGTTGTTCGACGTGACTCAGAATCGCCGCCAAGTCATGCTCTTTACCCAACGGCCGATGGGCGTCCTCCGCACTGGCTGGTTGCACCGTTAAGGTCTGATTCCACCAAGGCAGATACTCCTCCTCGATGTACGCGTTCGCCGCCTCGATGGTGCACACCTTAGCCACTCGCATGCCTTTCACCAGACGGTCCTGAGCCGTCTGAAACTGGCGTTCGACGCGCCCCTTGGCCTGGGGAGAATGCGCCGGAATCCAGACAATGCCCAACTCGCCCAGCGCCCGCGCAATCTGCGTCGGCGGCATCTCCTGCCGGTCCAGGCCTTCGCGCTGCTCCTGCCGTTTGCTCTTGACAGCTACCTGAAACATGCCCGCCTTGTCCGTGTAGAACGCCAGAGGACGACCGTACTCCTCCAGGTACGACCTCAACAGAAGCCGGTTCTCCTCGCTCGTGTCCTGCCGCACGAAGCGCGCGAACAAGCGACTGGTCGCGTCGTCGATCATCGAGATCAGATAGATCCGCTCGCCGCGGCCCTCCAGCCAGTCGTGGGTGCTGGTGTCCCACTGCACCAATTCGCCGCAGCGGCTTCGCCGCGGCCTCCACTGGTGCACCTCCACCACCCGGACGTGGCCGGCCTTCCACAATCCCGCCTTCGCCATCCACTGCCGCAGCGTTTCCTTGCTCACCGTAATCTGGTGCAGTTTGTGCAGGTACTCCGCCGCCAGCGTCGGCCCGAAGCCCTGGTACAACGGGTCGGAAAGGACCGCGATGGCTTGCTGTTCCACCTTGGCCGACAACTTCCGGTTGGACGCTCGCCCACGCAGTTCATGGATTACCGCCTGGTCTCCTTTCCGCCGCAGTTTGCGCAGGAGGCGCCGCACCTGTCGCTCCGTGACGCCAATCTCCTCGGCGGCCTGCTTCTGGGTGATCAGTTTCTTCTTGGCCTTCTTCAGGGCCACCAGCCGGT
>CAYWHA010000213.1:0-1624 GCA_964457555.1 uncultured Solibacteraceae bacterium
GTCGGCCCACACGAACCAGAGTCACGGCTCGTTCCGACCCACTGGACTCTCCTCATGATGCGCCATCTGACGCGCGAGTGCCCATGCCGCCACTGCGGTGACGGGTATTCCGATAAGCCAGGGCAGACGTGCACCCACAGCATAGAGAGCGGTACCAGTTGCTGGTCCAAGCGAATCCCTCAGATCGCTTGTGACAGAGCTCGCGGATTGGTACGTTGCCTTTGCGTCAGGCGGAGCCAGCGTGTTTACAATCGTTGGGATCAACGGCGCCACCAGCATGTCTGCGAATGCGAAGAGCGTCACAGCAGCCAACAGCGAAACTGTTCGAGCAGAAAGACTGAGACACGCAAAGCCACCGATCAGGACAGTACCGCTCGCCAGAACCATATGGAAGCCAGAGACGGACGCCAGAGCGCGGGTCACCAGCAGCTGCAAACACACCACGAGTAGCGCTGCATACGAGAAAAGCAGTCCAACACCCGATGCGGTTAGTGTTCCTGCATTGTATGCATAAAGCGGCAGTACGGACTCGACCCAACTCCCCGCGACTTCAATGATCAGGAACCAGAGCAAAAGCCTGGCCAGCCTCGCATCACGAAATGCAGGAAGCAGATCCGCCAGACTCTCTTCTTCCTCATCGTCCGCTTCGTTGGTTGCCTCCCATGTCTCCACCAGGCAGACGCCACTTAGCGCAGCTGCGACCAGCAGGGCCGCCCCGCTGCCAAGAAAAACCGCACCGAGAGAGACCTTCGCCAGAATGGCTCCGCAGAGAGGCCCAAGTACTCTTCCCGCATTCAAAGCGACTCGTCCTCGCGCGAACTGACGGCGCTGCTGATCGGCCGGTGTGCTGTCCGCGATGACAGTGAAGATCGTTGGGTGCACCACGCTCTCACAGATACCGATCCAAAGGAGCAGCAAAATGGCCGTAATCAGCCCGCGACTGAACGAAAGAGCGACAAACCCTAGCCCTACTCCAGCGGTAGAGATCATGATCACCGGGCGTCTGCCGATCCGGTCCGCAATGCCCCCAATGAGTGGCGTCGCGATCAACTCTCCCCCCGCATAGCAGGCCAGCAAAAGGCCAATGAACGACACAGCGATGCCGGCGTCGTTCTGCGCCCAGAGTGCAAAGAAGGGCAAGATGCTCCCGTCAGCAAAACCAACGAAGAACAGAAGCAGGACCGCAAGAGAGGCTGGTTGCTTGGAAGGAAGAAGGGCTGGAAAGGCAAATATGGCGTTCTTTGTAGAAAGCATCAGGTCACCCGCGCAAGAGATATCGACCAGCACTTAAGGCTGGGCTCGATTTTGCGCGTTGCCTGACGTGAACGCTTACGAACGCTCCAAGGAGCGATGTAGAAAGCATACCGCCAATTCACATGAAGGACAAGGACTCACTCGTATCCAGGTTCGATCCGTGTCAGGATCTTCGCCCGAAAGGGATCGGTAACGACAAACGCCGATTGCGTCAGAATGAATTCTGGATTTCCGCAAAATTCCCAAATCACTCGCCAATGGCAGATCAGTACCAAGTGTCGCCATAGCGCCATCAGTTCCTTGGCCGGCAAGAGACTTTTCAGCACCCTCTTGAACACCCTCAATTGCATTAAGGCTTGGAATTCTGGCC
>CAYWHA010000214.1:0-1616 GCA_964457555.1 uncultured Solibacteraceae bacterium
GAGCCTGTCGGAGATAGAATTATCGCAAAGTACTTAACAGAGCGAAGCGGCTTCGGTATCATAGGAGAGTGAACAAACGCTTTCGGGTCTGCGGCCTCGATCAGCCGTTTCTTCTTCCTCCTTCTTTGCAGGACTGGCTGCCGGAAGACCACCTGGCTCGTTTCATCGCCGATGTCACCAATGAACTGGATCTGTCGGCCATCTACGCACAGTACGAGCGCAAGGACAGCCGCGGCCTTTCGGCATATCACCCGCTGCTGCTGACTCGTTTGCTGCTGTATGGCTACTGCATCGGAGTGACGAGTTCGCGGCGGATCGAGCGCGCCACCCATGACGATGTGGCGTTTCGGTACTTGGCCGCCGATCAACACCCCGACCACGATACGATAGCCAGCTTTCGCTGCGAGCATCTGGACGCTCTCGCGGGCCTGTTCGTGCAGGCGCTGCAACTGTGCCAGAAGGCGGGACTGGTGAAACTCGGTAACGTATCCGTCGACGGCACCAAGATCCTGGCCAACGCCAGCACCCGCCGCTCCGTACCCTATGAGAAACTGTCCGAGCGAGAGCGGTACTGGAAGGAAACCGTGGAGCGACTGCTGGCCGAGGCGCAGCGCACCGATGAGGAAGAGGATCAACGCTGGGGCAAGGGACAGCCGGCCGATCCACTACCACCGGAGTTGGCGAACGCGCAGAGCCGGCTGGGACGAATCCGCCAGGCCAAGCGCGAACTGGAGGAGGAAGCGCAGCGCCAACTGGATGCCGCCAAACAGAACTACACGCCGCGTAAGCGTGGGCGCCCCACAAAAGAGGAATCCGCAGCGCAACCTCCGCAAGATCCGCAGGAACAACAAAACGCGAAGAACCAGTTCCGCCGGGCAGCGCAGAATGCGGACCATCCGACTCGGCAGTATAACTTCGTGGATCCCGATTCGCGGGTGATGAAGGACATGGCGCGAAAATGCTTCGTTCAGGCCTACAACGCACAGGCTGCCGCCGATTCACACGCACAGGTGATTGTGGCGGCGGAGGTCACCCAGGAGGTTGTGGATCGTCACCAACTGCTGCCGATGGTAGCGGCGGTGAAACAGGCCACAGGCATGTGCCCGGAAACCGTGACCGCCGACGCCGGTTATTGGGACACCGTCACCTTGCGGGATCAGGCGCTCGTGGGCATTCAAATGTTGGTGGCTCCCGATGGAGGTCTACCGGCAGCGGAACCGCCCGAGTCCTCCAAAGTTCCGCACACGGAAGAAGCGCGACAAATGCGGGAACGGCTGGCGAGCGAAGAAGGGAAGGCCCTATACGCCATGCGCAAGGCCGTGATCGAGCCCGTCTTCGGCCAGATCAAAGAGATACGAAACATCCGCAGGTTCCGACTGCGAGGACTCAAGCGGGTCGCCGCGGAATGGAAACTGATCTGCGCAACGCACAACTTCCTGAAGTTATTCCGACATCGAATGGGTATTCCCGTGAATGAACCGCTCGCAACTCCTGCGTAGACCGACGAAAGCCGAATTCGATCGCCCGGAGACGGTTCGGGCTCAAAAAGTCTGGAGGCAAACTCCCTGCGGCGCGCCTACCTGGCTATCTCGCGCCAATTTCTCTCCGACAGGCTC
>CAYWHA010000215.1:0-1575 GCA_964457555.1 uncultured Solibacteraceae bacterium
CCAATCCACGGCCCTGCGGCCTTAGATGAAGCAACCATCCGGCGCCAACGATGACCAGATGCCCCAGAAATGCTCCTGGCCTTGCATCTCGCTGTAGGGTTCCCGACCACATCGGCGTGAGGATGATCCCCGGTGGCCTTACTGCCGCTCCAGGTTCGCGCCGCCGGGCCAAGCCGACGGCCGGCGTCGATCATTTCCCCGCCGGCTGATACGCCCAAGGGGTCTGGCTCTTATAAGCCCGTATACACCACCTTTTCCACAAACCGTCGAACAGACACCGCGAACGACTCGGCTCCGCCTAGCTCAGCAGCAACTTCTCCATCTCCCACACCGCTTCCAGCGTCGGCTCCATCGAATATCCGCGGGAGGCGGGGATGATGAGCCGCAACACCGCATCCATGTTCCACTGGACGCGGCGGCCGCGGCGAGCGGCGCAGGTATCGGCGATACCGAACCCACTTCACCGCGTCTTCAAACTGCTGCGCCTGGGCGACGTCAATCCCGCGCCACAAAGCGCGAATCGTTTCCAACGTGCATAATGCGAATCTCCTTTGCCGCTTTCAGCCGGCGCCGCGCCCGGAACACTAGTCGTATCGGGAGTTCCCCCAAGAAGTCAAATTGGATAGATCTGAGGACGGGCTGATGCCGCAGCAAGTTGTGGTATTTGACGGCACGTATCGGCCCCGGGGTCGCAATCCCGCACCCCAGCGCCGTGTTACGGTAAGGCCAATGGCGCAACCCAATACGGCTTCTGCGACTCCGGCCAAGGCGGCCAAGCCGGGCCACATATCCATCCCAAGTCTCTTAATCGACAAGCACTTATCCGACTTCCACGGCTCCCATCTCAAAGTCTGCCTGGCGCTGTGTGCCCAGCAGGCCCGCGCCGGGCGAAACAAACCCTTCTCCTATTCCGTTCCCAAACTCATCATAGCCACCGGCTTATGCGAAAGAGCCATCGGCACGGCGCTTGGGGCGCTTGATAAGAACGGCCTCATCGACCGCCAGAAGAATCCTGGTCCCACCGGCAACAGATACCGCATCCTCTGGGAGGACCCGGCGGTGAAAAACAAGAAACACGCCCAGGCAGCGTCTAAAGCAAAGCGGCGCCCCAGTGCGGGTTCACGCGAATCGAAGAAGCCGAAACCGCCGGCGACGAACACGACAACGATACACGCAGGCACAGGCAAGCTGGTGGTACGATCTCCAAACCTGTTCGGCGACTACTTCGATCCGCAAGAGCCGGCCATAGCGGCGCCTGCCACAAAGCGGCGCCGTCCACGACAACCGAAGCAGCCCCTGCCTGATGTCGGCAAGCGAGTACAGTTGATCGACGACGCGGAGTTGGCACCGCCGCCGGAAGCGAAGGAACTGAGATCCCCGGAAGCTGGCCGGCCGGAGAAGAAAAACCAAGTAATCCAGCCAACTCCAGAGAAAACCCAACCGGCGCCGGATAAGAATCCTCCAGCGACACGGGACGCAACTCCACCGCCATCAGTTGCAAGTTCCACCCAACCACACCAGCCACCGGCGCGGAAAGCCATCCCGTCCCCGGTGCCGCCGACGGCGAATACAACC
>CAYWHA010000216.1:0-1561 GCA_964457555.1 uncultured Solibacteraceae bacterium
CGGCATAGACGTTGTAATTGCCCGCCGGGAAGTTGCGGGTGTAGTTGAACCACTGATTGGCCCCAATCCAGCCGATGCGGTAGTTGGACTGCAGCTCGTTGACGCCGCGGTCCATGTCGCCGTTGACCTGCATCGGAACGTTCGGATTCAGCGGAGCCGCGCTCGCGATCGAGGCGTTGTTGGACACGCGATACCACGGCCCGTTGTTCTGACCGGCCGGCTCGTAATAATCCACATTCAGCGTCGCGGGCAGGCCCACATAAGCCCCGCCCCAATACGGCATGATGCTCGCCACAGGCAGGCCCTTGCCGCCGGAGTCGAAGTCTTCCGCCTCGATGAAGAACGTCGGGTTCTTGTGGTTCTCAACCATGAACGACCAGGTGGCCGTGCGGTCCAGGAAGGTCAGCGACACGGTGTTGGTCGTGCCCGGCACCCAGTTGGACGCGTTGGTGTAGGTAACGCTGGTGTTGCTCCCGCTCTTGACCACGGTCGGCGTCACCTTCGTGCCGTTGACCGTCAAGCTGATCGAGGACGTGGTGATCGCCGTGTCGCCGTCCACCAGGTTGACCCAGATGGGGGCGTCGTAACCGGTGTGAGTGGAATGGGGCGTGCCAGCGGTGCCGTCGTAGCCACGGAACATGGACGGGCCGTAGGAGGCGATGTAGGGCGAACCCTTGGTCTTGCCGAACGGATACTGGTAGCACTGCAGGGCCGGATTCACGCTGCTGGTGGGGGTGGTGTACGCGGCCGTCGGGTCGTTCAGCAGGCAATAGATGTTGTTGGCAGGGTAAGCAGCCGTGGTGTACCACTCGACCGCGTTGCCGCCGCCGCCTTCGTAATACAGGCAGGTGAACGGATAATACCCCGCCGTAGCGATGTAGAAGTTGAAGCCCGTGCCGCCGGCGCCGGTGCCGCGTCCGCCATCATACTCGCCCAGAACCAGTCTCTGGCTGCGCCACTCGGCCGGGTTGCCCACGCTCACGCTGAACCCGTCGTCGCTTTCGACGTTCATGGTGTAGAAGCCCGCCTTGAGGTAGATGACCGTCTTGATCTCGAGCGAGTAGTCATTCTGGCCAGGGCCGTTATTGTCGCTGACGTTCGTCGTGCTGCCGTCGTAGGTTGGCCAGATTGTGGGCGGGATGCCGGGCATGTTCAGCCCCGCTCCGCTGGCTTCCGAGAACTCGCCGTTCTGGCCGCTCGCGCCGTTGTAGTTGATCACGTTGCTCTCCACGTAGTTCGTGTTGCCCGGCCCGGTGAACTGCCAGTTCACGGTGAAGTCGGCCGCGTTGGGCCAGCCCAGGAAACCGTGGTTTTCCATCTCCGAGACAAGGACGCTGTTCTGCAGCCCGTATTCGGTCGAGGAGCCCACGAAACCCTCGTACTTGTAGGTGTAAACATCGAACCCGTTCAGGGTTGTGTCCACATTCGCCGGCGTCAGGGCCATGCTGGGCGGAACAACCGTGTAACTCACGACATTGAAGGGAACGGCGTTGCTGTGCAGGGTGCCCGAGCCGTCCTTGAAGCTGATGCCCATCATATTGGCCGAGCCGGAGGCCAGCAT
>CAYWHA010000217.1:0-1527 GCA_964457555.1 uncultured Solibacteraceae bacterium
AAGCCTGGGAAGGCATCACCTACATGAAATCCCGCGCCGTGGCCGGCAACCTGGAGCGCGCCACGCATTTTCTGAACGAGCTGCAAGTGGTGGACTGGCGCCGCTATGGCCAGAGCATGCGCTCGCGCAAGGAATTGGCCGAAATGCGCACGCGCCTGGAGCGCGAGCAAGGCCCGCGCAATCCGCTCAAGGCCGGCCAGGGCGGGTACTACGACATCGACTTCGCGCTAATGTACCTGCGGCTGAAAGGCGCGGGCATCTTCTACAAAGCGCTGAACACGCCCGAGCGCATCGACGTGATCGAACAAATGGGCCACCTGGAGCGGGAAGACGCCGAGTTTCTGCGCAACGCCGCCACCTTTTACCGGGCCCTGGACCACGGCCAGCGCGTCTCAACCGGCCATGCCGAGGGCGCTTTGCCCACCGCGCCGGGCCAATTCGAGGTGCTGACCTCCCTAGTGAAGCGCTGGACCCCCGAAAGCCTGCACCAGGAGCGTCTGGACGTAACCCTGCGGGACATCCGCCGGAGTACGCGCGAGTACTTCAACCGGCTGTTCGGGAAGTAGGCTCACTCCCCGACGCTGGTCGATTTGAGACAATAGTATCGATAAGCTATGAGAGTCGTCGCGTTCAACGGAAGCGCCAGGAAAGGCGGAAACACCGCCATCCTGCTTCGCCACGTGCTTAACGAACTGGAAAAAGAGGGCATCGAGACGGAGTTGGTGGAGATGAGCGGGGCCGCCATCCACGGCTGCCTGGCGTGCCACAAGTGCTCGGCGCGCAAGGATGGCCGCTGCTCGCAGACCGGCGATATGGGCAACGTTTATATCGACAAGATGGCGGCGGCGAACGGCATCCTGCTGGGGTCGCCGACCTATGTGGCGGACATCTCACCCGAAATCAAAGCCTTGATCGACCGCGCCTGCCTGGTGTCCAAGTCCAACGGCGGCATGTTTCGCCGCAAGGTAGGAGCAGGCGTGATTGCGGTGCGGCGGGCCGGCGCGATCCACGCCTTCGACGCCCTGAACCACTTTTTCCTGATCAGCGAGATGATCGTTCCGGGTTCCTCGTATTGGAACATCGCCATTGGCCGAGAAATCGGCGAGGTGGAAAAGGACGAGGAAGGCATCGAGACAATGCGGGTGCTGGGCCGGAACATGGCCTGGCTGTTGAAGAAACTGAACGGGTAGTTGGGCGGACCGGGGCGGCCCTCAAGCGGCAAGACGATTGGGTCGAAGCAGGGCAGGCCAGAAGAAGGCAGGCCAGAAGAAGGCAGGCGGGCCCACAGGGTGGGCGCCCCGGCCACCACGCTATGATGAGTGTTCTTTTGTGAAACGCTTCCCTTTCCTCGACTGGATGCGCGGGCTGGCCGTGGTCATCATGATCCAGTGCCACGCCTTCAACTCGTTCGTCCGAATGGACCTGCGGGATAGCGGGAGCTACGTGCTCTCCCAGTTCGTGGGCGGGATGGCGGCGCCGCTGTTCCTGTTCATGGCGGGGATGACGCTGGCGTTCCAGATGGAGAGC
>CAYWHA010000218.1:0-1488 GCA_964457555.1 uncultured Solibacteraceae bacterium
CGGTCACGTTCTGCGGCAAGACCTGCCACAACGTGATGCAGCCCGAGTACACGGCCTACCTGAACTCGCCGCACTCGCGTGTGGACTGCGTTAAGTGTCACATCGGGCCGGGCGCGGGTTGGTTCGTGAAGAGCAAACTCTCCGGCGTGGGCCAGGTGTTCGCGGTGACGTTCAACACGTACCCGCGGCCCATTCCCGTGCCGGTTCACAACCTGCGTCCCGCGCGGGAAACCTGCGAAGCCTGCCACTGGCCGCAGAAGTACGGCGAAGACCGCGTGCGCGTCATCTCCGCATTCGCCGACGACGAAACCAACAGCGCCACCAAGACCGTGCTGCTGATGAAAATCGGCGGCGGCAACAACGGCATCGGCATCCATGGCACGCACCTAGGCCCCGGCGTCGTGATCCGCTATAGCCCTTCGGACGAAGCCCGGCAGGTGATTCCGTGCGTTCAGTACAACACCCCGGACGGCAAGTCGGTGGACTACGTCACTCCCGACGCCAAGCCCGGCTGTTTGTCCGGCCCCGACACGCGCGAGATGGATTGCATGGACTGCCACAACCGTCCCTCGCACACCTTCGACCTGCCGGAGCGCGCCGTGGACCGCGCCATGGAGTCCGGTGCGATCTCGCCCTCTCTGCCCTTCGCCAAGAAGAAGGCAGTGGAGATCCTGAAGGCCGGTTACGCCTCGCGCGATGAAGCGGCGCAGCGCATTCCCGAAGCCTTCGCCGCTTACTACCGGCAGAGCTACCCGGCGGTCTGGGCGCAGCAGCAGGCGCTGGTGACCTCATCCGGAACTGAGGTGTTGGGGATTTACAACCGCAACATCTTCCCGGACATGAACGTCACCTGGGGCAAGTATCCCATCAACATCGGCCACACGGATTTCCCCGGCTGCTGGCGATGCCACGATTCCAACCACACCGCCAAGAGCGGCGCCGTCATCACCCAGGATTGCAACGCCTGCCACAATCTGCTGGCGCAAGACGAGGCGAATCCCAAAGTTCTGACTGACCTGGGGATCACGGAACCCAGAACGCCCGAATCACGATAGGGCGGGGATTCGATCTACTGGCTGTTCACCGACACGGAGATCACTCCGGGCAAGTGTTCGGCCATGGTGCTCCACGTGTCGCCGGCGTCGGCGCTATGGAACAACTGGCCGTTGGTGGTGCCGACGTAGACGCCGGCCGGGTCAAGCGCGTCGGCGGCCATGCCCTCGCGCAGCGTCAGCAGATGCGCATTGCGCTGCGGGAGACCGCGCGTCAGGAATTTCCACGATTTGCCGCCGTCGCGGCTGCGGGCCACGCGGAACTTGCCCTCCGGCACGCAGCGGTATTCGGCGCCTTCGATGGGCACGGTGAACAGCGTCTCCGGCTCCGACGCCGGTACGGCCAGGCCGAAGCCGAACCGCGAGGGCAGACCGCGCGAGATGTCGGTCCACTTCTTGCCGCCGAAGCGCGCCCGGTAAATGCCGCAATGGTTCT
>CAYWHA010000219.1:0-1471 GCA_964457555.1 uncultured Solibacteraceae bacterium
AACCTGAATTCCGAAGTTGGGCCTCAAATTTCCCTCCCGATTGAAGGGGGGAGGCAGCGATTTAGCCAGCCGCGAGTGGTTGAAAACCCAACTTCGGCGAAGTTGGGATTTCATACCGCAACAGCTTGTCGAAGAGCGGGTTACGTTGTTCGAGTCCTCCCCAGGCAGCGGAAAGATGGAGCACGTTATGGTGGCCGGTCCGCCCCAGAATGGCCCCGCAGAGGAACACTTGCACGCGCAGAGTCGCGGGCTGGCGATAGCCGCTGATTCCGCTGGCGCGCTGAAACTCTCCCAGCAGATTGAAGAGCATCAGAATGCCCAGGAAGGCCGCCTCGGTGGCGAAGAATTCGCGCAGGCAGAAATCATCCGCGGCCAGGTCCGACTTCAACTCCTCAATGCGTTGCTCGATGCAGGCGCGCTGGTTATAGTCGCGCCAGATCTCCTCCGGCGCCTCCGCTCGATTGGTCACGAACACCCGAAAGGTGTAGCCGGGAACTTCCAACAGCTTCCGCCCCAGCGAGCGCTTCGTCTCGCGCAATTGCTCCCGCACCACCACGAAGCGTCGCTCCCGATCCCACCCCAAGAGCTTCAACCGGAACTCTCCCACCGCGTAGGTCTCGTCCAGCGCCCGCCACTCCTGCACCCGCGCCGCCTCCCGCTTCAGCCACTTCGTCAAGCGGGCCACCACGATATAGCGCAACTCTAAACCCTCCAGGTATTGCAATAACTCTTGCGCAAAGAACCCGGAGTCGGCACGAACCACTCGAATCCACTCCCGGCTTTCCAGCTTGGCCAACGCTTCCTTGAGAAACTCCACCACTCCGCTGTCGGAGCGCGTGTTCCCGCTCCGCAACCAGCCGTGCAGAATAAACTGGGCTTCTCCCAACACCGCCAGCAGCGGATGGTGCGAAGCCCGTCCATGCTTGCGCGGGTTGTACCCTCGCTTCACTCCCTCCTGTTCCCCATAGCGCTCGAACACCGTCGAGTCCAGGTCCAGGCTGTAACCGCCCCCGCGTTTCGGCACCCGCGCCAGTTGCCACGCCCACAGCGGCTCATAGAACTGCACCACCAAACCCTGCCGGAATCGCTTGAACAAGTTCCGAATCGTGTCGTCCGTGGGAAAACGCTTCATCCCCAGCAGCGCGTGCAGAGCCCCATCCGCTCGCAACAGCCCCGTGTGCGCAAAGCGTCGCGCTCCCGCCAACACCGAAATCAAAAACGCCGTGAACGTCTCCTCCGGAGCGATGGCATTCGGCGAGCGCAAATGTACCGGCATGTGCTCCCTCACCTGCTGCCGATAGCCAATCTTTCCCAAAAACTCCACCCACACGCTCAGCCCCCCGAACGGCGTCACCGCCCGCGCCGTCTGGCGCAAAATCACTTTCTTTTCTCCCCAAAGCGCGCTAATTTTTCGTTGCACTGTTCTGTTCCTCCGCCGATTGTGTCTAACCAACTTCAATCTAACGGATTA
>CAYWHA010000220.1:0-1461 GCA_964457555.1 uncultured Solibacteraceae bacterium
GCGCGCGTCCTGATGATGTCCACCCAGAACATCCTGAACCCCGCCAACGGCCGGCCCAACGTGGTGCCCAGCCAGGACATCGTGCTGGGCGGCTACTACCTCACCAAGAAGCGGCTCAACCGCAAGGGCGAGGGCATGGTGTTCGGCAGCGTCGACGAAGTCATCGCCGCCCACATCGCCCAGGTGGTGGAAACCCACGCCATCATCCAGCTCCGCTTCACCGGCGAGGTGGTGGACACCGAGGCCTGGCACAAGAAGGATCCCAAGAAGCGCTCCGAGCAGGACGTGTTCGAGTGCCCCTCGCACATGGTCAAGCGCGAGCTCATCACCACCACCGTGGGCCGGGTGATCTTCAACCGCTCCATGCCCGAGGGGCTGCCCTTCATCAACGGCCTGCTCAAGAAGGAAGGCCTGCTGTCCCTGGTGAACCGCGCCTACAAGCTGAACGGCCCCGAGCTCACCATCAAGCTGCTGGACGCCATGAAGGACGTCGGTTTCCTGTGGGCCATGAAGGCCGGGGTCAGCGTCGGCATCGACGACCTGGTGGTGCCGCCGACCAAGGCCAAGCTGATCGAGGAAGCCAACAAGGAAGTCCGGGCCATCGAGCACGAGTACTACCATGAAGGCAAGCTGGACGCCGCCACCCGCTACAACCGTATCCTGGAAGTCTGGGGCCGCACCGCCGAGACGGTGGCCACCGACATGATGAAGGAGCTGGAGCGGCGCAACGAGACCGGCGAGTTCCTCAATTCGGTCTACATCATGGCCGATTCCGGCGCCCGCGGTTCCAAGACCCAGATCCGCCAGGTGGCGGGCATGCGCGGCCTGATGGCCAAGCCTTCCGGCGACATCATCGAGACGCCCATCACCGCCAACTTCAAGGAGGGCCTTAGCGTCCTCCAGTACTTCACCTCCACCCACGGCGCCCGCAAGGGCCTGGCCGACACCGCCCTCAAGACCGCCGACTCCGGCTACCTCACCCGCAAGCTGGTGGACGTGGCCCAGGACGTCATCATCAACGAGGACAACTGCGGCACCCTGGACGGCATCGAGGTCAAGGCCATCGTCAACAGCGACGGCACGATCCGTTCCCGCCTCCGTGACCGCATCATGGGCCGGGTGGTGCTGGACGACGTGCTGGATCCCTACTCCGGCGAAGTCATCGTCCCGGCCGGCACCCTGCTCACCGAGGAACTGGCCTTCCTCATCGAGACCTCCGGCATCGTCAGCGTCAAGATCCGCTCGGTGCTCACCTGCGAGGCCCGGCGCGGGGTTTGCGCCCAGTGCTACGGCCTCAACCTGTCCAGCGGCCGGCTGGTGGATCTCGGTGAAGCCGTGGGCGTCATCGCCGCCCAGTCCATCGGCGAGCCCGGCACCCAGCTGACCATGCGCACCTTCCACGTGGGCGGCGCGGCCAGCCGCACCTCCGAGAAGTCCACCCACGAGGCCCAGATCAAGGGC
>CAYWHA010000221.1:0-1454 GCA_964457555.1 uncultured Solibacteraceae bacterium
CTGGAGCGACCAAGCATTGCTGGATCACGTGGGTCAGCAAGTGTTGCCCACCATGCAGAAACAGGGACCCGTGGTGGCGTGGATTGTCGACGACACCGGGTTTCCCAAGAAAGGTTCGCATTCGGTTGGAGTCACTCGCCAATATTGCGGACAAGTTGGCAAGCAGGAAAACTGCCGCGTCGCCGTGAGCCTGTCGGTGGCAACATGGGATGCAAGTCTGCCGATTGCCTATCGTCTCTATTTACCTAAGGACTGGGCGGAGGATGCCAAGCGGCGGGAAAAGGCAGAAGTGCCTGAAGAGGTTGAGTTTCAAACCAAACCGGAGATCGCTCTGGATCAGATTCGTGCAGCAGTAGCGGCGCAGATGGCTCGTGGAGTGGTATTGGCCGACGCCGCCTACGGCATCAACACCGAGTTTCGCGATGAACTTACTCAACTGGAACTGCAATATGTAGTGGGAGTGCAAAGCTCGCTGACAGTCTGGGAGCCGGGCAAACAGCCTTTGCCGGCCAAGCCACGAGGAAAGATGGGACGGCCTCCGCGACTGTTGCAGCGGACTGCGGACCATCAGCCAGTTTCGGTGAAGCAGTTGGCGATGAGCCTACCCTCCGGGGCATTTCGAGAAATCACTTGGCGGGAAGGTACGGAGCGAAAGTTGCAATCCCGCTTCGCCGCCGTTCGGGTGCGCGTAGCGCATCGCGATTATGAGAAAGCCCAACCTCACGCCGAGGAATGGCTGCTGATTGAATGGCCGCGCAGTGAGCCGGAGCCCACCAAGTACTGGTTGTCGACCCTGTCTCCGAATACTCCGCTCAAAGCATTGGTCAAGATGGGCAAACACCGCTGGATCATCGAACGGGATTACCAGGAGCTGAAGCAAGAGTTGGGGTTGGGGCACTTTGAAGGCCGCAACTGGCGAGGATTCCATCATCACGCCACACTCTGCATCGCGGCTTATGGGTTCCTGGTAGCCGAACGGAACCGTTTTTCCCCCTCTGCCCGCGCCGGTCATCTTGGATTCGTTGCCTCCGAACCGGCGCCGGACTTCCGCCCGCGTGGATCCTCGCGTTCGTCCCGAACGGCATAATCCAAATTCGATTGCCACACTGAGAATGATGCTTGCCCGGCAGTTGCTCCGACAACTTCCTCAATGTCCCTTTTGTGGAATGCGCTCAGGGTGATCCTCCGCATCGATATCGGCGTCAAAGACGCAGGAAGCCGGCCGTGAATGATTCGCTGCTGTACGCCACGCGCCTTCCACCAGATTCACCTTGCTGAGTTTTTCCAGCGCAACACAGCGCCAGTTTGCAGCCGAACCCAAAGGATCGAGTCCGCTCCGACTATCGCCGCCGTATTGGTAACAGAGTACGCGAAGCTGACCCTCCCGGTTGCGGCCCAGTCTGTGCGGACAGAATAAGCGATAAAGGCCCTGATAGTTGGCTTCGAAGGGCTGT
>CAYWHA010000222.1:0-1416 GCA_964457555.1 uncultured Solibacteraceae bacterium
GATTAAGCCCGTAAAGTTCTGTAGAAGCGTCTGAGTGGCTTGAGCGAGCCACCGGCCGGATTCCTTAGGATGTTGTTTACCAAGACGACACTCGAAGGAGGCAGCAAATGGCTCGCAAGGGACAGGGTATTGAGATTTTGTCGGGATGGCAAGGCGGGGTTGGTGGTGAAGACTTTCTTCGCCAACTGGTGCAGCGCACAGTTCAGCAGGTTTTAGAGGCAGAGATGACCAGTTTTTTGGGTGCCGAGACCTACGAGCGCAACGGCGAGCGTCGTGGTTGGCGCAACGGCTACAAGCCTCGCACCTTGAAAACGCGGGTGGGCGAACTGGAGTTGATGGTTCCCAAGGACCGCGACAGCGAGTTCCAGACGGAGCTGTTTGAACGCTACCAGCGCAGCGAAAAAGCATTTGTTCTGGCCCTGCTGCAGATGTATGTGGAGGGCGTTTCGACGCGCAAGGTGGCGGCCATTACCGAGGCTTTGTGCGGGCTTGAGATCAGCAAGAGCCAGGTGTCGGCGTTGAGCCAAAAGCTGGACGCGGAGATTGACGAGTGGCGCACGCGACCACTGACCGAGGCGTATCCCTATCTGATCTTCGACGCGCGCTACGAGAAGGTGCGGCGGGGCGGCTCGGTCGTCAGTCAGGGCGTGTTGGTGGCCATCGGCATCAGTAAGTCCGGTTATCGTGAAGTGCTGGGCTCGTGGGTGGCCGAGAGTGAGTCGGAAGCGAGTTGGGGTGCGGTCTTCAGCGAGTTGAAGCAGCGCGGACTTAGCGGCGTGAGTTATGTTGTGAGCGACGATCATGCCGGCATGGTGAAGGCCATCGAGCGGCATTTCCAGGGCGCGGTGTGGCAGCGTTGCCAGGTGCACTTTGTGCGCAATGCGCTGGCGCTGTGCGGTCGTCAGCAGCGACCGATCGTGCTGCGGCTGATGAAGGCTGTGACGGAGGCACCGACGCGGGAGGCCGCCAAGGCTGCGCTGAACGCCGCCATTGTGGAGTTGGAGAAGAAAGCGCCCCGGGTGGCGCGACTGCTGGAAACGAGCGGGGAGGAGATTCTGGGCGTTTATGCCCTGCCGGAGACGCATCGCAAGCGGATGCGGACAACGAATATGCTGGAGCGACAAAATCAAGAGTTAAAGCGCAGGACGCGGGTGGTGCGCGTTTTTCCGCATGAGCAGTCGCTACTGCGGCTGATCTCGGCGCTGCTGATGGAGACCAATCAGGAGTGGATGGGCAGAGTCTATCTGCGCATGGAGGAGGAGCCAGAGGCCATAGCTGAGCCCATCGCCGAAGCCGCCTGAGAGGGGCCAGCTTGCTCCGGGCTACGCCCTCCGCAAGCTGGCCCCTCTCAACCAACAGAAACAAAAAACAACTACCCTCAGGAATGGGATTCTACAGAACAATTAGGACTTGACT
>CAYWHA010000223.1:0-1414 GCA_964457555.1 uncultured Solibacteraceae bacterium
GCTGGCGCAGGCTCTGCCTGCCCCGCCCTTTCACCTGCCGTCGCCGTCGCCCATCTGGCCTTCCCCCAAATCTGAGTACCAATTGAATAGTTAGGGCTCATCCTGAACGAGGAGAACCCTGAATGCGCAAGCCCAAGCTCACCGACGAGCAGATCGTCGCCCTCCTGCGCGAGGCGGAACGCGGCGAAAACACCATCGCCGAGATTTGCAAAAAGGCCGGCATCTCTGAGCAGACCTTCTACCGGTGGCGGAACAAGTTCTCCGGGAACACCGTCCAGGACGTCCGGAAGCTCAAGCAGCTGGAGAAGGACAACGCCCGCCTCCTGCGGCTCCTGGGGCAGCGGGACGTCGAGATTGACGCCATGAAGGAGCTGCTCGCAAAAAAATGGTGAGCGCCCCTCAGAAACGCGAGGGGGTAAGGCTCTTGAAGGCCTACGGGATTACAGAACGCCGGATCGCTGTCCTGCTGGGGATCACCCGGACGGGGCAGCGCTACCAGGCCCGGCCCAAGCCTCAGGACCACCAGGCTGACCTGATCAAGGCCCTGAGCGCCGAACACCCTCGCTATGGCCAGAACCGCGTCTGGGCCCTGCTCAGGCGCAGCGGCGTGGTCATCAACATCAAAGCCGTGAACCGTATCTGGCAGAAGTTCGGCCTTCAGGTTTCTCGACGGCCAAAGCGGAAGAAAATCAGGACCGGGGACACCCTTCCGCGAAAGGCCGAGTTCATCAACCATGTCTGGACCTACGACTTCGTCTTCGACTGGTCGTTCAACGGTGTCTCCTTGAAGTTCCTGACCCTGGAGGACGAGTTCACCCGGGAATCGCTGGCCATCGAGGTTGGGCACACCTTCACGTCCCTTCAGGTTCGGGGCGCGCTGGCCCGGGTATTTCTAGAGCGCGGCGTGCCCAAGTTCATGCGCAGCGACAACGGATCAGAGTTCATCTCCATCGACCTGAAACTTTGGCTCGAAGATCTGGGCATCGACACCCACCTCATCGACCCCGGCAAGCCCTGGCAGAACGGCAAGGCCGAGAGCTTCAACGCCAGGTTCCGGGACGAGTGCCTCAACCAGGAAACTTTCCACGGCGTGCGGGAGGCCGCCGTCATCATCAAAGCCTTCAGCAAGAAATACAACGAGTGCCACCCGCATTCCAGCCTCGGCTTCTATACGCCCAGGGAGTTTGCCCGGCTTTCCAAGTCGGGGGCTCTGCCCCCGGACCCCCGGGATTTACCGCCTTGGGGCCTACCCGCAGTCAGCAAGAGGACCGCACGCGGCCCCCTTGCTCCTGCGGTGCAGGCCCCTGGGACGGCGCTCGTGTCGGATCCCTCCGGCGCACTATCCTCCACCCAGGCAGCGGAGAAGGTATCATGAACCCGACCAAGCCTGCGGCTTGGCGGTCTTTTTGCCCCC
>CAYWHA010000224.1:0-1386 GCA_964457555.1 uncultured Solibacteraceae bacterium
CTGTGGAAATCCCGCACGCTCGCCCGCCGCAAGCCGTGTTTCCGCTCCCGATACAGACCGGCATCCTTCATGCCGTCCTTGATGCTATCGCCTTTGTTCGCGTGGCTGGAGCCGCGCACAATCCGGCAGCCAATCGCCGATTCGATTTCGTTGAGGTAGCCCGAAACGCTGCCCTTGCTCACGTTCGCGCCGGCCATCACCGCCGCGATGTTGCCCCCGTCCATGTAGAGCTTGAACACCGACGCCATGCGTGACCGTTTCTCGCCTTCCGGCAGCTTGGCGATAAAGGCTTCACCGCGCTTCCGCGCCTCGTCAGTTGAAACTTCCGGCAGCGCCTTCGAGTCGTCGCCATTGGCCACCGCCTCACCCAGCCCGACCGCCAGAACCTTTTTGACCCGCCAGGTGATCCCGTCGGGGTTTTCCAGATACATCCGCGCTTGCTCCGGGAAAACATAGCCGTCGCGTTTCGCCCCGACCTTTTTGGCTTGGGCTTTCAATTCGTCTTGCAGCATCGGGAAAATCGGGATGCTCACCGTCTGGCCGGTCTTGGATGTTTTCACCGTGATGAATCGTTTGCCGAGGTCCACGTCCTTCCATTCCAGCAGACAACAATCTCCGCGACGCATTGCCGTGCATATTCCCACGACGATGATTGGCCGGATGAATTCATCCGCCTTTGCCGCCTCATTGATTGCGCCCAATTCTTCCGGCGTGAACGGCTCGCGGAACACCGTTTCCGTCTCGCGGGTCGGCGTGTCGGCAAACGGGTTGATGCCACCCGCCGGCAGCAGATACCGGAATGTCGCCCGCAGCAACTTGAGCGTGTCATTCCAGGTCTTGCCCGTGACGCCGCGCTTGGCTTCCGCGTCCATGAAGGCTCGCGCCATCGTCCGCGTGATCTGCGCAATCTCCAGCACCTTGGGATTCTCCTGACGCACGAACGCCGCGAACCGGTTCAGCGTGGACTGACACTGTGCCGCGTAGCGTGCATTCGGTTCCCGCCGCCGCGCGATCTTCGCCCATTCATCAGCCAGCGAGCCGAGTTTCACCGACTTGATGGATTCGCCCGTCTTGATCTCATAAAGTTTTTCCACCAAATGTTCGGTGTGATTTTTTTTGCGGGCATCCTCGATGAAGTGCTCCAGCTTTGCCAGCGCCGCCGTGCGCGACACCTCATATTCGGTGTCGCCTTTGTCTCTGAGGGAGAGCGAGGCGGGCGGGGTGCCGGCGATTTTCACGCCTAGGTTAATCCCGTAACGCTTCCCGTTAATCTCGAAAGCCCCGAACCAAATATCGCGGAGGCGACCATCCCGCTGACGACGAAACTCAAGTGGCATAATTGTTCCTTTCAGTTTGCGGTTGTGATTTGGTGGCAGGCCTTGCAAC
>CAYWHA010000225.1:0-1357 GCA_964457555.1 uncultured Solibacteraceae bacterium
GGTCTGGTGACCGCCTCCGGATACGACGCCTATACGCATCGTGTCGTGTTCCCACTCGATGGCAACCTTTATGGCCGCAGCCTGTCTGCCGCGGCACCGCCGCATCGTTTCTTACCGGGCGCCAAAGGAGGCTTGTACTCGTGGGAGCAAGTCCGACAATGTCCAGAGGTGATCCTGGTCGAGGGTCTATTCGACTATGCCGTCCTGTGGCAGGCGAGTTTCCACAACGTTACCTGCTCGCTGGGAACCCACCTCAACGCGCGCCAGTTTCGGCAACTCTGCGACGCTCCCCGAACCGTCTATCTGGCTTTTGATACCGACGGCAACGACAGCGGCCAACAGGCAGCGCAGTGCCTATCTCGGCGTCTCTGCGAACAAGGCATCACTGCTCGCTTGGTCTCACTGCCCGAGGGTCACGACCCCAATAGCTTCTTCGTCCGCGGAGGCGGCGATGCACCGCAGTTTCAGGCACTGCTCGATAGGGCACGCTCATGACTTACCAGTTGATCTACCGGGTCGATCTCGGCAACGCACAGAGCCCGTTTCGGGTGGTCGCTCAGCCCGCCGGCCGCGAGGTTGGTTGGATCAATCGCTTTCTGGATCAGTGCTGCGTCCGCGGCCTGGCTTGGCACACCCTGCGTGGTTATGCTTTCGCCCTGATGCAGTTTGTGCGTTGGTGGGCCGATCGCCATTCCACCGATGAAGTAAGCGAGCAGGCACTCACCGCTTCCTCCCTGTTGGACTACATGCATGATCAGGCCAGCCAACAACCCCGGCCGGCGGCCAGCACCATCAACACCCGCGTCTGGGTTGCCGAACGCGCTTTGCGCTGCCAGTTCCCCAGCGTCGTGCCGCCGACGGCGCCGGGCTTTCAGCAGTTCTACTGGCGACAATCGGCACTCGGCTATGGCCGCTCGCGTCCGGCCCTGACGCGGTTGCGCGTGAAAGTTCCCAAACGAGTGGTGACGCCCTTGTCCGTGGACGAAGTATCTCGCTTCTGGAGCAACTTCCGCACCTGCCGCGACCTGGCTATCGTCGGCCTGATGTTATTGCAAGGACTTCGCTCCTGCGAAGTGCTGGCACTCGACCAGGAAGATCTCATCCTGTCGGAAGCGCAGATCCGCGTGCGCGGCAAAGGCAACAAAGTCCGGCTCCTGCCACTGGCTCCCGAAGCGGTTCAGTTACTCGATCATTACCTGCGTCTGGAACGTCCACCCCAATGTGGCGCGGCACTGTTTGTTTGCCTGAAGGGCCGCGCACGTGGAACACGCATGACCGCCGCGGGCCTCCGTTCCCTTTTCCGTCATCATCGTCAGACGACCGGCGTCGCCAAAGCCAATCCCCATCGATTCCGGCA
>CAYWHA010000226.1:0-1353 GCA_964457555.1 uncultured Solibacteraceae bacterium
ACATGCCGTTGCCCACGCCGCGTTCGCTGATCTGCTCTCCCAGCCACATAATGAACGCCGTGCCGGTGGTCAGGGAGAGGACCGTCAGCATCGAAAAGCCGAACCCCGGGTTGATGACCACGCCCTGCACCGACATGAGTCCTTGCGAAATGCCGAAAGACTGCAGAACCGAGAGGATGATGGTCAGGTAGCGGGTCCACTGCGTGATCTTGCGCCGCCCGAGTTCGCCCTCTTTTTGCAGCTTTTCGAGGGTGGGCACCACCACGGTAAGCAACTGGAGAATGATGGAAGCCGTGATGTACGGCATAATGCCGAGGGCGAAAATCGTGAATCGCCGGATGTTGCCGCCGGCGAACATATCGAAGAAACCGAATATCGAACCGGCCTGCGAGTTAAAGAGTTCCGACCACTTATTGATGTCGATTCCGGGCGACGGAATGTGCCCGCCCAGGCGATACACCGCCAAGAGCCCCAGGGTGAACATGAGCCTCTTGCGGAGATCCGGAACGCGGAAGATATTCGCGAATGCTTCAAATAACCTCATGGTTCCTTTCGATTCCCGGAGATCACTCCGCGGCCGCGCCGATCACCTGGACGGTTCCTCCGGCCTTTTGAATCTTCTCGACAGCCGATTTCGAAAACTGGTGGGCCTCTACGGTGATTTTTCGGGTTAATTCGCCGGACCCAAGGATCTTGAGCCCCTGGCCGGGCTTCTTGACCACGCCAAGTTCCAACAGACGGTCGAGGCTGAATGCGTCGCCTTCCAACTTCTCCAGGCGGCCGAGGTTGACGATGCTCCATTCGCGCTTGAAAATGTTGGTGAAGCCGCGCTTGGGCAAGCGGCGGTGCAGCGGCATCTGGCCGCCCTCAAAACCGCGCTTCTGTCCGAAACCCGTTCCAGCGCGCTGGCCTTTCGAGCCGCGCGTGGAGGTCTTGCCGTGGCCCGATCCCATGCCCCGCCCGATGCGCTTGCGGGCCTTCATCTGGCCCACCGGTGGTTTAAGTCCGCTAAGATTCATGTCGCAACTCCTGGGGCCGGGGGCCTGGGGCCTGGGGCCGGGGAAAAAAACCCAAACCCACACCGCCAGCTTCCAACCCAAAAATCATCTCTCCCATATCTCACTCGGGCCGGTCCGCGCCGGGCGCCCGGTTCTTCCGGCCCCCGGCCCCCGGCCCCTGGCCCCTGACTTCATTCCACCACTTCGAGCAGATGCGGGACCTTCTTCACCATGCCGCGGAATACCGGGCTGTCGGGCCGCACCACCACCTGATTGAGCTTGCGCAAGCCCAGTCCCTTCACGATCCGCTTGTGCTTTTCCGGAGTGCAGATCGGGCTGCGCACCAATTTGATTT
>CAYWHA010000227.1:0-1350 GCA_964457555.1 uncultured Solibacteraceae bacterium
TCCGCGCCGCGCAACCGCATCACCGTCTCGCGCTGGAGCGAGTCGAATTGCAGATAGATCTCGAACTCCGGCATGAACCCGGCGAGGCGCTTGGCAAACTCCTCGTCCTGCGCAATTCTGATCCCGTTGGTATTCACCATCAGGTGGCGGATGGGCCGCTCCTTGCACATCTCCAGCACGCGGAAAAAATCCGGATGCAGCGTCGGTTCTCCGCCGGAGATCTGCACCACGTCCGGCTGCTTTTCGTTGCGCACCACGCAATCCAGCATTGCCTCTATTTGCCCAAGCGAACGGAACTCGCTCCTGTGCTGCCCACTGCCCGCGTAGCAAATTGGGCAGGTCAGATTGCAAGCATCGCAGATCTCCACCAGCGCCAGGCAGCTATGCTGCTCGTGGTCTGGACAGAGCCCGCAGTCGTAGGGACATCCATACTTCACCGGCGTGTTATAGACCATCGGCTGCTCCGGCGTCTTGATAAATACTTCGCGCGCCCGCCTATAGTAGTCCACATCGTCGGCCACCAGCACGCGCTCGTGCCCGTGCTCCGGGCATCGCTTCAGCATCCAGACTTTGCCGTCTTCAAAGACGATCTTTGCGTCCACCCGCCTGTAACAGGTCGAGCAGATTGAGATTGCAACGTCATAGAAAAGATAGGGCCGGAGCTTATCAGTCATTCGAATCCTTCTGTGTTGCCGCGCACTCGGTTTCTCTCAATCAATAAGCTCGTGGTGCGGTCGAAGTCAAAATCTCGATCAACGCCAATAGAATATGCGAAAAACCAACCTGTCGCTCAGGGCCCTTTCCACGCGATCCATCAAGCCGGGTATCTTCCAGAGATCGCCCTCACTATCTTCATCAACGTTGAGCCTAATCCGACTCCCAGCATCGACCTCCTGCCACGCCAGCGCGCCATCGGTCCTCGTCAGCGTCGCAGTATCCGTGATAAGGAACGTCCTGTTCACGGTCATCGCTGGCTCCGCCTCCAAGGTCTCACTCAAAACTGTGATTACGAGGAGCGCATCCTCGCCTCGCGCTTCCTTCCCGGCCTGAGCGTTGACCTTCATCTTCCAGGATTGAGCGTTGATCGATTCCGCAACCTTCAGCGCTAAGATGTCGGGATCCAGATGATGCGATAGAGAGGCATTTGTTACTTCGACTCGGATGGTCTGAACCCCAAAGAGCCTATTGGGAATCGGTGGAGGCGCTGGCTTATGCTGTGGCAACGGCGGCAAAAAGCAAGCCCCGCAAGCCAGAATCCCCACAACACCGGCGAGTGTCAGCAGTTTCTTCTTAACCATGCACGTGCTCTCTTCCTGCATGCCCAGCATGTTCCAGGAACACTTTCGTTCT
>CAYWHA010000228.1:0-1341 GCA_964457555.1 uncultured Solibacteraceae bacterium
TTGCCGCCAGGTCGCGCACCACGCGCGGCAGTTTGCTCCACACGTTGCCGATGGGCTGCATGCGGGTTTTCATGACGTTCTCCTGGAGCTCGGTGGTGATGAGATTGAGCCGCTGTGAGGTGGCCAGGAAGGTGGAGTCGGCGGACTGGGTGGTGAACTGGAGGACTTGGTTGCGCGCCAGCACGAGTTCGCCGACCAGGTTCATGAGCTTGTCGAGCAGGCCGACGTCCACGCGGATGGTGCTGTCCGAGACGGCCGAGTTGCGCGCCTCGGATGGCTCGGCGGGGGCGGGCGCAGGGTCCGGCGCCGGCGGCGGCGAGACTGGGGCCTCAATGGTGGACGGGGCGATGACCGGGGCAGGGGCGGGCGCCGCGGCGGTCACAGGCGGGGCCTCTGGAGCCGGGTTTTTGGCTTCGTTCAATCGCGCGAGCAGGTTGACCAGGTCGGAGAAGTCCTTTTCGCCGGGCTGGCCGGTTTTCTCGATCTGGCCGAGCATGAAGCGGACGGCGTCCACAGTGGCCAGCAGGGCGCTGGTGATCTCGGGGTTGACGGTGAGCGCTCCGTCGCGCAGCTTGCTGAGGAGGTTTTCGCCCACATGAGCGACGGCCTCCATTTGGGCAAAGGCGAGGAAGCCGCTGCTGCCTTTAAGGGTGTGGATGGTGCGAAAGATGCTGCCCAGGGTTTCCTTGGAGTGGGGGTCCTTTTCCAGTGTGACCAAATCCCGCTCCATCCGGTCGAGATTCTCGTAGCTCTCAACGAGGAATTCTTTCGTGATGTCATCCATAGTTCAACACTTTCGCCATTCAGTTTTCAGCAGGTGTGTTTCCATTCGTCCGCGCACGGGCGCCCTCCGTGTTTGCTAGAAACGCTTGGTGACCGTCAGAGTTGCCGTATGTCCCTCCAATCGGCCATCGGCTGGCGTGGCCGTGCCACCCTCAGCCATGAACTCGTAAGCATAGCGGAGGGACACTCCCAGGGCGTATTTCGGCCAGGACGTGCTGATTTCAGGCCCGATGCCCGCGACACGGTCGCGGGGAGGCCCGCCGGTGTCGCTGGTCACTTTCTGCTGGTAATAGCCGGCCAGGCCCGCGTCGATGTTCTGGAGGATTGTACGGCCCAGGCCCCATTCGAGGGTATAGGCCTGCCCGACCGTGTAGTCGTCATGCTCCATGTTGATCTCATAGCGGCTTAAGGCGGAAACCGACCACTTCTTCGCGGCATCGGGATACCAGGTTGCGCCGGCGGTGAACATGTGCGTCCAGTAACCCAGACCGGCCCGGGTGGGATTCTCCCCCGGCCCGGTCGAGGAATCTCCCGTGGGGGCCCAAACGCCATAGCCGA
>CAYWHA010000229.1:0-1327 GCA_964457555.1 uncultured Solibacteraceae bacterium
GGACCGCGAAATCGTCGATTTCGATCTCCATCTGGTTGATGCGCGCCTCGCTGCGCAGCACATCCTGGGCCGCGGCTTCGTCCCGGTCCACCAGCGCATGGACCGACTGCCGGATGGCGAACTCCACAACCCCGCCCATCTCGAGCAGTTTTTTCTGGAGATCTTCAAGTTCTTCGAGAAAATGGCGCAACCGCGGACTCCGTTCTAGAAACAGCCTACCAGCTTTCAGCCACCGGCCTCGCTCTTAGCTGACGGCCGGCGGCTCTTCCCCCGCTTCGGGCAGAGTGATGGTGAACTTGGAGCCTTTGCCCAATTGGCTTTCCAAACCCACGGAACCGCCCATCCGCTCAATCACGTGCCGCACGATCGAGAGACCCAGGCCGGTGCCGCCCACCGCGCGCGATCGCGCCTTGTCCACGCGATAGAACCGCTCGAAGATGCGCGGCTGGTCCTCAAAAGGAATGCCGATGCCGGTATCCGCGATGGTCAGCCGCGCCCGCCCGTCACCGAGGGAAGCTGCCTCGATGCGGACTTCCCCTCCAGGCCGGTTGAATTTGACCGCGTTATCGAGCAGGTTCACGATAGCCTGCTCCAGCCTGATCCGGTGGCCCATGATTCGCGCGCCGTCCACCGCGCCCCAGCGGATCGCGACGCCGCGCACGCGCGCTTCCGATTCCACCACGCGCGCCGCCGCTTCCATCGCGGCTCGCAAGGGGACGCGCTCGGGGGGCAAGTCCGGACGCCCCGATTCCAGCTCCGAAAGGGTCAGCAGGTCCGACGCGATATTGTTCAGCCGAATCGAATGCGCGCGGATGATTTCGACGAACTTGCGGTTGTTCTCCGGATCCTCCAGGGCGCCGTCCAGCAGCGTTTCCGCGTACCCGGAGATGGCCGTCAGCGGCGTCCTCAGCTCGTGCGAAACGTTGGCCACGAAGTCCCGGCGCACCCGCTCCAACCGCTCCAGGTCGGTCACGTCGTGCAGCACCGCAATGGCTCCGCGCTTGGCCGTATTCGTCAGCGGCGCGGCGTGGATGGCGTACGCCCGCCCGCCCGCGTCCGCCACCTGCATCCGCTCCACCACCGACTTGCCCGTCACCACGGCGCGGCTGAGGATGTCCAGAAACATCGGGTCGCGCACCAGTTCGAGCACCGGCAGACGTTCCGGCACCGGCGCCGGAGCATTCACCGCGCGCGCGAACGCCGGGTTGCAGAACATCACCCGCATCTCGTTGTCCACCGCCAGCACGCCTTCCACCATGCTCGTCAGGATGGCCTCGCGCCGCGCCGATTCCACGCTCAGCCGGTCGATGAAATCGCGCAGCCGCAC
>CAYWHA010000230.1:0-1319 GCA_964457555.1 uncultured Solibacteraceae bacterium
CATAGGCGTTAAAATAAGTCTCTACTTAAATAGAGTCAACTGAGCGTTGAGATCGTGGGTGACGAGTCGACGCTTGCGCGGCGAGTTGCGCAAACGATCGAGGTTATTTTCATTTCGGATTAGCAGCCACGGACCCTTTCCGAGAATCGCTGCACGCATCGCCCACAGCGTCATTCGGAAGCGAGACCAGGGGCTATGCGTGCGCGGATTCTTGGTTCTTGAATCGCAATTCGTAGCCCCAGGGGGAAAGTGGACCGGAAGGCTGCACCAAGCGCTGCGCCAAGCCGGCGGCGATGAGTCTCGCTAACATCCAACTCTTAGCTGTGGGGCCTTCGCGCGATGGAAGCGTATCGAGATGGAGCAGCGATTTTAGTCTCTTGAACAGCAGTTCGATTTGCCAACGCAACCGGTACAGACCCATGACGGCGATCGCTGGTAATTGAAAAGCTTCGAGGGTGGTGAGGATCCAAATCACTTCTCCGGCGCGCGTGCGCGCCGCGATGGCGCGAGCCGGGAGCCAAGCAACGGCCCCGGCCGAATTCCAAGTCTTGTGGCTTTTGGTTGCTTTTGGGGGTACCGGTATTGTGATGCCATATTCTACTACCCCCACGGTCGGCACTTCGCCCTCTTTTTCAACCAATAGGATGCGCTGACGCTGCGCATCACAGGTGCGCAGATTCCCTGGATTAAAGCGCGCGATCACGTGGGCTTCGGCCTGTCGCACGGCGTGGACTCCTCGCGCGGTCGCATAGGCCCGATCTCCCAACACCACCTCTCCCGCGCGGAAATGATGCCGGCCCAATTTCTCGCCGCCGGAATCATCCGTCAGTTCCACGGCGCGGAATCCTCCCGTGGCCGGATCAATCTGGACATGTGCTCGCCACTGAACAGGCTTCTTGCCAGGGCCGTTGATCACGGTGGCGTCCACCACGCGGACCGGCCATCCACCCACCGCTTGTGGAACGTGATCTCCAAGCACCTGTCCCAGCACTTGCTCCAGCCAACCCTCAGCTTCTCGCAAACGATAAAATAAGCCAGGGCCCGTAATCTGCGCCACCTCCAGTGCGCTCGCCCAAGCCGCCACATCCTTCAAAGACAGATCGGACACAGCGTAGGCCAGAGCCAGGCGCATCAGCGCCGCGGCATCGGGAACGTTTCGACAGCGCAGGAGTGCGTTTGTCTTGTGAGCGGATTCTTCCAGGTCGGAGGGCAGCAAGGTCCGCACATACTCCCACTCCTCCTCGTGAAGGGGCAATGGCTGCATACATCCAGACTATACTCCGGATCTAAGAATGGCAATCCTTATTTTAACGCCTATG
>CAYWHA010000231.1:0-1283 GCA_964457555.1 uncultured Solibacteraceae bacterium
TCTCCTTCAAGTGGTGAAGCATGGCGCATAAGAACCGCTACACCGGCGTGTTGAAGCCCCTGCCTCTCGGCAAGGGGAGTCCGGAAGTATCGCTTGTGCTGATCTACGACATCGAAAACGATCGGCTGCGCACGCGGGTTGCGGACGTTTGCCTAAACTACGGTCTGGAGCGGATACAGTTCAGCGCCTTCTTCGGAAAGCTGAACCGGAATCGGCGGCAGGAGCTGGCGCTGCACGTGCAAAACGAGCTTGGCGCCGAGAACGGGCGGGTGCGGATCATTCCGGTCTGCGAGCAGGACTTGAAGGACATGTGGGTGCTGGACCAGTACCGGCGCGATGCCGATGAATTGAAGGCGGAGGCGGACCGGGAGAAGCCGAGACTACGGGTACTTGCGGCGGAGGATTGAGATGGATCTCATCCCGGTCACGGACCTCAAGCAGTGGGCGTACTGTCCGAGGGTGGTGTACTACCATCGAGTGATGCCCGCGCCGCCGCGGCCGACGTACAAGATGAAAGAGGGGCTGGCGGCCCAGGACTTGATCGAGAGTCTGGAGACGCGGCGAACGCTGCGGGAGTACGACCTCGACAGCGCGCGCCGGCGTTTCGGTCTTTGGCTGGACAACAAGGATCTGGGGCTGGCGGGTAAGATAGACTTGCTGCTGGAGGCGAAGGATGAGATCGCGGTGGTGGATTTCAAGCTTACGTCGGGCGAGCCGGGGCGGAACCACCGCGTTCAGTTGGCAGGGTACTCGTTGCTTGCGGAGGCTGCGTTTGGGCTGCCGGCGCGGCGGGCATTTTTGTACCGGATACCGGACAACCGCATTTTTGTGGAGCCGGTGACGGAGGAGTTGCGGCAGGCAGTGAAGACGGCGGTGGTGGATATCCGGCGGACGGGCGATGTGCAGCTTTGCCCCGAACCGACCGAGGTCCGCGGGCGCTGTGTGGAGTGCGAGTTCGCAAACTACTGTGCCGACGTGTGGTAAACAAGACCTCGCGGATTGGCGGGGATTCCCAGCAGATGGAGCACCCACGGAGGTGTCCCCCTCGCGAAGGGGACTGAAACCAGGAACAGAATCGCCCGCTGTCCGCTTTGCCCCCCCCACGGAGGTGTCCCCCTCGCGAAGGGGACTGAAACTGAGATGGTTTCACCAGGAGCCTTCACGCAGTACCCCCACGGAGGTGTCCCCCTCGCGAAGGGGACTGAAACTGGAGTCAACAGAAGCACCGACACCATGATGCTCGTAACCCACGGAGGTGTCCCCCTCGCGAAGGGGACTGAAAC
>CAYWHA010000232.1:0-1257 GCA_964457555.1 uncultured Solibacteraceae bacterium
CCCCCGCCCAGGTGGATCACGGGTTCGCCTTTATCCTTGAGCAAAGCGGCGGTTTCGTTCAGCTTCAGGGTGGGCGATTCGTTTATGGATTTTGCCAGTTGACTTAAGCTCATCGGCCAATCACGCGTCCTTCGGAGTATACTGGTCCCCCAGGCGTTCCGCTCAGGGGATTAGAAACAGTATATCGGATTTTCGGGCTCGGAAAAGTCAAGTCCGCGCGAGGTATGCGAACCGCAGGATGAACAGGGCGGTCAACGCGTAAACGAACCAGCTCACCTCGCGGAACTTGCCGCGCAGAATCTTGACCAAAGTGAAGGATACGAAGCCGAACGCAAGACCGTTGGCAATGCTGAACGTCAAGGGTATGGTCAGCATGGTGAGGAAGGCGGGCACAGCCACCTCGGGATCGCTCCACGCGATCTCCCCGGCCGCGCCGATCATCAGGCTGCCGACCACAATCAGGGCTGGCGCCGTGGCCGCCGCGGGGATTGCGCCTACCGCCGGAGCCACGAACAACGCAACCAGGAAGAGCAGCCCGGTAACGATGGCGGTCACGCCCGTGCGCCCGCCGGCCGCCACTCCAGCGGCGCTCTCGATGTAGCTTACTACCGTGGAGGTGCCGGTGAGCGATCCGATGACGGTCGCGGACGCGTCCGAAAGCAGAATCCGGTTCACACGCGGAATGCGGTGCGACTGGTCGAACAGGTTGGCCTTCTTACCTACTGCCAGCAGGGTGCCGACGTTGTCGAACAGGTCGATGAACAGGAACACGAAGACGATTTCGAGGAAGCCCAGGCGGAGCGCCGCGGCGATGTCGAGTTTGCCCGCCGTCGCGGAGAGTTGGCCCAGGCTATAAGGCCGCGGAGTCCATTTTGCGACGCCGGTGGCAAGGCCGATGGCGGTGGTCGCCAGAATGCCGACGAGCATGGCCGCGCGCACCCGCCAGGCCAGCAGCGCCGTGATCAGAATCAGGCCGAGGATGGCGAGCGCCGTACTCTTGTCGCGCAGGTTGCCGAGAGCGACCAGGTTGACGCGGTCCGCCACCACGATGCCCGAATTCCGGAACCCCACCAGCGCGATGAACAGCCCCACCCCGGCAGCCACGGCCGCATGCAACTCGGAGGGGATCGATGAGACGATCAGTTGGCGCACACCCAACAGCGTGAGCGCGAAAAACGCCACGCCCGAGAGGAACACGGCGCCCAGCGCGGCCTGCCACGGCACGCCCATCTTCAGCACCACCGAGTAGGTGAAATA
>CAYWHA010000233.1:0-1254 GCA_964457555.1 uncultured Solibacteraceae bacterium
TGGCCTTGCCTCGAAATGGTGGACAGTGTTGGGGTGACACATGAGCCATGTTTTAGTTGAGTTGAGTTTCAAAGTCCACAGGGGATTGACCGCCGAGGGCGCTGTGGAACCGCACCCGGTTATAAAAGACTTCAATCCATTCAAAGATCGCCGCGCGCGCGGCGGCGCGCGTGGCGAACGTCTGCTGATGAATCAAGCCGCGTTTGAGGGTGCTCCAGAAGCTTTCCATCATGGCGTTGTCGTAGCAGTTGCCGCGCCGGCTCATGCTGGGAACGACTCCGGCCTGGGCCAGGCGTTGCCGATAAGCGGCGCTGGCGTATTGGACGCCCCGGTCGGAATGATGCACCAATCCCGCCGGCGGCTTTCGTTGGGTCAAGGCCATCTCCAACGCGGCCAGCGGCAGCGTGGTGGCCAGCGTCGTGTCGAAAGCCCAGCCGACGCAGCGGCGCGTGCAACGGTCCAAAACCCCGGCAACATAGAGCCAGCCTTCGTCCGTCGGCACATAGGTAATGTCCGCCACCCAGACGGCGTTGGGCTGCAACGTCGGCCTGCGATGCGACAGCAGATTGGGCGCGATGGGCAGGTCATGGTTGCTGTTGGTCAAGCTCATCGGCCTGAAGCGCCGCCGCTGCCGCTGCGACAAGCCCATTTGCCGCATCAGGCGGCCAATGCGTCGCCGCCCGCAGCGATGCCCGCGTTGTTGCAGCCAGCGCATCACGCGCGGGCTGCCGTATTCGCGGCGGCCTTCGGTGTGCGCCGCCGCGATCAGCGGCAGAAGTTGCATGTCCGCCTGGACGCGGGCGCAAGGCTCGCGCCCGATCCAGGCGTGGTAGCCGCTGCGCGAAACGTCAAAGGCTTCGCACAGCTCGCTGATGGAATAATGGTCGTTCATGGCCTTCATGCGCTCAAAACGCTCCCGTCGGCTGACAGGATGCCCAGCGTTTTTTTTAGAATGTCACGCTGGCGCGAGACGTGTTGCAGCTCCCGCTTGAGGCGGCGGTTCTCCTCTTCGAGCTGGCCCAGCGAGCGTTGCCCCAAACCGGTGGCCGGCAGCGCCGCCAGCTTCTTTTTCCACTGCTTGAGGCTTTGCGTGCTGATGCCCAGTTCGGTGGCGATGGTCTCAACGCTCTTGCCGCCTTGGAGCAGCATCTCCACGGCGGAGCGTTTGAAGCTTTCGTCGTATCGTTTGTATTTGTGTTGGACTTGGTTTTCAGTGTTCATGGTGCGTTGTGCCTTTAGCTCACACAATCACCC
>CAYWHA010000234.1:0-1232 GCA_964457555.1 uncultured Solibacteraceae bacterium
ACTGCCCACGCGGGAATGAGCAAATCCGTCTCGTCCTCATACGCGGGAGGCCAGTTGTTCGTTTTCTCGCACTCGTCCAGGAGCCGAACCAACTCGTCGCGCTCTTCCAGCCCCTGCATGATCACGTCCTTGGTCACGCGATAGACCACGGACTCATGCGGCTCCTTGGAGTCGATTGCGAGCAGCCGTTCAGTCGGAGCCTCCCCGGTGATGGTCCTGTAACCATCCCAGTAAATCGCCATTTTGATGTGGTAGCCGAGAGAGAAGGCTTGCGAACCAAACTTGCGCGGATGACAGTCGCGCGTGGTCTTGAGGTCCGCGATCACATGCCCTTTGAGGATCTTGTCCACGCGGCCTTTCCATCTGCGCCCATTCGCATCGCGCCAGAACATCGAAACTTCCGTGTCTCCCTTGGCATTGGCGTACTTCATGATGGGCACATTCTTGCGCGCACCCACGGCCATGCCCACCATCGCATCTCGCTCCGCTTTCGTGACGATGAGCGCACCCGCGTTCAGAGCTTTGAAGTTCTTCCACACCTTGCCGTTTCGCACCTTCTCCTCTGGTAGCGTTCCCCACACCGCGAAGTCGCCCACGCGGTCAGGCTCGAGGATCAGCCGATGCGTAGCTGTTCCCAGAATCATGGCCGGCGTAGGCGGAGTTGGGTTGTCGCGCTCATGACGGTAGCGCATCGGCGAACGTCTGAGCGCCATCAGCGACGAACCATTGAGCGCGTCCACTGCCGCATACGAAGCGAAGTCCATGCCGGGATACAGGCCATTCAATTCCTCAGACATCGCCGCACTCCTTAGAGCACTCAGGACAATCGCTAGTCAATGGGCAATTATGTATGCACCGCTCGCCCTCTTCCTCGAAGATCGGCATCTGCGTGCCCCAAGCGTTGTCGATCATGTCCGAAGTTGTTCCAGACGGGTAATTCAAGGCGTCGTGGGTCATCACTTCGCCTCCCCAACCTGCTCGCAGGTCTGCGCGGCCTTCGCTGCTGCTGGATATTCGGCTTCCAATTCAGCCAAGTGCTCGCGGGTTTGCTGGACGCGATTTTCCCACCACTTGATGTAATCTTTGGCGTCCTGTAGCTGGCGCTCATCGTCGCGCAGATTTTCACGCCAGCCTTCGATTGCTTCGATCCAGAATGGGTCCATCGCTTGCTCCTCAAAACAGAATCAACATCATCACGCCGAGAAATATCAGCGCGGCGAGTGCGTAAGTTG
>CAYWHA010000235.1:0-1228 GCA_964457555.1 uncultured Solibacteraceae bacterium
ACACATAGGTAACAAAACGTTCCGGACACATGGGTTACACTTTTTCTCCCGCAGAGGGGGCGGAGTGGGGATGCCATGGAAGGAAAGTTCTGTTATGGACGAACGAATGCGCTTCGTGATCCGGCTCAAGGACGGAGAGGGTATGGCTTCTCTGTGTCGCGAGTTCGGTATTTCCCGGAAGACGGGCTACAAGATCTTCCAACGGCATGAGACATGTGGCCTGGAAGGGCTGAGCGATCGTACACGCCGGCCCGTCCGCTACGCGAATCAACTGCCAGACCAGGTGACCGCCTCGATTGTCGCGGCCCGCAAGGAGAAGCCGCATTGGGGCGCGCGGAAGATCCGTGAACGCCTTTTGCGTAGCTTGCCCCATGGCGTGAAAGTCCCTGCCTGTAGCACCATCCACGCCGTGCTGGATCGCCAGGGGCTGGTCACCCCAGCGCTTCGCCGTCGCACCCGGACCGAGGGCACGCCGCTTTCCGAGGCGCTCCAGCCCAACCAACTGTGGTGTACCGACTACAAAGGCGAGTTCCTGCTGGGAAACAAGCGCTACTGCTACCCGCTGACCGTCACCGATTACGCCTCACGCTATCTGTTGCTCTGTGAGGCTATGGAGTCCAACGCCGAAAGGTTCGCCTTCACCGCCTTTGAACGCCTTTTCAAAGAACGTGGCTTGCCGCGGGCCATCCGCTCCGACAATGGGGTGCCCTTCGCTTCTCCCAACGGTCTGTTCAACCTCTCCAAGCTCTCCGTCTGGTGGTTACGCCTGGGGATCACCATCGAGCGCATCAAGCCCGGCCATCCGCAGCAGAACGGCCGCCATGAACGCATGCACCTCACCCTAAAGAAGGAGGCCACCCGTCCGGCCGGAGCCAACCTGTTTCAGCAGCAGGCCAAATTCGATCGCTTCATCGAGGAATTTAACTATGAGCGCCCGCATGAAGCCCTCGCCATGAAGCGCCCCGCCGACCTCTATAAGCCTTCCGCCAAGCCCTACCAGGGCATCCCGGAGCCCAGCTATCCCTTCCATGACCGCACCGTCACCGTCACCAGCTGTGGCCGCCTGTGCCTCTATCGCAAGAAAATCAACCTCAGCACCTCTTTGGCCGGCCAGACCGTCGGCGTCAAGGAAGTCGAACCCGGCATCTGGCTGGTCAGCTTCATGGAGTATGATCTGGGTTATATCGACTTGGAGGAAAAAACACTGCAGCCCCTCGAAAACCCCTTC
>CAYWHA010000236.1:0-1219 GCA_964457555.1 uncultured Solibacteraceae bacterium
GACGGGCGGCTCTGGTGGGAAAACAACCTTTCCCGCTGGTGAGCTCAGAGCGTTTTCTTAGGCCGCCTTCTCGACCTCCGTTTCCTCCGCCGAGGAACTCGGAACCTGGAACGGCCGGCCGGATTTCTCCACCGCCAACAAGTAAGCCACCAGTTTCCGCGCCACCGCCAAGGTAGCCCGGTTGCGATTTCCGCGCTTCAATTCCCGCGCGTGCAGCTCCGCCAGTTGCGGATTCCACCGCGGCGCCAGCTTCGCCGCCTCGATCAGCACCGTCTGCAGATGCGCGTTGCGCTGTTTCGAGATCGGTCCCCGCTGCTGCTTGTCGGCCGAAGAAACCAGCGCCGAAGTCAGCCCGCAATAGCTCACGGCCTGCGCGATCGACGAGAACCGCTGCGCGTCGCCCACCTCCAGAATCCACGTCAGCGCCGTCACCTCCCCCACGCCAGGAATACTCTTCAGCAGGGTCACTCGCTGCGTCAGTCGCTGATCTTTTCGCAGCCTGGCCAGCAACTGCATCTGGATCGTCTCGAACATCTCCAGCGAACCCCGGCTCAACCGCAGCAGATCCTTCACCGATTCCGGCACTTCTTCCACGGTCTCCAGCAATTCCGTGAAGTATTTCTTCCCGTGAAGCCGCTGCTTGTTGTACTCCGCACCCGCCTCCATCAGCAGTCCGCTCATCTTGTTCTTCATGCGCACCGCCTGCGCCACCACCAGGTTGCGATAGCGCAGCATCCGCCGCAGCTCGCGGATCTCCACCGGCGCCACGTAACAGGCCGGAAGCAGATTGCAGCGCACCAGGTCCGCGATCTTCCGCGCGTCCAGCTTGTCGTTCTTCTTCTTGGATGCCCCGATGGCTTTCATCAGCGCCGGGTGTCCGACCTGCAATTCGGCCGCAAACGGTTTCAAGGCGTCGTAGATCCAACCGCTGAACAGCGTCGCTTCCATCGCTCCACGCCACGGCTCCGGACGCTTCTGGGCCCACTGCCGCAGCGCCTGGTGCGTCGCTCGCAGCCGGCCTTCTTCGAAAATCAGCCCGTCGGCCCCTTTGACGCAGTAGCTGACGCTTTTCTTGTGGACATCGAATCCGATATAGTGGTTGACGTTCATTGGGTTCTCCTGTTTGAGGTTTCTGAGCCGGCTGTTCAGAGCCGGTCTCGGCATTGTACCCTTCAGGAGGACCCTTTTTCATCCGCGCCCTTATACATTCAAACAGACG
>CAYWHA010000237.1:0-1210 GCA_964457555.1 uncultured Solibacteraceae bacterium
CAGCAGAACATTGATGTCCTTCTGAGTCCACGCAAACAGGAGCCTTTTCCAAATGTTGTCGAGCGGAATTCCGCCCTTCCCCTGGTAGCTCGCATAGACGTTTTCATTGCCCTTCGGATAGTCGAACTCTTTTATCCCGGTTGAGACGATCTTGTACCCAGGTGCGACCTCTCCGAAGTAAATGGCGGGCTGAGTTATGTTCAGTCCGTATTGCGATTCTGCAGGAACGTTGTCAACAAGATATTGCGGGAGACCTCCACCTGTCGTGTTCGAGACAGAGTTCATCACCAGCCCCTCTCCATGGGTGAATTGAAGAGTTTCGTTGACCCAAGTCTGAGCCTCTGAAGGGAGTTGCGACGCCAGTTCCCTGGAGGCAAGCATCACTTGATGGTAGCCATCCGGCAGACGGTACCGATCGACATCCACGTTATAGAACTGGTAGTAAAGGCGAATCGCCTGTGTCTGCTGATAGGTCTGAAGCAGGGGCCGTGAATCCCAGAGACGAATGTTCTGGACCGTATCCTGATTTCTCGCGATCACATCCGGGGTCAGATCGGAGAGAGCTGGATAAGCGGTCTCCTGAATGCCGTCCAGCTTGTAGGCCTTGCGCGTGAATTCGATGTAATGATCCAGAAAGGGCGTTTCGAGACTCAGTTCGTTGGGCTTCACCATAAAGGTCTCAAAAAGACCGGGAAGCGCCAACACTGCCACTATATAAAGAGCGGCGTACACCACAGCGCATGTAACAACGAGCTTGGTACGTGCTCGGAAGAACCCAATGGCCAGTAGTACACACGCGAGCGCCGAGGCACCGGTCATTACCCAGAATGCGGCTCTCGTGATGTGCGCCGCGGCATAGCCGGCTCCGTGAACTACGCCGAGCGTTGAATAGACAAGGTCGTAGTGGTCCAGAATGAAGCCCCAGCCGAAGTTTGCCACGAGGATGAATAGAAGCACCATAAAGTGACGCCGGACTACGCCGGGTACGGTGATCTTCCCGCTCGACTTCGCCTGGCGGAGCCCGAATACCGAACAGAGGGTGAGAATCGCAAGCGCAGACATTGTCAGCACAGTGATGCTTCCCTGAATCAATTCGTAGAATGGAAGGCGGAACACGTAGAAGCCCAGGTCAATGCCAAAAAGTGGGTCCGCGATTCCAAACGAGCCGCCATACCTGAAACGGAGAAAGGTGTCCCATTGGCCGGAAACG
>CAYWHA010000238.1:0-1180 GCA_964457555.1 uncultured Solibacteraceae bacterium
TAGGGCAGGTGCTGGAATTGGTATGGGCTCGGCACATGGCCATGAGTAACGGGATTCGCTACCGATTTAGCCCTCATAAAAAATTCCACTGAAAGCGTCAACCCGTGGCGCATTCGAAGAGGCAGCATGAATCCAAGGCCCACTTGAGCTAGGGAAGCGTGTGGATTGATTGAAAGGCCCCTGCCATGAAACCGCTCCAGAAAGACCAGGAATACCGCCAAGCGATGGCCCGCTTGGGCCAGACCCATGGCTCCGCCAAGCCTGGGATCCCGGAAGGCGACGAATATGAGAGCCTGGCTGCGCTGATCACAGACTGGGAGCGACGAAACGCAGTCAAGGCCCAACCCCGCCAAATGGATTTTGACCTCATCAAAAAGGGCGCAACGGAGCCGATGGAGTTCGAACTCTTGCCCCCCGCTACCCCTCAAGATTGCCCCACTGGACTGACCCCGACATCCCCATGGCGTCTTGCGGCCCTCGCAGTCCTAGACGGCTACCGCCTTTGGGCCCGCTTCCTGGATGGCACAGAGGGCGTGGTGGACCTATCGGCCCCTGTGCAAGGCCCTGGTGCCGGTGTCTTTGCGGGCCTCCGGGATCCTGCCCTATTCGCGCGGGCTTTCCTGGAAAGGGGCGTGGTCACTTGGCCTGGGGACCTGGATATTGCACCAGACGCCATTCACCCTGAGATCCTTCGGGCCGGTCACCAACCTCGGCATGTAGATTTTGATCTCATTGAGAAAGTTGCATTGGAACCGACAGAGTTCGCGCCAATGAGCCCCGAGATCAAGCTAACACCCGAGGACCTGGCGTTCTTTGCCGAGAGCCTCCTAAACCCGCCGCCCCTCAGCCCCGCTATGGCTCGGGCCTTCGAGCGGCTGAAGGCATTCGAGACTGGTCAACGACAGGACGACCAGGAGGCGCCATGACGAAGCCCAAACCCAGGACCAAGACGCCGAACTTAGAGGCCCAGGCTGCCATGGCCGAGGCCGAAGCCATGATCTTGGGCCGACAGTTCGGAACGTGTCAACGACTTTGAGACAAAAGCCGGCCTGAGTTCAGGCTCCGACCCAACGGCTGCGGAGAGCCGCCGGAGCCATGGAAAACGCTCTCGCGTTTCCCACAGCTCCTTGGAAAACCCTGCGGGTTTCCCACACCTCACCGCAGCGGGGGGTAATCATCA
>CAYWHA010000239.1:0-1175 GCA_964457555.1 uncultured Solibacteraceae bacterium
CGGGGACTTCGGTCAGATCCACCCCGAAGATGCGATACAGATGACCGCGCAGGTCAAACTTCATCTCGTTGCGCCGCGGCCTGTGCCGGTCTTTGGGATCAGCCAGCACAGGTGTGTCCGGCCCGGCGCCGTCGGAGAATTCGCCCAGCATCTGCTCGATCTCCGCATCGCAGCAGGCCAGCAGTTGCCGGTAGCTGCGATACGCGGTCACCGACTGGCGAAGCGTAAACAGATGTTCCCGACGGTAGTCCCCGACCAGCGACTTGGCGATCGTCTCTGGGCTGGCCTTGATGCGCGGGTCGCGCAGCTGGGCCAGCTTCAGTGGATTGCGCTCTCCGCCCAGAATCGCATCCAGAATCGCCATCCCGGTGGTCCCGCTCAGGTCGCTGATGACATGGTGCAGTTGCAGGTTCATCTGATCCAGCGCCTTCTGCATATGCTGCAGATGCACCGCCGCCATCCCCACCAGACTCTCCCGGTGGCGCATCAGCGACCGCACCGCGCACACCTGCCCCGACGGCCGAAAACTGGCCCGCAACAGCCCCACCGCGTGCAAATACTGCAGCCACTGACAATCGCTCACGTCCGTTTTGCGCCCCGGCACGTTCTTCACGTGCCGGGCGTTGACCAGGCACACCTTCATCCCACGCGCTTCCAGAATCTGGAAAAGCGGAATCCAGTACACCCCAGTCGACTCCATGGCCACCGTCTCGATTCGGCAGTGCTCAAGCCAGTCCGCAGCCGCTTTCAAGTCCTCGGTAAATGCCGCGAACCGCCGCACTGGTTGCATATCCCGATCCGGGGGCACGGCGATGTAAATCTCACTTGCTCCAATGTCCACCCCGGCCGCGTTCGGCTCCATCACCGGTGCCGCCACTAGCCCATGCGCCTTCTTTTTCTCCCTATGCTTGGCCAACACAACCTCCAGGCGTCATGTCAAACGGCCCGGACGATGCAAAAACACGCACTCTCCCAAACGGGATCGGCAGCCACAGGAAAAATAACCGCCGTCACCACTGACTCGAGCACAAAGTCCAGGACCACGCTATTTAACGGGCTCCAATGGAAGCACCAATGGCTATTTCGGCCTACTTGCCGTCAACATGACAAAAGTAGAATACCCCTCAGCCAACTGGTCCTTCCCTCATCGACCTGCCAGTCGCCGGTCGTTCGCT
>CAYWHA010000240.1:0-1172 GCA_964457555.1 uncultured Solibacteraceae bacterium
TTCTATCAAACAGCTATCGATCACCAGCAAGGATAGGCCCCGGGTTGTGCGATAGAACTACTCCACCGCCCAATACCTCCGCCAGCGAAAATCGCCCTCATGCCGGATGGCCCCTTCGGCTTCCATCTGCTCCAGCTTCCGCTTCACCTGGGAAAGGGGAATCTCTCTTCCGATCCGGGCGTGGCTGGCACCAATGGCAGAACCTGGATAGCGGCGCAAATCCTCCAGAAGCAGTTCCCTGAGGCGATGGGGTTCGATCCGGGCAAGGGTGGTGGAGGCTTCGAACCGGAGCTGGCCCAGGACCTCGGGGGGGACGTAGTAACGGGTGCCCTTGGTTCGCCCTTGGGCCTTCACCAATCCAACTTCGAGAAGCCGGCCGAGCCACGATTTCAGGGCGTCCACGCCCGGAAGCTCCAACTGGGCGGCGAGTCCAACTGCGGTCAGGCCGTCGCCAAGAGCCAGGATACCGAGGCAGATCCTCTCGCGCTGGGTCAGCTTGAAGGACTCGTTGGCCTTGGCCATGAGCCCGATCAGTTCCGGCTTGATGATCCTGCGCTGGATGGTGACGTGGACACTGTCCGGCCCTTCCACGAGCAGGGGCAGCGAACGCCCGTGGGCAAGAAGCACTTCGAAAATCTTGTCGAAGCCGCTGCCTTCCCGCTCCATGAAATTCAGGTCGTGGAAGACCCGGGCCAGATACTCGTTCCTGCGTACCGTCTGGTGGAGAATGTTGGACGGCGTAACCCCCAGGGGCAAGAGCCCCGGATTCACGACCTCCAACCGGTCTGGATGGAAGTTCAGGAAGATATCCCCGCGTTGGGTATATGGCCGGTGTACCAATGCGTTCACGAGGAGTTCACGGATGACCTCTTCGTCGAACATCGATACCTGGCTCCGCTGCAAGCCGTCCGGAAGTTCATAGGTTTCCCTGAATTCGGGCACGTCCAGCCAGATGCGGTCCACCAGTTCCATGGGGGAGAGATCGAAGTCATCCCACACCCATTTGTTGACCTTGGCCCCCCTATCGTCGTACTTGATGGCCTGCACGACCGGAGCCGTACCCAGGCGGGCACGGTCGTTCCGCTGCCCAAGGCAAAGCACGCCCAGGTTGGTCAGCGCGGGACCGGCAGCCAGTTGATAGTGATCCAGGAGTTCATCGGCAGTCTTTTCCT
>CAYWHA010000241.1:0-1154 GCA_964457555.1 uncultured Solibacteraceae bacterium
GAGATTTACGTTGAGCTACGACTATACAAGAACTTCTTTCTGCCCACGATCCGGCAAGCCGTCGTACCGGGGACCGGCGCTGCGCATCAGCAAGAGGCGCAATCCCATGGCGGCCGTCGCATGAAACCTCCAGCGGCGCAGGCGGGGCTACGCCCCGCCACGGGCCTCTGCCCCGTACCCTGCGGGGGCTGCGCCCCTGCAACCCGCAAAACCTTCCTAAGAATGGGAGTCATTGAGAGCGCCGTGTCCCTCCCGCTGGTTGGGCCCGGACATACACGCTGTTGGGGTGCGACACGCACCCTTGGGTTACATTTTCATTTGACCCAACCGAGACCGGTTTGGGTTACATCGCTAAATGAGTTGACAGGCGCTCCCGGCTCGAAGCGGTATCCGATATCACGAATCGCGCAAACAGATCCCTTCCTCGAACGGTACAGACGGCAGGGGCGCGCGGAGAGCCGCGCCCCTGCGTCCGGGGCGAGTGGGTTAACTTGGGAGGCGCTCTCGCAAGAGAGGCTCGGCATTCCCTCCGGATATCCTGCCGCGCGAATCAATCATGGCGCATATTTCAACTTCGCGCAGTACTAACAATACTATTCCTTTGGGATCTATCGTACAGTTCCGGCCTTCTACCGCGATTCCGCGTGGTGCCGTACGTCGATTCCCTGCGCCAGGAACAGCACGTCCTCCGCAATGTTGGTGGCGTGGTCGGCGATGCGCTCCAGGTTGCGAGCCACGAAGATCAGGTCCAGCGAACGGGAGATCGTGGTCGGGTCCCTCTTCATGAATCCAACCAATTCCTCATAGATGGCGTCGCGCAGATCGTCCACGGCGTCGTCTGACAGCAACACGCCCCTGGCCATCTGCCCGTCCCGCTTCACGAAGGCGTCCAGACAGTTGCGCACCATCGAATCCACCAGCTTGCTCATCTGCGGAATGTCGATCAGCGGCTTGACAGGGGGTTGCCGGATCAGCGAAAGGGCGCGCTCCACAATATTGACCGCCAGGTCCCCCATGCGCTCCAGGTCGTTATTGATCTTGATTGCGGCCGTCAGGAAGCGCAGGTCCTTCGCCATGGGCTGGTGCCGCGCCAGCAGGCGGACCGCGAAATCGTCGATTTCGATCTCCATCTGGTTGATGCGCGCCTCGCTGCG
>CAYWHA010000242.1:0-1141 GCA_964457555.1 uncultured Solibacteraceae bacterium
CTAGTGTGGTGTTACAGTAACGGCTTTACAACGGCTGATCTTTTCTAGGATCTGGTCAACTTTCTTGGTCCAGACGAAAGGCTTCGGATTCTGATTGTTGCTCGCGATGAACTTCTCAATCGCTTCAACGAGATCCGGCACGCTCTTGAACACCCCGCGGCGAATGCGTTTGCGCGTAATTTCGCCAAACCAGCGTTCCACCAGATTGAGCCAGGAAGAACTGGTGGGCGTGAAGTGCAAATGGAACCGAGGGTGTTTCTCTAACCAATGGTGGACATTATCGTGATTGTGGGTTCCGTAATTATCCAAGACCAGGTGCAAATCCAGCCCCGCCGGAGTCTCCCGATCGATTTGGCGCAGGAATTTCAAAAACTCCACATTCCGATGCCGAGGGTAGCAACTTCCAATAACCGTGCCCTCCAGCACGTTGAGCGCGGCGAATAAGCAGGTCGTTCCATTTCGTTGATAGTCATGCGTCATGGTCCCACAACGCCCTTTTTTCATCGGCAGTCCCGGTTGAGTTCGATCCAATGCCTGGATCTGCGATTTCTCGTCCACGCACAGGATTAAGGCCTTGTCCGGGGGATTGAGATAGAGGCCGACCACATCGGTCAACTTCTCCACAAACCGCTTGTCCTTGGATAACTTGAAGGCTTCCACCCGATGAGGTTGCAAACCATGGGCATCCCAAATCCTCGAAATGGTCGCATTACTCACCCCGAATTTCTCTGCCATGGTGCGCGTGCTCCAGTGAGTGGCCTCTGGAGGAGTCGTGTGCAAGGTGGCTTCTACAATGGCCTTTACCAGTTCCCCCTTGGTGTGCCGGCTGCTCTGACCGTGAGGAGCATCCTCGGACAAACCAACTGGTCCCCGCTCTGCAAACCGACGACGCCAAAGCAACACGGTGGGCCGGGTTACGCGAAGCTGGCGAGCGATTGAGTTGTTGGAGTGGCCTTGGCTGGCAAGCAGGCAGATCTGGGAGCGGAGCACGATTCTTTGAGCGGTCGTTCCTGCTCCCACCCACGCATTCAAGGTTCGTTGCTGCTCATCGCTCATGGCCAAAGGCGCTGTCGGTTTCCACATGCAGGCAGCATAGCACAATTCGTCCTATTGTATAGTTATTACTGTAACACTACACTAG
>CAYWHA010000243.1:0-1132 GCA_964457555.1 uncultured Solibacteraceae bacterium
AAGACAAGGGGAAGGGCAAGAAGCCCAACATTGGGTTTACAGAGATCAATCAGGGCACCCGCGAGTACGGCCTACTGCAAGGTCCGCTGGCGGTTTATGTTGGGGTTCCAGAGCCGCATCCTGCATCCGTTGTGGACGCGCTGCGAAACCGAGATCACCTCGGAACCCACGATTCCTTGTGCTCGCTGGTGGGAGATGTTGAACAGGTGGCGGAGCCTACGGAGGTTTTGTATGAGCCGCTCGGAGAGGGGCATATCCGTAACCAGAGCGGGGAACCGGTGACCGTGGTGACGCTTTCCCGGTTCGTCTCCGGCGATTTCGGGGATGCATCGTCAAGCCACTGGCGGATGTCGGGCGGGCCGAACACCGAACTCGTGCCTTTCGTCATCCCAGGGAGCTTTACGGGGACACGTAGCGGCAAGGTCTATCGGAGAAGAGAGAGCGATCCGGCTCAGAACCGCAAACAACTTGGAGAACGGTGAGAAGCAAATGGCTACAGCCCCGTTCAACGTTCACGAAGATGTCTTCCGCAAGCCCCCCGCTTCCGCGGCCCAGTACAACTGGATCACGGGCGGCGTCGATGTCACGCCCGAACAGCTTGAATTGGCGCTGCCGCCGGTCGATGACGCTGTGCTCCCGGACGACGGGTCCGTCGTCCTGCTCGCCACGGAGAACGGGTCGCAGTTGTTCGTCTCGGGGTTCGGGCTGTTCATCGGAAAGAAGAGCGAGCGGGTGGTGGTCCGGCAGGGGAAATCGGTGGTCGCGCAGGTCCCCATGATGCGGCTGCAGGAGATCATCGTGGCGTCGCGTGGGGTCAGCTTCTCGTCGGACCTAATCCAGGAGCTATGCGAACGGGGCATCCGGATCGCCTGCCTGACCTCCGCAGGCAAACCGTTCGCGCTGATCACGTCGCCGATGCTGACGGCGACGGTGGAGACGCGCCGCGCGCAGTTCGCCGCCTATCAGAATGAGCGCGGCGCCGAGCTCTGCCGCTGGATTGTAGCCGGCAAGCTCCATAACCAGGAGAAACTGCTGCGCTACTTCGCCAAGAGCCGCGAGGGCGAGAGGAAGAACGCTCTGGAGAAGGGCGCGACCGCGCTGCGACGGCTGCGGAGAGGGGCTTTGGCGGCGG
>CAYWHA010000244.1:0-1121 GCA_964457555.1 uncultured Solibacteraceae bacterium
TGACCGGAGGCCCAGTTGATGGTGCCGGTGGGCGAGATGGAGAAGCCGGTCGGGGTGGGAGTGGCTGTATTCGCGCCATAGAGCAACGCGAGATTGGCCGACGGGGTGGCCGTGTTGTTGCCGGTGGGAATCACCTCCCACTGGAAGGTTTGCGGCTCCGCGGTTGAAGTTGAGCTCTTGTAAACGCTGGCCCCCAGCGACATGACAGGCGAGTCCAACGCTGCCGATGCGGTCGCCGAACCAAGCACCTTGGACGTCAGCGAGCCGTAGGTGACGAACGAGCCGTTGGAGGTAACCGACATAATAGTCGATGGGCTGGCGGTTCCAACCTGGTAGCCGAACTCGAGTGTGCCGGCAGCCTGGGGCGAGTCATTGCCGACACCAGCCACATACATTGAAAAGATCGGGGAGATGGCCGCAGCCGCGGTCGTCGACCATGCGCTCGCATCCAATTGCAACTCCTGCGACCGCTGTGGGAGCGAAGTGGTGGCCGTGCCCACCGCGGGCAAGGTCAGTGTTCCACGAAACTGACCCGTTCCGTTCACGTCCAGCGTGGCGGCCGGCGTGGCCTCATTGATGCCGATATCGGTTCCCACCTGCGTCATCTCCGAATTGCCGATGGTGTTGGCCCCGGTAAATTCGGGAATGGCGCCCGCGGTGCCCGAGCCGGTGATGGTGCCCGAGGTCAGCGGCTGGATCGCCGGGGCCGGAACCCGTTCGGACTCCGACTGGGCAAACTGGGAGAACTGCTCCGACAATTGTCCCTGGGTCACGAAATCCCCGGCCGGATGTCCGGCCAGCGCCTGGGCGTCGGCCGACTTCATGGCGTAGGGCACGCTGGAAAGCGGCACGCGCGCCAGCTCCGGCGCACGCTCCACTGAGACCCCCAGCCAGCGCGCTGCGCCTCCGGCAAATAACGATTGCGGCAAGCCGGAGGGACTCATGCTGCCCAGCAGAACCGTATAGTCGCCATCCGCGTCGACCGTCACCTGCTGCGTCTCGGTCCACAGCGGGTCGCCGCCCTCCTGAGCCGCATAGATATTAAAAACCGCTTCCACGGTATCGCCGGATCGGGTGGGCAGCTTGCCGGCGTATCGCACCTGTTGCGGAATCACCGGCGC
>CAYWHA010000245.1:0-1110 GCA_964457555.1 uncultured Solibacteraceae bacterium
TGTCATCTATACCTCCGGATCGACCGGCATGCCCAAGGGCGTTATGGTTCAGCATGCAAATATCGCGCGTCTGTTCACTGCCACCGACGCATGGTTTCACTTCGAAGCAAATGATGTCTGGACCCTCTTTCACTCCTACGCCTTTGACTTTTCCGTGTGGGAGATTTTTGGGGCACTACTTTATGGTGGCCGTTTAATTGCCGTTCCCAAAAACATAGCGCGGTCTCCGGACGATTTTTACAAGTTAATCTGCCAAGAGAAGGTGACTGTCCTCAACCAGACTCCCAGCGCCTTCCGGCAGCTAATCGCGGCGCAAGCAGAAAGCGGAAAAACCCATCGATTGCGGTATGTGGTTTTCGGTGGGGAGGCTCTTGAAGTAGCCATGCTTCAGCCATGGTACAAGCTGAATCAAAAACAGAGAACACAACTTGTCAACATGTACGGCATTACCGAAACGACTGTACATGTGACTTACTGGCCGCTGGAACTGGCCGATACCGAAAGACGCGGAGGCAGTCCGATCGGCTGCCATATTCCCGATCTAAAAACGTACATACTAGACGCACACGGCCAGCCAGTACCAGTTGGTGTATCCGGCGAGTTGCACATTGGCGGGGCTGGCGTTGCGCGTGGTTATCTGAACCGTCCGGAACTGACGGCGGAGCGGTTTGTTTCCGACCCGTTTACGGATGAGGCTGGCGCGCGGATGTACAAGACCGGAGATCTGGGCCGCTGGTTGCCGGACGGCAACATCGAATTCCTTGGCCGCAACGACTTCCAGGTGAAGATTCGCGGCTTCCGCATCGAGCTTGGCGAGATCGAGTCTCGTCTGATGGAACACGCGGCAGTGCGCGAGGCGGTGGTGATCGCCCGCGAGGATACGCCGGGCGACAAGCGTCTGGTGGCTTACTACACCGAATCTGAATCCGATGAAGAAGAGCCTGGCGAGGCTGGGCGAGTCTCTGCCGGCGCGGAGGAGTTGCGTTCACACCTGTCGGCCGTGCTTCCGGAGTACATGGTTCCGGCGGCCTACGTGCGCCTGGAGGCGCTGCCTCTGACGCCGAATGGCAAGCAGGACCGCAAGGCTCTTCCGGCTCCGGATACGGATGC
>CAYWHA010000246.1:0-1099 GCA_964457555.1 uncultured Solibacteraceae bacterium
AGGTAGCTAACGAAGATGGCTGCTTGACGTTTATTTTCAGCATCCGCAGCATCCCGCCCCGCAGCCCCCGCAGCAGCCCACGCATCCCACGCAGCATCCCCCGCAGCCCACGCAGCAGTCCGCGCAGCATCCCGCGCAGCAGCCAATTTTTCACGGGTAATCTTGCCATGCGCGAAGTCTCTCGCCGCCTTGATTGCTTTCGCCGGTCGATCATCCTTCGGATACTTTTTTCTCCATATCGGGAGGACTCGTGCAGCGAAATCTGCCGCCATAAGACGAGCCACGGTATCGCAGTTCTGGACGGTTGCCTGCATTACCCACAGCGCATCGCTCAGTCCATTTGTCTCCAAGATGCGGAGTAGATTGATCGGCTTCGTGTCACCGTACTTCGCTCCTAACGCTTCGCGCAGGAATGTATAGCGCGATGTACAGGCGTGAGCATCGCGGAGCTTACGCAGTGTGGTAGTGAGCAGCATCGCTTCGGGATTCTTCTTCATTGTCTCCGGCCTCCTGAGCCGGTGGGGGTTACCTATTTTGGTCTAGCCGCGCCTGAAGTTTGCGAATCTCGGCCTCGGTGCGCTTTCGATCTTTTTCCTGCCATGCCTCAAACTCTGTTGCCGCCAGCATTGCAGCACCGTCGCGGATCGCGCCAAAAGAAAAATCGGCGTCATTAGGTAAAGTCTCTCGTGTCAGGACGGCTAGAGATTCAAGAGCCGCCTTCAGTTTTGGATTGGCGAGGAAATCCTCCCCGCGTGGGGTGGTTGCTCTTTCAAGGTTGGTTGCTGCTTTTCGTGCCATCTTGCTCCTCATTTCTACCCCTGGGGGCGGTGCTAAAACATCTGTCCTGAAAACAGCAGCGCGAGTTCCGCCCACCCCGCCGTCTCATAAAGGTGGCTCATGTTGGCGAGGCGTGATGTTGACTCCTTGGGGTACCGCGCCATATCGAGGGCGCGACTCACGCAATACTCTCGCAGCCGCTTGTGCGCTTCCACGGCCTCTTCCTCGGTGGTTACACGGTTTGGTGCCTGCTGCAAAGCCGCATGGACGATAGTGAAAGCTTTGAGGCGTCCGGCGGCTTCCACTGCGCTGCTTCCCCACT
>CAYWHA010000247.1:0-1091 GCA_964457555.1 uncultured Solibacteraceae bacterium
TAGTGGCCTGTCGCGGTGAATTCGTTAGCATGGCCGCACCCGACGACGGGCATCGGCGTATTTCCAATTGAACGGGCGTGCCGTCTTTGAATAAGCGCGGATGTAGCGCATCAGCTTGCGCGCCAAGTCACGAACGGAAGTGAACACTCCGCGGGCGATAACCTCGCGCTCAATCCGGCCAAACCAGATCTCAACCTGATTCAGCCATGAAGAGTAGGTCGGCGTGAAGTGGAGTTGCACGTTCGGGTGCTGGCCCAGGAAGTCCTGAACCCTGGTGGTCTTGTGCGCCGAGAGGTTGTCGAGGATGACGTGGATCTCTTGTCGCGGCGGGCATGCACCCACTACCTGACCAAGGAACTCGACGAACTCCTCGCTGGTATGCCGTGCGGCCGTCTTGCCTTGGACCTTTCCCGTTCGGACATCGAGCGCGGCGTAAAGAGACAGGGTTCCGTGGCGATAGTATTCGAACCCATGGCGTTCGATCCGACCCGGCGACATGGGCAGCACAGGATCCAGTCGGTCCAGCGCTTGGATGGCGGACTTCTCATCCACGCAGAACACGGCGGCATGCTGGGGCGGGTCCAGATATAGGCCGATGATGTCGGCTGCTTTCCGCTCGAAATCGGGGTCATCGCTCGCCATGTACCGCTCCAAACGGTGCGGCTTTAGGCCGGCTTTGTGCCAGATGCGGTGCACGGTGTCCTTGCTGACCTTTAGATGCTGGGCCATCTTGCGGCACGACCAGTGCGTGGAGCCATCGTTTGGCTTACGGCGGCTCGCCTCCAGCACCTTCGCCTGCAAAGCGGGCGTAATCACCGACGGCTTTTGGCCCGGGTGTCGAATCTCAAGCAACCCGGCCACGCGTTGACTCTCAAATCGCTCCCTCCAGCGCGAGATGGTCGGCGCGGTGGTGTCCAGTCGTTCTTGAATGGTCCGATACGGCAGACCGTCGGCCAACATGAGGACCAAGCGCGCTCGAAAAACATCGCCGGCCGGCAGCGTGCGCGACTGGGTCATTTGCTCCAATTCGGCCCGCTCGTCCCCTGTTAATGTGATCGCCTCAGCTGCGAATGGCATATCACATTAGATGC
>CAYWHA010000248.1:0-1076 GCA_964457555.1 uncultured Solibacteraceae bacterium
TGTCCGATCTGACAATGCCGCTCGATCTTGAAGGAATGGACGAACAGCAGGTCAATGTCGCGCGCGAATACTTCTCCCAGATCATGCGGACACCACACGTCGAGTCCACCAGCTACTGGCATCTTCGAGACGGCCAGAAGACGCTGGTGCATCCTGTCGTTCTCGAAAAGATGCAGGAGATGCTCAACCGGGAGGACAAGGAATTCTCCGGCGTTCTATCGACCGCAAAGACGACGCTCATCCTCTATAGCGACCCGCTCGTTCAGCGAAGCATCGAGGAGAGCGATTTCACAATCAACGATCTCAAACATTTCAAGTATCCGGTGAGCCTCTATCTGGTTGTGCCTCCGAGCGACATTGAACGACTGAAGCCACTGTTGCGGCTGATCTTCACGATGGCCGTCAACAGACTGACGGAAGAACTCGAAGAAGTCAGGAATTCTAGGATCAAAGAGGTGCTCAAGAAGGACGAAAAGTTCACACCGCGTCCAGACCACCGCTTGCTACTCCTGATCGATGAGTTTCCGAGTTTGGGGAAGATGCCCATCTTCGAGACGGCATTCGCCTACATCGCCGGATATGGGATCAAGGCATACCTCATCACTCAGGACATCGAGCAAATCAAGGATGCTTACGGCAACCACGAGAGCATCATTTCCAACTGCCACATACGGATCGCATACGCGCCGAACAAAACGGAAACCGCCGAAGCTCTCTCGAAGATGGCGGGGACAACGACCATCCTGAGAGCGGCCGTCAGCTACAGCGGATCGCGTTCAAGCCCGTTGGCTACCAACGTCTCGACCAACGTCGATCACATCTCCAGACCGCTTATCACAATCGACGAACTTATGAGGCTGCCAGGGCCAGTCAAGGAAGGTCAAGGCGAGGCGCAGCGCATCGTCTCTCCCGGCGCAATGCTGATCTTCATCGCGGGCCAGTCGCCAATCTTTGGCAAACAGCTCCTCTACTTCCAAGACCCCACTCTCAGCAAGCGTTCCGCCATCAGACCGCCAGATAGGCTCTTCACGATTGAGCATCATGGGAACATTCTCTCGCCGGGATCGCTGCATTAC
>CAYWHA010000249.1:0-1071 GCA_964457555.1 uncultured Solibacteraceae bacterium
CGGGGCTGCGGGAGAGGGGGAGTATGGCGACGCAGATGAGTTTGCAACTGGACGTTGAGCCGCAGAAGGCACCCGCGAATCACACGCGGGAACGCATCTTGGCGCTCCTCCGCGAACGCGAATGGTGGGCGGGATTTGAGATCGTGGACGCGCTGTGCATCCGCTACGGAACGGTCATCAGCGATTCCAACGCCACTGCAAGATTAAGGGAAGCACGTCGCCCGGAATTTGGCGGCCACAACATCGTGAGCCGTCCGCGGGCAGGATCGACGGCATGGGAGTACCACCTTGGCTAAAATTCCTAAGCCGCTCAGTCCAGGCGAGGAAGAATTTGCCCTTCATTGCCGCTATGCCGGAATTAGCTATGTCCGCGAATGGCAATTCTGCAAGCCGAGGGGGTGGAGATTTGACTTCGCTTTTCTGGCGAAGATGGTCGCGGTTGAGATTGAAGGGGGAACTTGGACGGCTGGGCGCCACAATCGTGGTTCAGGCTACGAGGCTGATTTAGAGAAATATAACCAAGCCGCCCTCATGGGCTGGAAGGTATTGAGATACACGCCCGCGATGGTTCACACGGGTACGGCAATTGATGAAGTGAGGGCGGCTTTAGGCCGCTGAGAAAGGACCCAATGACACCGCAAGAGGAACGGCAGCAGGCCAGCGAAATCGACGTGGAGGCAGGTAAGCAGCGGGTGCAGCAGATACTCAAGCCGAACGGCGGCGCACAGGCCGAGAAGCCAGCCAAGAAGCCCCGCAGCGACAAGGGCACGCACAGGCCCAAGCCAGCGGCCGAGGGCAGGCTCAGCTGGGAGCAGATAGAGCGCCTAGACGAGCTGATCGCCGCCCGCGAGGAGGCGAAAATCGCCTACCTTCGCGCCCAGGAGGCGTATTTCGTGTATTTGAGGGAAATCACGGCAGGGTAGGCAGGAATCGCTCTACGGGCCAAAGAATCGCAGGAATGGCCTATTTTGGGAATCTCCCCTGACTCCTCAGCCACTCTTCCAGCTTCCGCTCATGCTCCGGGGTGACGGGGCGCGGCGGGACGAGCTTTGGCGGGTGTGCAACTTTGAC
>CAYWHA010000250.1:0-1029 GCA_964457555.1 uncultured Solibacteraceae bacterium
TAGAGCATTTTAGGAATTACTGTAGACCGTCGATGCAGTGATTGAACCATGCCTTTGCGTTGTCTGGAGTGATTCGCCGGATGGCTTCGGCGATGGCTATTTCCAGTGCTTCTTTGGTTCTTGCCTTGGCCGAGCGAAGGATTTGTTTCAGCTTGGACCATGCTTTCTCGATGGGGTTCAGGTCAGGCGAGTAGGGCGGCAGATAGAGCACTTCCGCCCCTGCTTTTTCGATCAATCGCTGCACGCCCTTGATCCTGTGTGAACTCAAGTTATCCATCACGACGACGTCGCCGGCCGTGAGCGCCGGACACAGGATGTGCTCGACATAGGCCAGAAAAATGTCACCATCCGTGGCCTCTTCGATGGTCATGGATGCAATGATTCCGCGCAGGCTCATGGCGCCCAGAATGGTCATGATTTTCCAGCGTCCGCCAGGCGTTGTTTCACAGATGCGTCCGCCTCCAAGGCTACGCGCATAGAGCCGTGTCATCGAGGTTGTAACTCCGCTTTCGTCTAGGAAAATCAGGTGTTCCGGTGAGATCGCCGCGATTTTGGCAACAAACTCCTCGCGCTGTTTGCGGTTGGCTTCGGTATCTCGCTCGGTGGCGTGGAGCGACTTTTTTTAAGTCGCAGCCCCAGTTTTCCGAGCAGTTTCCAGATCTGAGGCAAGCTGAGCGACACACCCGCCTCGCTGAGTAACTTCTGCTGCACTTCTGCCAGTGTCAGATCGGGCTGCTGAACAAACCAAGCCCTTACCTTTTGTTGCGCCTTGACTCCGGCGTGCGGCTTGCGCCCAGGCTTGTGAGGCACTCGCTCGGCCTGACCGGTGCGGTTGCGCGTAGCGGAAATCTTCTTTGCCCAGCCAACACTCACCAGAAAACGACTGGCCAGTTCCTCCAGCGTTCCCTCGCCTTGATCGTGGGCGAAAAGCAATTTACGGCGCAGATCATCTCCAAGGGCTTTTCCCATGTCTGTGTTCGCCGCAGAGTCTCGCCAATCACAGTCTACACTATTTACTAAAATGCTCTA
>CAYWHA010000251.1:0-1026 GCA_964457555.1 uncultured Solibacteraceae bacterium
GATGCCGCCGCGGCTCGCCGGGATGCCGATGAGGATTCTCGATGGCAATCATTTTGCCGCAACGGAGCGCCGTCTTGGCGTGCTGCGCGGGAGTATCGCGGGGCCGCTGCCTGGTCACGCGCTGGTCGTGCTCGACCCAGAGTTAATGTTGGCCATCCACATGATCCCATGTGAGGACGGACACGCGCAGGAGCGGTCCCTTACCTCCGAGATCCTCGCCAGGGTTGGCCGTGGCGAGGTATGGATGGCGGACAGGAACTTCTGCACCTGCCTACTGCTATCTGGAGTGGTTGACCGGGATGCGTTCTATGTGATTCGGCAGCATGCGAACATGCAGGTCATTTCGGCTGGCACGCTCCGCAAGCGTGGACGGACCGAGACGGGCGAGGTGTACGAACAGCGTGTCACGCTTGCCAAGATCGACGGAACGACAATGGCTGCTCGCCGCATTGTCCTTCGCCTGAACAAGCCGACGCGTGACGGCGACACGGAGATGGCCATCCTCACGAATCTGTCGGCCGATGTCGCGGACGCTGTGACCGTGGCCGAGCTGTATCGTGGGCGATGGACCCTGGAGACGATGTTCCAGTCGCTGACGCAGATGCTCCGAGGGGAGATCGATGCTCTCGGCTACCCGCGCGCTGCACTGCTCGGCTTCGGCGTCGCACTCGTCACCTACAACGTGTTGTCTACTATCCAGGCCGCTTTGCGCGCTCACTTCGGTGTCGAGACGGTCACCAATGAGGTGTCTGGCTACTACATCGCCAACGAAATCCGTATCACCATGCGAGGCATGGCCATCGCCGTCGAGCCCGAGGTTTGGGACAGCTACCAGACACTGCGACCCGCAGCCTTTGCGAGAGAGTTGGTTCGCTGGGCTTCACACGCGCGACGCGGTTCATTCAAGAAGCATCCGCGCGCTACCAAGAAACCCGTGCCCAAGCGAACTCGCTTCCCGGACAAGACGCACGTGTCCACAGCTCGGCTCTTGAAAGAATCGCGGGAAAAGTCACGTTGAAAGGGCTG
>CAYWHA010000252.1:0-1015 GCA_964457555.1 uncultured Solibacteraceae bacterium
GCATCGCCACCACTCGCGGCGTCCCCAGGCCTGAGAGATGCCGACGACGACCTCGATGTCGGCGCCGCACGTGCAACAGACGCTGTGCTCCTTGCTCACCACGGTGCTGACCTGGGCATCGAGACGTGCGACGACGGTCGGGAGGGTGCTGGTGCAGTCCATCTGCGGCTCCTTGTGCTCTCAGCAGCCGTCCATCGGCTGAATCACTGAGAAGACGGCGGAGCCGCACCCTGGGCCGGGGGGTTCTGTCAAGGGCCGTGAGCTGTGACAGGTTGGTCAGGCCGCCCAGGGCGGCCGCACGGCCCTGCCGTGAACAGGCTGTCGCAGCGTCCCTTGACGGGTTCCTCCGCGCCCCGGGGTACGCTCTTTCAGGGGGGGCAGGGGGACCTCCCCCTTAGCACCGCTCTCCTTGGGGGCGTGAGCATCAGCCCGCGCGTGCCAGGCCCGTCCGACTGCTCTGCTTCGGAGCTGTGGTGGTCCCGCTACTCACCCCATCTCTCGCTCTCCCGGAAGGAGAAGACGGCATCCTCAGTCACGATCAGGTGGTCGAGCAGAGGCACACCGATCAGCTCACAGGCCTGGCGGAGCACCACGGTGACCTGGCGGTCGGCCCGGCTCGGGCTCAGCTCGCCGCTTGGATGGCAGTGAGCGACCACCAGCGCAGCGGCGTTCACCGCCAAGGCGGGCACGAGGATGTCCCGGGGGGTCAGCCGCGCCGCGTTGAGCGTGCCACGCACGATCTCGGCGTACCCGGTGACGCGATGGCGGGCGTCGAGGAAGAGGGCGAGGACCACCTCGCTGATCTGGCCTCCGATCACGTGCTGGGCGATCGCGGCGGCGTCGTGCGGAGTGGTGACCCCGGCTCCGGTCGGGTACGCGGGCTCCTGCTCGCGCACCACCTGGCAGCTGTAACGGTGAGTGGTGACCCGGACGGCGCCCATCACCGTGCCTCCACGGATGCCGCCCGGCAGGCGGCCTCGACCCGCTCGTGGAGCAGGCTGTGAGTGCTGTGGCC
>CAYWHA010000253.1:0-1009 GCA_964457555.1 uncultured Solibacteraceae bacterium
GGCAAGACGGAGAGAATTCGATGAAGGTCAGACATTGGAAGTTCAGGATGTACACTGCCGCGGTAGCTGGGCTGCTGGGCCTGTCTGCAACGATTGCGCCAACGCTCGAAGCACAGGTGAAATATGGCAACGTGCGCGGACGGGTCACCGATACGTCGGGGGCAATCGTCTCCGGCGCCGAGATCACTCTGACAAATGCTGGAACACAGATTGTTCGTTCCACTCGGACAAATCAGGCCGGTGACTACTTCTTTACCGCGGTCGATCCGGGAACATATACGGTGTCCACCTCAGCCAAGGATTTCAAGAGAGTCGAACACAAGGGAGTGGTGGTCGACCTTGAACAGACAGCGACAGTTGACGAAAGCCTCCCAGTAGGGGCGGTTGGAGAAACGGTTGAAGTCAGCGGCGCCGGCCCGTTGATTGACACCGCGACTGCATCGGAAGGGCAGGTCATCACAGAGGAACAGATACAGGATCTTCCCAACCAGGGCCGCAATCCTTTCACCGTAAACAAGCTGGATAACAACGTGACTCCGGTGGGCGATCCACGGTTCGTTCGTTATGAAGATCAGAACGGCACTGACTCGCAGTCGGTTGCAGGCGCGCCAATCGGTACCAATGGCTATGTTGTCGACGGAATTCCGATCTCCACATCGACCGGCGGGGTTACGTTTGTTCCTGCGATTGAGGCTGTGTCCGACGTGAAGGTACAGGCCAACACCTATGACTCGGAATTGGGGAGAACGGGCGGTGGCATTTTCAATACTTCTCTGAAGTCCGGCACGACCACATACCACGGAGAGCTGTTCGGCCTGACAAGGCAGAATCCCCTCGCAGCCAATGCATGGTTCAACGATCATTATGGGATCGCTAAACCGGACTACACAACCTATCAATACGCCGGCGCATTCGGCGGCCCACTGCCTCTCAGCAATAAGAGCCATTTTCTGAAGAATACTTTCTTCTGGGCGACGGAAGCAGGCTACCGGCAGGCGCAACCTCTTTC
>CAYWHA010000254.1:0-1008 GCA_964457555.1 uncultured Solibacteraceae bacterium
TGCGCCCGCTTTCCTCCAGCGCCTTCAGCACGTCGTAGACCGCGCTGAACCCTCCGGGCACGTTTTCCGCCGCCACTGACTCGCGCAGCAGCACTCCATAGCGGTGAAGCAGTTGCAGAGCGAGTGCGTGGCTGCGCTCGGTCGCTGTTGGCGCTCTGTTGCCGAAGGTACCGCCGGTCTCCTGACCGGCTGTCGTGCGGGTCTCCAGACCCGCACTCTGCAATGGCAGCAGCGACCATCTTCCTTGCGCTGTCGGTGGCGTGGTGCGGCGTGAGCGGAAGACTACGCCGGTCTGAAAATGCCGCGGTGCCCGCGCGCTCTCGGGCCGGGCAATATACGCGCGCAGCGCGTGCAGCGAGTCGTTGGTGATGAGCCCCCGCCACACCAGGCTCCAGAGCGCCTCGATCGTCTCGCCCGGGTAGCCCGAGCCCGCCGACTGGTGCAGCGCATCAAAGAAACTCGCGCCCGTGGACTCGAGCACCGCAAGCAGCTTTTCCTCGCGCTCGGTGAGCGGTTCGGCTTGTGGCCGCCTCTGCGCCAGAAGCGGCAGCTTGTCGGCAAGAAACAACGCGATGCGGCCGTCGCGCTCGCCGATTGGTTCCACTCCGGCCCACGTCACTTCGCCCGCGGCAACGAGGGTATCCAGCCCCGCAGGCACGTAGTCGGCAATGCGCGCGGGAAGAATCGAGGATTCAAGCAGCGAAGCAGGCAGCGGGGCGCCCTGCAGGTTCTCAATCGCGTCCAGCAGGGCATCCAGATGCGCGCTGCCCGTGCGTCGCGGTGTCAGCAATCCCTGCCAGTGCGTGAGGAAGCGTGCCAGTGTGTGCTGTTCTACCGGTTCCACTTCGCGGCGCAACCGGGCCAGCGACTTGCGCCGTATCTGCCGTAAAATCTCCGCATCGCACCACTCGCGATGAAGTCCGCCCGGCCGGAATCCGCCTTCCAGCACGCGACCCTCCGCCGCAAGCTGCCGCAGCACGTGTTCGACCGCCTCTGCATCGAGCGCAA
>CAYWHA010000255.1:0-1000 GCA_964457555.1 uncultured Solibacteraceae bacterium
TTATTAGTTTAATGGAAGGGCTGATTATATCGATATATGGTGATCCAGTGAGAGGTAGAGTAGGCGGGCTGTGGAAAACAGACTACTACTGATACGGTTTGAGTAATTAAAACATTGCATTTCATATAGTGCTTTTATGCTACCTAATAGACAGGACCCCCCCCACCTTCAAACTACCTAATAGACAGTCACTCGCGGCTTCCCGGTGGAAAACAAAAAGAAGATTTCCACCGTTTTTAGAGGATTTCCACAAAAAACAGAGTTTTTCCACAAAGTTTTCCACAGATAAAGAGCATTGAGAGATGATTTCCCTTGCGGGATCGTGAGAAGTAGGGTCAGATGGGCGAGTGAAACCAAACAACCAGCAAGACTCAATAGCAAAAAGCCTCAGACGGCAGCGCTCTCCGTTAGAACCATTCGTTCTCATCCCAAAAATTTTCTTTATGCGCTACAACCCAACCTGGAAGGCCATACTCGCCTACACAACGCTGCTTTACTACAGCAACACAACATCGGGAAGTTGTGAGCACGTGACGATGAAGACCATGGCTAAGCGCGTGGGAGTAGGCTGGCAGACGTTTCTGCGCGGCCTGGAAGAGTTGAAGCGCAAAGGAGTCGTGAAGGTGACGCACAGATCGAAAGAAAGCCTGAAAGGCGGACGTGTGCCGCTGGCTAATCTGTACGATCTGGTGGACCTACAGCCAGATGCTGGAGAGCCGATCTAAACCCCAGACAGTCGCCGCAACTCCGCACGGGCCGTTTCAAGCGTGGCGTGGATCAGCCAAGAGTTCATAGTCATCTTCGAGGAAGCAATAGCATCCTTCACGGTCTGGTAATGCTCTTGATCGGCAAAGCGCAGCGTGACGCAAGTATAAGAAAATTTCCGCTTCAAAACCGCTGCCTTGCTCATCGACAAATTTTTTTTAGGTTTTCCACCGTTTTTCTCGCTCATGGTGGTAATATAACACAAGGGGTGTGAAATGGAAAATCCAACAGCATA